>JAFSFI010000010.1 GCA_017435255.1 Bacilli bacterium | reverse complement strand
TTACCATATCTATGTCTTCTTCTTTTTGTTTTTTATCTTTATTAAGTGTTAAAAGCAATATTATTCCTACTACTAATAAAAGTGAAACTATAATTGCAATTATTAGAACTTTTTTATTTTTCTTCATTTTCACTACCACCTATTGTAATCATAATAACACAAAAAAAAGACTAATACTAGTCTTATTCACTTAAATTATGGTATACAGCTTGAACATCGTCTAAGTCTTCTAAAACTTCTACTAGCCCCAAAACTTTTTCTTTTGCCTCGTCATCAACTTCTATTAAATTAGATGCAATGAAAGTAATTTCACTAGTAATAAATTCTTTAACACCTGACGATTCTAATGCATCTTTTACAGCTATAAAGTTTTCTGTATCTGTATAGATTTCATAATTGTCATCATTTACTATAAAATCTAGTGCTCCATTATCTAGCGCTACCATCATAGCAGTATCCTCGTCAATAGATTTATCAGTAACTATAACACCTTTTCTTTCGAACATGTATGCTACAGAGCCATCGGTCCCCAAATTACCACCTTTTTTAGTAAATGAACTTCTAACAAGACCTGCAGTTCTGTTTCTATTATCTGTTAAACAATCAACCATAAACGCAACACCATTTGGTCCATAACCCTCATATCTTACAGATTCATAATCTTCTCCACCTAATGCACCAGTTGCTTTATCTATTGCTTTCTGAATATTATCTTTAGGCATATTATTACTTCTTGCCTTTTCTAATACAGCACGAAGTGATGGATTATTATCTGGATTCCCATCTGTCCCCCTTGCTGCAACATAAATTTCTTTTGCTATTTTTTGAAATATTTTTCCTCTTTGTTGATCTAATTCACCTTTTTTTCTGTGAATAGTCGCCCACTTTGAATGTCCACTCATAATGCTCCTCCTAACTTAAGAATTGTAAAACTACTGGGGATAATAATAATATCATAATTAATGGTATAAAGAATATTACTGATATAACAGAAACCTTTAAAGGAATCTTACTAATTTTAGCTTTAGCAGTTAATATTTGTTTGTCCCTTATATAATCTATTTGATTATACATAGTTTCAATTATACTATTACCAAATATATTTGATTGAGAAATATTTAGAATAATATTATTAATAGTATCAGATGGTATTCTTAGTTTTAAATTTTCTAATGCTTCATTTAAACTTTTACCAAAACGAACTTCTCTTAATGCTTGTCTAAATTCATATGATAGTTCTGAATCTATGCTATTAGAAGTAATTTCTAGTGCTGTTTTTAAATTGCGTCCAGTTTCTAATGACAATGTTAATATTTCAAAGAAATACATAGCATCCCCATCTAGGCTTTCAGCTCTCGCTTCTACTTTTTTGTCTATCATTACTTTAGGCAAATAATAAAAGTAAATCACTGATATTATTGGTGCTACAATATACCCCCAACTAGATACATATAATACCACAAAAAATATTAATATGGTAGTTAAAAGTCTAATATTTAGAAAAATAACTGCATCATATGTTTTTTTATACCCAAGTAAATTTATTTTCTTTTGATATTTTTCAATTGTTTCTTTTGAATAAAGCTTATGTGCTAAAGCTAAAGTTTTATTATTTTTCATTATAACATCACCTTAACTTTCATTACTTTTCTTATTACTATTATATACACAATATATATTAACAACATTAAAGTTAACAGGAACCATCCAACAGGATTTAAAAATAATGGAATTAAATATGCTGGATTCAGTGCAAAAACAGTCGCAAATAATAATACAGGAATTACCACTAATATCTTAAATATTGCACTACTACTAGCTGCAAGCGCCCCTAATTCCTCTTCTAATTTTTTTCTAGTAAAAGAATTTCTTTCTACAGACGCAAATACTTGGACAATATTACCCCCTGTTTTATTTAATACATTTAATGAAGTAGTAATATATCTAGCTTCTTTAGTATCAATTCTTTTAGTAAATCGCTCGAATACAACTTCCATATTTAGTCCAAAGCTTAAATCTATATACATTTTCTTAAACTCTTCACTAATCGGTCCATCTAATTCATTAGATACCATATATATTGCTTGCATGATGCTAAGTCCTGATTTAAAAGAGTTGTTCATAATAATAATTGCTTTTAACATGTCTTTTTCTATTTGTTTTTTTCGCATCTTTTCTTTAGAAATCAACAACACATCAGGTATAAAAAATCCTATTAAAAATGCGGTTAATAGTTGAAAAGATGTAATAGGTTTATATTGAAAAACATCAGATATGACAATTAATATCATCATTGCAAAACCAGTTAAGACTTTAGTAGACATATAATCCATCGGATCTTCTCGTATAACACTAGCGTTATCACAATATTTTTCGTATTTTAAACTATACTCATCAAATATTTTTAATTTATATAAAAATTTAGATATGTTTTTTCTTAATTTTGTATAAAGTCTTATTAGTTTATCAAATAAAGCTATTTCTTTATTTTCAATTACATTAACTGAATATTTGCTAAATCTTCTTTCTAGTCTAGTAATTCTGCTTAATTTGACTAACCATAATACTATGCCAAATAGTATTATAATAAGAATCGATTGTATAACAAATAAATTAATATCATAACTATTAGACATAGTATTACCTCCTAATCTTCTTTCTTTTTCTTATTTTTCTTTTCTAAATCTTTTTCTATAGGTTCAAAAATATCATCAACAGAATGAACTCCTCTATTTCTTATCTTTCTATATACTAGAGGCACATAATTATAAAGAATAAATTCTCCGTTAACTTCACCTTTATCAGTTAACCCATTCTGGCGAAAGGCAAAAATATCTTTTAAAATAATATTTTCCCCATCAAAACCAACTATTTCTGATATACTTGTTACTTTACGTCTTCCGTCTCCTAATCTTTCAATGTTAATCACTATATCAATTGCATTTTCTATATAATCTCTAACTGCCTTTAACGGTATATCAATTCCACCCATTAAAATCATTGTTTCTAGTCTGTTTAATGCATCAATTGCTGAATTAGCATGAAGAGTTGTAAGGGAACCATCATGTCCTGTGTTCATCGCTTGTAACATATCAAACGCTTCTTCTCCACGAACTTCACCCACAATAATACGATCGGGTCTCATACGAAGTGAGTTTCTAACTAAGTCACGAATTGTTACTTCTCCTTCTCTTTCATAATTAACATTTCTAGTTTCAAGAGATATTACATGAGTTTGTTTTAATTTTAATTCTACAGCATCTTCAATTGTAATAATTCTTTCATCCGGATTAATGAAATTTGATAAAACATTTAATAGCGTTGTTTTTCCACTACCTGTTCCACCACAAACTATTATGTTAAGTTTTGCTTCAACACAAGCATCCATAAATCTAGCCATGTACGGAGTTAAAGTTCCGTTACCAATAAGCGAATCTATGTTACTCATACTTTCTTTAAATTTACGAATTGTCATTACCGGTCCTTTAACTGATAAAGGTGGAATAATCGCATTAATTCTTGAGCCATCAGGCAAATGAGAATCAACCATTGGATTAGTAGAATCTATTGTTCTACCAAGAGGTTGTACAATTCTTTGGATAGTCCTAATAATATGTTCATCATTAATGAATGATACTGAATCATCTCTTATTAATTGACCATCAACTTCTATATAAACTTCATCTGGTCCATTTACCATTATTTCTGTAACATTTTTATCTTCTAATAGTTCTGTAATTGGTCCAAAACCATTTATTTCATTTTCAATCAAATTAAAAATGTGATTTCTTTCAACATTAGATAAATCATAACCTTCTGTAATTCTATCTATCTCTTCATTAATATATTGAGTAAGTAATTTTTCATCAGGTATTTGATTATCAATTAATTCTTGAATAATAGTATTTCTAAATTTATCTAATAGTTCTTTATCTTTAAAAATATCATAATCATTAGTAATCGATTTGCTATAATTATTGTTTGTTTTTTGTTCAGATATTTCAAATTCCTCAAACCAACTATTTTTTTTCACTTTCATCACCCTTTCTATTATCTTCTAATAAACTAAGAGCAAAATGTGAAAGTTTCGCATAGTCTTTTGAACTGTTTTTTAATACTTTTTCACAAACTTCTATAGTTTTTCCATCTACAATGTATTTATCTAAACCTTTTATATTAAAACTTTTAGGTACTATAAAATCGATCTTATCTTTAATAACTGACTCTATATCATATTCACTAAAATATTTTTTCCTATCCTCTATTGAATTGTTTAAAACTAATTTCAAATTATCTACTTTCATATTTTTGCAAATTGATATAAAGTTTTTTGTCCTTTTAATATCAAATGCATCATTAGTAAAGATATCTAAAATAATATCTGAACATTCAAACGCCACCATATTAACAACATCCAATATATGATTAGTATCAATTAATATAACATCATATTTATTGCTAAGACTTCTTAAAATTATATCTAAAGATTTTCTATCTATTTTAGTAGCTTGTCTAGGATCTTTTGGTGACGCTAAAATATCAATAAATTCATCATATTTAGCAATATACTCTTTTAACAAATCTGATTTATATCTGTTATTCGTAACATCATCACAAATATTATAAACACTAGACTTAATGTTTATATCTAACGAAAATGCAATATCTCCATTATATAAATCTAAATCAACTATTAAAACGCTTTTATTTAACTTTTTCATAATAATAGCAAGTTGCAATGTGCTAATAGTTTTACCTACTCCACCTTTCATAGATGTTATAGTGATTATTTTACCTTTTTTTGTTTTTTGCATAATATCACATCCTCATTTATTGATATATTGGCTTATCCATAATTTTCATTGTCTTATTAGACTTTATAGTATAACTTTTTTTCCCTACTACAATACCAAATAAACTTTTTATTTTTTTAGATAGTTTTATCTCTACTTTATCAGTACTAATTAAAATAAATTCTATTTCTATACCTTCATCATTCTTTTTAATATATTCTCTTATTTCTGAAGTGCTCAAATCATTTATTACAGCATCATTAATAACTAAGTTATTTATTTCATTCAATTTGTTATTATGATACGCAATATAAACATTATCAATTATATATACAGCCCCCAACATTAAAACTGGAATAATCAGCAAAAAGATAATTAAAACTTGACCCTTATTGTCCATATTTAACCACCCTACTAGTTTTAATTTCATAAGGGGATGATAATATTAAATTTAAACCTGGAGTAATAATATTTATCTTTCTAGTTAAAATTATATTAATATACCCATCTTCTTCATTAGTGATAGAAACATTTATTTTATTTTTTGTATTTTTATTTATTTCATCATACAAAACTTGTTCATTAATACTTTCTCTATCGATATCGTTGATAATGCCTAGAGCCGTCTCTAATTCGCTTTGATTAACAAAAATCCTACCAAAATCTACCACAGCAAAAAGAAGCATAACTAGAATTGGAAATATTAAAATAAATTCTACTAATACTTGACCTTTCCTACCTAGCATCATACCACCCCTATTATGTATACAATTATATCATAGGCAAAAAAAAAATAAAACTATAAAGTCTTATTTTTTGTCTTTTAATTTTAGTTAGTTGTTGTTAATTTTTGTTCATAATTTGCAACTATTACTACAGAGTTTGTTAAATCTTCTGGTTGTCCTTCCGTATCAGCATCATAAGTTGCTGTTAATTTAATGTACTCAACTCCACCATTTGCTGCCAATGTTGGTCTAGTAGCTAAAGCTGTTGTACTTGGTTCAACAGTAAATGTTATTGGAGCATCTCCTGTAGGAGTAACATTGATTGATTTTAAATACGCATCAAGTGTTCCAGAGTTTTTTACAGCCAAAGTACATGTTACTGAATCCCCTGGAGTTTCTAAAGATACACCAATTGTAGCTAATGTAGATTCTCCATTCATAACAATATTACTTCCATCAGAACAGCTTGAGTTTGACTTATCAAACGCTACCTTCCAAGTCGATGCAATTGTTGCAGTACCATTAACTTGTAGTGAAGTACTAAATGCAGCAAAAGCAACTGCCATAACTACAACTACAGTACATAACATTCCGATTAATACACCTTTATCTTTCATAATTTCCTCCTTTATTATTATAAGAATATTTTATCATGATTAAATAATTAACACAATATTTTTATAAAAAAAAGATATAACTAAGTATATCTTCTAATTTAATTAAGCTAAATCTTGTTCATAAGTAACATTAACAGTTACTGTTTTACTTAATTGATCTTCTGATGGAGTTTGTCCGTTAGCTACATCAAAGAATTCAGCACTAATTGTGTATGTGTTAGTTTGTCCAGCAGCTAATGTAGTTCCTTCAACAATTCCAGACAAATTATAACGAATTGCATCTGATTCTAAAGTTAAAGTTTCATCAGTTTTATTTGTATTATTATTGGCATCTGTAATAATTGTTTCAATTGTACTTACTTTTGCATCTAATGTACCACTATTTGTAATAGTTACTACACATTCAGCTGAATCTCCTGGTTGGAAAAACTTCATGTTAAATTGAGCAGTTGTAGCTCCAAAGCTTTTTGTAACTGCTTCTGCATCTGTTGTTCCACCTTCAACTGGTGTAGCTTTACAAGAAATATTACTGATATGAACATCCCAGTTTGATGCGATTGTTGCAGTACCATTAACATTTAATGTTGTAGCAAATGCAGCATATGCCACTGCCATAATACAAACTACCGCACATAATAAACCAATAACTAAATTTTTACTATCTTTCATTTCTTTCTCCTCCTATTTTTTATAATTTAATTATATCATATCGTAAAATAAAATCAATAAATATTTATTTTTATAATAAAAAAACAAGCACGTATTTATGTGCCTGTAATCAAACTTCTATTAAACTTATGCTGATAAATCTTGTGAATAAACAGCAGTAATTGTTAAAGTTTTACTTAATGCTTCGTCTTCTGGTTGTTCTTCTGTATCATCGTATGTAGCAGTTATTGTAAATGTATCAGATGCTCCAGCAGCTAATTTATCACCTTGAGCAATACTGTCTACTACATAAGTAATGATTCCACCTGTTGGATTAGTAACTGTTAATGTTTCTACTTTAGCATTTAATGTTCCACTATTTTTTACTGTAACTGTACAAACAGCAGAATCTCCTGGTTGTAAGAAAGTTACATCGAAAGTAGCAGAAGTACTAGTACCAGCTTCACCAACTAATGCACCATTAGCTTCAAGTTCAACCGTTTCTTCACCAACAGTGATAGAAGTAGCTCCACCTTCTGCTTCAGTTGCTGTACAAGTAATATCTGTGAATCCTACTTTCCAATTTGATGAAATTGTTGCAGTACCATTAACTTCTAATGTTGTACTAAATGCAGCATACGCAACAGCCATAATGCAAACTACTGCGCAAAGCATACCAATAACTAAATTTTTACTATCTCTCATTTTCTTTTCCTCCTTTATTTTATGTATTAATTGTATCAAAGTTTTTTTTAAAATTCAACTGTTATGTATTTTTTTTTACATTTTTATTTTTAACAAATAAAAATGCCTATTTATTATGCACTTAATAGATTGTTTTTTGACATTTTCTTTACAGATTTATCTGCAAACAAGTCTTTTTCTCTATCTTTATAATTATTAATTAAAGTAGCCTGTAAAATTTCTCTTTCTTCTATATTTCTCGACAAACAGTTTACTCTTTCAGAGAAAACGTTAAACAGTGTTTCTTCATTTATATCTTTTGTATTAAAACATTTTAAATAAACATTATCTATTTTTTCTTGGAATATATTTTCAGTTTTCAAACTTTCTTTGTATCCATTTTTTTTATTATACCTATTTAAATTATGCTTATATTCAAGTTCATCTTCAGCCATTAATACTCTTAATATCCCTCCTGGAAAAACTTGTCCATTTAATCTCGAAAATTTATCTAACGTAATCGCACAAAAATTATAATTCATTCTTCTAGCTAATCCATTCTTATATTGCTCTTTACCAATCGTATCCATAGAAGCATCAAACAAATAAATACCATCTACACCATGTTTTTCATCGTACAATTCTGCTAGAGTTATATAACTTTCTTCACCATCAATTGAATACGGTTCCGTTTTACAAGGTATTTTACACATTGTTAAAAGTTCTTTAAATAATAAATTGTACCCATATGAATTAGCTACTCCATCAGATATTATTTCTGGTAATCTTCCATATTTAGGATTTGTGCTAAATTCAAACAGTTTTACCTTATCATATAGATAACAAACTTTTTCTAAGCAAGACAATCCTTCAGGCATTTCTTTTATAGTGCTTTTAAACCACTCATCAATTAAACGATATTTAGCTAAACTAGTAACTGAAAATCTATTATGTTCTATAGAATACGCAATATTCCATGTATCAATATTTTGAAAGGTCAATTTGTCCAGCTTATTTTTATCATCATCATCGATTTTTCTCATAATATATTTTTCTATCTTTTTGTCATCTATATTTGGCAACACTTCCAATAGTAGTTTAACTTTTTCAATACTTTCTACATCCACTTCATCTTTAAAATATATTTGTCCAATTAAAACTCCCTGAGATAACATATTTATCAAGTCATTTATTTCTTGTAATGACAAAGGGTGATCAAAAGATAGATTAGATAATAACATGGTTTTATTTTTTATACTCATTATATCTAACATCCTTCCATCACCCACTATTTTATTTTTTTATTCCTTTTAGTCCCTTACTGCCTGAAAATCCTTGTAATATATTACTATTAAACGAATGTATTTTTCCTACTCTTTTTTTATAATCTTTAATTGCAATATTTATCATATCATCTAATAGCTCAGAATAATCTTTTCCTGTTGGTTCCCACAAATAAAATGCAAGCGAACCAGGACAAGAGTTAATTTCATTTATATATACCTTTTTCTTTTTCTTATCAATTAAGAAATCTATTCTAACAACTCCGGAAGCATTTAATACTCTAAAGGCTTCAGTAGCTATTTCTCTTATTTCTTCTTTTAATTTTTCTGATATATCGGCCGGAATTTTTCTAACCGCACTAGCCATTCCTTTGGATGTTCCCGGAGTTTTTTTAGAACTTCCAATGTATTTATCCTCATAAGTCAACAAATCATTATCACTCATTACTTGTTCTATTTCACTTAGGTTTATATGTTCATAATTACCAAGAACACTAATATTAACTTCTGTTAAATTTTCTACGACTTCTTCTACAACTATTTTATTATCATAATTAATCGCATCTTCAATTGATTTTTCCAACATGTCTTTATCGTTTGCAATAGATATTCCTATGCTACTACCAAGTGTTGCGGGTTTGACAATAACCGGATATTTGAGTTTTTCTATTTTCTTAATAATTGATTCTGGATCATCTAAATACTCGGTATCAAAGAACCAAACAAAGTCTGTAATAGGTAAATTTGAATCTTTAAAGATTTGCTTTTGGAATATTTTATCTTGTGATACAGCAGCTGATGATACATCGCAACCCACAAAAGGAACACCAATACTTCTTAAATAGCCCTGCAAAACTCCGTCTTCCATATTTGTTCCGTGAACAACAGGAAAAATCATATCGATTTCTTTAACTACTCTTTTAAAGAACCCTTTAGATTGAAGTACAAACCTTCCGTTTTTACAATATAATATTACATTTTTATTATATCTTTTTAATAATTCTAAATCTTGATATACATCTATATCTTTTAAAGAATCCCCTGTATACCATTCTCTATCCTTAGTAACATAAATTGGTACTACTTCATACTTCTCTGTGTCCATTTTATTCATTGCTTGAACTGCCGAAATAATACTAACCTCATGTTCAACAGTTTCACCACCAAATATAACTCCTAATCTAATCATAAAATCCTCCTACTTTTCTGTATATGTATCCGGTAAATCGTTTTCAAATAGCGCATACATATCTTTTTTTCCTTTTAATTTATTCAAAATAGTATATGCTTCTCTAACATCATTAGATATATATATATCTTCTTTTTTAAACCCTGCTTTAATTAACCCGTCATAAATAGGCTTGGTTCTTTTCTCACCTATTAAAATTACCTTATTAGCAACATCTGCAATTTGTTCACCAAATCTTTTGTTTAATTTTTCTTCTTGTTCACCTAATTCAACCATTCCCGGAGTAACAACTATCCTGTCTCCATCCATCATATCTAACACTTCTAATGCACTTTTAGCTCCAACCGGATTTGAATTGTATGCATCATCAATTTGATAAAAGTTCCCTATTTTTTTTAATTCTAATCGATGTTCAACTGGTCTTACTTTTTTAACTCCTAACTGCAAATCTTTTATACTAACACCAAATTCACGTCCCAAGGCCAATGCAGATAAAATATTATATACGTTGTGTTTACCTAACAATTTTGTTTCAAAACGATAAACTTTGTTACTATCTTTGAATTTAACATCAAAAGAAGTTCCCTTTCCACTGCATATAATATTGCTTGCTCTTACATCAACATCTTCACTATCAATGCCAATCCATAATATTTTACAGTTGTTTTTTATCTTATATGATTTTTGATTTTCATCATCAGCATTTAATACTCCTACTCCATCTTTTGGTAAAAATTCTATCAATTCCATTTTAGCTTTCTGAATATTTTTTTGACTACCAAAAGTTGCTAAATGAGAAGTACCAATAGATGTAATAATTCCATATTTAGGATTTACTAATTCACATAGTCCACGGATTTCACCAACTACATATGCCCCCATCTCTGCAATAAATATATCATCAAATTTACTCAATTTATTATTAATAGTGATCATAAGTCCATTAAATGTATTTAAACTTTTAGGTGTTGGTAAAGCATTATATCTTATATTTAAAATATCAGCCAAAATATTTTTACAACTTGTTTTTCCATAACTACCAGTAATACCTATTGTTTTTAAATTTGGCATGCTTTTTAATTTCAATTTTGCCTTATGTTCATAATAATGATATATTCCTCTTTCTACCGGAAAATTAAAAATCATTGCTATAAATACTACATAGAAATTAAGTGACGACATTACACTTAACAATAACAAACAATATGGTGCAAAATCATTAACAAAAATAGATATTACTACCGGAATTAAATGTAATAAATAAGTTGTAATCATCAATCTTCTTACTCTTTTTGTAACTACTAGAGGTTTTTTGTCTTGATCATATTTTTTACTATCTTGAAATCTAAAAAACGCAACTACATATACGCTCATTAATATTACTAAAAAGAAATTAATCAAATTAATATTTTGTGTAAATAATATTAAACACGAAAAGACAATTCCATATAAATCTATATTCTTATAAATTAATTGTTTATTTTTCCATACCCATTTAAGATAACGATTATTTTCATTATATAGATTTTGTTGTAGCATATGATAAGATTTCATGCTAATAGCAACTACATAAAGAAAAATTAATAAGTACAAAAGATAATATAAAACCATATTTAATCACCTCACAAAAAATTTCTTAAAATATTAGTAACATGATTTAAATTTTCTAAATATGCATAATGAGTAGAATTTGGCAAAACTATAAGTCCAACATCATCAATCATACTCTCTATTTGTTTTGCTTCTTCAACATCTACTTCAGTATCGTTTTCTCCCCAAATAAGAAGAGTTGGACATTTTATTTTTTTACAACAATCACTTAAATCAGCATTTACCGTATTAACTAATATCTTTCGCATTATGTCGCTTGCATTTTTATAATCCCTTGAACCAATGTGACGTTTTGCGAATCCTTCTAGTTTGTTTATAACAGGAACTTTTTTGAGAAATTTTAATATCTTTACTTTAAAACTTAATTTAGGATTTTTAGCGATACATGGACTACCAAATAAAACTAATTTATCAACTTGGTTCTTAGAAGCATAGATCATTGAAATTCTTCCACCAAACGAATGGCCTATAAGAGTTGGATTTTTTATTTTCAATTTTTCTATAAATTCTTCTATAATTTCATTATAATCATAAATTGTCAATTCCTCTTTTGGTTCAGCAGTATCACCAAATCCTGGCAAATCAATTATAGTTATTCTATTATTCTTAGACAATTTATCGCCAAGTGGTTTCATCATTTCTATATTTTGACCCCAGCCATGAAGCAATATAACATCGCTACCCTTACCATATTGTATGTAATTTATATCAATAGATTTAATGTTTATTTTCATATTAACACCCATAATTATTATATCATAAACTTAATATAAAATATAAAAAAATACACTTCTTTACAAAAAAATAACAGTTTTTGACTGTTATTTAAATTAAAGATCTTCTTGTATATATTTCCACATTTTTATCCGCATATATAACAACTTTTGCCTTTTCAACAATTTTTATAAAACCAAGTCCATTAACTACAACATCCTCATGATATAAAACATCTAATTCATTTGGATATAAATCTTTTAATCCTTCTTGTTTTTGAAGATTAAATCTTTGTACTTTTAAATCATTAGACATGAAGACAGTGAAACTGTTTTTTCCACCTTCAACATAATCTACTCTTATTAAATTACCAATAATTAAACATTGTCCTTTTTTAATTTGATAAGTTTTTGGTTTAATTTCTTTTTTAGGATTAATCTTTTTTAATAGACTTGGATCAACATAATTAACTATATTACCTCTATCTATTAGTCCAGGAGTATCTATTAGTGTCAAATCGTCACTTAATTTAATAGAAATTTTGTTTAACGTAGTTGATGGCAACGGTGAAATAGTAAGTTCACACTCGTTTTCAGAATAATTCTTCATAAGTTTATTTATTAATGTTGATTTTCCTACATTTGTGTGACCTACAACATACACATTTTTACTAGTCTTATATTTCTTAATTACGTGTAATAACTCATCGATATTATAATTTTTATTAGGACTAACCACTACTATATCATCATAATCTAATTCCATATTTTTAAAATAATCAATAAGTTTTTCGTCTTTTACACTTTTAGGAAGAACATCTCTTTTGCTCAATACCAATATTACTTTATTATTAATATAATTTCTAATGTGTTTCAAATCTCTATCTAGATTTAATAAATCAACTATATAAAGAACTAGGTCATTAGTCTTATTTACACTTTTTAAAATATCTATATATTCTTCATTAGATTTTGTCACAATCTGATATTCGCCATAGTTTTTCATTCTAAAACATCTACTGCAAATATCATTTTCCATACTTGTAGTATATCCATCTATAGTCATATTTTCATCTTGTAACAATACACCGCATCCTATACAGTATTTTTTTTCTTTACTCATAATAATTACCTCTTTCTAGAGCGTTTTTGTCCTTTAATTTATTTAAAATTCTATTTTCTAAATATCTATTTAAGCCAGTTACTTTTAAATCTTTACCAATTGGATCAACTAAAATGGTTTTAACTTTTATTTTATTACCAACTAACACATCAGATATCAATTGATCACCTATTATACAAATCTCATCATTCAAAAAAACAAGTTTTTTTAATTTTCTTTTTAATTTAATTGTACACGGTTTTAGGCAAAAACTAATAAAATCTATACTTATAATATCACAAAATGGTTTAATTCTTTTCTTAAAATTATTTGAAACTATAATTAATTTAAAATCTTTACTTAATTTTACCAATAATTTTTCTATCTTTTTATCAAAAGAATTTTCTTTTGCATTTATCAAAGTATTGTCTAAATCGAACAAAATACATTTTATTCCCGTTTTTTTTAATTTTGTATAATCGATATCTAAAACACTCTTTTGGTAAATAGTTGGCACAAATCTATCCAAATTCATAAATCCCCCTATAAAAGCAAAAAATAAACATAAAGTCTATTCTTCGCTATTATTATTTATTTTTTTGAGTTCTTCATCATTAATCACTTTTGTTTTTTCCATTTCTTTTGTAATGGTTTTATTTGAAACCCTATCTTCTTCTTTTTTTACTTTTTTAACTTGTTTTGAATTATTGATTATTTTCTTTCTTTTAATTATTTGGATGATAATCAAAATAACTAATACAAGCACTATAAATAATTCTAATACAAGGAAAAAGTTTACTCTTTTGTCTCTTACTATAGAAATAACATAACTTGTAGTGTCACTTTCTTCTCCCTCTTCTAGTCCAATAGGCATTACTTTAATTTCATATTTATCGCCTACTTTTAAATCTATTTTAGTGTCTTCGGTTATTTCCTTTCCATTATAATAAATTTTATATTCTACTAGTTTTTCAGAAGAAACAGTTACTACTTTGATATCTAATCCTTTTTTATATTTTTTATTAAATACTACTTCATACACCATTGTATTTTTGTCAAAATTAATTTCATGTCCCTTAATATATAAAGTTTTTACCTTTGTATCTATTTTTTTATCACTATTCTCAAAGGTTATAGTATAAATTTTTTCTTCTCCGCTCTCACTAGTAACTGTAATTACAACAACATTGTCACCAACAATTATTTCTTCAGGAATTTTTATATCAACCACTGCTTTTGAATCTACCGCTACAGCATCTACTTCTAGTGTTTTTAATTTGTAAGTTTTTATAGTATAATCTACCTTATTTTTAGATAGCTCCAGTTTAATCTTACCTGAGTTAATAACAACTTCTTTTAAGCTGTTATTGGTATTTCTATCATCCTCACGAATAATTATTAATTTATATACTTGAATATCTCCAGATTCTGATTTTACTTTAACAAGAACTTCATTTTCTCCATAATTTAGTTCTACTGTTCTAGATCCATATCCTTCAACAAACGTTGCATTTGCATTATTTGCTGCCGCTTTTATTTCAATAGAATCAACATCAGAAGAAAATTCTAATTCATATTCATACTTATCGCTTTTGAAATCTTCAATAGTTACTCCATCTACTTTTAAATCTTTTAATGTTTTATCTGTTGACTTAATTGATAACGTAACTTTTTTATCATCTAAAGTAGTAAAACTTTCTTCATTTTTCTCATCTAATGTTGTAACCTGTATATCAGTTAATTTAATTTCTATATTTTGTTTTGGTACATTGTCTTTTACTTTAAATGTAATAGTAGCAATTATTGTAGTTCCTGTAGCGCCTCCTTTTGAGTTGATAAATTCAACAGTTTTATTAGCACTAATGGAATTCCAACCATCACCCTTTGCAGTTACTTCTTTAAGTTCTAATACATCTTCATCGTATTTTAACTCAGCTTTATATTTTGAAGGCTTTAATGTATCTGTGGTTACTTTTATATCATACGCTACGATATCACCCGGTTTAGCCGTAACTACTCCTTCAAATTCTGTAGTTGGTTTTTCTGCAAACACAATAGTTGGAAACAACATAAACAATAATAAAAATAATAAAATCCCCTTTTTCTTCATAACTTTCACTCCTTAATTGTTTACTCTATGTCTTACTAATGGCGTATTCATATCTATTGCTGCAAAGGTATAACCATTAGCTATTCCATAATCTATTATATCATCTAATGCTTCTAATGTCTTGTAATTATTTTGAAAATCATGCATTAAAACAACATTAGTTTGATTATGACTCAAATAATTTACTACATTATTGTATACATCTGTTGCGTTTTTTGAATTACCGGCATCTCCACAATCAACATTCCAGTCAAAATAATGATATCCTCTAGCCAACACTTCATTTGTCAATGTACTCATTATTCCACTTGAATATTTCTTACTAATAACATTAGATCCTCCACCAGGAAAACGAATAATTTTAGAATCGGTTCCAGTAATATTTTTCACTTTATTACCAATAAGATTTAAATCATTAAAATAATTATCTACCGAACTATAAATTAAATCATATCTGTGACTTGAAGAATGAAGTGCAACTGTATGACCTTCATCATGTTCACGTTTAATTAAATAATTTAATCCATCAGATTGATTAACAACAAAGAACGTTGCCTTAACATTTTTTTCTTTTAAAATATCCAGTATTTGGCCAGTAACATTACTAGGTCCATCATCAAATGTTAAATAAATCATACTGTTTTTATAAATACCCGTAGGCGCTGTTACTTTAGGTGATTTAATATAAACCACCCTATTAGCAGTAGATTCATTCCCAGCTTTATCTATTACTTTATAAGTTAAAGTTTGAGTCCCTAAGGTGTTAGTATCTATTTTGCCATCAATTATGACAGATGAGGTCATATCCGCTTCGCAATTATCCGTAGCAGTATATCCGGGCTCATTATACACACCACCTTGTTCAATATATAAAGTTGTATCACCTTTTAAAGCAATAATTGGTTTTTCTATATCATTTCTTATAAATTTCCTAACAGCAACAGTCTTATTACCACTAGAATCCTTAACGGTATAGGTGATTTTTTCTTCTGTTTCATCTATCTGTACCTTGCTTGTTAAATTCCCGTCATAATTATCTGTTGCACTATAACCTAGTTCATCAAAAGTTTTTCCTGGGCACATAACTATTTCTTTTTCGCCAACTAATTCAATAACTGGTTTTGTATCATCAATTACTTTAACGGTTCTTGTTTTTTTAACTTCAAACAGCCCTTTTTTTATTGTGTATGTAACTTTATAGGTACCAACTTTTTCACTATTTATATTATCTTTTACTTTTACTTGCTTAGATATATCTTTTCCTTGATAAGTAGCTTTGATACCTTTATCGTAATACTCTTCCTTTAACTTTATTGTAATAATTCTATCACCTAAGAGTTTTACATTTGGAATAAAAAACATAAAGCAGGTTGCTATCGCAATGGAAATTAAAACAAAAGATAAAATAATAGATAATATTACTTTTTTATTTACCTTTTTTGGTGCTTTATTTTCATCATTTTTTATATTGTCTTTATTTTTATTCTTCTTAGTCATACTACCACCATTTTTATTATGTACATTACCTATTTTTATATCTACATTATAATTCTAAATAGGATAAAAGTCAAAAAAAGATAGTTTTACTATCTTTAGGTTTAATAACTGCATTTTTTGTTTTTTATAAATTCTCTTAAAATCTTAGTAAGGGCTCTTTTTTCTATTCTAGAAACATAACTTCTAGATATTTTCATCTCTTTTGCAATTTCTTTTTGGGTTTGTTCTTTTGTATTATTTAATCCGTATCTTTTGATTAATATTTCTTTTTCTCTTGGATTTAATATTTTAATATATTCTTTTAACAACGCAATATTATCTTTAACTTGTATTTCCTCCGCAAAGTCTGGCTTTGGCATTTTTAAAACATCTAAAATAGTAATTTCATTTCCTTCTTTATCGAATCCTATTGATTCATTAATTGAAATGTTTTTATTATTCTTATTATTACTTCTAAAATACATCAAAATTTCGTTTTCAATGCATCTGGCACAATAGGTTGTTATCCTAGTTCCATGCTTTTCAGAATATGAGTCAACGCCTTTTATAAGGCCTATTGTTCCAATACTAATTAAATCATCTTGATCAACATTTTTATAATCAAACTTCTTTACAATATGTGCAACCAGTCTCAAATTATGTTCTATTAATTTACTTCTTGCCTCTTTATCTCCTAATTTTGCTTTTTCTATATATTTATCTTCCTCTTCTTTTGTTAGCGGATCAGGAAAAATATTATTAGAATATGACGCAGTAAAAAACATCAGGCTTTTGATTAACTCTAAAAAAGATAAAAACATATACTACCTCCTTCTTAAGTATATGTTTTATTTTTTATAAAAGCAGTTTAATGCTATTTTTTTGAAAAATAGTTCGTTATAACATCATAATCACAATATGGAATATACTGGCTACCTATCGCCATATATGAATCTCTACCTTTTCCTGCAACCAGTATAATATCTCCTTTTTGTGCGCTATCTAAAGCATGGTTTATTGCCAGTTCTCTATCAATAATGATTTCATAATTACCTTTATTAGTATCAATCATTTCATCAATTATATCTTTAGGGTCCTCATTTCTTGGATCATCCATAGTAAATATAACTAAATCTGATTTTTCCAATACAACCTTTCCCATATCTTTTCGTTTTTCACGTTCTCTTCCACCAGCACTTCCTGTAATAGTAATTATCCTATTTTGTTTTATTTTGTTTAAATAATCTAAAATAGAAGTTAAACCATTAACTGTATGGGCATAATCTAATACTACATTATAATCGGTATCAAAATTTAAAACTTCACATCTGCCTTTTGGTACTTTAATATTTTTAATTCTAGATATTATTTCTTTTATATCTATACCAAAGCAACTTAAACATAATATACTTGCCATTAAATTATATACATTAAACTCTCCTAGTAACGGACTTTCTACAATATATTTTTCATTTTTAAAAGTAAATGTTATATTAGTACCATTTAATTTTTCTTTAATATTTGTTATTCTCAAATCAGCATTTTTGTCCTTACCATAAGTCATAATTGTTCTATTTATATTTTTAAAATAATCGTAGTATTTATCATCAATATTTAAAATTGCAACCCCTGAAGGCTTAAGCTGTTCAAACAGCATTTTTTTACTTTCAATATAGTTTTCAAAAGTTCTATGTATATTTAAATGATCACCTGTAACATTAGTTAATATTCCTACATCAAAACTAAATGAATCAAGTCTTTTTCTATAAAAGGCTTCACTAGATGTTTCTATACTTGCATACTTTAATCCATCTTTTAAAAACATCGATAAATACTTATATATTAAATGACATTCTGGAGTTGTATTTGCAGCTTTATCACTAAAACTTTTTCCTTCTATCCCGTTTGTACCAATATATCCACAATCATTATATCCCAACAAATCGCGTATTATTGTGGCCGTTGTTGTTTTACCATCAGTACCAGTAATACCAATTAATTTTATTTTATCATCTGGATAATCATAAAATTTCTTTGCAAGAATTGGCAATTCCTTATTAGGATCATCTACCTTAATATATGGCACCTTATAATCTCCATCTTTTTTTACTATTAAGAATGATGCTCCATTTTTTACGGCATCGTCAATAAAATCGTGTCTATCAGCATTAACACCCTTAGTACAAACGAAAATATCTCCTTCTTTTACCTCTTTAGAGTTTATCTTAATATCTTTTATTTCTGTATCGTAAACACAATCATAAATTTCATTTATCTTCTTCATATTATCACCACTATATATTATATATCATATATTTCAATTAAGAACCACATAAAAACGCTGATTACTCAGCGTTTTATTCTATTTCCCATGTATACGAATATTCTACTTCTGTTTCGTTTCCTTTCAAATCAGTAATGGTTACCGTGTCATTAATAACTTCTTCAGTAACTTCACTTGGTCTATCTATTTTTTTAGAAATAGATTTTTTATCAGTAGATAAAACCCATCCTTCTACTGTTATTATTTCTTCATTCGAATTAATTGTAATAGTAACTGAGCTTTTTTCTTCTTCGTAATTTACTTCACTTTCTGCAACGGGTGCTTCTCTATCAATTGAAGATACTGTTATTGTTGCAATATATGTTTTATTTTCTGATATAAATTCAACTAACTCTTCTTCTACATTTTCTGTGTATACTTTATAGTATTTATAATCTGATGCCATATAGTTATCATCTCTTACCCAACCTTCAGGAAGAGTAATTATTTCTTCATCAGTTATAACTGAAACTGTTACATTTTGAGTTAAATCATCAGTTTCATATATAACCATTGTATCTATAATAGTTACACCCGAGATTTCAACTTTGATTTCTCCTGCTACCGGATTTCCATTTTCATCTTCATAAGTGTATTCTATTAATTCTTCTTTTGCTTCTGTATATATTTTTTCATATTTATACACTTCATTTTCTTCATCGTATGTTTCTGACCATTCATCTTTGAACTCTTCATCCAATGTTAATTGTTTTAACGAAGTAATAGTAGCTTTTACTTGGTTTGCAACTAGATTTTCTATTGTTAATTTTGGTGTATAAACAACACTATAATCAATATTGTTAACTACTACATTAACTTCAGTAACATTACCAGCAATATCTTTTACCTCTACTAACTCTGTAGCATTTTCTTTAAATTCTTTAGTTAAAGTTAATTTATCTTCTGATAATGTCCATCCTTCTATTTCTTGAATTTCTTCATTAGCAGTAATTACTACAACTACCTTATCACTAGTTAATTGGTCATTACCCGGAGTATATTCAACTTCAACTTCTGGCGCAATTGTATCAATAATTATTGTTTTTTCAGCAATATTACCCGCTTTATCTGTAACCACTACTTTGTATTCACCATCTTCAACTAATGTTGCTAGTAACTCTATTTCTACTCCATCTTTAAACATTGTTATAGTATCTATATTTTTCTCTATAACTGAAACCTTAGTTCCTTCTAAAACTTCGGCAAAAACGATTTCTGGTGCAGTCTTATCAATTACAAATTCAACAGTTATGCTACTACCTAGCATTTTATCTTCTGTAACAACTAAAACATATTCACCTTCATCACTAATTGGTAATGTTTCATCATAAATATTTCCATTTAATTCCACTATATATGGGCTATATTCAATTATATCTAATAAAACATCTTCTTTATAGTGTTTTCCAGCTTCAGGATTATTAATTACAGGTTCCATTGTATCAATAACTTCAATCACTACCTCTCTAGTCTCAACTGTACCATCAGAGTAGCTTAATGTATATGTTATTACATATTCTCCTTGTTTTGTACTATCAAACTCTGTTACAACACTATAATCCTCCTCAGAAGAACTTCTATACTTATAACTGATCTCGGCAACAACTTCAGAAGCATTGTCTTCATCTTTTATTTCTGGAAGTTCTAATCCTTCACCCGCTTCTATAGTGGTTGGAATTGTTTTTAAAGATTCCCATATATCCACTTCTACAACCGGCTCGCTAGGTATAGGAGTTGGAGTTGGATTATAATAGTTTGGTTTAGTCACTTCTTCTTCAACTACAGGTTTGTTCTCTTCCTCTTTTTCTTCTTCTTTTTCAACAACATCTTCTTCTGGCTTTTTATTTTCCTTTTTATTGTCCAAACTTCTAACATATGCAAAAGTTCCGATTAAAAGGGCCAAAATCAATGCAACAATAATAATCTTCTTATTATCATTTGAATCTTCAAAGTCGCTTTTCTTGATTGTTTCTTTCTCTTTAACGACTTTTTGTTTTACAGCTTTTTTCTTAACAACTTTTTCTTTATTATTTTTTGTCATAGTTATTTCCCCCTCAACTATCATCAATACTGTAATTTCATTTTAACAAAGGTTCTAAATCTAAGTCAATATACTTTACATCAACTTGACGAAGTTTGTCATTTTCTGTGAAAATAATTGGATAATACTTCCTTTTCTGTCTTTGTTCTACTATCATTGAAAACTACATGTTTGTAATCTCTCGTCATATCATCAATACCTTTTATTATCTTATATTTCTTGAATTCATAATTGTTAAGATACCTTTCTAAAAGAAACTTATTAAAATAAAATTTTTCTTTTTTATACTCTTTTGTCAATTTACACATTAATAATGTTAAAACAAGAAATGTACTCAAAGAAATAGATATGTTTTTCAAAAATAAAACACAAGCGAAAACAAATAAACATATATATGATAAAAAGATTGTTGCTTTAAAACCTTTTCTAAATGACAAAAAAACGTTCAAAATAAGATTAAGTAACTTGCCTCCATCCAACGGATATATAGGCATCAGATTAAATAAAAGAATTGAATAATGATAATCTTTAAATAATTCCATCTCGTTTATAGTCAAGAAGTTTATTATTATAAAAAAATACAAAACTTGGAATATAGTCCCAGAAACCATAATAATTAACTCTTGATATTTAGGCCTATTCAAATCATCATTAAATTTTGTAAAACCCCCATATGGATAAAAATAAATTTTATCAACATTCCATCCAAAAAACCTAGCCATTAAAAAATGTCCTAATTCATGAATAAAAATAATACTAGTAAAAAATATAATGTTTTTAAATAACCCTGATATTAAACCAATAAAAATAATTGATAAAAATAGAGGATGAACATAAACCATTTTATATATATTCTTTATAATTTAAATACTTCCCTTCTTTTTGAAAGACCAAGTAAATTTTATTACCTGTTACTTCGCCTAACAATGTCCCTTTTTCTATATAATCATATATCTTTATATCTGTAGATATGATATTGCCATACCACACATCTACACCGTTTGTTTGTTGAACAATAATAGTATTTCCATATCCCTCTTTATCGCCAATGAAAACAACTATACCACTTTCTATAACAGGCACCAAGTAATTATTGCTTACCTCTAATACCACTCCATCTTTATAAACGCTTGCTGTATCATATGTGATTTTCTCGTTAAAAACCTCCTCAGTAGGTGCAATATTTTCAAACGGCAATACACTGCCAAAATATTTTTTATATAGATTGTTCACATACGCAAAAGAAAAGTGATCTTCATAAACAACTTGATATATCTTATCTTTTAGTTTTGGGTTAATTTTAATAACAATTAAAAAACTAATAAACAATATTAAACATATTAAAATTTTAGTAATAAATCTATACAAAAATTTGTTCGTTTTTTTTGCTTTAGAATTTTCTTTATTATAAAATTTGCTTTCTTCCACTATATCACCCATTAAACATTATTAATTAACAATTTAATTTAGAACCTTTTTATCATATATAAAATAGATAGATATGCCGTATAGAAGGTTCAATAACAAGGAGTGAGTTATCTTATAAAAATAATGATTAAAACCTATATGTCCCACATTAATAAAAGACATAATAAAAAACAAAATAAAATCATAAACAAAAATTATTATTATAAACTGCAACAATATTGTAAAAAGATTATCTCTTAGTTCTTTTTTTAAATATTTAATCGTCATCAAAGCAGCAAAAAACAATACAAAAGATAATAATATATTACTCATATATAATCCGCCATATACTACACTACTTAAGATCAACAATTTAATAAAATCTTCATTATTATATACAACAACTAAACTAATTACTGTACATAAAGAGGTAAAATATGTTAAATGGTTAATTTGATATAAAGAAATATTAGATATTAAACCATCTAATATAATCGAAATTAAAAGTACTATATATTTTTTCATTAAATACCCCTTTTCAATACAGCTACAAATCTAATATTTTCTAAATCTCCACTATGTTTTACAAAGACTTTTTTACTAACCCCAAATTTATCATAAGTAATTTTTTCTACACTTCCTATCGTAATACCGCTTGGATATATATCACTTAATCCACTAGTGGTTACTAAATCCCCTTCTTTAATATCCAAATCATTATCTACACCAGATATTATTAAATTATTATTCTCATCTTGCTCCAACACTTTATTAAAACTATCATTATTACACCATATCTTTACAGATATTTTATTATCATTAGAATTACTTGTAATTAGTTTGATTGTAGAAGTTGTTAGACTAGTTTTTATTACTCTACCAATTAATCCACTCCCATCCATTACAGCCATACCTTCTTTTATTCCCTCATTTTTTCCTTTGTTAATTATTAACTCTTCATTCCAGTAAGAAACATTTCTATTTATAACAGTAGCATTTACCATTTCAAAGTCAGTTAAAGAGGAGTTTATATTTAATATGTTTTTTAAATCATCCAACTCTTTTTCTAATTCCATAGTTCTACTATCTAGATTTAAACTATATTCCTTATCTAAATCCATTACAGTAATAGGAAAATATAGAATATCTTTTAAAATAAAGGATATATTGAAATTATATTTAAGAGAAAAAAATAGTAGAGATAATATACCTCCACCAATTACAACAGATATAATTGTTTTAAATTTTAATTTATTTTTTTTCATAAATCACCTTTTATATTATTCCTTTTTCACAAAAACTATAGTAATTATTATCTCCTATAATAATGTGATCTAAAATCGGAATGTTTTGTAGTCTGCCAACTTCTACTAATGCTTTTGTAAACATAATATCATCTTTAGATGGACTAACATCTCCAGAAGGATGATTATGCATACAAATAATACCTGATGCAGAAGTTAAGTAGGCGTGTTTAAAAACTTCCCTCGGATGTACTACACTTCTATTAACTGTTCCCATAAACAATAATTTCCTTTCTATAAGTTCATTTTTATTATTTAAATATAAACAATAAAAATATTCTTGTTTTTTGTCTATGAACAAACTCCTATTGTTCTCATATACATCAACTGCAGTACTACAATCAACTTTTTTATTATTTTTCTCTCTATATATTCTCCTTCCTAATTCTATTGATGCAATTAATTCTATTGCTTTTACCATACCTATTCCTTTAATGGATAACAATTTATTAATACTAATTTCACTTAATGCCTGTATATCATCAACCAAGTTTAGTACATCAATAGCCAAAATTTTAACGGAACGAGATTTTGTCCCTGTCTTTAAAATTATTGATATTAATTCTTCGTCTGATAAACTAGCACTTCCCTGCTTCAACAATCTTTCTCTAGGTCGATCGTTTTTTCTGATGTCTTTTATCAAATAATTCATTTTACCACCTAGTTATATATACTCTTTTACTTGTGGTTTTCCTATTCTACAAGAACCATTTCTTCATAACTAGATAATATAACCTCATTAATAGACATAATGTCATCTTTGTTAGATGCACTATCTAATAGAAGATCATATTGTTGTAAATTACTTATAAATTCGATGTCATCAATAACGCTTTTTTTGATGGATACATTTATATCGTTATCTGAAAATAAATTTTGTAACTTTTCCGCATTTTTTCTTTTTGTACTTATTCCAACATAAACATAAAATTTATTATTTTTTTCAACTACTAAATAATCGCTTAACTCTTCAACTTCTTTGCTAAATTCATCCCTAGAATTGTATATTCCTAACTGCAATAAATACGTATTATAATCAACAGCAATATTTTTTTCTTTTTCATATTGTTTATAGAACAAACTTCCGAATATAGCGCCTAAGAGAATAGCACTCAAAACATATATTAAAAATTTTTTATTCATCGTTATCACCACCATTATAATACAAAAAATGATAATCGATTTTTGTCGAAAAAAAAGAGTGACACTATTTTTTCACTCTTTATTAATTCATTTAATTACATATGGGTTGCTTATTGTTCCGTTAGCACCATTTTCTTCAATAATGACATTAGAATTTAAATTTATTACTGGACGAACACCAAGATCGCTAGCAACAGGACCGCCATTGATTCCATTGGCAAAAAATTTAACTGCTGCTCCAGGCCCTATGCCATAATATAAATCTGGAGTCATTGTCCACCAATAAGTATCATTATTTAAATAAGTGTTACTTAAGCCTGCATACCTTACTTCATCGATTGTTAAAAGACCTACCGGATAAGTTAAACTCTTATTACCTTTACTACTTGATGCAAGTGTAAATAAATCGTTATTTTGTGGGCATTTAAATTGAGGCTGATTTCCTCTTCCGGTAAGGCCATAAGATGTATCGTTTGTTCCGTATCCTAAAGCTGTATCAAATTCTGCCCAAACTCCAGCGGTTGGTGCTACACTTCTATCATTACAGAACCCTGCATCCGCTAAATAAGAAGAATAACTTGATAAATTACTATTATACCAATTATCTAAATATGTTTTTATTATACTGTTTTTAGCATTTTTATGTGTATCACTATAACTAGCGCTTCCCGGTGTTCCATACATATATCCTACATATGCATTATCTCCAGCCGATGAATTAAAAGATGTTTCCCCAACAGTATCTGCTGTTATTAATCTAACGCTTCCATCTTCGTTTATTCTTACTACTCTCCATAGACGCGATTCTTCCACATACACAGTTTGGCGGCTTGCGACGGCACCCATGTAAGTACCACCTAGATTATCTGTACAAAACCAATCTGGGAAATACCCTCCTGTTACATATTTACCATCTGATAATTTACACACATGTGCACATGTACCTTCATCGAGTTCTGTTACTCCATCATAGTGAGTTATTTCTTCTCCATTATACATACAAACAAATTTTTCAACATTTGTTTTTCCAAATGAAACATAATTATTATCAACATCTCCTCTAAAATAATATGTTTTTTTATTATCTTCAGTATTTGTTGATGTATAATACAATCCTTTTCCATTTGTATCACTAGCTGCTTGACTAAAATCTATTCCTGTTGCATTACTTACATATGCACTTGCTACATTATCTGCATATGATACATTTGTTGCAATAACTCTATTTCCTAATTCTTTAGGAAGAATATTACTTTTTAATATTGTTATAACTGGTTTTATTCTTATGCTTTCCGTAGCAGAAACTGGTGTTATAGCTCCATTTCTAAATGCATATACACTAGATTCATCCGCTGATGTCATTGTCCAAAATGCATAAGGTAAATATGGATCAATTTTTCCTTCAGCATATAATTGTAAAAATGACATGACCTCATCACTAGTTACCAATCTACCAGTTATTCCTGTTGCATTACCTCCAAATGGACTATAGTTCATTACCGACATAGCAATAGACGGAATATAAGTATTATCTATATAATATGCTATATTTGTGCTTGAATTAGGATTGTAATTTACACTTCCTGTTGTATCAAAAGCTATTTCAGGAAGATAATCATCCGATATTAAAGTTACTAACTCTTCATTAGATCCAGTATCTTTTAATACATACCATCTAGTTCCATTAACTAAAGTTACATAATCACCCGCATTATATTCTTTGTTATTTGTACCAACAGTTACTGTGTTACCTCCAATTATACTTTGTTGGCTATCCTCTACATAGTTAAAAGTTAACATCAAACTTTTATCGATATTTCCTACATTAGTTACACCCTCACTATATTTTATAGTAACTAATACAGTATTTGTTTGTCCCGGTTTTAAAATTGTTTCGCCCTCAGTAACGCCAGATATTGTATAAGTTATACCCGTATTATCATCTTCGATTCTATCTATCATACTAAGCTTTGCCACTAAATTACCCTGGTTTTGTAATGTAATTGTATATGTTACTGTTGATTCTTTATTCGGAATAACTGCATTCATTGTTGCTGTAGTACTAGCATAAGAATGACTTTTATCTATTCCTGAACCTGTTGCACTACTAGTTACATTAGTTACTTTTACAATCCAACTTCTATCAACCATGGCTATTCCATCAATCTCTATAAATTGGGATAAAGCCGCATACCCTAGGCTCATAACAAAAACTAACACTATCATTGATACTGTAAATATCTTGTTTTTACTCCATTTCATCTTCCTTAAAAATCTCATAATATCAGTCCCCAATTATATAATTTTATTATATCTTTTTTCCTTGTTTATTGCAATAAAAAAAATTAACTTAATAAGTTAATTTCTTATACTAATATTGTTTACCGAAATAGATTTTTGTATGCGCTTTATCACCACAACATACACAAGGACCATCTACTTCTTCGTCATCAATTAAACATCTAGATTTGATACCCAGATCTTCTTTTATTTTGTTTTCACACTCTACATTACCGCACCAGTTTACTTTAATAAATCCATTTTTATTAGTTGCAATCTCTTTTAATTCATCATAATCATTTGCAACATATATCATGGAATCCCTTCTAGTTAATGCTCTTTGATACATATCATTCTGAATATTTTGTAATAATTCTTGTGTTTTCTCTACTACGTCTTCTATATTAACTATAATTTTTTCTAATGTATCACGTCTAACTAATGTCACTTGATTGTTTTCTAAATCTCTTTTACCAAGTTCTATTCTGATTGGATATCCTTTTACTTCAGCTTCGGCAAATCTAAACCCTGGAGTCTTATCCCTATTATCTAATTTAGTAGTTATATTTTTATCTTTTAATTGTTTATTAACACTATTTGATACTTCCAACACTTTCTCATCATTTCCTATTGGAATAATAATTACTTTAGTTGGTGCTATATTTGGAGGCAACACCAATCCTCTATCATCACCATGAGTCATTATAATAGAACCAATCATTCTAGTGGATACTCCCCAAGATGTTTGATAAGGGGTTTCTAATTTATTTTCTTTATTCAAGAATTGGATATTAAACGCTTTCGCAAAATGATTTCCAAAATAGTGACTAGTACCATTTTGTAATGCTACACCATTATACATCATGGCTTCTAAAGTATAAGTCTCTTCTGCACCAGCAAACTTTTCTTTATTTGTTTTCTTACCTACAATTACTGGAAGAGCTAAATAATTTTTTTGAAAATCTTCATAAACTTTAAACATTCTTAGTGTTTCTTCTTTTGCCTCTTCTTCTGTTGCATGCATAGTATGTCCTTCTTGCCAAAGGATTTCTCTACTTCTTAAGAATGGTCTAGTTTCTTTTTCCCATCTAACAATTGTACACCATTGATTATAAAGTTTTGGTAAATCACGATAAGATTTAATTATTTTTGCATAATGTTCACAGAACAAAACTTCACTAGTAGGACGCACACACATTCTCTCATCTAATTTTTCACTTCCACCATGTGTAATCCATGCTACTTCAGGAGCAAAACCTTCTACATGTTCTTTTTCTACATTTAATAAACTCTCTGGTATAAACATAGGCATTTGAATATTTTCGTGTCCTGTATCTTTAAACATTTTATCTAACACACTTTGAATATTCTCCCAAATAGCATATCCATAAGGCCTAATAATCATGCTCCCTTTTACAGATGAATAATCTACTAAATCTGCTTTCATACATACATCTGTATACCATTTTCCAAAATCTACATCACGACTAGTGATTTCCTTTACTTGCTTATCGTTCATATAAATCTTCCCTTCCACATTTCCTTTATATTATATGATAAAAACGAAGAAAAAAAAAGACTTATTTGTCTTTCTTAGTTATTAGATTCTTTGTTTGCTTTTTCTGCTTTTC
Organism: Bacilli bacterium; assembly: GCA_017435255.1. GTDB lineage: Bacteria > Bacillota_I > Bacilli_A > RF39 > UBA660 > RGIG3091. The sequence continues at coordinate 207,148 of JAFSFI010000010.1, read as the reverse complement.
TTTTTTCTCTACATTCTTTACATCTTTTTGGTTCATTAGTAAAACCTTTTTCAGCATAGAACGCTTGATCTCTTGCGGTAAATACAAATTCTGTTCCGCAATCAACACATTTAATTGTCTTATCTTGATATTCAGTCATTTTATCCCTCCTTAACTTAAATATTAGAACTTCCTTTAGCCATTCTCTTATCTTTAAATTTAAGAGAGAATAATAGTTAAAATACATGTTCAGTGAGCTATTCACTAATTTAAGTTTAACACACCACTATAAAATATGCAACAAGTCAGATTTTAATTACAATAATATTTAATCAATGTAATATATTTCTATTCCGCCTTTATGTTCTATATCTAGTTTTTGGTCTTTTAAAATTTTGCCTGTATTTAAATCAACAACAGCTAATTCGGTATCACCAATTATTTTTCCATTTTCATGTATTTCTATTAATAATTGATTATTAGATAATATTCCTACATGATAAAATGATTTATTTTCATCTTTAATGTTCCAACTTTCTTTATCCCCAACATTTGCACTTAAATAATGCATAATATATTCAGAATCATTATTTGAAGGTACTTGGCAAACAAAGTCATCACTATTAATATATATGCAATTATTATCGCTAATTTCTACTCTTTTTTCAATGCCACCAACTAATTTATAGTCTTCGTCTAATTCAAAATTTTCATCTGACTTCTGCAAATAATAGTTACCATTTCCTTCTCTAATATCAACAAAATATATACTATCAAAAGTAGTTATATAAAAAACTCCTTCTTTATAGTAGCAACCCTCTATTCTATCTTCTAAATCAAAAGTAACTAAATTTCCTACGCTTCCATCCTTTTTTAAGACACTAATTGTTTTAGTGATGTCGTCACTCCCAAACGAATAAGTTACTACAAACGCATATGTTCCTATAAAACCTTGATTAACTCCTTCTTCAACGAAAGTTAATAATTCATTTGTATTTTTTGTTAGAGGTACTAATTCAATATCATCAGAGTTAACGTTTTCTTCTTCTTTTAATTCAGCATCACCAGAATTATTATTTTCTTTTTTAGGTTTGTTAAAAATAAAAATTCCACCTATTATTAGTGATAATACTACAACCACTAACACAACAATTGTTATTGCTTTCTTTTTATTCATACTTTCACTCCTTATTATTGACTATAATAAAATTATAACACTTACTTTTAAAAAAAAGAACAATTTCTTGTTCTTTAAAAATTAAACATTATCCACTCTGGCTTAAATATTAATAATATCCCAATTAATAACATAATTATTCCACCAATTAAATGGGTATACTTTGTATATTTAGTAGTAATTCCAGTAACTTTTAAAGTTATCATCGCCACAATAAACACAATTAAATCATCCAACATGAAGAACAATATATAAAGAAGTATATAAAAATTAGACATAGTCATACTTACTTGATTAATTGCTAAAATATTTGTAAATAACGCTGGTAGTCCAGCAGAACAAGCTAATTCTACTACATTTACGGAAATAGCTAATGTTATGATTCCAATGCTTGCTAATAACAAACTCTTTTCGCTTGTGAATTTTTTGATTTTAGAAAATATTTTTTTTCTTTTTTTATCATCAACAATTTGACAACCATTATCTTTTGTTTTTTCCTTGATATAACTTCTTAAATTCAATATTGCGCCAAGTAGTGCTACTAAGGCTATGATTATTTGAATTGGTCTTACCGCTACAAAATCTTTTATTATATTTAACCAAGCTAACATAAATAAAAGATAGACACCAGCACTAGTAACAATAAACAGCGAACCTAAATACCACATTTTTTTTCTATCTTTCATTCCTAATAGCATGCCTATCAAAAATAAAAGTATCCACATAGCGCACGGATTAAAACCATCTACTAGTCCTATTAAAATTGCTATTATAGGCAAACTTAAACCCTTTAAACTTATTTCTTTACCAAAAATCTTAAGCGGAATATCCTCGGGCATTTCTATTTCAACATGTGAATTAGTCAAATATTCATTGATATTATTTTCATTTATTTCACCTTTTATAATTCCTCCAACAATGTCAATATATCCGTCTTGCTTATAGGCTTTTATAATGCTTTCTATTTCAACTTTAGTAGCATCACTAAACCCTACTCTATATTCTTTTCCAATAACAGTATAAGGAATATAGGGGGTTTCTCCATCAATTAATTTTTGAATCTTTTCTAAAAGTTCACTGTTCTCTATATTTTCTTTTCCATTTATTTGATATAAATGTACTTTTATACTAGGATCATCTTTTACTAGTTCTTTTAGGAACTCTTTTTCTTTGCTACAATGTGGACAAGTACTAGAGTAAAACAAATGAATATCAATTTCTTTTGTATCGGCATTTACCATTATTGGTAAAATCATAAATATTGATATTAAAAATATTAAAATCTTTTTCACATTAACACCTACTTGTAATTATTAATTGTTTCTTTAATTTCTTCAAAAGTTTTTTCACCGTTTAATCTAGCTACTTCCTCTTCTTTATCAAAAAATATTGCTACTGGTAATAATGTACCTACATTGTATTCTTTTACTATGTCCTCATCCATATCATAATCATAATTTATTATCTCTATATTAGGATATTCCTTACTTATTTTATCCCAAATTTTATGCATTGATAAACAACCACCACACCACATAGCATTAATTCTTATTATTTTCATTATTCACCTCTTAGAGTTAGTTTATTTACACAATCAATAAACTCTTTTATAAAAATATCTATTTCTTCTAAAGTAGTAATATAAGATATACTAATTCTAATACTACTTGATGCTAAGTCCTTATCATTTGTCAAACTATATACAGCTTTGGAATAACTATCATTAGATGCACAAGCAGTTTGAGTTGAAATATATATATCTTTTTCTTCTAATGCGTGTAACATAGTCTCTGGTTTTATACCAGGTATACTTAAATTCAAAATATATGGTAAACATTTGTCGTTACTATTAATATGAACGTTTTGATATTTAGACAATTCATTTTTTATCTTAGAATTTAATTTTGATACATATAAGTAATTAGCCTCTAAATCTTCATTTGCAAGTCTAAGTGTTTTAGCAAGTGATGCGATTAACGCTACTTGTGGTGTTCCACTTCTATAAATTGTAGTACTTTTTCCGCCATGTATTAAAGGTGTTATACTTATCTTCTCTTTTTTTATTAAACAACCTATACCTTTAATCCCAAAAATCTTATGAGCAGAAAAACTGGCTAAATCTATGTTTTCTAAATTAATTTCTTTTTTTCCTATTATTTGAGTTACATCACAATGAAAGAAACATTTAGGATATTCTTTTAAAATTTTACCTATTTCTTCAATAGGCTCTATAATGCCAATCTCACTATTTACTGCAGTAATAGATACTAAAATTGTATCATCTCTAAGTAATTTTTTTAAATCATCTAAATCAACTATACCAAATTCATCTGTTTTTACAAAATCAACTTCAAACCCTATAGACTGTAAATAACTAATTGGACCATATACTGAAGAATGTTCAAAATTAGTTGTAATTATATGTTTCCCTCTATTTTGGTATTGCAGACATATACCCTTAATAGCCATATTATTGGATTCACTAGCACCACTAGTATAAATAATTTCTTTAGGATCTACTTTTAATATTTCTGCAATTTGTTTTGTAGATGCATCAATTAATTCACGAGACTCTACACCTAATTTATGTAAGGAATTAGGATTTCCAACAAATCTTTTTGATACTTTTACGAATGTATCTAATACCTCATCACTCGTTGGAGTAGTTGCAGAATAATCTAAATATACCATTTTTATCACCATATAAAATTATAACAAAAAAAAAGTGTGATTACCACTTATTTCCTTAATTTACTAATTTGTTCTTGATAATCATCACCATTTATTACATAACTTCCGCTTACTAGTAAATCTACATCTTTTAATTTCTTTGCTACAACATCATTAATTCCACCATCAACACTTATAATTGCTTTAGAATTATGTTTTTTTAGTTTTTTTCTTAATTCTTTTATTCTTTCTATAGTAGAAGGAATAAATTCTTGTCCACCTTTTCCAGGTTCTACAGACATAACTAAAATCAAATCTACACAATCTAAATATGGTTCCAAATCATCTAATGGCGTATTTGGTTTAATAGATATTCCTTTTTTTATTCCATATTCTTCTATCAACTCTAATGCTTTATAAACATTTTTTGTTTCTAAATGAACAGTAATATATTCTGTATTTAATGTAGCATAATCATGTATAAATTTGATTGGGTTTTTAACCATAAGATGAACATCTAGTCTTTTGTGAGTATATCTATGTATTTCTTTCATCTCACTAAATGATATAGTCTTATTTTTTACAAATTTACCATCCATAACATCAACATGGATGTAATCAACGTCGGTTACACTTATTTTCCTCAAATCAGTAGGTATATCTCTACTATTTAAACAAGAAACTGCTATTTTCATATTATCACCTACCATCCATGAATTTTTTATAATCTTCATAACGCGATTCTAAAATGTTATTGTTTTTTACTTCCTTTTTTACCCTACACTCTTTTTCTGTTAGGTGCATGCAATCCTTAAAAGGACATGGATATTTTTTGAATTCAATAAATGAATCTCTAATATCTTCTTTAGTCATACCATTAAATTCAATCATAGAAAACCCTGGAGTATCTACTACTTTGCCACCATAAAGTTCAATTAATTGAACAAACCTGGTAGTATGTCTTCCTCTACCTAAAGCTTTAGATATTTCCCCTGTTTCTAAGTTCAATTTTTTATCAAGCATATTAATTAATGTACTTTTACCAGCTCCACTTTGTCCAGTAAAAACAGTGGTATGCCCTTTAAATAATCTTTTTATTCTAAATAAATTTGTATTATATAAAACTTTATATCCTAAAGATTTATAATATTTAACATATTTTTTGATTTCCTTTTTTTCTTTATTATTTAGTAAATCACTTTTTGTTAAACATATAATTGGTTTTATTTTATGATATTCCATCACAACTAAAAGTTTATCTAACAAATTAGTAGAAAAATCAGGGCCTTTCAAGCTAGTTACTATTAATCCCTGATCAACATTACTAACTAATGGACGTTCTAGTTGATTTAGTCTTGGTAATATTTCTAATATATATTTGTTTTCGGCATCAAATTTTACAAAATCTCCTACCATAGGAGTTATTTTATTATTTCTAAATTTACCTCTACTATGACATTCATAAAGATTACCATCATTATTTACTGTATATAAATTACTAAGTATTTTAACTATTTGTCCTTGCATAAACCCCCCATTATTTTTTAATTATCTTCATTGTTATCAGTATCTGTTGTAGAATTGTTATTATCTCCTTCTGTTGGTCCTGGATTAATTTCAGGTGGTAAAGATATTTCTTTGGCAACCTTTATTGTCAATGTAACTCCAGATACAATTCTTCCGGTTCTAGATTGATAGAAAATCTTTCCAGGTGCGTATTCATTTGTTTCTACTTCTTTCACATCTAGTTTAATATTATTCTTTTCACAAAATGCCTGAACATCAGCAACAGTCCATTCTTCTCCTATAAAGTCCGGATATTCATCTACTATCTCCGGAATATAAAGAATTATTTCATCACCTTTTTTTACTTCTGTTCCCGCAGGAATACTTTGCTCAATAATTGCTTGTTCATCTGTATCATCAGTAATTTCTATTTCTTTTGGTTCAATTTTTACACTTAATCCATATACATTTGTTAATAAAGTTTGAACTTCTATATAATTTTTGCCAACATAATCTTCTAATTCAAATACTTCACTACCAATTGATTCGTATAAAGTAATCTTAGTTCCTTTTTTTCTAGTACTTCCTTTTCTAGGACTAGTCTTTATTACTTCCCCAGCATCAAATTCCTCACTTGCTACTTTTTCCGTTTCATCAGCAACCGTAAACCCTTTTTGAATTAATAAATCCTCAGCGTCTACAACACTTAATCCCGATACATCGGGTACCGTTATATTAGGTACAGCGGTCATAGATGGTAAAACAAAAAATACAAAACACATTCCTCCAATTATAAGAAATAATATTATGGATAAAACCCATATAACAATATTAAATTTCTTGTCCTTTTCGTTAGTTATTTCTTTAACAAAGTCACCAGTATCTTCTATATTATCCTCATCTTTAACAGTTTCTTCTTTTTTTTCTTTTTTTATTGCTTTCATCGGTTTAGTGTCATCAAGTTCAAGTTCAGGGTGTGGATAAACATATTTCTTTTGTTCAAGAACATCTGGATCCAAAGCTCTTTTCAAATCATTATGCATTTCTTTTACATCGTTATATCTATTTTTAGGATTCTTAGCAGTTGATTTCAAAATAATATTTTCTACACTTTGTGGGATGCTAGGATTATGTTTTCTAACACTTGGAAGAGGCTCTTTCATGTGTTTTAAAGCAATTTCTACAGCATTTTCCCCCTTAAAAGGTAACATCCCTGTTAAAAGTTCATAGAAAAGAATTCCCATCGAGTAAATATCGCATTTTATTGTAGAACCTTTTCCAGTTGCTTGTTCTGGCGGTAAATAATGTACACTTCCCATTACAGAATTGGTTTGTGTTAACTGTGTAGAATTAAGTGCCATCGCAATACCAAAATCGGTTATTTTAATTTTCCCATCGTCTTGAATCATGATGTTTTGTGGCTTTAAATCCCTATGAATAATGTAACTATCATGAGCGTGTGAAATTCCATCAGTAAGTTGTAACATTATATCAACAGCTTCACTAATAGTAAGATGGCCATTTGTTCTTTTTTTCATATATTGTTTTAAAGTTTTACCTTCAACAAATTCCATTACTATATAATAATTACCATTATCTTCTCCTACATCATACATTTCTACAATATTAGGATGAGATAGTGATGACGCTGATAAAGCTTCTCTTTGAAACCTTCTAATAAACTTATCATCATTAGCAAGATCTCCTCTTAAAATCTTTATTGCAACTCGTCTATCTAGAATAACATCTCTTGCTAGATAGACATTAGCCATACCACCTTCGCCAATACTTTTAATAATTTCATATCTATCGTTAATTTTTTGCCCCTTTGTTATCAATATTATTCACCACTTTCTTCTAAACTTAAGTAAGCTACTGATATATTGTCCGTTCCCCCACGATTATTACTTTTTCTAATTAATTTTATTACTTTATCTTCTATATCTAATTCACTTAATAATACCTTCTCGATTTGCTCATTATCTAACATATTAGTAAGTCCATCACTACATAACAATATTGATGAAATATCAGTATCACAGTCAAATATGTCTATATCAATTGGATCATTTGCCCCTAGAGCTTTCATAAGAACATTTTTCTTAGGATGATCTTTTGCTTCTTCTTCCGTTAATTCTCCTGCTTTCAATAATAAATTTACAAGCGTATGGTCATAAGTTACCTTGTGTAAATGACTATCTTTTATAACATAACCTGAAGAGTCTCCGATATTACCAAACAATATATAATCTTTTGTTACAAGCGCTACTACTAATGTAGTTCCCATACCACGTGATTCTGGATGTTCTTTAACATAACTAAATATAAGCTCGTTAATATCTAAAACACTTTCTCTTAACCAATTAACGGCTTTTACTTTTTCCATATTAGAGAAATTTTCATTAAAACTTTTACCTAAATAACTAATAGCGATACTAGAAGCAACTTCCCCAGCAGAATGTCCTCCCATACCATCAGCTACAGCCATCAAATAGTCCCCATCTTTATTCTTAACAATTATAACACTATCTTCATTATGACTTCTCACTTTTCCAGCATCCGTTAAATAAAATGATTTCATTATTATTCACTCTCCTTCTTAGCTCTAAGTTGTCCGCAAGCAGCACTTATATTGCTACCAAACTCTCTTCTTATTGTTACTTGGATATTTCTTCTTTTAATTATATCATAAAATTGTAAAATAGTATCCTTTTTACTTCTTTTAAATCCAATATTATTTGTTTCGTTATAAGGAATGATATTAACATAACAATTTATTCCTTTCAACAGGTTACATAAGTTAATAGCGTCTTCCTTACTATCATTTATTCCTTCTAACATTATATATTCAAAAGTTACCCTTCTATTGGTCTTATTTATATATTCTTTTATAGATTCGATTAATGTTTCAATTGGATATACTTTATTAATTGGCATTATTTTATTTCTAACCTCATTAGTAGCCGCGTGTAAAGATATTGCCAAATTTACTTGATATGGCAAAGAAGAAAACTCCTTTATTTTAGGAACTAGCCCACAAGTTGAAATAGTAATGTGACGCGAACCAATTTGTAATCCTTTAGCATGATTTACAATTTCTACAAATTTAATAACATTATCATAGTTATCAAAGGGTTCTCCAATTCCCATAATAACTATATGACTAATTCTATCATTGATTTCTTTTTCTATTTGTAAAACCTGCAAAACCATTTCACTAGCATCTAAATTACGAACTTTTTTAAGACGTCCCGATTCACAAAATTTACATCCCATGTTGCATCCGACTTGACTAGATATGCATAAACTTTTTCCATAATCATGCATCATAAGAACTGCTTCAATGTGATTCCCATCAGGTAGTTCAAACAAGTATTTATGAACTTCTACATCTTTTTCTACCTGTTCGATAACCAATCTATTAATTGAAAAATCTTCTTTAATTTTTGCAACAACATCCTTTTTTACATTAGTAAATTCATCAAAAGATTCAACTCTTTTTCCATAAAGCCACTCATATACTTGGCTTGCTTTATACTTCTTTTCTCCAATAGATTCAAAATACTCTTCTAAATCACTAAAACTCTTATTATATATACTCTCCATTATATTCACATCCAAGAAAATTATATCATACAAGGAAAAAAATATATATGCATTTTACACATATATACTTTTGTAAACTCTTTGTTTGACATTATTTTTACAACTTTGTTAATGATGATGATGGTGGTGTTTTTTAGTCTTACTTTCATTAATTTGGCAACACTCATCATGACACTCTTCATTTATACTTTCTATTTCGATTGTAGAATGACTTATTCCATGTTCTTTTAGTTCTTCTTTGACATTATCTTTAATCTCTTTGTTTTTACTGTTTGATACTACATGCATAGTAGCATAGTTATTATATCCATCGATGCTCCAAATGTGAACATGGTGTACATCTACTACACCTTTTATTTCAAGAAGATGTGCCTTTAGCTCACTAATATCTATTCCTTTTGGTATTTTTTCCAAAAATAAATCTATTATTTCTTTAAAGTTGATTACTACATTTTTTAATATAAATAGTGCTACAAAAATAGAAAGAATAGGATCAATTATCTTAATATCTATAAATCTCATTATGATTGAACCGATTAATACAACCACCCATCCAAGTACATCTTCTAACATATGTAAATTAACAGATTTTTGGTTTAATGAATCCCCGCCTTTTGTAAAATATGCTGCTAAAAAATTAACAATTACCCCTATTACCGCGAAGATAATCATTCCATTATAATTTATTTCTACAGGGTTAATTATCCTAACGATGGCATTATAGATAACAAAAATAGAACCAACTAATAAAATAAGTGTCGTTATTAAGCTTCCAATTACTGAGTATCTTAAATAACCATAAGTGTATTTATTATCAGGTTTTCTTTTACTTATTTTTTCTAAAAGAAATGAAAAACCTATACCAACAGCATCACCAATATCATGAACAGCATCTGATACAATAGCTACACTATTAGTAATAGTCCCTCCGATAAATTCAAGTATTGAAAAACCTAAATTTAAGATAAATGCTATCAATATGTTTTTTTCAGACTTCATTGTAATACCTCCTAAAATGGATTAGCCATTATTTTTATTACTAAATCCATATTATCATCATATGCCATAATATTTCGTTTAATTTCTCCACACTTTTTACACTTATAAACAATTTTATAATTTCCCTTCTTAGCATTTTCAACCCCTACTGGTTCCAACGTCCCTTTACAGTTAGCTAATCTATCTCCAGGGTTTATATCGACATGTTTGCTAGATAGACAATAAGGACAATGATCTCTTGCAGTATAACCTAATGGGGACACTTCCTTACCACAAACATCACAAACAAATTTTTCGTCAATCATTTTAAATTTTTTTTGTTCCATTATTTCTCCAACTCTATTATGATTATAACAAATACTTATATAATGTTATTTATCACAATTTCTACACTTCATTTAATTACTTACATTATATCATATATTAATATTTTAATACACGAACCTTTTTGTTTACAAACTAAAAAATAGAACTAGATAGTTCTATTTTTTCTTTTGAATTACTTTTTGTCCTAACCCTTTTTTCAATCTTTTATTTATTTTATCAGCAATTACATTGTACCCTAGCTCATTAGGATGTATTCCGTCATCAGAATATTTTTTATCTAATAAACCCTCATCATCTTGTAGAATACTATGTAAATCTAAATATTCAATACCAACATTATTACAATAACTCTCTATTTTATTGTTTACAAAAATAATTTTTTCTTTTCTATTATGAAGATCAGTTGGATAAATACTTTGTACTAATAGTCTTTCTGCTCCGCTGTTAACAATTTTATCAATGAATTCTTTTAATTTATCTGCTACATCATCTAATGACTGTCTTTCGTCATAATCACAATCCGGTCTAGAAATATTATTAATTCCAAGTAATAATATATAAACATCAGCATTTTCACTTTCTACTCGAGGCCATACATAATCCATATAAGTACCTATTCCAATGTTTTCTACACCTATATATTTGACTTCGTCACCATTTTCTCCAATATTACCTTTAAATATATAAGGCATATATTGTGTTATAGAATCGCCCATAAATACTATTTTAGACATATTATCAACTCCAATGCACTTTATTTTAACACAAAAAACAAATAATAAATAGACTCATATAGCCTATGTAGTCAAGATGTGTTTTTAGGCTGTTCCCTGAACTTTTTTAAATATCTAATCGTACCTTTACCAAATGCATACTAATCAGCCCTTTTTGAGCACATAAAAAAGGTTAACCCAAATTAACCTTTCGTATATTCAAGTCGATTAGTTCGACCAATTTCCTATGGTGCCTGAGGTGGGACTTGAACCCACACGATATCGCTACCACCGGATTTTGAGTCCGGCGCGTCTACCATTCCGCCACTCAGGCATGTACGAATATTATTATATAATATTTATTTCGTACCGTCAATTTATTATTCAACAAAATCTTCTTTATATTTTGAATCATACAAATCTACTGAATCTGTAATTTCTTCTACTATAGTTTCAAATTTTGGTAATTCATCACGTGATGCAAGACCAAAGTAATCTAAAAATTCACTTGTTGTTTTATATAGAATTGGTCTTCCTGGAAGTTCACTTCTACCAACTTCTTTTACCAAGCCTTTTGCAACTAATTTTTTAATCATCTCTCTACTACTAACACCTCTTATTTCATCAACCATCATACGAGTAAGAGGTTCATTGTATGCAATAATAGCTAGAGTTTCTAAAGCCGATTGAGATAATACATTAGTTTCAGGATTTTCAATTAATTTTTGATAATACTCCTTATGTTCCTTTTTGGTTGTCAATTTAAAAGTATTACCTAAGAAATTAATTCTAATTCCTCTATCTTCTTGTTCATATTTTTCTCTTAAAGATATAATTAATTCTTTAGCTTCGTCGTCACTTAAAGACAAAATATCTTTAATTTGATTCATAGTTAGTCCATCATCGCCAACCACAAACAAAAGTCCTTCTAATACTGCTTCTATATTCATCTATATCCCCTCACACATTATCTCACCGAAATTACTATCTTGTATAATTTTTAGTTCATTTTGCCTAGCCATCTCTAAGATAGCCAAAAAAGTTACCACTACATATTCTTTTGTTAATACATCAAAAAGTTCCAAGAAATTGAACTTTTTTTTCTTTTTAATCATCTTTCTAATAGAAATACGACGTTCCTCAACAGACATTTCTTTTTTGGTAACCTTTGTTGCCAGTGGTTCCTTTTCTTTTTGTCGTTCCAAAAATTTTTGAAAAGCCTCTAACAGATCGTTTAAAGTAACATCCGTATTACTAATAACTTGTACTTCCGGTAAGTATTCTTTTATATTTTCAGGTGATTTTGTAAATACCTTATGTCTTTCTTCTTCTAATTCTTTAAATTCTTTAGTTAAATCTTTATATCTTTGATATTCAATCAATCTATTTACAAGTTGCTCTTGAGGATCTTCTTCCTCTTCTATTTCTTCTTCTTGTTTTTTAGGAAGCAATAATCTTGATTTTATTTCTATTAACTCTGCTGCCATAACTAAATAGCTACTAGCAACATCTAAGTTCATTTCTTCCATTTTATGAATATATTCTAAGTATTGATCTGTAATTATTTCTATTTTTAAATTTAAAACATCCATTTTTGATTCTTTTATTAAATGTAATAACAAATCTAATGGACCTTCAAACTCATTTATCTTAATTTCTATATTCATCTTATCACATCCAATTGTTAAGATAATTATATCATATTGTGGTTTTTATGCAAAATAAAAATGTTTACACTAGTAAACACTTAATTTTTTGGTCTAAAGAATAAACTAAAGACAAATGTAAATATTATGGCTGCAGTTATACCTGATGCAGTTAAATCAAACATCCCCATTAAAATACCTATTATTCCATATTCACTAGCTTTTGCTAATGCTCCGTGAATCAAAGAATGCCCAAATGAAGTTATTGGAACTAATGCTCCACCACCTACATACATTATTATTTTATCATAAATACTAAATGTATCTAGTGCTGCTCCTATTATAACAAACAAACTGGTAATGTGCCCTGCGGTCAACTTAGTATTATCTAATATTATTTGTCCTATCATTGACACTATTCCACAAAACAAGAATGAATAAACATAAATCATCTTACCGCCTCCAAACTAATTGCATGAGCAATTGAATTAATGTTTTCATGTTGATATACAAAAGTTGGAGAAAATAATGCACCTGTTGCTACAAACAACACTCTATCTAATTCTCCTTTTTCTATCTTAGGAAATATTTTAGAGTAATTTACTAATGCACTACATACGGGACCAGAACCACCAGCCATTACTTCTTCTTGTTTTGATAAATCATAAAGCATCGTACCGGCATCATCATAATTATTACTAATATCTAGTCCATACTCTGTATGCATATAATCAATTAATATCTCTTTACCATATACTCCTAAGTCGCCTGTAATTATCAAATCATAATAATCCGGTTCCCTTTTCAACTCTTTTAAATGTTCATAAATAGTGTCTCCTGCCGCTGCTGCCATTACTGCGCCCATATTAAATGGATCGGTTTGTCCCATATCCACAACCTTACCGATGGTGGAGGACTCTATTTTTATTTTCCCTGGATCTTTTGTCAAATAAACACTAGCACCTCCTGTAGATGTAAAGGTAGCTGTTTTGGGTTTTGGAGCACCGTATTCGGTTGGATTTCTAAATTGTTTTTCACTAGACATATTATGTGAAGAGGTTGCAGCAATACAGTTTTTTGTTTTACCACCATCTATTAGACTTGCTCCTAAGATAATACCTTCAGCACTTGATGCACATGCACTATAAATTCCAAAGAAAGGCATATCGAACTTTAATGCTGCATAACTAGATGATGTAACTTGATTTAGTAAATCTCCTGATATTAATACATCAATATTTTTTTTATCTTTTTGAATTTTTTTTAATAATATATCAATACTATCAGTAAGTAATCTTACTTCTGCTTGTTCCCAAGTTTCTTCTCCATTATATAAATTATCATAACTTTTATCAAAACCTTTAGATAAAGGTCCATCTTTTTCATATGGACCAACTACCGTAGAATAACCACCAACGTATACACCATTATATTTATATGTCATATTATATTCCTCCTAAAAGTAAATATCTTATAGTTCCAAATATCCACGCAGCAACTATTCCATAAAGTATTACTGAACCTGCAAGTTTAAATATATTCATACCTAGTCCATATATAGGTCCCTCTTTGCGATATTCAATACCTGCACTTGTCATCGAATGTGCAAACCCAGTGATAGGAATAATAAGTCCACATCTAGCAAAGGTTACCCATTTATCAAAGAATCCCAACGCAGTAAATAGTGAAGCTACAAAGACTAAAGTAACAATCATAAAAGTAGATGCATCCTTGGTAGATATTTCTAACCAATTGGCATAAAAATCGATTAATCCTTGTCCAATTAATCCAACTAATCCACCAACTAAAAAACTAATAATTGCATTCTGAACTCTAGTTTCCGTAGGTTTGTGTCTATCAACAATTTTTTTATATTCTTTTTTTTCCATACGTATCACCTACAAATATTTTTCCTAATTAGTTAAATTTTATACAAAAAAAATACTAACTAGCTAATTTGCTTTTTAGCTTAGTTAATATTTTTGTTTCATTTCTAGATACTTGTACTTGGCTCATTCCCAATATTTTAGAGGTTTCTTGTTGACTTTTATCTTCATAATACCTTGCAATTATTAATCTTCTTTCGTTCTCCGGCAATCTTTCTATCTCTTCTCTTAAGTCTAAAATATTATCACTATATCCTTTTTCCTCATATCTTATCGAATCATACATAGTTAATTCCTTACCATCGTCATTCAATTCATAATCTAGGCTTCTTACATATTCTGTAGCTAAATATGCTTCAGTGATTTGTTCTTCGGGTATTTCTAAGAAAAGTGCCAGCTCTTCTGTTGTTGGTATTCTCATCATTTTTTGAGTTAAAACTTCTTTAGCGTTAGAAATTGCTTTATTTAGCTTTATCAAATCTTTATTGATTCTAATTACTCTATTTTCTCTAATGTATTTAAGAATTTCACCTTGAATATAAATATATGCATATGATGAAAAATCGCTACCTAAATCAGGATTAAATTTTTCATATGCCTTTATCAATCCCATTTGACCAACCTGACACAAATCCTCAAAGTCATTTCCAAAACAATATTTATGCGCAATTTTGTAAATCATATTTGTATAATCTTGTTCCATATTAGCTCCTTTAAATATTAATTATATTAAATGCACTAACTTCTCTATCATATAAATATATACTATCTACACTATTGATTTCTAAATTCATTTTATTCTTACTATATCCACAAATTAAAAGTTTTCCATCTTCTCCTATTAATCGTTTATATTTTTTAATTAATTTAGAAATCTCACAATAATTAATAATTGTTACTTTTTCTAAATTAATAAGAAGATACTTGATTCCTGCTTTATTAATCATATTATCTACTATTTCCATGTCTTTTATTGTCGATTTGTTTATATTTCCTATTAGTCTTACAAATAAAATTCCTTTTTTATATTCACACTCTATTTTAAGCATATTATCTCCTCGCTATTAAATAATAGATCACTCTTTTATTATTTTATACACATTCGACAAATATTCTTATTTTTTTCGTACGACAATTATCGACAAAATAATAGTAATAACACCATAAAAGCCATATGAAATATATCTAAATTCTTTATTATAATCTTTATCTTTACTTTTTATTATGTTATTAACAGGAACAAATCTATCTATATATTCTACATCTTTACAAGTATCTTTAGTTTCGTAATAATTATTTACATAAGTAATTGTTTCTTTATTTTCGACAGTTTTATTAGTGATATCTTCTTTTACTTCTATATCTTTAATTTCATCTTCTTCTATTATTTCATTTTCTTCCTCTTTCAAAATGTCCACAATAAGTTTTGTTTCTTTAACAATATCATCATAAGAAACAATAACACTATATTCACCATTAACACTTAAATCATAAGCACCCTCAATACTTATTTCTTCTTTTGTTTCTATATTTGTGTCTATATAATCCCATATATCAAAATTATCATCATTTATTATTATTTGTTCTGGTATTTCAATATAGTCATCTATATTTATATAAATAACAAAACCCATTATGGCTTTTTTATATTTAATTTCAATAGCACCATTACATTTATTCATAGTATCCAAATCATAATATTCAGTTATCGTGATATCTTCTAACGGTAAATTTGTATCAATATAATCTAATATATTGAAATTTTTTCTATCTATAACTAATCCTTTAGGAATAATTATATAATCCCTAGTTCTATATTTATAAATTGTTTTACCATTTTGTAATACTTCTTCTACCTCTAAATCCTTTCTTTCCTCTATATAAGTATCAGAATAATTATACTGTCCATGATTAACGTATAATTCTTCCCCCTTTACTGGAATAGGAATAATAACCATAAGAAATAAAATTATAAATAAATTTCTCTTCATAAATTTCACCTCAAGTATATATACTCTTTTTATTATTTAATTTCCTAAAAAAAGATAGCAAAAATTTGCTATCTTATGAATTTAAAGATTCTGTTTCATATAATTGTTTGTAAATTTTATTAGTCTTTAATAATTCTTCATGATTTCCTGATGCGATTATTTTTCCTTTATCAACAACATGTATAATATCTGCATCTATTATTGTAGAAAGTCTATGAGCAACTATTATAACAGTATGATCCTTAACCAAATAATCAATTGCTTTCTTTATATATTCTTGCGAATTGTTATCTAATGCACTTGTAGCTTCATCGAATAATATTACTTTACTATTCTTTGACAAAGTTCTAGCAATTGATAGTCTTTGTTTTTGACCACCTGATAAGTTAACCCCACCTTCTCCTAAAAGAGTATCATACTTATTAGGCAAAGACATTATATAATCGTCTAAATACGCCATTTTTGCATATTTTCTAATTTCTTTTAATGTTATTTTGGGTTTTACTAATTCAAAATTCTCTTTAATTGTTCTATTAAATATGAATGGCTCTTGCCTAATAATAGATATATGGCGCCTTAGTTCATCTTCTCTTAATTTTTTAATGTTTATTCCATCCAATAATATTTCACCACTATTTGGATCAAATATTCTAGTAATTAAATTAAATATAGTAGATTTTCCTTGTCCTGATTTACCAACAATAGCTATTTTTTTATTTGGTTCTATTTTTAAATTAAAATGATTTAAAGTTATATCTTCTCCGGGATAAGAAAATAATATATCCTTAAACTCTATAACACCTTGGACATTTTTTAATCGTTTTTCGCCAAAATACTCATCTTCATATAATTTATTTTCAAGTATTTCGTTTACCCTAGTTATTGATACGATTAATTTTTGATATGTTTGCGTTAAATCATTTATATTTTCAATTAACCACATATATCTATATATATAGTAAGTCATAGCAATAAAGAAAGTTAAACTAATTTGTCCATAATATAATAAAATTACACAAGTTGCAAAAGTACCAACTTCTAATGTGGTTTTTAAAAACCTTGTAATAATATTAAATTCTTTTTGTATATCAATTTCTTTTTCACTTTTATTAAATATCCTTTTTATAATTACTGTCATATCAGTAATTAAACTAGATTTGATACCTAATGTTTTTATTTCTCTTATTCCTCTAACAGACTCTGTTACTAAAGATGTAAACTTATCTTGCTCATCTTTTCTTTCCTTATGAACTTGTTTTAACTTTGGATTATATTTTTTTAAAACAAGAAATAAGATTGAAACTAACACCAATATTTCTAATCCAATAATCCAAGAATTAAAAAATACATATATAATAATTATAAAAGATGATACTAAAGATGATACTACATTTAATAGCCTTCCAAAAGCAAAGCTAAGTGAATCAGCATCATGTGTTATTCTGTTAATTATTTCACCAGACGATTGTTTTTCATAGGCACATGCAGGTAGATGTAATGATTTTCTATAAGTAAAAAATCCCAATTTACGAGTTAACGCGCTTTCAACTTTATAAAGCATAGAATTTGCTGTATGCATGACAACACCTTCTGCGATTAATTCTATTGCTAAATAAAGACCTAAATATATTAAAGCTCTTTTTACATTTAAATTAGTAATTGCTTCTACTGCAGAACCATTTAAATATCCAGTAAATATTTCAAATGTTCCAACAACAAATATTAATACACTAGCTATAATAAGTCTATTTTTATCTTTTCCTATTAGCCTAATTAGAGGTTTAAATTCTTTTAAATTTTTCATAACAACCTCCTAAATAAAAAACTACTGCATTTACAGTAGTCTCACAAAGTATTTTTATATTTTTAAAGTGTGAAAAAACAAAGAAGTTCTCCCACTCTACTTTTTGAAACCACTATAAAATTATTAAAACTATTAAAATTCACTATCTTCATTTTTTCACTCCTTTCTCTTTAAATTCACTAACATAGTAACATCGTTTATTTTTTTTGTCAAATTATTTAATTAATTTAGTTATATATTATAACATTCTGCCGGTTATCACGTCTTTAATAGTCTCTAGGATCGTTTTAAAGTAACCTAATTTTTCAACATTTTCTAGAGCAACCAAATCTACTTCTTTTACAACTTTTCCATTATCCTTGACTAAAAGTTTGCCTAATACATCACCTTTTTTAATGGGCAAACTAATATCATTGATTTTTGTTTCTAAATCATATTTTTTACTAATTTCAGTTTTTTTCTTAAGTATTACTACGTCTTCTTCAACCGATATTTTTATTTTATCTTTAGTACCTTTATCTATTTTTACTTTTTCTATTATATCTCCTTTATTTTTTATTTTATCTACTTTATAAAGATTAAATCCATAATCTAACAACTCGGATGTTTCAGTGTTTCTTACACTTCCTTTTTCTTCCCCTAAAGTTATTGCAATTAATCTCATACCATCCCTTTTTGCGGTAACCGCCATACAGTATCCCGCATTATCTGTAAATCCAGTTTTTAGACCATCTGCTCCATCATAAAATCTAATTAATTTATTTGTATTTACAACCCAAAATTTATTTGGTGTATCTTGTCTAATATAATCTTCATAAACAGATGAGAATTCTAATATATCCTCATGTTTTAATAGTTCTTGAGCAATAACCGACATATCGTATGCTGAGGAATAATGGTTATCTTCATCCAACCCAGTTGGATTAACAAAGTTTGTATTTTTTAGTCCTAAATCCTTAACTTTCTTATTCATCTTTTCTACAAATGCCTGCTCTGTTCCAGCAATTCTTTCTGCAAGAGCAACCGTTGCATCATTAGCGCTTGCCATGGTTATTCCTTTCATTAAATCCCTTACTGTCATTTGTTCACCTTGTTGTAACCATATTTGAGAACCACCCATATCGGCAGCATTTTTACTAACAGTTATTTTTTCATCCCAAGAAAGCGTTCCTTTTTCAATATTCTCTAAAATAATAATTTGAGCTACCATTTTTGTCATTGATGCAACAGAAACTCTTTCGTCTTTGTTTTTTTCATATAATATTTTACCTGTTGTAGCCTCAATCAACATTCCACTTTTAGCATTTGCTAACAAACTTTCTTCAGCATAAATATTTATAGGGCAAAGAAATAACAAAATCATAAAAATAATCAATATCTTTTTTATCACAATTTCACCTCTATTAAATAAATATGTGATAAAAAATATTTATATTATTAAATTTAAACATATAAAAGGCAAATGCTTTGCATTTGCCTAAATAGTATTAAAGTATTATTTACAAGTGTAACCTGATGATTCTAAAGATTCTTTTATCTCTTCATATGTGCTTTCTTCTTCGTCAATATAATAATAATCTAAAGCTTTATCTTTTTCTAAAGTGAAGGTCACTGTAAGAGAATCGTCTGTCGTTTTAAGTTCAGCGTTAATTCCTTCTTCTTTTAATTCTTCAACTTCTTCTTTAAATGCTTCTTCCATATACTCTTTGTATTCTGAGTTATCACCATATATTATAGTGGCTTTACTAGTTATTTTATTAGCATGGTCGTCTTTAAATTTTATTTTCATTTCCTCTTTCATGGTCATTCCCATAGTTGTTTCACTTTTTGTACAGGTTAAAGTTTTACCACCAATTATACCTGTAGCAAATAAGATTATAACAATTATTGCAATACCAACAATAGCACCAATACCAATTATCAAATTTTTATTGATAGGTTTCTTAGGTTGTACTCCAGCAACACCTGGATATTGATTATATGGATTTACCATTCCTGGATTCATATTGTTTTGTGGTTGTACTCCTGGCATCCCTGGATTCATGTTGATTTGTGATTGCATTCCTGACATTCCTGGATTCATATTGTTTTGTGGTTGCACTCCTGGCATCCCCGGATTCATGTTGTTTTGTGATTGCATCCCTGACATTCCTGGATTCATATTGTTTTGTGGTTGTCCCCCGTTATAAAAATTATCATTATTCATATTTTTCACTCCTATTCTAGTTTGATGATATCACAATTATTGCATAAGAAAAAGAATTTAGTAATTATTTTAAAACGTATTTTACAATTATTGACAATATCATTATAAAAATAAGTATTCTTAATATAAAACGAGTGTTATCGACATAAAGTTTAATAATAATAGAATTATCATTTGGAGGATATTTATGAACAAAAAAATTATTATATCTATTATTGCCACAATAATTATCAGTTTTTTTACAATAAACAAGGTTTTTTCTAAAGAAAAACAAAAGAATATTAATAAACAAATTAATATAGAAGATAAGTTCAACTTCTTAGGAAATATTAATAAAAAAATAAATTATTTTAAAGAAGATTATTTAGATAGATATATTTCTTATAAAAAAAGAAACAAATCGTTATCTAATAGTGACGTAGTTCTACATGTTAATATAGGCATAGATCAAAACTTTTATACAAACATTAAGGAAGCTCCAAAAGCCGGAACTAACTATGTACTAGTAAATAAGTTTTATTATCTAAATAAAGATTATATACCAAATAATTTAGAAGAAATTGACAATAATTATTCTGTTCCTGGCAAAAAATTAGTTAATACTGCTAAAATTTCATTTGAGTTTTTAGCAAAAAAGGCAAAGGAAGAAGGACTAACAATTAGAGCAATATCAACTTATAGAAGTTATGATTATCAGTCCAACTTATATAATAAATATATAAAAGAAGATGGTGTTGAGAAAGCAGATAAATACTCAGCTAGACCAGGATTTTCAGAACACCAAACTGGTTTTGCTGTTGATGTTGATAACAAAATCACTAACTATAATAATTTCGATACTACTAAAGAATATAAATGGATGTTAGAAAATGCTCATAAATATGGATTTATTTTGAGATATCCTAAAGGAAAAGAACATATAACAGGATACATGTATGAACCATGGCATTATAGATATGTCGGAGTTAATATCGCAACCTTTATCAAACAAAATAATTTAACCTATGAAGAATATTATTTTAAATATTTTGACAAATAAAAAAGATACAATTAGTATCTTAATCTATTATTAATTAGTTCAATTGTTCTTTTAGGATCCTCTAAAAGTTTATTATATACAACATCGTTACTACTTTTTCTTAATTCTTCTATTATTGCTATTTCTTCCTTTGCCATTTTCATACCATAGTCTTTATTTTCGTTTGATACAACGAAAGTATCGTTCCCTACAAAATAATCTAGGCTAACTCTAAAAAAATTAGATAAGTCTATCAAAGTATCAAGCGATGGAGTTCTAGTTCCTTTTTCATAGCAACAAATACTTACTTTGGTAACATTTAATATTTTACCTAACTCCTGCTGTGTTAAACCTTTACTTTTACGTAATTCTTTTATTCTTTGCCCCATTAATGCCATAATACCACTCCTAAGCAACTTCATTATAATTAATTCAATTTGCTCAAAGTTTAAAGTTAACTAAAAAGAAACTTCACTATAATTAGTATTACCCACTAGCAAACAAAAATACATTAAAAAAGCAGATTATTCATCTGCTTTCTTTTGATTATTACTTGATAAAAATGTTACTCTTTCTGCTATAACATTCATATAATATTTTTTTATTCCTTCTTTTTCTACCACTTCGTTTTGTATTCTTCCTTTTACACCAACAATATCACCTTTATGACAATATTCTGAAGTGGATTTAGCTACACTATCCCATAAAATACAATCAATAAAATCCGTTTCGTATTCACCATTCATATTTTTAAAACTTCTAGGAACTGCTAAAGTTATATGTGAATAATGCTTGTTCCCTTCTGTTTTAGTTAGTTCTAAATCTTTTGTTAATCTTCCAACCAAAACCACCTGATTTAACATGTTATTTCCTCCTTTCTTGTTAAATTTACCACGAAAAAAAAGACTACACAAACTGACAAAAATATATTTTATTTAAAAATTATAAAAAGAATATCATTCTTTGTTTTAACAAAAAACAATATTCTCAATTAATAATTAATTAATATTAAATAACACATAATTTTTATAAATTTTGTTTTAATAACTGATTTAACTCTACTGCATATTCTAAAGGTAATTCTTCTCTAAACTTCTCAATAAAACCAAGTAGGATTAATTCTGTAGCTTTTTCTCTTGGTATACCTCTAGACATAAAGTAAAACAATTTATCTTCACTAATTTTAGATACTGTTGCTTCATGTTCTAAAGCACTAGAATTATTGGAACAAATATTTGTTGGAAAAGTATCACTTTTGGAAATTTCATCTAAAATTAATGTATCACACTTAATTAAAGCCTCACTATTTTCTGCGGTTTTCTTTATATCAACCTTTCCTCTGTAACTAGCATTGCCTCCGTTTTTGGCAATACTTTTAGAAATTATGTTGCTTTTGGTATTTTTTCCTAAATGTATCATTCTAGCACCACTGTCCTGTTGTTGTCCATCTGTAGCAACACTTATAGTAATACATGTCCCACTAGAGTTATCCCCCTTAAGAATACATGCCGGATATTTCATAGTAGCTTTACTTCCTATGTTACCATCAATCCACTCCATAGTACCACCTTCATCTACTAATGCTCTTTTTGTAACTAAATTAAGAACATTATGTGCCCAATTTTGAATAGTACTATATCTACATTTACTATTTTTTCCTACATAAATTTCTACTACAGCAGCATGTAAAGATGAATCACTATAATTAGGTGCTGTACAACCTTCTACATAATGAAGTTCACTATTATCGTCGACAATGATTAAAGTCCTTTCAAATTGTCCCATGCTTCTTGAATTAATTCTAAAATAACTATGAAGTGGTCTATCCAACTTAGTATTAGGTGGAATGTATATAAAGCTTCCCCCACTAAAAACTGCACTATTTAATGCAGCAAATTTATTTTCATCATTTTTTACAATAGTTGAAAAATATTTTTTTACAATTTCTGGGTGTTTTTTCATAGCATCTTCAATAGAAGTAAATATTACATTTTTTTGTTGTAATTCATCGATCATATTATGATATATTACTTCACTTTCATATTGAACACCTATACCATCAAGATTTTTTTCACTATCAATTACACCCAAGTTTTTAAATTCACATGCTATATTTGAATCAATATTATCCCAACTATTCTCTATTTTTTCATCACTTGATTTATAATATATTATCTTATCAAAATCTATATCATAACTAGGTCCGTAAGAAGGCATTTCTAAATTGCAGAACTTCTTATAACTATCTATTCTATAATTTAATACCCATTCTTCTTCTTGTTTGATTTTTGATATTTCTTTAATTTTCTCTTCATTAATTCCTACAATTTCCATAGTGCCTCCTTTCTATTATCTTTTTTTTACTAACCTAGGTCCTTTTCCTATATTCTTATATTCATCACGAAATATTTCGGATTGTTGAATATATTTGTCTATCCTTCTGGAACTATAAACATTTCTTTTATTTAATTCTTCATCAAAACATGCAACTGCATAAATATGACCTACATTCATAGCTTCCCTATTAGCCATCAGATTACCTTTTTCATCTCTTTTAATGTAATTAAAAATCTTTCCAGTTTTATAATCCATTACACTTCCGTCTTCTAGTTCTATACCAATCGCATATTTAGAAAATCTCCAATGGTCAGTTCCATTTTGAAGACCTAAATAAGTTCTTACGGATATTAAAACTATCCCTCTATAAATCATGTTGTCCTCCTACATATTTGCTTGTTCAATTATTTTCTTAATCGATTCAAAAGGAAGTGCTGCACATTTTTTACGACTTGGTTGTTTTGAAATAGTATCGTAAACAACAAGCTCTCCTAATAAATCTTTATCGTATGGTTCTTCATTAATCATTTTTTCATAATTATCAATAATATATTTTACTTCTTCTATATTTTTTCCAATTAATGTTTTTATCATAATGGAAGTGGCAGAAGTTGATATGGCGCACGCTTCTCCATCAAATCTGATATCTATAAAAATACCATTTTCTAATTTTGCCATAACATCAATGTTGTCAACACAAGAAGAATTCCTAGTATTAACCCTTATATAACCTTGTGTATCAACAAGCCCCCTATTCGTTGGATTTTGATAATTATCTAATATAATATCTCTTTTTAATTTTTCGTCCATTATTAACACCTCTTTTTATAAAATTATTTCAAATATTTTGTCTTGATTATTCAATGCTTCCACCAATTTATCTATTTCTTCTTTTGTGTTGTATAAATAAAAACTAGCTCTACACGTATTTGTAACATTTATTTCATCCTTAACTATTTTAGCACAATGGTTACCTGCTCTTACACAAATTCCAAAATGATTTAAAAATACTGCTACATCCTGACTAAAAATTTTATCAATATTAAATATTACAACACCACTTTGAGAGTTTTCATTATATATTTTTATATTAGGGACACTTTTTAATTTTTCTATTGCATATTTCTTAAGTTCCAATTCATATTTATGGATATTTTCTAATCCAATATTTTCTAAATAATCAATAGCTGCACCTAAACCTAATACTCCAGCTATATTTTGAGTACCTGCTTCCAACCTTTCTGGTAGTGGTTTATACTCAAGTTCACCATTACTTTCAAAATAAGTGTTCATTCCGCCACCATATTCTAGTGGTGTTAACTTGTTTAGCAGCTCATATCTACCATAAAGAACACCTATTCCAGTAGGCCCCAACATTTTATGAGCGGAAAATGTTAAGAAAGAAATATTATACTTATTTACATCTATTGGCATATGCCCAATGCTTTGAGCAGCATCTACTACCAATATAATATCTTTTTCTTTACATACTTTACCAATTTCTTCAATTGGTCTTATATCCCCTATAACATTGGTTACATGCGCTAAAGAGATAACTTTTGTATTCTTAGTAATTACAGAATTTATATTATCTAATGTTACTTCATGCTTACTGTTAAGTGGAATAAAATTTACTACCACACCTTTTCTTTTCGCAAGCTCTAACCAAGGAAGAACATTAGAAGCATGTTCACTTTTTGTGATTAGTATTTCATCACCACTAGTTAAATTATTCATCATATATCCAAACACAATAGTGTTTATAGATTCGGTACTTCCTTTTGTATAAATAATTTCATCTCTTCTATCTGCATTAATAAACTTTTTTACCTTATCTCTTACTGCTTCATATTTTGTGTCTACAATGGCACTAATGTCATAATCTCCTCTATGAGCATTAGCAGTATACTTTGTATAATAATCTACCACTTCATTTACAACACACTTTGGTTTTAACGTGGTTGCACCATTATCGAAATAAATAAGTCCACTATTAAGCATATCGAAGTCATTACGATTCATAAAATCACCTCCTATATATAGTTTTTAATAAACGTTGTTATTGTGTCTTTTTCTTCATCTAATAAGTCCATCTTTTCTATTAAAAATCCTGTAGTTAACAATTCTTGTATTTGCTCTTCATTAATTCCTCTTGTTTTCAAATAAAAAATAATATCAGGTGAAAAACTACCTATATATGCCGAATGGGTAGCTTCTATTAAATTGTTATCCACAAGTAAGTTTGGTTTTATCTCGTTCTTTCCACAACTGTTGTTAATAATTTTATTGTCTTGATTTGTTTCACAATTAGAACTACCATTAAATACTTTAGCATCTATATCTAAAACCATCGATTTATCACCAACATTAATAGCATGATTGTTTATATTACTAATCGTATTGGAACAATTGTGATTAATCATTTGATAATAAATATTATTTTCTATATTTATTATACTGGTATTATAAACTATACTTGAATTTTCTCCATTTAAATTAATATATACCTTATCACTAGTGTTAACTGATACCTTATTAATTATTACCTTGCTATTCGCTTTTAGATTATACTCTACTTTGTTTTTGGTATTATTACCAAATTCCAATACATATAAACACATGTTATCCATGACATCTATATGTATAAACCCATTTGAATTATTTAAATTTATTAAAAGATTTGTATCTTCAGTTATTATTAAATCACTTAATTCATCAACATTATCTATAATTAATTTATTCATTATCAATATTTCCATTTAGGTTATTTATCTTGCTATAACCATCTTTTTCTACTTGTAACGCTAAATTATAGTCTCCTTTTGAAACTATATTTCCATCTCTTAATATATGAACATATTTTGGTCGTATATATTCAAGTATTCTTGGATAATGAGTAATAATTAAAACTGAAGTATCTTTATTTTCTTTTAAATAATTATTTATGTTTTGACAAACTGTTTTTAGACTATCAACATCAAGGCCAGAATCAAGTTCATCTAGAATTAAAAACTTAGGCTTTAACAATTTCATTTGCAAAATTTCATTCTTTTTTCTTTCCCCACCGGAAGCACCTTTATTAACCGATCTATGAATCATATCATTTGGCATAGATAATTCTTCTACAGACTTATCTAATTCTTTTATAAATTCATAAAGCCCTATTGGGTTTTCCCTATTATTATTTATAGCCGTTCTTAAAAATTCACTATTAGTAACTCCCTCTATACTTAGAGGATTTTGAAATGATAAAAATATTCCTTTTCTAGCCCTTTCATCAGGAGTTAAACCATTTAAATTATCGCCGCAAAAAATTATATTACCATTTAATATCTCATAATCAGAACTACCCATAATAACCTTTGATAAAGTGCTTTTTCCTGTACCATTGGGCCCCATTATTGCATGCACTTCACCAAATCCTATATCTATATTAAAGTTTTTTAATATCTCTTTATCTTTTGTCTTTACTGTTAAATTCTCTATCTTAAGCATTATAACCCTCCTTGAGATATACTTATTATAACACAAACCTATATAAATTTATATTTATATGTATAAAAAAAATAAGTAAATAACATTATATTATTGAATATTTGCTGTATTCACTAAAAATGCTTTATGCATTTTTATTTTTTTGTTAAAATATTTATAGGAGATGATAAAATGGATTGCATTTTTTGTAAAATTATAAATGGAGAAATACCTAGCTATACTTTATATGAGGATGATATTGTTAAAGTGTTTTTAGACATTACACCAAACACCAACGGACATTGTTTAATAGTTCCTAAAAAACATTTTGTAAACTTAAAAGATATAGATTTAGAAACATTAAATCACATTTATAAAGTTGCTAAAGATATGTATCAATTATTAAAAGCAAAACTAAATTGTGAAGGTCTTACACTAATTCAAAATAATGATTATGGTCAAGAAGTCAAACATTATCATTTGCATTTAATGCCAAGATATGAAAACGATTTATTAAATCATAATTATAATAATGAAATACTAAAAGAAATAGAAGAAACATTTAAAACCATTAAAGGAGAGTAATAATTACTCTCCTTTTTTGTAAACATCGCTACCAATAACTATACGGTCTGGATTTATTTGTCCAGATTCTATAGTACCATCTGATAAGTTTATGTCTACTACTCCACCGTTTTTAGTATAAGTACAGCTATATTTGTTTATATTAGTTCTTTTCTCGCATGTTCCATCTTCGTTAAACTGATAGGTTGAATTATCGCTAGATATCCAAGTCCCTATTAAATCAGCTTCTCCACCGCAAGCAGTTACAAATAATAAAACAAAAACTACTATAAATATCTTTTTCATATTATCACCTAATATTATTATATCTATAACAGATAATTTATAGCAAGAAAAAAGATTCTTGATTGAATCTTTTTACATTAACATGAAAACCATGAACCTAATATAATAGCTAATAGTATATATAAAACTATTATAAACACAAATCCACCATTATTTTCATGACAACATTCTTGTGTATTTATATTGTTACAAGACATATTTGCACCTCCTTAAACTAGATATAAGCACCTAGTATGATAACTAGTAAAATAAATAATACTAAAACGATTGCTGAAGATGAAATATAATTTCCCATAATTTAAATCCTCCTTTTTTTGTTTACTCACAGTATTTTATGGAAAAATTAAAAAAGTGTTCGGACAATTGCCAAAAAATATCTAAAATAATTGTTTTTTAAATGTATATTTGTTATGATAAATATGTACTTTAAGGAGAGGAGAAAATAAAATGAAAAAATTATTAATTTGTTTATGTATGGTTTTAGTACTTGTTACTAGTTGTGGTAAAGTGCCTAAACTAGAGGATGGAAAGGAAGCTGTTGTAACTTCTAAAAGCGGAAATATTTCTGTTGATGAATTATATCAAGAAATGAAAGATACTTATGCATTAACTACATTAATTAACATGATTGATACTAAATTATTAGAAAAGGAATATCCTGTTGATGACGAGGAAAAGAAATATGTTGATGCACAATTAGAACAACTAGAATATACATATGAAAATAGTTATTATGTAAGTTATTATTCTAATTTCAAAGCATTTGCCATCGCATATTTTGGTGTATCTGATATGGAGGCGGTTGAAAATTTAATTGCACTTCAATATAAAAGAGAACTATATACAGAGGATTATGCAAAAACATTAGTAACAGACAAAGAAATTGAAACTTATTATAACGATAAAGTCATTGGTGATATTAAAGCTAGTCACATCTTAATTAAAGCTAACTACGCAAGTAATGCCACAGATGAAGAAAAAAATAAAGCTTATGAAGAAGCTCTAAAAAAAGCTAATGAAGTACTAGCAAAATTAAATAATGGAGAAAAATTTGAAGATTTAGCAAAACAATATTCAGAAGATGGTTCTAAAGAAGACGGTGGAAACTTAGATTGGTTCAATCGTGGAGAAATGGTTACTGAATTTGAAGAAGCTGCTGTTAAGTTAGAAAAAGGAAAATATACAACTGAACCAGTAAAAACTCAATATGGTTACCATATCATTCTAAAAACAGATCAAAAAGAAAAACCAAAATTAGAAAAAGTAAAAGATGAAATTATTGAGACACTAGCTTCAGAAAAATTATCAAAAGATGAAGAACTTCAAAATAAAGCATTAATTGAATTAAGAAAATCAAAAGAGATAGAAATTCAAGATGATAAATTAAAAAAACAATATAAAGATTTTGTTGAAAGTATAGAAAAATAAAAAAAGATTCTAAAGAATCTTTTTTTATTATTTAAAATATTTTAAATACACTTTTTCTACCCTTTGTGGTTTTGTTGGTAAGTTGCTCTTTTTAAATTGATATAAGAAGCAAGCTTGGCTATTAATTTCTTTTACTCTTTCCGGCTCAATAATACCACTTTCAGTTAGCGTTTTTTGATGTTTTTTTACCATTAATAATTCTTCACTAGAAAGAACCATTTTTCTCACACTACCTTCACTAAGGTCATCAACCCAATAAGGTATTCCGGCATAACACAAAAGATCATTTAAATTTCTAATATTCCTTATTACTATTGTATTATTTCTATATTCTTCACCAGCCACACCGGCAATTTTATATCTATAACCGCCTTCACCGAAACTATAGAAGATATCTTCTCCATATCCATCTTTCTCTTCAAATACAGCTTTTCTAATATCTAAAGCTATTACAGTTTTATTGCCTTGCTGTGGTAAGTAAACGGCTGTTTCACCTTTTTTCAGTGT
This sequence comes from Bacilli bacterium, assembly GCA_017435255.1. Lineage (GTDB taxonomy): Bacteria > Bacillota_I > Bacilli_A > RF39 > UBA660 > RGIG3091. The sequence goes on along the minus strand of JAFSFI010000010.1, from coordinate 177,004 downwards.
ATACTCACCATCAACCACCTTAATCAATGACACAATCCCTGCCGATAAATGTGCTCTAGCAACTCCATTTACTGTAGTTGTTTGTCCTACATTCTTTTTTTCCATTCCTATTTCCCCCATTTCTAAAGCATTTATATATTATCATGCACAAAATAATGTGTCAATTCTACTCTATAAAAAATCCTTTTTGATACATTTTTTGTTTAACTTTATATTCTAATTCTTTTCCTGAATATTTTTTTGATAACTTATCATGAATTTTCTTGTATTCTTTTTCCATTATGTTTTTATCATCTATCTTTACTTTTTCTACTTCACTTATGACAATGCTCTTGGTATATCCCAATTTAGTTAAATTATCTATCATTTTTCTCTTTAAAATAAATCCACTCTTATTGTGATTGTTTTTTAAATATTTATTAATTAATTTTTTTATTCGTTCTTGTTCTAGTGAACTATCAAATATTAATATGTTATGATTAATAATTTCTTCTACAATACCAAGCTTACTTAAGTTTTCCTTTATTTTGTATGGGCCATCATTACTTAAATTTATTCTGTCATTTATATAACATTTACAGTATATTTCATCATTTATATACCCTTGTTTTTTTAGAATAGCAATAGCATTGTTAATTAAATCTTCTGTTATATCCTTTTTTTGTAAGTATTCTTTTATTTCTTTTTGACTACGCATCTTTGTTTTAAGATAACCTATCGCTAATCCATAAGCAATATAGGATTGGTTTTCTTTTAATATTGTTTCCAAAAGTTCTTCATCTAGCTCTTTATTAATTAGTAAATTATATTTTAATATTAAGTCCTCATGAACTAGAGCATTAGTTCCGTTATCAAAACTTAATTTGTATTGACCATTCTTTAATTTTGTGTATTTATCTATATGCATATTATCACCACCCTAATTATATAATATTTATATCTTAAATCAAAGAAAAAAGAGTCTATTCTAACTCTTCTCCACGTTTAATATTTACTAATCCTTCAGATACTTCTTCTAATGCTCGACCAATGTTTTTAGATGAAGTATATTTACTTATTGGTATTTGAAAATACTCTGTTTTAGTCATTTCTTTACTTCTTCTTGCTGCAATATGAACTAGCTGATACTTTGAATCAACTATGTTTAAAAGTTTATCAATTGATGGATATATCACTTTATCACACTCCCTATTATAAGAATAAACCCCTTTACATTTTATTTCAAGCAAATGTCAATAATTATACAATTCTTGACAGTTCTATTTTTCTTCTGTCTCTTTAACTATATATATTGGCCTTCTCTTTGTTTCTAGATATGTTTTTGATAAGTATTGTCCTAAAACACCTACAGAAAATAGTTGAATTCCACTTAATAGGAATATTATACAAACTAAACTAGGCCATCCCGATACGGGATCACCAAAAATTAGTGTCTTTAGAACAATAACTAGAATCATAATAAATGATACTATACAAAAAACAAACCCTACTATAGCTGATAATATTAATGGTGTTGTAGAAAATGCCGTTATACCCTCTAGAGCATACACAAATAGTTTCCAAAAAGACCACTTAGTTTCCCCTGCTATCCTTTGAACATTTTCATACTCTAGCCATTTAGTATTAAATCCAACAAAACTAAATATTCCTTTAGAATATCTGTTATATTCTTTCACAGAAATAATTGCATCTACTACTTGCCTAGTCATTAATCTATAGTCCCTTGCTCCATCTACCATCTCAATATCTGATATTCCGTTAATTATCTGATAAAACATTCTTGCAAAGAAGCTTCTAATTGGTGGTTCACCTTTCCTTGTAACTCTTCTAGTAGATACGCAATCATATCCTTCTTCAACAATCAACCTATACATTTCTTCTAATAGTTCGGGTGGATCTTGTAAATCGGCGTCCATTATTGTTACAAAGTCTCCTCTAGAATACTCTAATCCCGCTAACATAGCAGCTTCTTTTCCAAAGTTTCTAGAAAATGATACATATCTAACTCTTTTGTCATCAATAGCAAGTTGCTTTATTTCGTCTAAAGTTTTGTCTTTTGAACCATCATTAACAAAAATAAATTCAAAATTTAATTCCTTCATTTTTTTTGATACATCATTAATCTCTTTATAAAAATATTTTAATGCCTCTTCTTCGTTATAGCATGGTACTACAACAGATATTTTCTTTTTCATACATCTTTACTCCATTATTAATTCGTTCATAATCCAATTATAACATGACAAAAAAATGCAAGTCAAACGTAGTTTTATGTAAAAAAACGTCTATTTTTATCACTTTTTTGTAAATTTATTGACATTTGTTTTTTTACTTTTCCTACATATTGTATAATTATATTATAAAACAATAGTAGGAGGTTGATATTATGAGAAAAAACAAATTATTAAAACTTGCCCTTTTAATATTAACTTTACTATGTATTGCTCCGTCGATATTAATTGTTAGAGCTGAAACATATATTGAATACACCGCTCGAACAACAACAGACTGGGGTCTAAACATTAGGAGCGAACCTTCATCAAGTTCTACAATAAAAGGTAGTTTTTCTTTACACTCTATATTTAAATATACTGATAGTGATATTTTTCGTAATGAAAATGACTCATGTGTGGAGTGGATATATGTTTCTAGCGTAAATGGTTATATCTGCAAACTGTATACAGAAGTAATCAGTCAGGAGGAAATAAACGATGTTACAAACGATATGTCTCAAATGACTGATGAAGAATTTGACGCTTATTTAAATAGTCAAGGATTTAATGATACATATAAAGCAAAATTAAAAGAGCTTCACAAAAGGTATCCATCATGGGTGTTTAAAGGTGTACAAACTAATAGAGATTGGAACACAACATTAAATCAGGAAATGAAAGACGGTTATAATACTTATTATATAGACGCAATAAGAGAATCAGCTGGACAAGAGGCTTACTTAAGCACAGATAGTTATTATGACTGGACTACAAATATGTTTTATGGATATGACGGTCGTTTCTTTTTAGCAAATAAAGACACTGTTGCTTATTATATGGACCCTAGAAATTATTTAAATGAATCAAGCATATTCATGTTTGAAAGTTTATATTTTGATAGTACTTATCAAAATAAAGATAGTATTACAACTTTACTAGGTACTAATCGATATAACGATTATATTTATAATGCAGGACAAGAATTCAACTATTCCCCTATCGCTGTAGCAATAAAAATAAGACAAGAAGGAACACTTAATACTAGAGTTACTAGTGGTACTACAAATGTTAATTGTACAAGTAGTTTTACGTATAATTCGAACGGTACATTATATGCTGCTTCACTATATAACTTCTTTAACATAGGTGCATACTCTAGTCCAACTAATGCTGATTTAAATGGTCTGTGCTATGCAGCTCAAACTAACGAAAACTACTTTCTTCCATGGAATACAGAAGAAAGAGCAATTAAAGGTGGTACAAAATGGATTGCTGCACAATATGTAAATGTTGGACAATATACAAATTATTTTCAAAAATTTAATACAGGTGCAACTAACACAGATATAGGACATCAATATATGACTAATTTAGAAGACCCAAAATCACAAGCAAGTATATTAAGAGATTTATATTCTAGCCTCGGATTATTAAGAACACCTTTTGTTTTCTATATACCAATATATAATAACATGCCAGAGTCAACGTCATTGCCTACACTAGGTAATCCTAACAATTGGTTAAAACAATTAACTGTAAAAGTTGGTGATACAACTAATTCAGTATCAAACTTTAGCGGAGATAAAACTAATTATTCACTAAATGTGACAGGAAATGTTAACAGCATTACAATCAATAGTACTACAGTAGCAAGAACTTCATATGTGTCTATTGATGGAGATGATAGTCTATTACAAACCGCATCTAAAACAGTAAACCTAAATGTGGGAGAAAACAATTTTAATATAGTAGTAATTGCTGGAAATGGTTCTACTAAAACATATACATTAAAGATTACCAGATCGGAAATAACAAGTGATGAACAACCCACTGTTGAAGAAATGATTACAAGTTCAAAGTTAAAACTAACAAATACTTACTTAACAGGTATAGAAGTTGGTGCAAATAGCAGTGATTTAGCAAATAAATTATTGCAATCAAATTCTTTTGCAACAATTCAAGTAACTAATAAAAATAACGAAAATAAAACCAGCGGAAACCTTGCTACCGGAGATAAAATAACTATTACTAGCAAAAATGAAACAAAAACTTTTGAAATCGTTATATTCGGCGATGTTAATGGCGATAGCGCTATCGATAAATTAGATTATTTAGCAGTGCTTAGACATTTCTATAAGTATACTGAATATAATGGTGTATATAAAAATGCTGCTGATGCCAATAAAGATGGAACGGTAGATAAACTAGATTATTTAGCAATCCTTAGAGATTTCTATGGTTATGCTAAAATTACTCAATAAGGAGGATATATGAAAAATTTGAAATATACTTTTATAGCATTAACTTTATTTTTAGTATTTACCATAAAGGTTGATGCTGCAAGCGTAGGACTAAAAAGAAACTATAGTTCAATTACAAAAGGTGGGTATGTTACGGTATCTGCTACAGTATCCTCGGATTCACCTATTGTAAGTATTGAAGGAACATTAAGTTGTACAGGCGCTGGAAGTGGTACTGTTAGTATGAACTTTGATGACATGAGTAATAGTCTTTATTCCAAAACCTTTAGTGTTACCGTTAAAGGTAATAGTATTGGAAATATTACTTGTACTGCAAGCGGAGTAAGAATCACTAGTATGTCTTCTGCAGATTGGCAATATTTAGGAAACCAAAGTACAACAATAAAAGTTACTGCCCCTAAAACATATAGCAGTAACAATAATTTGTCTGGACTGACAGTTGATGGATATGAATTGTCACCAGTATTCAACAAAAATACTTTAGAATATAACTTGGAAGTACCAAACGAAATTAGATTAGTTAATGTAAATGCAACAAAAGAAGATAACACTGCAACTATTTCTGGTATTGGAGAAAAAGGCTTAATAGAAGGGCCTAATCGAATAGAAATAATTGTAACTGCAGAAAATGGTACAACAAAAACATATGTTATAAATATAATCGTAAAAGAACTAGATCCAATAATAGTAAAAGTTGATAATAAAGAATATACAGTAATAAGAAAAAAAGAACAATTAACTATCCCCACTACTTTTACTGAAACAACTACTAAAATAGATGAATTCGAAGTTCCTGCTCTAGAAAATAAAAAATTAAATTATACATTAGTTGGATTAAAAGATGAAAAAGGAAATATAAATTTATACATATATGATATAAAAAAGAATACATATACATTGTACAAAGAACATATTTTTAAATCATTAACAATATATGTTTTAGATGATTCATTTCAAATTCCAAAAGGATATACAAAGACAAACCTAAAATTAGAAGATGAAAACATTATTGCATATAAAAGTAATTCCAGTTCTAAATACTATTTATTCTATGGTGTTAATGTAGAAACAGGGAAAAAGAATCTATACGTGTATGATAGTGAAGAAAACACAATACAAAGATATAATGATGAAGAAACAAACAATTCTAAAAACAACGATGTATTATATCAATACACAATTATAAGTCTTGGTTTGGTGCTAATTATTACATATTTAATGCTATTGATAGTTTTAATTAATAATAGTAAGAAAAAAAAGAAGAATAAGGCTAAAAAGAAAAAAATAATTAAAGAAGAGATTAATGATGAAGATTAATCTCTTTTTTATTGCGTAAACTTATGTATTTTTAACATATCAATATAGAGAATATGTTATCATTATGATATACTTTATATAGATGTTATATAATAACTACATCTATATAAAACTAGACAAAAAAATATTTTCATAGTATACTTTTGTAGTTAGTTCTTTACATATAAGAAAGGAGAAATTATGAATAAAAACCAAAGTGAAACTAAATTAATAGTTTTGGGTGGTTTAGGTGAAGTTGGAAAAAACATGTATTGTGTAATGCATGAAGATGAAATTATTATTATTGATTCTGGAGTTAGTTTTCCAGATGGTGGACTTTTAGGGATAGACTATATATTCCCAGATTATACTTTTTTAAAACAAAACCAAGATAAAATTAAAGCTTTAATTATAACGCATGGACATGAAGATCACATCGGAGGAATTCCTTTTTTACTTCAATCAGTAAATGTCCCTGCAATTTATGCACCTAACCAGGCCAAAGAACTTATTGCATTAAAATTAGAAGATCGTAATATTAGATATGATAATTTATTTGTTTATACCGATCAAGACATATTAAAATTTAAAAATATTGAAGTGGAATTTTTTAGAACAACCCACTCTATTCCGGATTCACACGGAATTGTAGTTGCAACACCTAATGGTAGAATTGTAACTACAGGAGATTTTAAGTTTGATTTTACTCCTATTGGACCAATGGCTGACTTACATAAGATGGCTGAAATTGGTAAAAAAGGTGTTGATTTGTTGCTTAGTGATTCCACTAACGCTTTAAATGAAGGAATGTCTATTAGTGAGACTAAAGTTGACAATGCTTTAAATGAAGTATTTGATAAACATGAGAATAACCGTATCATTATTGCAACTTTTGCATCTAACATCTACAGATTAAAACATATAATAGAAACATGTTATAATCACGGAAGAAAATTATGTGTATTTGGACGTAGTATGGAGAATAACATAGAAATTTCAATTAAAGGAGGATATATTAATCACAAAGATATATTAGTAACTCCTGAGGAAGCTAATAGCTTAAAACCAAGTGAAGTAGCTATTCTATGTACCGGTTCTCAGGGTGAGCCATTAGCAGCTTTATCTAGAATTGCAAATAATAGTCATAAGCAAATCAAATTAAGACCAGATGATGTTGTAGTATTTTCTTCATCACCTATTCCAGGTAATGCCTTGTCAATTGGTAGAACAATAAATAAATTATACTTACAAGGAGTTAAAGTTTATACTAATACTTCGTTGAATGATATTCATACATCAGGTCATGCTAATATGGAAGAGTTAAAACTTATGATAAGATTAATTATGCCTAAGTATTTAATGCCTTTCCATGGTGATTATAGAATGCTTAAAATGCATGCTAACATAGGTATCGAATGTGGGATTCCAAAGGAAAACACATTTGTATTGCAAAATGGAGATGTACTAGTATTAAAGGATCATGTTATTACAAAGGGAACTCCTGTAGTTGCTAGCGACATATATGTAGATGGTAATAGACTTGGAGAAATTAATGGTGCTGTACTTCGAGATAGAAAAATCATGGCTAGTGATGGTATATTAGTAGTTATTGCTAATATAGATATGAAAAATAGGACATTGTTAATTAAACCAAATATTACTACACGTGGATTTATATTAATAAATGAAAATGAAGAACTAATAAGAAGAATAGAATCTATTGCAGCAGCAACAATTCAAGGTAAATTAAAAGATGTAAATGCTAATTTTAATGATATAAAAAGTGCAATCACATCTGATTTGTTTCCGTTCATATATGAAACAACTGGTAGAAAACCTATTATCTTACCAGTAATATTAGATATTAAAAAGAATCAAATTTGATTCTTTTTTAATTTACTATTTGAGCTAATCTATTAACAGATGTTGAAGACACTATAGGATATCTATTTAAAATCATTTTATTATCTCCTACTTTTATTTTTCTATTACCTCCAACAAAAGCCATTGTAAATCCTGCTTTTTGTAATACCGAAATTGAATAATCGTTATATTCATAGAATGGGTAACAAAAAACTGTACTACCATTTAATTTCTCTCTACTTGTTTTTAAATCTGCTAATAGTTTTTCTTCTTCATAACATTTAATAGGACCCCCCTGCCCACCAGGGCATTCTCCTTGAAGATGTAAATTATCCCCATGAGAATGAGCTTCTACATATTCTGATACAAACCTATCTGGTAAATAATGATATGTTATTAGAAAAACTGTGGCATTCATTTTGTATTCATTTAATAGTGCTATACCTTGTTCTGCTAACCATCCATCATCTATTGTAATCAATACTGACTTTTTAGGCAATTGAATCTTGCCATCCACAAACAATTCCATATCTTTCATTTTTAATGTATAAAAACCATTATCCCTAAAATAGTTTAAATGACTTCTAAACTGATCAACGTGATGACATATAACTTGTTGACATTCATTTTTATTTGATTCATCATAGAAAAAATGATAATTTAATGCTGCTATGCTATTGGCAATTTCACCATTGTTATTAGGATTATAACTAGTGGTAACCTCATCTTTCTTAACTCCTAACAATTGATTTGCATATTCTACATAATAATAGTCGTTATCTTTAATAATAATTGGTAAGTTTACGGATTCATCTAAGGTAAACAACAGTTTTCCTTGATTATAAAATTTGGTATTATCTACAGTTGTAACATTATCATTAAACGGAATATAATTCTTATAAGAGTCTTCTTTTTTTATTTCTTCCCCTATTTCTACATCGGTATAATGTATAAAATAATTCATATCTTTTATTTTAAAATAACCAATATTTTCATCAAATATTAATTCCACTTCTGTGTCTAATGTTAGGGTTACATCTTTTTCTATTGTACCTTTTTGAATATACTTGTTATCCTCTAATCGATATAACTTAGCTTGTTTATTGGTTATAACATAAGAACTAAATTTTTCAGTAACCTTGTCATAATTAACTTTCTCTTCTTCTTGTTTATTTAATTTAATATTATCTTTTCTATAAAAACAATATGCTGTACATGACAGAGAAAATACAGTAATAGCAAGTATAACAATTATTAGTTTTTTCTTATTCATACGATCCTCCTAATATGTATTAATTATATACCTGTTTTATTATTATTCACAATAAAAAAAGATTTTCTATTTCTTTTTATCTCTTTTGAAAAATTTATATATTTTAAATAAAAATGGTACTTTTTCTAATTTGTTTTCTATTCTACCTAAAATTTGTTTTTTATCCACTATCAATAAATACAAGAGTTTTTTTGGCTTAGATAAATTAGCATAAACTGAATCAACATTAACAGGTTGAAATAGTTTGTCAATTAATTCTTCGTTATCATCAACCAAAGAAGAAAGTTCGTCCCATTTTTTGTGTTTCAAATATGCTTTAGTTGTTTGATATGCTAAATACTTTTTTTGTTCAATAAAATCCTTCTTCGGCAAAGAGAATCTTTTCTCTACTGCTTTAAAAAAGTTTAAATATTTAACGCCGTATTTTAAATGAAATTCTTCTTGCATATTATTGTCTGATGTTAACCACCACATACCTTCTGCATGCCTTCTATAATTAGACATAACTTCTTTAATAAGTTTTATTTTTCCATTTTGCGCATGGCAAAGGTGTACAAAATAATCTCCAGGAACTACGTTTTTTGGAAACTCCTTTTTAAAACTATTTTTCTTAGTAAACATCCAACGATACATAACAGTGTTAGCTGGAATAAAGCATTCTTTAATTAAATCTTCAAAATTTGTTGTTTCTTTAATATATGTAGGAAATATATCCGATTCTCTACTTCCATCTTCAAAGAAAATCTTAGTTTGATGAAAGCAAATGCTATAATCTTTATTATTTTCTAAAAATTCTAACTGTTTTTGAATTTTGTTAGGATCAGTCCAGAAATCATCTCCATCGCAAAATGCAACATACTCTGTATCCGCTTCATTGACTGTTTCAATAAAATTATCCATTGCACCTAAATTCTTTTCTCTAAATATAGGCACAATAATCTCTGGATATTTTTTTTGATACTCTTTTAGTATCTTTCTTGTTCCATCAGTAGAATAATCATCACTTATTATTGCTTGAAAAGGAAAAGAAGTTTTTTGCATAACAATACCATCAAGACATTGTTTAATGTATTTTTCTTGATTATAAGTAGTTGTAATAATTGTTAATTTTGGTTTTTTAGACATTATTATTTTTCCCTTCTCTTTTATCAGCTAATTTTAAAAGTTGTTTACTTCTTTCTTTTATTTTTCTTGTAGGTATTCCAACATTAATTGTCCATGGCTCAAGTTCTTTAACAACATAACTAAGGGCACCTGCTACCGCACCTTCTTTGATTGTAACTCCCGGCATAACCACACTATTAGCACCTATCTGTGAATATTTTTCCATAATTATTGGTTTCGTTATTACATTAGTATACTCATCTTCTACTAACGGGCCAATCATATATTCTCCAGAAAAATCATCTGTTTGACTGAACAAAGTGCACCTAGGAGAACATCCACAATAATCGCCAATAACAATTCCACCTTTTCCATATAAGGCCGTATATGCTGATATATGCACATAATTACCTATTTTAATATTTCCTGATAATATGCAAAAATCATCAATACGAACATTATTACCTAATTCTATTGTACTAGGGCTATATATACTTGCTTTTTTACTTATAAGAACACTACAACCTATCTTTTTTAACCCTAATTCTTTTAATTCTTCCGGTGAATAAAAACTTGACATAAATGCCTCCTTACAATATTTATTTATTATTATTAAACACTTCTTCTATAAACCTAATTCTTTCTCCCATTTGTTTTTGAACAGAGTAATTCTTTAGTACAGTTTTACGTCCATTTTTAGAAATGCTTTTTAACTCTTTTGGATTTTTATAATAATATTCTATTTTCCTTACTATTTCATTAGTAGAGTGTTTTATAAAAATCATATCTTTCTTATCTTTAAAATATATATTTTGTTTTAATTCGTCAGTCGCAAATAGTGCTACTTCATTCAACATAGCCTCTGTAGCAGCTCCAGTAGGAAAACCATCGAATGCCCCTTTAGATAGTTCAGAGGAACGATTTGGACTTAAAATGATATCTTTGTCCTCATAAAATGTTTTAAACCATTCGGTTGGTTGAATACCATAAAATGTTATTCTATCTTTTATATCTTCAATATCTATATCATTTTCGTCAAAATCACCTACTATGTGGAAGAAAATATTAGAATGTTTTTTTGCTATTTTTTTTGCCACATCTATAAAAATATCATAACCTTTATCTTTGCCTTGTTCCATATATTTATGGGCAACAAAACAAATATCTAAAGTCTTCTTATTTGACTCGCCATAATATTTCTTATGTGATAAATCAACATCTAAAAGCTCTTTTGGCGTTACTACACCTTGGATTAATATTACTTTTTCTTTTTCACAAAAATTATTATCTAACAAATAATCATAAGTTATTTTTTGAGTAACTATTACTCCCCTAAAATTTGGCGATGAAAATGCTTTTTTTAATTTTCTATCCGACTCTTCACTATTTATTTTAAATCCTCCACCTGGATATAAGGTAAAAATAAACGGTATATTATAACTCTCTAATAACTTTATATTATCATATAATGGATTTTCCAAATTATTTAAAAATGTTATGACTGCTAATTTATTTTTATACGATTTGTTTTTTAAACAGAATTTTTCTTTTTCAGCGTTATCAGAAAAGGGATACACTGTGAAAATATTGTTCCTTTTTGGATATTTTTTTACATATTCTTTTATTACATCTTGAATCGATTCTTCTACTTTTAAAGAAGGCAATGATGTTCCTGTAGTTAATACATGTACCTCTTCAAAGTATTCAAGATAATATTGATATTCTTCATATCTGAATGGAGATAATGAACAAGGAAAAACATCATCTAAAATAAATAAAATTTTATTTTTTTTTAATATAGTAAGTTTTAATCGCAATTTAGTAAAAATCTTTTTGTAAAATTTTTTGTTGAACATAAATAATGGGTGATGCTTTATATATCTTAATCCTCTATAAATTAATCCGTGTTTTTTAATTGGTACTTTATTATTTAATACAATATGATCTGGCAACCAATTTAAATAATCACTTAAAAATGGTGTTTTTGCTAAATATTGGAACCAAATTTCTGATTTTGTACAGTTTACATTTTTCCATGGTTTAATACTGGTAGCATAATGCAGTTGGATCGGATTTTCCATCGCATCTTCTATTTCTTCCTTACTATACACCCTATCATTTAATTTATCTTCTTCTGTTTTATAAAAATCCCATAAATATGAACACGCTACATAATTAAGTGGTAAATATTTTATTTTTGGATAACAGCAAATATTTAGGATATCTTGCTCCATTTGATTTAACCGATGCCCATTCTCAACGAAAGAATTAATAAATACTTCTTCCATATTATCTTTACGAATTTTACTTAAGTTAGCAACTAAATATCCGCCACAAATATGTCCTAGTTTCTCTATTTCCTCGTCAGTCCAATCTGGGCGATAATTTTCCATATAAGAATCTATCTTACCTACGGGACTAATACCAGCTAAATATACATCGTCTTTTACAGAAAATTCTATATAACTTTTCGAAATGTCACCCAAAAAAACAACATCTACGTCTGTAACAATAATTTTCTCATATTGCGGAAAAATAGACGCAATTAAGATTTTATACATTACTTCTTTAGAAAAATGCCCTCCCTTATATATTTTATTCCAAATATCATCAAATCGGTGTTCCATATTTAAAAACTCTAATTCACAGATATCTCCAAAACTTGCTATTGTTTCCATCAATTTGTTTTGTTGAGCTTCGGTAATATCAGAATGAAGTACAAAAAAGTGGTACTTATAATCCTTACTGGCATGCTCCAAAAGAGAGTAAAAAGTAACTCCTGCTTGTATAACATAATTTGTATCAAAACAAAACATAACTGGTATTTCTTGTTTCATCAACTTCACTTCCTTTTATTTAATCAAAGATTTTTTTAAAATTTCACATATATGTGCTACTTCCTTTGTTTTAAGCCCATTATATAGGGGTAAACAAGCCACTCTTTTAGATATATCTTCTGAATTCGGGCAACTTTTATGATCATCAATATAAGGCAAATTGTTTAATGATGGATAAAAATATCTCCTAGGATATATTTCTTCTCTATTTAATTCATCAAATACATTTAATAATTCCTCTTCGTTTTTGAATACAACCGGATAATAAGCATAGTTATAGTCAAAGTTCTCTGGTGAAACAGGTCTCTGAACTACGCCCTCTAATAATGAATCATATAATTCTGATAGTGTTTTACGCTCTTCAATAATTGTATCAATATATTTATAATTACTAAGTCCCATCGCTGCATGGAATTCTGAGTTTTTTGCATTTATTCCTGCGCAGATATAGTTTTCTCCTTGAAAACCAAAAGAACGAAGTGATTCTAATTTATCAGATACTACTTTATCTTTCGCCACACAGCAACCACCTTCTACAGTATGATAAACTTTAGTGGCATGAAAACTACATGTAGATACATCCCCATAAGATAATAAAGATTTATTTTTATATTTTGCTCCAAAGCAATGAGCGGCATCATATATTACTTTCAAATTATGACGATTAGCTATTTCTTCAATCTTTTCCACATCGCAAGGATATCCATACACATGAACTGCCATAATAGCTTTAGTTTTATCAGTTATAGCCTCTTCAATTTTACTAACATCTATTCCAAAACGCTCTGTTTCAATATCAACAAAAATAGGTTTACATCTTTCCCAAATAATTGATGTAGTTGTTGCGGCAAAACTAAAAGGTGTTGTAATGATCTCTCCTTCTGTTATATCTAATGCATTTAATGCAAGTTGCAATGCTATGGTACCATTAGATACAAACTGAAAATTTTCAGCTTGTAAATATTCTTTTAATTTCTGTTCTAACTCTTGAACAAGAGGGCCTTGATTAGTTAAATAATGATTTTCCCAAATTCGACTTATATACTTTTCATATTCTTCTTTCGGTGGTAAAAAACTTCTTGTAACATTTATCATCTAACCACTCCTTTATCCCTCGATATAACTGTTTTTATATTTACCTGTCTTTATATCGTCAATCCATTCTTGGTTAGATACGTACCAATCAATTGTTTCTTTCATTCCATCCTCAAAATTATAAGTGCGATCCCAATTCAGTTCTTTCTCCACTTTTGTAGAATCAATTGCGTAACGTAGATCATGACCTGGACGATCTGCTACAAACGTAATTAAACTTTCTGGTTTTCTTAGTTGTTTTAAAATTGTTTTAACAACTTCTAAATTTGTTCTTTCAGCATGGCCACCCAAATTATAAACTTCACCAACTTTTCCGTTTCTAAGAATTAAATCTACACCGACATTATGATCATGAACATGAATCCAGTCTCGTACATTTTCACCTTTTCCATACACTGGGATAGGTTCATCTTTTAATGCTTTGCTAATTACTACTGGAATTAACTTTTCAGGGAATTGATATGCTCCATAGTTATTTGAGCATCTTGATATTGTTGCTGGAAATCCAAATGTACGATAGTATGCCATAACAAGTAAATCTGCACTTGCCTTTGATGCTGAATATGGACTAGATGTATGAATTGGATTATCTTCTTTAAATAATAAATCCGGACGATCTAATGGTAAATCCCCATAAACCTCATCAGTTGAAACTTGATGATATCTTTTTACATTAAATTTACGACAAGCATCCATTAGTGTTTGTGTTCCTAAAATATTAGTAGTTAAGAATACACTAGGATTTTTTATTGAATTGTCTACATGACTTTCAGCCGCAAAATTAATTACAGCATCAAACTGTTCTTTTTCAAATAAGTCTTCTACAAATGGTCTATCTGTAATATCTCCTTTTATAAATTTAAAATTGTTTTTATCCTCTATCGGTTTTAAATTATTATAATTACCTGCATATGTTAATGCATCTAAACAAACATAATTATCTTCAGGATATTTATTCACAACATAATGTAAATAGTTACTCCCTATAAATCCTGCTCCACCAGTTACTAATACTTTCATTTATTTACCTTCTTTCTCTTTTTCTTCTTCATATATTTTTAATAAGTATTGCCCATAATCACTAGCTTTAAGTTCATCTGCACGCATCTTTAATTCTTCTAAACTTATAAATCCTTGTTGATAAGCAATTTCTTCTAAACATGCTATATAGAAACCTTGCTGTGATTGGACTGATTCTACAAATGCTGATGCTAATTGCATATTTTTAGGTGTACCAGTATCTAGCCATGCCATACCTCTACCTAATAGTTCTACTTTTAACGTTCCTCTTCTTAAATACTCGTTGTTGATAGCAGTTATTTCTATTTCCCCTCTTGCTGATGGTTTAACATTTTTTGCAATTTCAACTACATCGTTATCATAAAAATATAGTCCAGGAACAGCATATTTTGATTTTGGATGTTCTGGCTTTTCTTCGATTGACAATACATTACCATGTTTATCAAACTCAACTACCCCAAATGATTTTGGATTCATAACTGGATATCCAAATATAGTAGCACCTTTATCCCTACTCATAGCATCTTCTAACGCCAATGTAATTCCACCACCATAGAAGATATTATCACCTAAAATTAAGCAAACGCTGTCTCTACCTATAAATTCTTCACCTAATATAAACGCATCCGCTAATCCCCTAGGTTGTTCTTGTACTTTATAAGATAATTTAATACCGTATTTACTACCATCACCAAGTAGTTTTTCATAATTTGCTAAATCCTGTGGTGTAGAAATAATAAGTACTTCAGTTATACCTGCTAGCATTAAAACAGATAGTGGATAATAAATCATCGGTTTATCATAAATAGGCAATAATTGTTTTGAAGTAACCAATGTCATTGGATATAACCTAGTTCCTTTTCCTCCCGCTAAAATAATTCCTTTCATAATTTAAAACCTCCTCTATAATTAAAATTCCTCAGCGAAATTTCTTTCTAATCTTTTAAATATATAATAACCCACGATAAATAGTGCAACTCCTACTAAAGCTAGTATTCCTAAATTAATCCAATTAGGCATTTGTTGATAATATAAAATATCGCGATATGCTGTAATAATGTGAGTCATTGGATTTAAATTTAAAATCCATGCTAGTTTAGCCGGAATAGAGTCCATAGTGTAAACAATTGGAGTACCATAGAATAACACCATTAGCCCTAATCCTACTAGATGTTCTAAATCTCTAACATAAACTGTAACAGCCGATAAAATAAATGTAATGCCTATCATAATAATAAATTGTAATAATAAAATGATTGGAAATAGTAAGGCATAAGGAGTAAGTCCTAGACCTCCAAAAATCAAAAATCCAAACATTACAAGAGAAGTAATTAGGAAGTTAACAACGCCGCTTGTAACAACCGATATAGGCAATATCTCTCTGGGGAAGTATACTTTTTTTATAATATTACCATTAACTACAACAGCATAAGTACCTTGTTGTATAGTAGAAGTAAAGCATGTCCACGGTAATAATGCCACACATAAATACATTGTATAATTAGGTATTTGAATTCTTAAAATATAAGGGAAAATAATTGAATATACAACTAGCAATAATATGGGATTTAATAAAGACCAAAACACACCTAACCATGCCCCCTTATATTTCCCTCTAATTTCTTTTTTAACGTTAGTTTTTAATAGTTCTCTATAATCATATAAATTTTTAAATAATTGTACCATTTTAAGACCTCCTATCTGCAATCATTTAAGTATGCGCCAACGACTTTTTTAGGGTCTCCATCCATCTTAACAACCCCCTCTGATATCCAAATGGCTCTATTACAAAAAGACTTAACAACATCTAATGCATGAGTAACAATCACAATAGTTTTCCCATCTTTTTTTAATTCTTCTAATCTCTTATAACATTTTTCTTGAAAATGTTGATCTCCTACCGCTAAGATTTCATCTATTAACAAAATATCAGCATCAACATTTATAGCTACAGAAAAAGCTAAACGTAAATACATACCCGAAGAATATGTACGAACTGGATTATCAATAAATTCTTCTAATTCAGAAAATTCAATAATTTTATCTATTCGTTTGTCAATATCTCCTTTTGTTAAACCAAAAATAGACGCATTAAAATAAATATTTTCTCTACCTGAAAAATCTGGATGAAATCCAGCACCTAGTTCTAATAAAGAAGTTAATTTACCATAAGTTTTTAAATATCCACTATTGGGATAAATTATTTTTGTCATTAGCTTTAATAAAGTGCTTTTTCCACTACCATTTACACCTATCAATGCTACCGTTTCACCCTTATAAATATCTAAGTTAATATCTTTTAAAATATGTAAAATATCATTTTTGCTTCTATTCCAAAATAAAAGTTTCTCCTTTAATGTATTAGCTTTATCATAAAACAATTTAAAATCTTTATTAACACGCCTAACAGTAATAGCTATAGTTTTATCATGTTTATCTTTCATTTTCTCACGTCCTTTACGTTTTTATCTATATAATCAGCAATTAAATTAATCATTTGATTAGTATTTTGATATTTCTTTACTTTAAATTTCTTTGATTTTAATATTAATTTATCTAAAGAACTAAAATCATAAAGCGGTAAAATATATCCTAGTTCGCCAAACTCTTTTAATATTTGCAACTGATGATCGTTAGTATGCTCTTTGTATTTTTTTAGCCTAGGTGCAACTATCATTTTTTTACATTTTCTTATTCCGTCTAATATTGACCCTACTCCGGCATGAGTAATAATAAGGGAACTTTTTTCTACATATTCTTCTAACTCTTTTTTAGAAACAAAATCAAATATTTTCATATTAGGACTACTATATTTGGTATGCCCAGCTTGTACTATTACTTCTTCTGTAATTGTGCCCTTAACAATAGATTTATCTATTTGTTCTAATAGTCTATGGAAACTTTTATCTTGCGTACCTAACAACACTAATATCATTTGTAAATCCACCCTCCATAAACTGCTTTAGGATAAAGTTTTAACATGCTTTTCCACTGAACAATAAACAAATCAGCAAAATGGTAAATTAACCTACCTGTAATAGTTTTTGTATGTATATTAGCAAAACTTTCAATATATATAATTTTGCTACCAAAAATTTTACCAATACAACACATAGGACCAGCTGTATGGGCTCCTGTTGTGACAATTACTTGTGGTCTAATTTTTATATAAAAGTATAAGCTTTTAAAACAATTAGCAATTAATTTAAAAGGATATGTTAACATATGATCTTTTGTACCATAAATAAGATAATTTACTTTGTTAGGATATTCTTTTTGCAAGGACAAATTGCTTTTAGTTTTCTCAGTAATAATATGATAGTCGTACTGTTTAAAAAGATCCTTTAATTCTAACATTTCGGACAAGTGACCACCAGTACTAGAAATAAATAATACTTTTTTCATACTACTCCATTTTCCTTTCTTTAGGTCTTATTAATATTATATCATATATTTCTACTTAGAAAAACCTTTTTTTACTCTTGTAATACCCCGGAATTACAAGAATTGTTGTTAAAATTTTATTAAAAAAACCATAAACTTCTTTGATACATTTATATTTAGTTGTGCTAGTAAGATACGAAAATAAAATATAGTGTTTTACAAAATATAAACGTTTTTTAAACGGCAAGTTAGTTAAATCCATTTCTAATGATTCCTTAAAATAACATCGATAACCATAAGGATTATTTTTAAATACGTTATTAATATTTTTAGAATAACCATCTTGTAGGTACTCACATACCATAATTGGTTCATTAATACATAATAACCCGTCATACAACTTGTCCATTTCATTATACATTCTAGCTTCAGTTATAAATTTCTCATTGCGTTCAAGCTTATGTTTAAACTTTCTTCTAATATCACCTTTAAATACAACTGCAGCATCTTTATCAAATCCTTTTTTCATATATAAATCAAACATTTTAGATACTTCTCTATCAAAAGGAAAGACATTTTTTTCATCTATTGCTTTGTTATTAAATTCTTTCCTAAAAAGCACGCCATAAAGTTTTGGATCATTTTCTATTTCTTCAAAACTATTTGCTATTATTTTTAAAGCTTTGTCTTTCAAATAATCGTCAGAATCCAACTCAACAATAATATTCCCTTTTGTGTTCTTCATAACAAAGTTCAATGCCGCCATTTTACCGCTATTTTTTTGCTTATAATAACGTATTATCACCTTCCCTTCATCTATCCATTTGTCGATTAACTCTTTAGTATTATCAGTTGAACCATCATCAATAATAACCCATTCAAAATCAGAGTGTGTTTTTTTATTTTTTAATAAACTTTTATACAATCTCGGAAGACTATAAGCACGATTGTAAGTCGGTGTTACAATAGAAATCATTATTCTTCTCCTCCAATCAATTTATTTATTTTATCTAATATATCATTATTAGGATTGTTAAATTTGTTTTTATTGTTCTTGGTATTTGGACTAGTTATAATTTGTTTTAAACTATTATAAATACCCTCTTCAGAATTTTCCGCTATAAGCTTACTAGAGTAATCTTTAAGCACTTCACAACTAGCAATGTTTGTAGCAACTATAAATTTATTTAATGCCATTGCCTCTATTAAAGTAACTGGATACCCTTCATAATAGGACGGCAACAAGAAATAATCCCCTTTTTTAATATATGGATAGGGGTTAGTTTTCTGTCCTAATAAATGAAACGTATTTTCGACTTTATATTCTCTTTGCAATTTAATCAATTCCTGTTTTAAAGGGCCATCTCCTACCACATATATATGGTGATTTAATTTGTCGTCCATGAGTTTTTTATGAACCTTCATTAAACGATCAATACCTTTAGCTGAGACTAATCTTGCTACTACGACAAAGTTAATTTCTTTGCTAAATTTATCATCTATCTTTCCTTTACTTAATCTTATAATTGAATCAAAAGATATATAATTATAAATAATTTCTTTTTTACCTAAAAAAGTATTACTACTATCTATTAAATTAAACTTATCTAAACTATTTTGGCTCACAAAAACTAGATGTTGATATTTTTTATATACTTCAATTAATTTATTATGTTTTCTTTCGTGATAATGTTTTTCTAAATCAGTATGAATCCAGGCAACTTTTTTAGCTTTCGACTTTTCTTGTAGTAATTCTGTTATAGGTCCTTCTAAAAATGCAACTTCAACATCGTATTTTTTAGCAACATACTTTTTGTATAATCTTTTTCTAAAAAAAGGCATTTTCAATTGTAAAGAAAAAAATTTGCGCTTAATAAAACCAAGTTGTTCGTATGATTTATTACAAACGCTTTCTAGCTTTACATCTTTAGAAATATCTTTTTCCAAACATCCTTGTGCATATAAAGTTAATATCGTAATATCATATGTATCTTTTAACTCATTTACTATATTAACAAGAACTTTTTCAGCTCCACCTATTTCTAAATTAGTAATTCCAAATAATACTTTTTTCATATTACTTCTCCTTTTTTAATAAAAATGCTTTTTCCAATAATAATGTGTGTAACAAAACTATAACAATCATTACCGAACTATTAAAATATGTATGACCCGCTAAAAAAGAAATCATATAAGTCATAAAGCAACCCGCTAATAACATCAAATAACTTACGTTAATTTGCCTTATATTTTTTACTCCTTTATATAAGCCATAACCAAATATTAAAAAGAATGGTCCTATGAATATAACAAATCCTATAATTCCAAAATTATAAAAAAGTGCTATAATTTCCATCTCTAATGTTAAATTACCTGCATTAGTTAAATAACCATTTCCAAATAATTTTAAAAATATATTGTTTTGTTCTTGATATAAAAAACGATGATACAAAAGTTGTTGCTTCCTGACATCTGTACTAGCTAGTTTATTTTTACTGCTGTATTTGTCTAATTCTAGAAGTGCTCGTTGCTGTTCTTTTGACATATATTCTTCACTTATAATATTATTTTCTATTTGAACTTTTAACTTTACTAAATCATAGGCCATATATATTGTTTCATCCAAGTCTACCACTGTATTTTCTTCCACATCGGGAACTTTACCTGCTAAATCAGCTAAGTCCTGTCTTCTATTTATACTTTCACTACCTATGGCAAAAAGGCCTAAGATGGTAACAATTAACAAAGCACAACTAGTTAATATATTTTTAAACACTATTTTATTTGTTTTAGTTATGGAACAGAAAATTTGAAATGCTATATAGCAAAAAAGAACTATAATACCGCCTAATAATCCTACTCTAGTTCCCAAAAGGAAACACAAATAAAATATTATGGAAGCAATCAACAATACTTTTAAAGTAAAATGTTTTTTATTGTTAAATAAATATGGAATTAATATAAATAAGGAACTAATAAATATTGAGCCGACGGCTCCTCCCGTATTAAACCAACCTTTATATCCAGCACCTTCAACATAAGTGCTTCCAGCGGTATTAGTTATTATCGACAGATAAATACTTATAATATAAATTGTTGTATATATAACAAAAGTTCTATTCAATTTATTTTTATCTTTATCTTTAAACAAATATAAAAATAAAAACAAAGTAAATATTAAATAAGTATAATTGCATAAATAACTAGCTTCATATATTATTCCACCATAAGATATTCCTGTTATTAAATCTCTATATAACAACAAATGAACAATAGCAAACAATATATATATAAAACCTGCTGTAATTAAATATTTTCTAGTTTTTTTATCTTTAATAAATATATATATCAATAATATTAAGGGTATTATAGGCCTTATGAATAACGAAGGCGAAAAAGAACCAAAATTAATAATCGAACTAAAGACATCTAATATAGGACTAAGTAATATAAATAGATAAATGAAATCTTCTTTTTTTATTTTTTGCACAACTATCTCCATATTTTAAATAGAATACTATTAAATTTATATAGAGGTTTATTCATCAATTTAAAATATTTATTTTTTAGTCCTGATTTATTTAAATATTTATTTTTCTTCCAATTAGGAAATGTATCATTTAAAAATTTCCACCCTTTATTTAGCACTTCTTTTTTATCTCGATTATTCTTGATTTTACAAGCCCTTTTATAAGAACTACCCAATAAGTATCTTATGAACAAATATTCCAATTCAGTTTTATATTTATTATATATTTTTTTATCTTTATAAAAAGATAAAACCTGTGATAAAATTTCATACATATCTGCAACTCTTTTAGTTTGATAATTAGCTAAGGAGTTGCTTCGTTGAACATAATGATAAAAAGGTTCTTTAACAAAGGATACTTTCTTTACATATGGCACATATTGATATGTGAATAACACATCCTCGTATTTTAATCCAACAGCAAACTGCGGATTAACTTTTTTAAGCCAAGAAATATTGTAAATTTTATTACATGCCATAACTCTTACTTTAATTAACATATCTTTAACATTATCGTAAAATGAACCGCTATCTATATTATTTTTATTAGGGAATTCCCAAATAAAATCACATTCTACTATTTCACTTTTATCTTCAGTTGCTTTATTATACATAATTTCAAACATATCTTCATCAACATAGTCGTCCGAGTCTACAAAAGCGACATACTCTTTAGTCGCTTTAGATATACCAAAATTTCTAACGAATCCTAACCCACTATTTTTTTTCATATTATATGATTTTATTATTTTCGGGTATACACTTTCGAAATTATCTATAATACTTTGTGAACCATCTGTACTTCCATCATTTATTATTATAACTTCAATATCTTTTAGTGTTTGATTTACCAGTGATTTTAAACACTTTTCTAGATATTCTTCGCTATTATATACTGGTACAATTACACTTATTCCTCTCATATTTATCTCCTAACTATTAAAAACAATCTATAATTAAAACTAACTAACATTTTCTTTGTTTTTCTTTTTAAACTATCATTTAAAAGTAATTTATGAACTTTTCTATTTCTTAATTCTTTAATATATTTTTTGTTGTCAATTCCTTTTAGTTTATTAACGTTGTTCAAAACCGAATTAGCTAAAAAACTATATATTACTTTTTTCTTTTTTTTGTCTATATCTAAGTTTGTAAAATAATCTAACAAATTATCGAAATGATATAGAGTATCATAAATGTTTCTTTTTAATTTTTCTTGATTTATGCCTCGAGTGATGCTTTCGCTAGTAAATACCACATGATATAAAGGCATATCTAAAGAAACAACTTTTTTTGCCTTTGATAAAACCACAGATGTTAAAGCATAATCTTCGTGAGCTCTACCTTCAGAAAATTTAAATTTGTTTTTAGTAAAGAATTCCCTGTTATAAACATAACTACACGACGAATCAAAACTATTTCCAGAATTAATCCAACTAACTAAAGCGTCTATGCCACTAGTAATTTCAAAAGGAACTTTATGATAAACAGTAACATTATTATCATCGGTTAAACATTTTTCATCATATGTAAAGCTGATAATATCAATATCATCGTTAGTATATTCATCAATAGTTTCAAAAAACTTTTCGTCTATATAATCATCGTTGTCTAAGAACACTATATATTTACCCTTTGCAATTGTTACTAAATCGTTTCTACTTGCAGAAAGTCCTTTGTTTTTCTTGTGTACTAAAAATTTAACTTGATTTTTATATTTCATTTTTAAAGGTTCAAAATCTTCCTTACTGGCATCATTCAATACGATTATTTCGTAATCTTTTGTTTTTTGTCTTAAAACCGATTCAATCGCTCTTTCAGTTTCCAACACCCTGTTATAGGCCGGAATTAATACACTGTATTTAATCATAAATATCTCCCTTGTAAAATATCTCGCTAATCATTTTTATTATATCACACATGACAATTTATGTAAATTTTAGAGGCCTGTAATAAAAAAATAGTGACTTTAATCACTATTTTTATTTTGCTTCTTCTTGAGCCCTAGTTTCTCTTACAACTGTTACCTTAATTGTTCCAGGATATTGCATAGTCTGCTCGATTTTTTCTTTAATTTCACGAGCTACTTGATGAGCTCCTAAATCGTCTATTTCTTCTGGTTTAACAATAACTCTTAATTCACGTCCAGCTTGAACCGCAAATGTTTTTTCAATTCCTGAAATATCGTTAGCTACATTTTCAAGTTGTTCTAAACGTTTAATATAGTTCTCTAATGAATCATTTCTTGCACCTGGACGAGATGCTGATAAGCTATCTGCTATAGCTACAATTACTGAAATAGTAGATTTTGCTTCAGTATCTCCATGGTGTGATGCTATAGAGTTAATTACTACTTCGTTTTCATTATATTTTTTAGCTAAGTCTACACCTATTTCAACATGGCTTCCTTCTATTTCATGATCAACTGCTTTTCCTATATCATGTAATAATCCTGCGCGTTTAGCAAGCCCTACATTTTCACCTAATTCAGCAGCAATAAGTCCCGCTAAATGTGCTACTTGTTTAGAATGCTCTAAAGCATTTTGTCCATAACTAGTTCTGAAATATAATCTTCCTATAGTTTCAACCAGTACCGGATCAACTTTAGTAATTCCTAATTCAAATAAAGCATCATTACCATATTCAATAATTTTTGCTTTCATTTCTTTACTTACTTTATCGTATAATTCCTCTATTCTTGTCGGATGAATTCTTCCATCTTTAATTAATGTTTCAAGAGTAACTCTAGCCATTTCGCGACGTAGCGGATCAAAACTAGATAACACTACTGCTTCAGGTGTATCATCTATTATTAAATCTACACCAGTAATTGCTTCGATTGTTCTTATATTTCTACCTTCTCTACCGATGATTCTTCCTTTCATCTCATCATTAGGTAGCGTTACTACTGTAACAGTTTGTTCATTAGCTAAATCTGCTGCGTACCTTTGCATAGATAATACTATTAAGTCTTTTGACTTTTTATCCGCAATTAATTTAGCTTCATTTTCTCTTTCTTTTATGTAGACGGCAATCTCTTTGGACATTTGCTCTTCTACTTTTTTCATCATTAAATCGTGGGCTTTATCTTTACTTAACCCAGATATTTTACTTAACAACTCTAGTTGTTCTTGTTTTAATTCTTCCACTTTTGCACGTTCGTTTTGGATCTCTTCTTGTTTTGTTAACAAACCTTTTTCTCGCTCATCTAAAGCTATATCACGTTTTTGATACAGTTCTTCTCTCTTATCCATATTATTTTCACGTTGAATAAGACGATCCTCAGAAAGTTTTAATTCACTTTTTCTTTCTTTAATTTCTTTATCTGTTTCTATTTTCAACTTGTGCATTTCTTCTTTTGCTTCTAATAAAGATTCTCTTTTAGCTTTTTCAGCTTCTTTTTTAGCTTTTTCAATTATTTCTTCAGCCTTTTTCGCAGAACTCTTTTCTTTCATATTATTAATCAAATACGCGCCTACAAATCCTGCTCCTAACCCAATTACGACTAGCAAAATGGAGAAAAATAAATCCATATTATTACCTCCATTTCTATTTATGTTAAATTTTATATAGTTTTAACATCTAATTCTATTGTAGTTTTTATTCAATCATAAGTCAAGAAAAAGAGTAAACCATCAAATTTAAAGAAGAGCATTATTTGCTCTTCTTTAACTCTACTCCATAATATGCTCTAATCTTAGTTTCTAACTCATCACGTAATTCTGTTTTTTCTTTTAATAGAAGTTTAACATTTTCTTTTCCTTGGCCTAGCTTTTCGCCGTTATATGCAAACCAAGCACCGCTTTTTTCGATAATTCCCGCGTTAACACCTAAGTCAACAATTTCTCCTTCTCTACTAACCCCTTCACCATACATTATATCAACAACAGCACTTTTAAAAGGAGGGGCTACTTTATTTTTAACTACCTTAACTGTAGTTTTATTTCCGATAACACTATCCCCTATTTTTAATGCTTCGCTTCGTCTAACATCAAGTCTAATTGATGAATAAAATTTCAACGCTCTACCACCAGTAGTTGTTTCGGGATTACCAAACATTACTCCTACTTTTTCACGTAATTGGTTAATAAATATTGCTATTGTATTAGTCTTATTAATAGTCCCAGAAAGTTTTCTTAAAGCTTGCGACATAAGTCTTGCTTGAAGTCCTACATGAGAATCCCCCATTTCACCATCTATTTCAGCTTGAGGTACTAATGCAGCAACTGAGTCGATTACTATAATGCTAACCGCTTCGCTCCTTACTAACGCTTCGCATATTTCTAACGCTTGTTCACCTGTATCTGGTTGCGATAATAATAATTCATTAATATTTACTCCCAAACTTTTTGCATAATTAGGATCAAGAGCATGTTCAGCATCAATAAAAGCTGCACGCCCTCCCTGCTTTTGTGCTTCTGCAATCGCATGAAGTGCAAAAGTGGTTTTACCAGAAGACTCTGGTCCATATATTTCTATAATTCTTCCTTTCGGATAACCACCTATTCCTAACGCAATATCAAGTGATAATGAACCACTAGGACAAACATCTATTTCCATATGTTTACTATCCCCTAATTTCATAATTGAACCTTTTCCAAATTGTTTTTCGATATCACTTAATACTTGTTCTAATGTTTTATCTTTATCTATTGATTTAGCCATTTATATTACCTCCATAATCTTAACTACAAATCAATTATACAATATATTTTTTTTAATTGCAATAGTTTTTTAAACAAATGTTCGATTATTGGTTTTCCCTTGAAATTTAAGCACAAAAAAAGATTTTCATTTAAGAAAATCTTAATTTTTACTATCCTTTTTATCAAAAATAAGTTTTTTATTCATATTAAAATATTCAATCATTGATATTATAGACATAATTGTTGCAAAATATAACAAGAAATCACTTACTCTAATATTAATTAACTCAAATGGTAAATTATAGAAGAACGTTAGCGAAATACCAACCATTAACGCAGCTGTTTTTAGTTTTCCTGAACCAATAGCAGCCACAACCTTACCACGAGATGCTGCTTCCATTTTAATTGCGTTAACAATGATATCTCTTAATACGATAACCACTGGAATAATTGCATTTATAAATCCTGTAGAAGCCAAAATAATCAATACTGAATTAACTAAAATTTTATCAGCAATAGCATCTAACATTTTACCAGTATTAGTGATAAGACCATATTTTCTTGCAATATAACCATCCAACCAATCTGTTGCACTAGCAATTATAAATAATCCCCCAGCAATTAAATATCTAGAATCAACTAAAATATCAGAAATATAAAATTGCGGAAAATTAATATTAATTGCATAAAAAGGAAATAACATTATTATTATAACAATAATACTCATTACAATTCTTGAAATTGTTAACTTAGTAGGTAAATTCATAATTTACTCCTCCACTTCTTAATTCTTGGTTTATTATAGGATCTTTTGGTTCCAATAATTTCATTAAAACTAATATTAATATAATAACAATAACTACTGCTCCGGCAAAAATTGCTATTCCTTTTGGATTCGTCTTCTTTTTCTTGATAATTGTATACGGTGAACGAACTTGCTTCTTCATTTCTTCGTTTGTTTTCTTTTCTGCTTCTAGTATATCAGCAAGTGATATTTTTGAAGTATGTTCAAACATAAAATCATTAAATTCATCTGCAACTTTTTCAGGATCTAACCCTAAATATTTAGCATAAACTTTTATTTTGTTTTTTAAACTTAGCACATCTTTAAAAGCTCTTATGTTTCCCTCTTCAATATTTTCTAAATCATCTTTAGAAACATCTATATCTTCTGAAGCTTCTTCTAATCCAACACCGGTTGATTCTCTATGCTCTTTTAGATATTCTCCTAAATCTTTCAAATTAACACCTCTTTAATAGAAAAAAAATAATACTTCATAAGCCATGTTCTGTTCCTATTACTAGGCGACAAACATTTATCTACCATTACTGGTCCTTAACTCCGTTTAATTCCTTCGTTAAAGCTCCCCTACCAATTTTGGGTTTCTTGCTCGTGGGGGTTACCGCGTTCCACTTCCTCTATTTCTAGATTTCTCGTCACTATGGCCCTTTATAACTACTATAATCATATCGTTAGACTTAGACTACCTCGTCTCCGTTAGATAATTCTACCTAAGGTTATTTTTTCCCTTAGCGCGATCACTAATAGCATCTCAGCTATTGCAAGCATGGACTTTCCTCTACATAGTTTTATGCAGCGTTTGTCAAAGTATTATTCTTCATCTTTTCCATATACAATTTTTTCAAGTTGCGATAATCTACGCATTACATCAACATTAGTAACTTCTTTACTATCACCACTTTTGGCAATTTCAATACTCATCTTTAAATTACGAATTTCCTGCTTTAAACTCATAATTTCTTCTAGTAACTCTTCTTTTTCTCTTTCACTATCTTTTAATAACAATAAAAATTGTTCATAATCTCCAATGATAATATCTAAAAACTGATCTACTTCTTTCAAACGATACCCTCTAGTATCTATTTTAAATTCTTTTTCTAATATATCTTGTGGAGTTAAAGTTACTTTATTTTGATACATATTTCATCACCAATCCCTTATGTTTATATTATCACAAAATATACTTTGTTTGTCAATAAATACTATTTGTTCCTTATATATCGTTTTTTCATTTTACTTCTATAAATTAGTTTGGAAACAGCTATATTTTCATTAATTCTATTCATCACATCAATTACGTTTTCAGTTATCATAACTCCTCCTAGTCTAAATAATACAATATTAGATAAAGTTTGTCATAAATTCGACAAAACTAGCTAAAATTAGTCAAAACAGATAAACAGAAAAAAGATAGAAAAAAATATCAATATATAGTATAATTTAATATAGGTGGTTTTATGAAATACCCTAGCGGAATAAAATTAAATACAACAAAGAATATTACCTATAACAATAGAGGTATGAATCTAGAAGCAGACATAAATATAACAAACCAATATTATATTGATAATAATATTGCTTTTATCTATAAAAAACCTACTCCTATACAAGTAACTAAAGTTGATTATTCTAGGAATAACGCGCTAATTAAAGAAGCTTATTTCAAAGAACCTTCAACTACTGATTACAACGGGTTGTATAAAGGTAAATATATAGATTTTGAAGCTAAGGAAACAGAAAGTAGAACAGCGTTTCCCCTAAGTAATATTCACAACCACCAAATTAAACATCTGGAAAATATTATTAATCACGATGGAATTGGATTTATAATTATTAGATTTAACAAATTAAACAAAACATTCCTTTTATTAGCTATAGATTTAGTTAACTTCATAAAAAATAATGATAGAAAATCTATTCCATTAAATTATTTTGAAAAAAAAGCATATTTAATTGAGGAAAAATATATTCCTAGGGTTGATTATTTAAAAATTATTGACTTAATATATGGAGGTATGAAAAATGAAATCAAAAAGAAATAATCGAGGGGCAAAAAAAAGAAAAACAGGAACCACTTACAAAAAAAGCCGAAATAAAACTGGATTTAAATTTAATAAAGAGCTAATTATATTGCTTTTAATAGGAATTGCATTATTACTTCTTTTATTAAAATTAATTGGATTATTATTTACAATAATAATGGTTGTAGGAATAGCACTTATTTTATTCTTATCTAAGGTAATGAAAAAGCTAAGGAGAAAAAAAAGCACTAGAATAATTATCAATATTTTATTAATAATAGGACTACTATTGTGTATTGCAGGATGTATTGGCGTTACAGTTTTCTTCTATTATGTAGTAAAGGAAGCACCGGAATTTAACATTGCAAATCTTGAACGTTCAGAATCAACACTATTATATGATAAAGATAATGTTGTAAGAGCAGAGCTCGGTGTCGAAAAACGTGAAGAAATTACTTACGACGAAATTAGTCAGGTTTTCATAGACGCTTTGATTGCTACTGAAGATTCTAAGTTTTTCCAACATAATGGATTTGATGCAGCCAGATTCCTAAAAGCATCGCTTGGTCAAGTGGCAGGAAAAACTGATGCTGGTGGAGCTTCAACCATCTCAATGCAGGTTATAAAAAATAGTTTTACAGATGCAAAATTAGATTCAGGTTTCAAAGGTATTGTTAGAAAATTCACCGATATTTATTTGGCGGTATTTGAGTTAGAAAAAGCCTATAGCAAGCAAGAAATCATTGAGTTTTATGTAAATGTGCATTACATGGGAGCTGGTGCTTATGGTGTAGAACAAGCTTCTCAAACATATTTTGATAAATCTGCAAGAGATTTAAACTTAGCTGAAGCTTCTTTATTAGCAGGGTTGTTTAAATCACCTAGTTCACTAGACCCGTTCAAATATCCAGAAGATGCAGAATCAAGAAGAAATACAGTATTAAACCTAATGGTTAGACACGGTTATATAACTAAGGAAGAAGCCGATATGGCTAAGGCAATTCCAGTAACAAGTCTACTTACAGATAAAAAGTCACAAGACAATCAATACCAATCTTATATCGACCAAGTAGCAAAAGAAATTGAAAATAGATATGGGGTTAATATATATAATACCCCAATGTTAATATATACAAACATGGATACAGCAAAACAAACTGGAATTGATAATATATTCAATGGCACTACTTATAATTGGACTGACCCAGTCGTTCAAGCTGGTATTGCAGTTGTGGACGTAGATACAGGTAAGATCGTGGCAATCGGAGGAGGACGCTCTACCGGAGCTAACAACTGGAACTACGCCTCTGGTAATAAAAGACAAATTGGTTCAACTGCAAAACCTTTATTCGATTATGCCCCAGGAATAGAATACAATAACTGGTCGCCAGCGACATTATTCGAGGATAAAGAGTATTACTATTCGTCAGGTCAACCAATAAGAAACTCTGATAGACAATATTGGGGTTGGATGACACTAAGAGATTCATTAGCTTATTCTAGAAATGTCCCTGCATTACAAGCATTCCAACAAGTTGATAAAAATAAAATTATAGACATGGTAACACGTCTTGGAATAACACCAGAAATAGACAAATATGGAAATATTCATGAAGCACATTCTATTGGTGCATTTACTGGTTCTAATGCACTAGAGATGGCTGCTGCTTATGCTGCGTTTGCAAATGGCGGAGACTACTATGAACCATACACAGTACATAAAGTTGTCTTTAGAAATACGGGAAAAGAAGATGTTTATACAAACAAAAAAGATGAAAATGTTATGAGTGACTCAACCGCATTCATGATTACTGATTCATTAAGAAGTGCAGTAACTTACGGTTTAAGTAATGGAGCACGAGTAAACGGAGTTAATGTTGCTGCTAAAACAGGAACCACAAACTACCCTGAAGCTCTTTTAAGAAATAATGGTTATCCACTTGATATCGTAAGTGATGCTTGGGTAATTGGTTATGACCCTGAATATTCAATTGGATTATGGTATGGATATCCTGAATTAGATAAAACATATAATTTAAAACAAACCGTTGCTGTAGTTGAACGTGGTAGGTTGTTTAGAGCTGCCGGAGAGATAGTATTTACAAAAAATTATCAGGATTTTAAAGTTCCAAAAAGTGTTGTAAAAGTTGCAATCGAAAAAGGATCAAACCCTATTATGTTACCTAGTGAAAATACACCTGGTGACATGATTGTTGAAGAATACTTTGCAAAAGGAACGGAACCTACTGAAATTTCTCCAGCATATAGAAAATTAGACAATGTAACAAATTTATCTGTTACTTACAATCCTACTACAATGACAGTAAACATTAGTTGGTCAAAAGCCGCTAAACAAAACGCAAAAGATTCTTATGGAAATTTTGGATATAAAGTTTATAAAGATGGAACATACTTAGGATTTACAGAAAAAAATTATTTCACTTTATCAGATGAAGATAATCCTTTCGCTACATACAAAGTTATAACAACATTTGAAAAATACAATGGTATGGATAGTAGCGGTGCAACCTTTGAATTAGATGATGGTTCAGCATATACTGCGGAATTATTAGTGCCTGAAAACGGAAAATACACAGTCGGAGATAATTTAGATAGTTGGGATCAAAAACCATCACAAAGTGATATTAAATTATACAGAAACAATAAAGAAGAAAAAAGTTTTAAAGTAGAAATCTCAATAAAAAACTCAAGTGGTGATACGGTAAGTAATATAACTACAAATAATAAAGAAGAATATACTGTTACATATAAAGTTTATTATGATGATGAAGAAGTAGTTTCTGTAAATAGAAAAATAAAAATAGAGGAGTCAAATTAAAGACTCCTTTTTTATAAACACAAATGACACATTATCATAAAAATACTACCTATTAAATAAAAGACAATAGATTTCTTTTTATGATTATATTTTAAAGAAGCAGGGATCAACTCGTTAGTTGAAATAGAAATCATAATACCTGCAATAATAGCAAGTAAAAAACTCATAATTAAATCACTCATAAAAGGGGCTAAAAAAAGATATGCTATAACAGCACCAAACGATTCTGATATACCAGATATAAAAGTATATACCAGAGCTTTAAATTTACTTTTTGTACTATAATAAATTGGTACTGATATACTAATGCCTTCCGGTATATTATGAAGAGTTATTGCTAAAGCCAATGATAAGCCTAATTCTAAATTTTTAGTAGACGTCATAAATGTTGCAATACCCTCTGGTACATTGTGTAATATTATAGCTATCATCGATATTAAGCCAACCTTATATAATCCTGAATCCCCTATTTTATCCACATTTACATCTGGTATATATTTATTAATTAAATTAGAAATTACTATTCCTATAATAATAAAAATCAAAGTAATCAATATTCCTGGAACCAAATAATATTTTTGCAATATACCATTAATAGCTGATGGTATAAGATCAGTCATACTGATTGTTATCATAACACCTGCCGCAAAGGCAAGAGAACAACATATTACTTTAGAAATGTCTTTAAATTTTAAAAAAATAAGAAATGAACCTACTATTGTAGATAATCCCGCTAATAGTGTTATTAAAAAACTATATTCAACATTATTCACATTATCACCCAATTAAATTTATGTTTGATTAACATAATTTTTACTAATAAAAAAGAACTTAATAATAAGTTCTTTTATAAATGTAATTTAGTTTTTATTTTTTTTAAGAAGCGTACTATTTTAAAACTAATATCATAAATAATATAATACCCTTTATTTACAATATAATCATACTCACCAATTAATTCAACAACTTCTCCCCCAAATCCTTTTTTAAATATGTATATACCATACATTGGATCCTTAGGAGTTAAGTCACTAGAAATACCATAAAAATTATAATGTTCATAACCGTTTTCTAAAGCATATTTAATCATTTCATAGTGAAGTGTATAGAAAGGTTGGAACTCCATAAACTCTTCGTAGGCACCACCTATAAAAGATAAAACCTCTTTGCCATAGATAAAATACATAATTCCACCCAGCATTAATATACTTCCATGTTTAGAATATAATTTTTCGTACTCCTCTATTCTTTTATTAATTCTTTCAATTTCATCTTTCTTTAATTTCAGTTTTGTTTCACTCATTTTTGCTTTTCCAGATTCAATATTAGAAATAACTTTATTATAATCATCTTCTAAGACTTTAACTTCTTCTTTAAGGTTATTCAAAGTATCTTCAATATGAAGTTCAGCAAAATATAATTTTAATTCTTTACCATTACCAAATGCTTTATACATATTCTGTAAATATCTTAAAGGTCTACTAATAAATTCTCTTCTTTTACCGGTATGATCCATAATATTTTTGAATTTATCCATTTCTTCATAATTACCTTCACGAATTATTACTCCATTTTTTTCGTTTTTACGAATCATTTGTCTAGTCTTAGAAGACATATCCTTCATAACATCTTCTAAAGTTCTATTTTTTAAGTCAATCCAGTACATAAATTTCGATTGCAAGGTTTGTTGTCCTGGTCGAGAGCATTTTTCTTTATACCCTAATTTTTTTAATGACTCAACAACATCTAAATTATTGACCCCTTCTTCTACTACCTTACCATCAATATCTCTTTGCACTTTCATAATATACGGATCTATTTTAAAGAAGATTCCATTATTTTTTCTAACATGCTGTTTGATTGCTAGGGTAAATTCCTTTAGTAGTCCCTCGTTCTGATAATCTAACAAAAATCCTCTAGGCGCATAAAACATTTTCTTTTTTACAGGCGTCTGCTTTGATAATAATAAAGTTGCAGCAATAATTTTCTTACCTTCTTTAAACCCTAAAAGTTCATGATGCCAACCATTTTCTTTTTTTAATTCTGACCAACTCATTGACTGTAAAAATGTTGCTTGAACATGATTTTTTGCAAATTTTTCATATTCTTTTGGTGTTAATATTTGTAATTTCATATAATCATCTCTTTTCTATTTTTTAAATTTCATAACCAAATGTTTTATCTTTCGCAATAACACATACAAATAGTATAAAGGTGACAAAGCATAATTAAATTCACCAATTAATTCTATTACATTACCACCAAATCCTTTTTTAAATTCGTACATTCCATAGTTTTCATCTTTAGGATCAAATATTCCTGATATGCCGTAAAAATTTACATAAGGGATATTAAACTTATATGCATCCAATATATGCTCATTATACATAGCATATTTGGGAGTAAATCTTTTGTCTTCAACCAAAATTCCGCTATATAAAGATATATATTCTAGCCCTGATTTAACGGAAATTAAAACACCTATATCCTTGCCTTTTGGATAGTCTTTTTTAAATCTTTCAGCCTCTTCTACCTCTTTTTTATATTTTTCCAGTAGTTTATCAGAAGTTGATTTTTGATTGATTAATTTTCTTCCGACATTATCCTTTTCCATTTTCTCACAAATTATTTTATTATTTTCTTCTTCTTTTTTTAGAAGTTCTATAGAAGAATCTAAATAAACTTTCGGATCTAGATAAGCGATATATATTTGCATCATATCACCAAAATAATTATACATTCTAGTATAATATTCTAAACTTCTATACTTAAACTTTTTTCTTTCCGCAGTCTTAATAAGAATTTCTTCCATACTTTCTAGATCATCCAAAGTACCCTTTCTTACTTGAACACCTTTTTTATATGTTGATTCAATATTTTTTCTAGTACTTTTCGAAAAATCTTTTTTCAATTCCTCATAGTTTTTATTAAGTTCTAATCTACAATTCCAACGTGATTGTGTATTAACTATATCAGTATTAAATCCGTAATGCTCATACCCCGCATTTATTAAGTTGTTAATTGCTTCATCATCTGTATAATTAGTATCAACAACACTTCCATCATTGCTTCTTATTCTATATATTACATTAGGATCTAACTTAATTCTTAGAGCATTTTTTCCCTTACAATACTTTTTTAATTCTTTGGTAAAAAAAGATAGTAATTCTTTATCATGATAATCCATTAAATATCCTCTTGGAGCATAAAAAGTATATTTATTAGCAAATGTTTTAGTGACAGTAAACATCGCAGCAGCTAAAATCTTTTTGTTTTCTTTAACTCCTAAATAATATATTTTACTGCCATAACTTTCTCTTAATCTTGCTACTTCATTTGTTTGAAAGAAACTTGCTTGTTCGTGATTTTTTGCAAATTTTTGAAATTCTTCTTCTTTAAGTTCAGTAAATTTCATCATAATTATCCTCCAAGTCTTTAACTATCTGTATATATTATTACATAATTTCTTTGATAATAAAACCAATTTAACTTATTTTTACATAAAAAAGATAGTGTTACCTACTATCTTTACAATGTTCTTTGATTTTACAATTACTACAATTTGGAGATATTGCTTTACAATGGTATCTCCCAAACAATACTAACTGATGATGTCTCTTACTCCAATTTTGTTTAGCCAATTTCTTCATCAACTTTTTTTCTATAATACCAACATCATCATTCTTTTTTACTAATCCTAACCTTTTGCTAACTCTAGATACATGCGTATCTACCGCAATAGCCGGGACATTAAATAAAACACTTAATACAACATTTGCTGTTTTTCTACCTACTCCTGGTAAGTTTTCTAAACTTCTTCTATCATTCGGAACCCTACCATCATATTTTTCTACTAAAATTTTAGTAATTTCTTTTACAAACATTGCCTTTTTATTAAAAGTACCAATTGGTTTAATTATGGTTGCTATATCTTCTATTTCTGCTTTGCTTAAATCTTCTAAACTTTTATATTTATCAAATAAAACAGATGTCACAGAATTAACTCTTTTGTCTGTTGTTTGAGCACTTAATACAACTGCAATCAACAACTCATAATCTTTATTAAAATTAAGCTCACATTTAGGACTTGGAAATAATTCATCTAAATATTTTTCTAAATCTTCTATCAATACTCATCATCCTCTAACCAGTTGTACTCAAACACTTCTAATTTTTCATTTTTCTTTTCTTTATATTCAACACGATTTTTGTCTACATCATGAGGTGTTTTTATTCCCTTCTTACCCCATTCATATAGTATTTTATCAATATATCTTAAATTACTTACACCATTAAATGTTGCTTCTTTTAAAGCCTCTTTAATTAAATCAATAGATATACCACTATCTAACCAAGCCTTAACAATTTCATATTCAATAGGGCTTAACGTTCTCCCAAACTCTCTTTCGATAATAGAAAATATAGATTCATCTGTTTCGTCATCATTATTTATTTCATCCAATATAAGTAAATTTAGTTTTTCATAAAAGAAAGAAAGCGATATATATTCTTCTGTTATATTCTTTTCATTTTTAACAACTTCTAAATTAATTAATTTAGCATCAGTTAAATTATTAATTAAAAGCATTATCTTTTTTATATCTGTTCCTAAATCATTAGAGATTATATTTGGATTAAAAATAATCATTTCTCCCTGATTATATAAATACATTAAAAACATAAATTCATCTAAACCCATATTTAATTTAGGATAACATTTATATATGTATAAAGGTATAACAATATTTTTTGTCTTTAAGATATCTAGCATTTTTTGATTTTTCATATTTATCCCCCTAATAATGTTCTAATATATAATCTTTTAAAATTTTATTATCATTCTCAATTTTTTCATTTAATATTAGTTTTATTAATTCATTATAAATTTCTTTTAAATATTCTCCGCCGTTTTTACCAAGAACTTCCATTATTTCTGCACTAGTAATGTTTATATCTTTTTTACTTGTTATAGGCAGTCTTTCAAACTTATGGGTTATTTCTTTTTTATCTATTCCTTTTATTGCTCCAGCGACGCTATTAACATATAATCCATAGCTATATAATATCTCATTATTCAAATTATCTTTATTAATAGCCTCTCTAATTTTATAAATAAGTTCTTTTTCATTCTTTGAGAACGGATATTTATCACTCGCATCTAAAATAGCCCAAATTCCTATTATATCAACGTTTAATTTGATATCATCTAAATTATATATCTCTAGTTCTTTATCAAGTTCCAATTCTTTTAGTAGAGTTATACCATATTCTATATTGGAACTAGAAAAGATTTTGTCTAACTCTTCTTTTTTTCTTTGATAAGATAATCGAATTAAATTATTTTTAGTCTTTTTAATAGCATCCTTTACCTCATCACTTAATTTAAAATTCAATATAGTAGCAAACCTTATAGCTCTTAAAATACGGAGTGAATCTTCATTGAATTTATCATAACTATTACCAACGGTATTTATCTCTTTGTTTTCTAAATCCCTTTTGCCATCTAATAAGTCTATAATATCTCCGTTACTATCCATACATATTGTATTAATAATAAAATCTCGCCTAGTTAAATCTTCTTTTAAATTATCTATATATTCGAATTCAATCGGTTTTCTGTTATTTATGTAAGTTAACTCTCTTCTAAAAGTAGTAATTTCAAATCTTATATTGTGGTAAAAAACAGTAACAGAACCATACTCTACTTTTGAAATAAATATATCATTAAATATTTGCTTTATGTCCATAGGAGTTGCAGATGTAGCAATATCTATATCTAACGACTCTCGAGATAACAAAAAATCTCGTACGAACCCTCCAACAATATATGCTTTAAATCCATGATCTTCTATTTTTTTTAGTAATTTTAATGCTGTTTTTAACATAGAATCCTCCCATATAATTATATCAAATATAAATATAAATGGCAAAAAAAACAGAGTTATGAAACTCTGTCTTAATAATATTAGTTAACTGCGTCTTTAAGAGCTGAACCTGCTTTAAATGTAACTGCGTTTCTAGCAGCAATTTTAACAGTTGCACCTGTTTGAGGATTACGTCCTTCACGTGCAGCTCTTTTAGAAATAGCAAATGTTCCGAAACCAACTAGTGGTACTTTGTCTCCTTTTGCTAATGCTTCAGTGATTGTAGCAAATGTAGCATCGATTGCTCTTGTAGCATCTGCTTTAGTTAAACCAGCAGCAGTTGCAACAGCTTCTACTAATTCTACTTTTTTCATAATATTATTACCTCCGTATTTTCTTTTTAAGCACTGTATGCTTACATATATAAATTATCACATTTTTTATACAAAAGCAACGGTTTTATAGTTTTTTTACAAGGGTTTTACTAAATTAATATAGTAATTAACAGATATTGTATTTTATTTATCAACATAATCAAATAATTATTTTTTTCTAGAAACTTCTTATAACATTATTTTTACAAACATTTACCTTTAAAAAGCAACTCTATTATTTTCTAGATATATATTACTTAATATCTTCACCTTTTTTTAATACTTTACCATAACTTTCAGATTCTTTTCTATAATACTCATAATTCTTTTTTGTCTGTTCAGCTAATGAATACAATTCTTGTTCAATCTTTAATATAAATTTATTAAATTCATCTAATGATAAACTATCACTTAAGACCTCTTCTCTATTTAAAAATATACCATATGCCTTTTTTACATGTCTATCAAATACCCCATCACTACTATATTCTTCTGCTATTCTATCTATCAATTTAGTTACAATTTTCGTCTTTTCAGATTTAGTTAAATATATCTCCTCCATAATTTGATTCTTTTCATCTAAATCTATCTTAGGATTTTTTAAAATCCCTTCTTTTAAAAAATTAATATAGTTGTTTTTTGTTTCCTCTGCTAAAACACATAATTCTTGTTCTATATCTTTTAATGTTTTTTCAAACTCTTCGTCTGATATATCTGAATATTTTTCATCTAAAAGTTTTAAATAGAATTTCTTTGCTTTATGTACATGTGAATCCAAAATACCTCTATCTTTATATTCTTCAGCAACATTATCAATCAGTTTTATAATTCTATCTCTTCTTAAATCAATAATACTTGCTTCATTATCAATTATTTCTAACGGAATATTATCTTTTTCTTCTTTTGAATTCTGTTCGACTATTTCTATTTTCTCTGGTACTTGACTATCATCTTTATCTTCCAACAATTCATCGATTGTATTATTTCCATCCTCATATATTTCTCTATCTTCATCATCTTTTTCACATTTACTAGGTACTTCACTAGGTGGCTCTTTTGCAACCGATTTTTCTATTGTAAATTCTTCTTGTTTATTTAAATTATTGTTTGAGTTACTTTCATTATCTTGCAATATTATTTCTTTACGATCTTTTTCCCTTTCATCAAACGTTTTACCAGACCTTTCTTCTTGTTTATTTTCTTCTTTTTTATTCTTATTATCATTTATCTTATCATCATATAGGGTCTGTTTTTCTTCGCCATCACTCATTATCTTATTATATTCCTTCAACTTGTTAATATAATTTTTTTCTGTGTTTAATGCCAAAGCATACATCTCTTGTTCAATATTAATCAAAAATTGTTTAAATTCTTCATCAATTATCAAAGGTGATTTAACTTCTTTAAGATTTAAATAATATTTCTTAGCCTTATCTACATGCCTTTTAGTAATCCCACTTGTTTTGAAAGACAAAGCTATTTTATCAATCAATTCATTAACAGCTTGTTGTTTTTTCTTAATAATATCAACTTGATTGTTCAATGAATCTGCACCATTATTTTGCCTCATTCTTAATCACCCTCTATATTTGTATTATAAAACATTTTAATACAATTTGAAACACAAACATTATTATCTAAAATTTACTGTTATAAAAAACTCAACCGTTATTAGGTTGAGCGCTATTAAATATAAAATATCTATTTTGAATAAACTGCGCAGAAAATATCTCCATCAGATACTTCAAACGATAAAAATCCATTTTCTTCTACTACAGAATCAATCTTTTCTGCTTTTTTATTTACTATTTTGTATATAGATATACTATTAACTACTTCATCAATATAACTACTACAATCCAAAGCCATCTTACCAGTAAAGTTTTTAATTTGATATGCTTCAGAAACCGTTTCCAACTCATCGAAGGCTATAGTTTTTGCTTTTGATATGATAAATAATTGATCAGATGCATTTTCTAAATATACTCTATAACCACTAATATCTAAGTTGCTATATCCTTTTTTAAACGAAGCATTATTTATAATAGTATATTCTAAATCTGACATATCATCGTCTCTAGATGACCATTTTATTGGATCTGTTTTTGTTTTATTAGCCTCTTCCGAATCACTAAGACCATCCTTATCCGTGTCTACCATGTACATTTCAGTTCCTAATTCAATTT
Source organism: Bacilli bacterium (assembly GCA_017435255.1). GTDB lineage: Bacteria > Bacillota_I > Bacilli_A > RF39 > UBA660 > RGIG3091. The sequence goes on along the minus strand of JAFSFI010000010.1, from coordinate 136,397 downwards.
CTTTACTGTTCTTCAACCCATCACCATCAAAATCATAATTTTTATATTCTTCCGGTAAAGTGTCTTTTGTATAATCAACTAGACTTGGATCAAAAACATAATCTTCAGTAAACTCTTGACCTAGTGAGATTTTCTTATCTTTCGAAATAAAAATTATTACAATTCCACTTATGATCATCGCTATACCTATCATAGGAATTATCCATTTTATTTTTTTCATATTAACCTCCTATTTTATTATCGGAATTCGAACTTTAATCTTACCAAATGAATTGGTATGATTATCATATGCAACATAGCATTCTACATAGTCGGTTCCATTATTATCAAACTTATAACCATCTTTTGTAATAATTATCTTAGAATCACCAATTTTATACCATCCTAAATAAGTATAATCCATCATAATATTAGTATTAATAGATTGTGTAACTTCCTCTACTTCACCACTTTTATAAAAAGCAAAAGTTCTAATTTTAACAGTGTTTTCGTTTACAATAACTGGATAAGCCCTATAGGCAATAACTTCATTAGATTCACTACCGTAATTAAATACTCCTACTGAATCACCTTTATTAAGAGTAAATGTAATTTGCCCATTACTAGAATTAGCATCAATAGATGTATGACTAGAATCAAATTCAAAAACATCATATTCCCTTTGACCAACATAACCAGTAGATCCAACTATTGTTTTTTTAGTAAAATCAATATAAATATCATCTTTTTCCCAAAATATATTTTTATAACTTCCGTCTTTGTTTTGTTCCCCGTTTTGTGGTTTTCCTTTTATATATCTAAGTTTCATGTCATCTGGATAATTGTTATCATAACAATAAAGTCTGTAAGTATCATCATCAATTTTCTCCATCTTATAACCAACTATAGCATGACCTCCACCAGATTTACTTATGTTTACAGTAACAGCTTTTCCTTGTCTTAAATAACTAGCAACATAATCAATAATACTCCAACGGTTTTCTAAATTTTGTAAACTAACACCTTTTATATAACTATTTCCTCTTAATAATGCGGCTTTGTTATTTTCCCTTAAATAGTAACCTAGCAAATCATAAAAAGCTTTATCATTGGTGTTATAAGACTTAAACAAAACAAGAGGATATGCAGTTGCTGTTTTATCATCTATTTTATTTAATGATGGAGAATTCTTGGTTAAAAATTCTTTATCATTTAATTTTAAATCTCTAATAGATGCACTTCCATAAACGCTGTCATACCAAGTATAGCTGTTATCAATATTATATTTTGTATCACCATTAGAATATTCTTTTTTTAAGTTATATCCGTTATACTTAGCAGTTGTTACAGCAGCTATCCCGGCACAATGACCGCCCTTTTCTACATAGTCAGAATTTTTAAAAGTAAATCCATCCACATTAGATCTAAATCCAGAATCAGCATCATAATAGTCTTCTATGTTATCACTCATATCTACTTTTATATAATCTTCTAGTTCATCTAACGTATATGATTGAGGCTTATATGCATACTTTAATTGTTCCGGTATAGCATCCTCACTATAGAATTCAATTTCGTAATAGCCGCCATTTAGCAATCCAGTTAATCCCAAATTAAGTTTTGTAGGAACATTAACTTCAATAACAGCATCTTCAGTATAATCGTCAATAGCGACAATCAAAAATGTTTCCTCCAATTTATTAATATACCACTGCTTAATATCTGTATATTTAGTGGAATCTAATAAACCATCCGCTTTATGCACCCACATTAACACTGGCTTACACTTTTGATACATGTCATTGGAATCGGCATCTATAGTAACTTTTATAGTATCTATACTAGTTTTATCAATTTTAATTCCGTTTTTTTCTTCATCTTCACTACCCCAATTATAAAAAGAATCATATGTTTCTCTTCCGTTTTCATCAAGATAATGAAAATAATAAAAAGAAATATCAAACAACTCACTAACTAGTCCAGCATCAACTTTAGGAACAAACAAAAATAAAGCAATTACCCCAAACACAAAAAATCTTATTCTTTTCATATTATTACACTCCTATTATTAATATAAGTATATAATATGGTAATGAAAAATTCAATAATTCAAAAGTCATAATAAAAACTAATTGTTTTAACAATTAGTTTTGTTGATATTTATCTATAGAACAATAGCTATCATATTATTGCTTCCTTTATTTACAACTTTAGATAAAGTATTTTGAAGCTTGAATCTTATGTTATCCGGCATCATATTTATTTTAGATTGGATACCCTCTTTGACAATATTATCTAAACTTCTACCAAAGATTTCACTATGCCAAATACTTTCAGGATCTTTATCATAGTCTTTAACAATATAATCAATTAATTCTTTACTTTGCGATTCACTACCAATGATTGGTTCAAAACTACTTTGGACATCAACCCTGATCATATGAATAGAAGGTGCTACTGCTTTTAGTTTAACACCGTATCTAGTCCCTTGTTTGATAATTTCAGGTGTATCTAATTTCATATCCGCAAGTGTTGGAGAAGCCACTCCATAACCGGTCTGCTTCACCATTTTGAGCGCATATTTTATTTGATCATATTCAGTTTTAGCTTCATTATATTCTTGAAACAAAGACAATAATTCGGCTTTATTAGTTACATCTATTTTTATAATATCAGTTAAAACTTTATTATATAAAGAAGCCGGGGCTTCTAACGATAATATTACTTCTCCTGTTGATGGGTCTACATTAGATAAATACGCTTTTTCTATATTTTCATTACCCAAAAAGTGTTTAGTAATATTCTCAATATCTCTTAGTTTATCAACTTCTACAATACTCTCTTTAATACTATTAATATAACTTTGTTTAATAGGATTTTTGCTATTTAATATAGCTATCCATTCTGGCATATTTACTTTTACTTCTAGTATAGGGAATTCATATAATGCTTCTCTTAAGATATTATAAATATCTTTTTCAGTCATAGATTCAACACTAATTGGCATTACCGGGACATTGTGTTCTTCTTTTAATGATTCTGCTAAACGTTCTGTTTCTGGCAAAGTAGGATGTGTAGAGTTAAGTATAATTACAAATGGTTTTCCTAACTCTTTTAGTTCTCTAATTACACGTGACTCTGCCTCTAGATAATCATTTCTTGAAAATTCACCAATAGAACCATCAGTAGTAACTACAATTCCAATAGTAGAATGATCTTTAATAACTTTTTCAGTACCTAGTTCTGCCGCCTCTACAAAAGGTATTTCCTCATTATACCAAGGACATTTAACCATTCTTGGGCCATTCTCATCTTCGGCTCCTTTTGCGTTATCAATAACATATCCAACACAATCAATAAGTCTAATGTTACAACTAAAATCATCTATTTCTACTTTTGCCGCAGTGTTAGGAACAAACTTAGGTTCAATTGTCATTATTGTCTTACCACTTGAGCTTTGTGGTATTTCATCTAACGCCCTTTTTCTTTCATATTCATCTTTTATATTAGGGACAACTAAGTTTTCAATAACTTTTTTTATAAATGTACTTTTCCCTGTTCTAACCGCCCCTACTATACCAAGATAAATATCTCCACCTGTACGCTCTGCAATGTTTTTAATTATCTCATGTTTATCCATATATATTTACCCACTCTCTTTTTAATTTTCATTTAAATATATGAGTTGTTTTTATATATATGCAAGAAAAAATAGTGAAGAATCACTATTTATAACATTTCATCTAAATTTTTAGGAACATTATCATTGACTATTGCTTTTATTATTTTATTTGTTTTTTCTTCGCTAACATCTCTTCCTGTTAAATCACCAATCTCTTTAATTAAATCCCTTAAAACCTTTTCATCTTTCATGTTAGAATGTTGTACTTTTGATGCTAAGGACAAAATTGTCTTTTTATCAACGTTTGTTTTTTTTTCTACCTTGTTAAAAAACGAATCTCCAAACATAAAAAACCTCCTACATAATTATATGTAAAAGGAGCTTTTTTGTTATTCACTTCTATTTTTAAATTGTAAAACTATTGGTGTCCCTTCTAATTCAAAATTTTCTCTTAATTTATTTTCTAAATATCTTTCATAAGAAAAGTGAACCAAGTTTTTATTATTAACATGAAATGTAAATTTAGGAGGCTTAGTTCCCGTTTGATTTACATAATATATTTTTAGTCTTCTTCCCTTGTATGAAGGCGGAAGATTTAATAAATAAGCGTCTTGTACAACTTCATTCAATACGCTTGTTTTTATTTCTCTTTTAATATTTTCACTTACTTTAACAACTTCAGGCATAACTAGGTGTACTCTCTTTTTAGTTAATGCCGATGTAAATATTACAGGAACATAAGATAAAAATTGGAATTCGCTTCTTACTTCTTTCAAATAATCTTTAATTGATTTTTCATCTTCTACTGCGTCCCATTTATTGACAACAAGTATTAACCCTTTGCCTTTTTCTAGAACATAACCCGCTATATGTTTATCGTGTTCTATTATACCTTCTTCTGCGTTTATAACAAGCAAACAAATATCGCTTCTATCGATAGCTTTCATACTTCTTAATAAACTGTATTTTTCTACTGCTTCATATATTTTACCTTTTTTTCTCATACCAGCAGTATCTATTACAACATATTCTTCTTTATTATAAGTAAGTACTGTATCAATTGCATCTCTTGTAGTACCGGCTACATCACTAACTATAACTCTTTGTTCATTTAACATCGCGTTAATCAAACTACTTTTTCCTACATTAGGTCTACCTACAACAGAAAATTTTAATCTTTTATCTTCTTTATCTTCTTTTTCCTGAAAATCTTTAGTTAACTCATCCATAAGCTCAACAAAGCCTATACCGTGTTCCCCACTTATTGGAATATATATATCAAATCCTAACTCATAAAAATCATACATATGATCTTGAGCTTTTTTGTTATCTACTTTGTTAATAGCAACTATTACTTTTTTATTAGTTTTTCTTAATATATCTCTTACAACAAAATCATTAGATGTAAGCCCTTCCTTGCCATCTACTACAAACACAACAACGTCAGCTTCATTTATTGCAATTTCTGCTTGCATTTTTATTTCATCATTAAACTTTTCTAAGGAAGCATCAATACCACCAGTATCTATAACATTAAACCTATAATCTTTGTATGTAGCTTCGCTATAAATTCTATCCCTAGTAACTCCCGGCGTATCCTCAATAATGGATATTTTCTTACCAACTATCTTATTAAAAATTGTACTTTTACCCACATTAGGTCTACCTACTAATGCAATTACTGGTAATTTCATATTATCACTTCCTTTTTAAATAAAACGGTGAATATCACCGCATAAATTAAGTTTATTTTATAAGTCTTTTACCTAACTCTAGTATTTGTCCTTGAACATCTTCTCTTACTTCTAAAAATCCTAAGGAATTGGCACCTTGCATTACCTGATGACTGTTAAACTTTCTTAACAACATGTAATAAGCGTTCTTTGATAACACACCTATTTCTCTTATATTTAGATTGTAAATTCCAGAAACGCTTGCTAAACTAACGCTTCGTCCATCTAATTGTTTGCCTCTATACTTGATTATAAAAACATCTTCTTCTTTTAATTGAAAAGTCCTTATTGGATCGTTATCTGTTGTTAAATCAAGAGCTCTCAAACAATTTGGTTTATCAACTATGATTACCCTTGGATTAGCATAGTTATTATCTAAAATTATTGTTCCAACTCTACTCATAATATCCCCCTACGAACAGTGCTAATTATATCATATTTACACTATTATGTCAACTCAATCCACTTTGGCTTTAGCTCTTCTAATTCGTCCCCATAAACAATATTAGTGCTTTCTATTAACCTATATACATCCTCTTCTTTCAAATCATTTATATCAAAATAAAAACAATTATTATAATATTTTAGATGGTTATAATGGTTTATTAGTTCATATCGAAATATTTTTAAAAATATTTCTTCATCATTATGAACAATTATTTTTAAATCAACCGTTTTACTTAAATATTTATCTATATTGCTTATTTCTAATATTATCCCAATGAACCTAATATAGTATACTCTAACTTCATATAATCCTTGTAAAATAATATTATATATTTTTCTTAACTTTAAAATTATATCTTTTACGTATTTCCCTAATTCGTCTTTGTTATTTATATCTATTTCCTTAGTGTATAAACCATTTATAAAAACTTTATAATAATCATCATCAATAATTTCAACTTTCATTTTACCACCTACAATATCTTATGTAATATTTAAAGATTGGTAATAGAGCAAAATTATCACTAGTTATCCAAAATAAAAAGATGATGAATCATCTTTAATTTTCTATAGTATCTATTGTTAAATTATTCAATTTTTCTACTATTTCATCTCTACCTAATTTAGTTATGCTAGAAAACAATACTATATCATCTCCTACTACCAAATCTAGAGAATCTGTTAACATTTTATAATTTGCATCTTTTTTACTAGCTCCAACTTTGTCAACTTTAGTAGCTACAATAGTTACAGGAACATGATAATATTTTAGAAAATTATACATAAGCAAATCATCTTCAGTAGGTTTATGTCTAAAGTCTACTAACATAAATACCCTTTTTAACTCGTTTCTTTTTTCTAAATATTCTTCAATCATAAGTCCAAATTTCTTTTGTTGCTCTTTGCTGGTTAAAGCATATCCATACCCAGGAACATCTACTAAAAAGAATCTGTTATTTACTAAATAAAAATTTAGTGTTTGAGTTTTCCCTGGAGTAGCAGAAACTCTAGCAATATTTTTTCTATTTACAACAGTATTTATAAAACTACTTTTTCCTACATTACTTCTTCCTACCAGCAAAAATTCTGGCTTACCTTCAGTCGGATATTGACTACGTCTAACTGCGCTTATGAATAAATCAACATTATTAATTTTCACCATTATCACCTAATTTTTCTATATAATTTTTACACACCTCATCTAATTCCTCTATTAAAGAATCAGCTTCAGCCATACTAGATACTCTAGCGCCACTTGCAAAACGATGCCCTCCACCATTATATTTTTCCGCAATATGATTGATAATAGGACCGCGAGATCTAATATTTAATTTTATCAAATTGTTCTTAACATCTTCTGATACAGTTACCCAAACAATGACTTCCTCTATGTAATTAAAATTATTGACTAAATTTCCTGCTGAGCCAACATCAACACCATATTTTATCATTGTGTCATTGGTTATTTTTATACTTGCTAATCCATTTTCTGTTACATTCATGTTCTCCGCAATATACCCTTGCAGTCTTATTTCACTTAGAGGTCTCATAAAAATATTACTATATAATTCTGGTAAATTTAGATTAAACCTTTCTAACATATCTGTAACAACTGCAAAAGTATTACTAGTTGAACTATTTAAAAATCTATTAGTATCAGAAACTATTCCTAAAAATAAAGTTTTCGCAACTTCTTCGTCCAATATTAAATCCGTGCTATTGATAAATCTATAGATTATTTCTGAAGCACTAGATGCCTCATCGTCAATATATTCAATATCTGCAAATTTTTCTATAAACGGATGATGATCCATTTTAACGTAATATTTGAAGTTTCCAAAATTGCTAATATCTATTCTTTTTTTGTCAGGAGTATCTACCACTATTAGCAGTGCGTTTTCTAATTCTTCTGTCTTATCTAATTTGGGAAAATAATTGAATTTAACACTACTACTTCCCACGGCAAGTACTTTTTTATTAGGAAATGTCTTTCTAATTGAATCACGTAATGCTAATTGACTAGCTAAAGCATCGGGATCTACACCTATATGTCTTGCTATTACAATATTATCATATTTTTCTATTTGTTTATAAATATCCTTTAACATATTATTTCCTATCTATTTACTATATCTAAAGTATCAAGAGCGATCATTAATTCTTCATTAGTTGGAACTACATATACTAATGAACTTGATTCTTTAGCACTAATCTTTGACAATTTTCCCCTAACATTATTAGCCTCTAAGTCTAGTTTAATTCCTAATACTCCTAGTCTTTCAACAATATCTCTTCTTGCATCAACACTATTTTCACCAATTCCTGCTGTAAAGCAAATTACATCTGCTCCGCCTAATTCTACATAGTATTGTGCAATATATTTTACAACCGATCTCGTAAACATTTCTTGTGCTAAAAGGCAATTTTCTTTTCCTTCTTTACAACCATCTTCTATGTCTCTTGAGTCACTACTGAACTGGCTAATTCCAAGGAATCCTGACTTTTTGTTGAAATCACTTAAAATTTCTCCAGCACTCTTTCCTTCTTTTTCCATTACATAAGGAATAACAGAACAATCAACATCTCCAGCTCTAGTTCCCATCATAATACCTGCAAGTGGAGTAAATCCCATAGAAGTATTAACGCATTTACCATCTTTAATTGCAGTTACACTTCCTCCATTACCTAAATGACAACTAATAATTTTTAAATCATCTCTTCCTAGTTCTTCACTAATTTTTTTAGCTATATATCTATGTGAAGTTCCATGGAATCCATATTTTCTTACAGCATACTTTTCATACCATTCATAAGGTAATGCGTATAGATAATTTTCTTTTTCCATTGTTTGATGGAAAGCAGTATCAAAAACTACTACCATTGGTGTTTTAGGTAACACTTCTTGGAATGCTTTAATTCCTAAATAGTGTGCAGGATTATGAAGAGGTGCTAAATCACTAAGTTTTAAAATATCATCAGCAACTTTATTTGTAACCATTACTGACTCAGTATATTCAGAACCACCATGTACTATCCTGTGCCCTATACCATCTATTTCCTCTAAACTATCAATTATTTTTAATTCGATTAATTTTTCTAGTAATATCCTAACAGCATCTGCATGATCCTTTAACTCAGCTTCCTCTTTTATTTTAAACTCTTGATATTTAATAGTATACATACTACCTTCTATACCAATACGTTCAAATAAACCAGATACTAATACCTCTTTTGTATTCATTTCAAATAAGCTAAATTTTAAGGAACTACTTCCCGCATTGATTGACATTATTTTCATATTTATCCCTCTTTCTAACAAGTTTATTCTACCACAAAACCTTATATTTAGCCACATTTTTTTATATTGCAAAAAAAGACTAATGAAATTAATCAATAGTCTTAAAAATTATTTTATTTTGTGACAAAAACTAAAGGCTCTGGTTTATTTTCAGTAGAATTAAACCTATCTGCATCACTTTGTGTTTTGGCATATCCAATAGTAGCCTTACTATCAGCAAACATAAACCCAATATTTGTTACATTACTTGTATCAAAGCTACTTAAATCTAAACTTGTTACTTGGCTATCAATGAACATACCATGCATATTTGTGACATTACTTGTATCAAAACTACTTAAATCTAGACTTGTTGCTTGACTACCATTAAACATATCACTCATATTTGTTACGTTGGATGTATCAAAACTACTTAAATATAAGCTTGTTGCTTTACTATCACTGAACATAAGTCGCATATCTATTATATACTCACCATTAATTGATGTGCATAACTTAGTAGTGACGGGGGCTTTTGAATCTTTATCAGTCAACTCCACATACCACCCTTTACCTATATATCTATACGTGTATTGCCCATTTACATATTCAGCACCTTGAATTAACTCACCATCATAATGACAACCAAGAGAAGATGTTTTTGCTTTTTCTTTACCTAAATTAAAAATTAATACTATAGCAACTATTGCAATTATTAATACTATTACTATTCCAATTATTATACCTATTTTTTTATTAGATTTCTTATTATCTTGATTTTGATTATTATTAAAATGATTAGTAGGTTGTTGTGGATAATTTGGAACTTGTCCATAACTTTTCATATTTTGTTGTGGTTGATAATGCATATTATTGTTTTGCATATTAAAATCATTTTGATTCATCTTTATCACACTACCCTTCTATTCTAAGGATACCATAAACAAAAAAACTATCAACATAAGAAGTTGATAGTTTATTTATTAATTTATATTAATTAGAAATTACTGTTATTGTAACCTGATGAAATTTGGTTCATTCCGCTACGTACTAATCTTTTAGTGATTTCACCACCAACTGATCCGTTAGCACGAGAAGTTGTATCTGGTCCTAAGTTAACACCAAATTCGTTAGCTATTTCATATTTCATTTTGTCGATAGCTTGTTTAGCACCAGGAACGTGCATTTTCATTGCGTTTTTTGAATTGCTGTTCATTTGTTTTCACCTCCTATACATTTATAGAATGTGAAATTTTTAACAATTCATACACTTTTTAGAATGGTAATTTATTCCTATAACAAATCTTCAAACTTGTGATTTTCCTCTTCTATTATTTCGATAACCAATCTTTCTTCGATTGCTTTATCAATCATACTTTCATAATCAAATGTTGATTCATACTTTATACAGTCTTCTAGATTAGGATTAATAACCGGATGTTTTGGAACAAATATTGTACAACAATCTTCAAATGGTAAAATACTAATATCGTATGTATCAATTTTTTTTGCTATATCAATTATTTCTAGTTTATCTAGACAAGCCACAGGTCTAATTACTGGTAAACTAGTAACATCATTTATCACTTGCATACTAGTTAATGTCTGACTTGCTACTTGGCCAATAGATTCACCATTTACAATTACTTGAGATTTAGTTCGTTTTACAAGTTTTTCCATTATACGATACATCATTCTACGCATAATAGTAATACAATATGCTGAATCAATATTTTTATAAATAGATTCTTGTATTTCGGTAAAAGGAATAACATGTAACTTTATTTTATTAGAATATTTAACTAATTTTTTAGCTAATTCAATGACTTTATTTCTTGCTTCGATACTGGTATGTGGAATCGCTTCAAAATAAACCGCTTCTAAAACCATTCCTCTTTTTAAAGCAAGGTATCCCGCTACTGGCGAATCAATTCCGCCCGATAGCATTAACATTCCTTTTCCTAAAGTTCCATTTGGGTATCCACCAAGACCTTGATATCCGTTTAAATATATATAAGTATAATGTTCTCTTATTTCAATATTTAATAGAAGTTCTGGTGTATGAACATCTACCTTAACATTTTCAATGTTTTTTAGGATTAATCCACCTATTTGTCTTGAAAAGTCTAAACTTTGAATAGGAAAACGTTTATCACTTCTTTTGGTTTCTACTTTAAAAGTTTTAAAACTTTCTTTTTTTAAAATTTCTAAAATATTATTTTTAATACTATCAATATTAGTATCTACTTTATATGCAACTAAATACTCATGAATCCCAAAAATATTATTAATTTTTTTTAAAATTTTATCTAAGTCTTTTTCATTAAATTCAATATACATCCTAGATATATCTCTAGATATTTTTACATCGTATCCCTTTAATTTATTTTCTATATTACGATATAATGTATTAATAAAAAATTTAATATTTCCCTTTTTAGTAGATAGTTCACCATATTTAATCATTATTACTCTTTCCATAATACACCACTTTCTAATTAGTTTTTATCAAAAAATAGGTATTTTATACCTATTTTGTGGAATCTTCTATAACTTGCGATTCATTAGCTTGTTCTTCACTACTTTTTTTAATTAAATCATATACAATAACTGCATTAGATGCATTTAATAGTTTATCTGAATAATCATTACACTGTACAATATATTCATCAGTAATAACTGTATCTTTAAGAGTTAAGAACGCATTTTTTTGGCTATTATAATATACTTTGTTTGTCACCCAATTTCCTGTAGGGAAAACAACAATATTTTCTTCACCTATATTAAATATATCATTTCCTAAAGAATATGGATTAGAAAATCCAAACATATTACCTAATGTTGGTTGCACATCATACATTCCCATTACGTTTGAGTTAACACCTTGGTATTTACCATCTTTAGTCCAAATAATGAATGGAACTTTTCTATTTAATTCATATTGGTAACTATCAAACTTTATATATCCTAGTGTATCATCCGGCAATATGCCATCTGTATTTTTATCATAGTTATACATTTTTTGATAATCTGCTTTTGGAAGTCTAGCATCATGATCACCATACACTACAACAACTGTATCTTCTAATATTCCGGCTTCATCTAGCGCTGTTATAAATTCACCTATTGCAGCATCAGCATAGTGAACGGATTTTAAATAATTTCCTAACTTTGTACCTTCTAAATAAGGATATATCACTTCTTCATATGTTCCTGTTATTTCATTGTAAACGGTTTCATGTAAACTAACATCAAATTCTCCATATTTTTCAGTATCTGAGAACGGTGTATGATTAGTAAGCATTATAATTGTTCCATAAAATTTTTCATTTTCTTCGTTTATCTTTTTAATTTTATCCACAGATTGGCGGAAAAATGATTTATCAGATATCCCCAGTCCAATTACTTCGTCAATATCATAATCATCTTTTGCATAGAACTCATCATATCCAATTGATTCGTACATTATTCGTCTATTCCAATAATCAGCATTATTACCATGCATAGAGAATGTATAATATCCTTTTTCCTTTAATAATTTTTGTGTAGTAATATAAGTTCTATCATAATAACTACCAAATGCTGTACCTGTATTAGATGGCATTAACGAAGTACTAAAAGTGAATTCGCTATCGCTACTAGTTCCTACACTAACCTGTGAATAGAAATTATCAAAATATAAACCACTATTAACAAGTTTATTTAAATTTGGAGTTACTTCTACTCCATTGAATTGTAATCCTATCACAAAGCTTTGAATGCTTTCAGCGTGTATTGCAATGATGTTTTTACCCTCATATATTCCTGTATATTTATTTGTTTTTTGTTCAGTTTCTTCGCCAAAATATTCTTTGAAAGTTTTCATAGCCTCGTCATACCCAAATAAAGAGGTAATTTTAGGCTCAACACTTTTTATTAAATCATTTACATGATATACATAAATACCATATTTCATAACAATGTATTCTCTATTCCATTGTTTTACAAATCTTCCGATATCAGTAGATGTTAAGGTAGCAACAAATACAACCGCACATGCCACTCCAACAGCTAATGTTTTAAGTGCTCTTGGTTTATCTTTATAATCACTTCTAGTCATTACATTGCTTTTTAGTTTTTTTATACATATAGCAAGCATAATTATTGGCGCCAAAATGTATACAAAATCTTTAGGCTTCATAACATTCTCAACTACTGCATCTCCTACTTGTCCAATAAATTTTAAAGTAGATATTAACGATATTGAAGTAAATGAGGTATAGAATGTATAATATGACGAATTGATTACACAAATTGCTGTCAAAATAATTGTCACAATAAAATAGTATATAGTTCTTCCTAACTTCTTGAATAAAAAGCCAAATGAACCTATTATTAATACGAATGCAAAATCTGCAAGTAGTGGTTGAAACGCAAAAAAGTTACTAGGATTATTCATAGTAAGCATTCTAAGCACGAATGCATTTAATACATTTAAAAAAACAAACATAACAAACACTATGTTTTCAGAAAAACTTTTTCCCAATTTTTTAAACACATCCAATATAAATTTCCCAGGATTTTCAGCAACTTTATTTAATTTATTCAATATTTTATGTTCTTTTTGCTTATTGTTTTTAATCGTTTTTTTCATAAAACCAACCTCGCTTACTACATTATAACACTACTGTTATTATTTGACAAATTAAAAATAATTACACATTTGTAATTATTTTGGTTGTTTTAGATGTATATATTTACACTTAGGTTTGTTAGAACCTATATCATCTATTTGCGAAAGAAGCAAGTTAGTGATAATAGAAAGCTCATTATTTGCACAATTATTTATATCTGTTATTTCATCACCCAAGGTTTCCATTAAATAATCATAATCATCAAACGAAAACAAAAAAGATAAACCAGCTTTCATATATGTAAAAAATGTTATAAAGTCTAATTCAAAATCATTGCTAACATTATCATCCCTAATTAAAACATTAGTCATTCCAACTTCACAATAACCTCTACACGCAACAAACACAATTTCTTCACTTATTTGTTGTGGTATTCTGTAGTATTCTGATATAAAAGGATAAGTAAAGTATATTCCATCGTTTAATTTAGAAGCGTTCAAAAAATTATCTTCAACATTTTGTGAAATACTAAGCAAATTATATTTTATTCTGGCAAATGCATCCCTATTATTTTCATTATTACTATTTTCTAATTGTTCATTTAAATAATATACAAATGCATTTTCAAAATCATTAACTACAGCCATATCCAGTCTTCTAAATCCTATATATTTTTTAGCTTCTTTTTGCGACAGAAAGGCATTATTTCCTATTAACCACTTTTCCCATTCTTTATCTTCTTTCAATGATGCATCTTTTAATCTATTCAATATCCTATGAATATATAGTGGTTGGTTTGTAGGGAAATTTATAGCATCTAAAACATTATTACCATGGCTAATATATTTTGGTTCAATAACATCTAAATATTCTATTAATTTTGTAACTTCTTCTATACTTAATTCCAATTTAGAATATAATACATCTTCTTTTTCCACCACACGGTTTAATTCACTTAATAAATTCCAATAGTTTTCAGTATTAATACTTTCTTCTATCTCTTCGAAAAAGATTCTTTGATATATATTAATTATTAATTTAGAAATATCTATTATTTCATTAATAATTCTTTGTTCATGTAAAGATATTTTTTCCATAATCCACCGCATTTCTAGTCAATGCTTAATATTATAAGTTTTTTATTAAATTATATCAATAAAAAAAGAATATTGGCTATTCTTTTGTTAGTTGATATTTGGTAACATTTAACCCTATTCCTAATACAAAAATATATGAAAGTATATATACCCACCACATAAGTACTAAAATATTAGACAAGCTTCCATATAAATTGGTATAGTTTGAAAAATTTTCTACATATATTGAATATATTTGCGTAACTAATACCCAACTGAAACTTGTAAATATTGCACCATAATTTACTTCTTTAGACTTTATTTTAATGTCCGGTGCCATTATATATAGTAATTTAATTGCTGCAAACACTAACGCAAAAGATATTGGATATTTTAAAATATTATATATATTCTTTACAATGTTTCCTATGTTTTGGTTGCTAACACTTTGAACCATTTTAATAATCATATCACCAAAAACTGGTACTAAAAATATAAAAAGCAATAATCCAATTAATACTAGCATCATTAATATTGATTTAGCTCTTCTACCAATATAATCTTTATCTTTAATATTATATAATTTATTAGAAGCTATTATCATTGAATGTGTTCCATTAGAAGCCAAAACTAAAGCTGATATAAAGAAAATAATCGCATTAGTGTTAGCTCTAGCGCCAATGGATAATGTATCTATAATGCCTATTAAGGCTTTTGGTACGTTATTGATAATTAAATCTCCAATAAAATCTGTAGTTATATGTAATCTAGAAAAAATACTAATAAATAACGCACCTAATGGAACAATAGTCATAAGAAAAAAGAAGGAAAGCTGACCAGGCAAAATTAACATTTCCGGCTTCCTTATATTTTTTATTAATCGTTTATATAAAGCTTTTATCCTTCTTTTCATATTTTGTTATTCCTATCCATTATTTATAATCTTCTTTTTCTGTTCTCATTTCCAAAGTTGCTTCGTTTATTGCATCATCAATAGTTTTGATATCATCTTTAATCATACTATAACCTAAAGCAGCACCAAATCCGTATGGAAGAGTTTTGAATTCTTTAGTTAACTTATTAGTATATGTTGATATTTGTTGTTCGCTATATCCTACTAAGTATATTAAAAATTCATTTCCATCGGTTCTTATAATTTCACTATTTTCTAATTGAGTGTTTACTAAGATGCTAGCTGCTTGGACAATCAATTTATCTCCTGCTTCATGTCCATAATTATCATTAACGTATTTAACATTATTTAAATCTATTATAACTATAGATTGTGGATATTTTTTAGATTCATTCCATATTTTTATATTAAAATTCAAATAATTTCTGTTTTTTAAAGAAGTAAGCATATCTGTATATTTTTTTCTTTCTTCTTTCTTCACAACTTTTACTTTATGACGTCTTTTAATAACCACATATAAGATACTTAATATAATAAGAGGTATAAATATTATCCCTAAAATTATTACATATAATTGTTCAAAAGTAGTTCTTTCTAATATAGAAGGGTTAAGACTATTAATACCTGCATTTCTATAACGATAGTATGAATTAGTATTAATTATATAATTAAACAATTCATAGAAAGAATGATTATTTTCTTTTACCATAAAATTATAATCGTTAGTCATTATTCCATTATATAGAACTTCATAGTTTTTAAATTTACTATTTCTATTAATTGTATAAACTTCTCTATCAATTACTAAAACACTGTCATCACTTTTTTTAATTAATGTATCTAAATCATCATATGGTGTAATACTTGCTTTACTATTATCTTTAAAATAATTATATAAAGCATTTCCACCTAGAATACTAGTTTTAACACCCTTTAATGCTTCAAACGAATTAATAACATATAAGTTCTTTGTTTTTGACAAAACTACATATTCTTCTACAAAGGTAGATGTTGTTGCCTTATAATTTGATTTTGAATAATTATAATAATTAAAATAAATATCCACTTCACCATTATCATTTGCTTTTTTTAATTCATCTATTGAATTGTATTTCTTAAATGTGAATTCAATTCCAGTTAATCTTTGAATTCGATTTATATATTCACCACTAATACCTACTAATTTCTTATCTACTGTAGCTTCGTATGGCGGATTTTCTACATATCCGTAAACATAATTTTTAGACAATAAATCTGCCTTCGTTTTATCATTAATATTATTGTTTTCAATATAATAGTCTAATAAATTATTGTTATAAACATTAACATAGTTGTTATCTTTCCATTTTTTATAATACTTTCTAACAATATCATTTAATCTTTCGTTATTATCACTTAATGTTAATACAATCTTATTATTCATTTCAGTTAATGTGTAATTAATAAAATATTCTTCATTTGAAATTGTTTTATCTAAATACATAATATTCGGAATGATAATTATTTCTACTTCAGAATTTTCTAAAGCATCAATCATTTTCTCTATAGAGTCATATGGCTTATATGTTGTATTAGAACCAGTTTTTAAATAATAACTAATTTCCCCTACATCGTCATTAAATACACCTATAGTCATGTCTTTAAAATCCATAACTCTATTAATTTTTAAATTGCTTTTACTAATAGCAACATAAACATCCTCACCTAATAATAAATCTTTGTCCGTTAAAGTCTCATCATTTTTTAAAACTCTAAATCTAAAGCTATTTGTCATTGGCTTACCTGTTTTTAAATAAGGTACAATATTAATTTCTAGCTTTGTATCTTCTTCAAAGTCGTCCACGAACTCATAAAACACTCCATTTTCTCCATATACAGGATAATTGCTTATAAGTTCCAAATCATAAACTGTAGAGGCATTGGATTCAATCCATTTTTTATCACTTACCGTTAGAGCATTTTGATCCTCATTGTTATAGTAAAAGTAAAGCGATAAGAATACTATTACTGCAATTATTATTGGTATAAAAATAATTAATTTTTTATTCAGTTTCATTAATTGTCACCTGTCTATCTTTTGACCACGAAAGTCCTTCTTTTCCATTTTGTTTATACCCTATTATAGGGAAATCATTTAATTCCTTGTTTTCTTTCTTGACAAAGATTTGTATATCGTAAAATTTTAATTGTTCTTCGTCAAATCCATTTAATGATGTTCCAGCTATTTGTTTAGCTTGTTCTTTTGTCACTTCATCTTTAACGGTTATAATGATATTAACAATTTTTCCTTTTAAATCTGTATCAACCGTTAAAACATTTTCGTTTTCTTTTAATTTAGATTTTATTTCTTTATATTGCTTTTTACTAATTTCCACTTCACTTATTCCGTCAAGTCTATTACCGTATATTCCACTTCTTCCTTGACTAAATAATGCATTATACAAGTATCCCCCGATAATAACAACTACAACAAATATTGCTATTATAAATACAGTTAATTTATTCTTTTTAATATATTTCATAACTACCTCCAAAAACAATTATACACTAGGTTTGTTTTTTTATCAATTTTAACTAAATAATTTATATTGTGTCTATGATTAATTATATTAATAATTTAATAATATATCAACAAAAAAGCAACCATTAAGGTTGCAATGCACTTAATCATATATCACCATATGATATTATATAATGAATAATTTTTTTCGGTTTTATACTTTCAATTATAATTTTTTTTAGTTATAATTAATTAGGTGATAAATATGGTAATAAGTCTTGAAACAATAGCATCGTTCTTTCTTTTAGGAACTCTTTTACTTTCTTGTATTACTATTATTATTATTTTTACTATGAAAAAGTGAATTACCAAAAATAGTTTTTTTCATTACTTTTGGATTATCTTTAACATTTTCAATAGTAGGACTTGTATATTCTAAAGTCTTACTATTTTCATTTGGAGACATAGTTTTGTTTTCTTCTTGATTATGCCTTATTTCTGCGGACATAAAATCCATATCTTCATTATCTCCTTTTTTGCTGAAATATTTTTTCTTAATACAGAATGCTTCAGGTACAGCAGTAGCAATTGCTGCCCCCATGCATATTGGAGCGATTAAAGAAAGTCCACTACTTCCAAATCCAAAAGCTAAAGTAGCTACTAGTCCCGCACTTTGTAAAAACATTTTTGCTTTAGCTGGAAATGTTGGTTTCATCTCCACTCCGTTTTTCTTAAATTGATAACTAGTAATCCCTGCTACTGTTATATCTCTTGCAGATATTAAGAGTGGCCATAATGGCATAATTCCAGTTGCCATCAAAGTAATACCCAGCCCCCAATTATATATTTTATCCGCTATAGGGTCTAAAACAGAGCCTAATTGAGAAGCCATTCCGTGGTTTCTTGCTAAATATCCATCTAAGGCATCTGTTGCACCAATACCAACAGTGGCTAATGTTATTAATAATGGTGAAGTAATACCATATGTAGCAATATATCCACAAAGAGCTACTGATGATACCATCCTAAAACAAGTTAAAACATTTGGTAATGTTAATTTTTTGTAGTAACTATCTTCATGTTTATCACATTCTCTTTTGTTATCCTCTTCCATACCAATCCCTCCGTATCAAAATATAATAATACCACCTTTACGAATTGTCAAGATTTTACAGATGTTGAAGAAGTTATTTATTGTATATTTTTACCATATATTGTATCCTTATTATAAGGAGGATAAAATGGATAGAAAAATTAAAGTAGTTCAATTCGGAACTGGAAAAATGGCAGTATATACTATGAGATATGCTATGGAACATGGTTGTGAAATAGTTGGTGCTATCGATGTTAATCCAAATATTATTGGAAAAGATATTGGTGAAGTAATGGGAATAGAAAACCAAGGTGTTGTGGTTACATCATTAGATAACGCTATTGAGATGCTACAAAATGCTAAACCGGATGTTGCTATTGTCACTACTATGAGCCTTTTAAATGATGTTTATGATGCATTAATGCTTTGTGCAAAATTGGGTATAAATGCAATTTCTACATGTGAAGAAGCTTTCTTCTCTTGGAATTCAAATCCTATAGCAACTAAAGCAATAGATGTCATAGCTAAACATACTGGATGTACAATTACGGGTAGCGGATACCAAGATATTTATTGGGGTGAACTTATTAGTGCAATAGCCGCTTCTACTAACAAAATTACAAAAATTAAAGGTAGCTCTAGCTATAATGTAGAAGATTATGGTATTGCTTTAGCGCAAGCACATGGTGCAGGGCTTACACTAGAAGAATTTGAACGTGATATAGCATCGGCAGATAATATATCAGAAGAAGAAAGACAAAAATTAATTAACGAAGGTGAATTTATGCCTTCATATATGTGGAATGTTAATGGTTGGCTTGCTTCTAAACTTGGACTAACAGTAATAAGTCAATCTCAAAAATGTGTTCCTCAAACCCATACCGAAGATATCAATTCTAGTACTTTAGGAATGGTTGTAGAAAAAGGGAAAGCTACAGGAATGAGTGCTGTAGTTACTACTGAAACAAAAGAAGGAATTATCATTGAATCTGAATGTATCGGTAAAGTGTATGCAGATACTGACTTTGATAAAAACGAATGGACTGTTGAAGGTGAACCAACAACTACAATTGTAGTTAATCGTCCTAACACCGTTGAATTAACTTGTGCTACTGTAGTTAACAGAATTCCTGATTTAATTAATTGTGAACCAGGATTTATTACTACAGAAAAAATGGATGAGTTAAAATACAGAGTTAAACCATTAAATGAATACGTAAAATAAAAAAGCACTAAGTGCTTTTTTTATTGGACTATTTGTTCTTGTGTATTACCTTTACCCATTTTTATATATTCTTTAATAAATAAAACCACACACGCTATATTAGCAGCAAGTAATATAAATAATATTATTTGACTTACTTGGAAACCTAGAAGTGATATAAATAAAAGCAACAAACACAATAATATTCTAATTATGATAGAAAGAACAGTTAAGACTTTGCTAACGATCTTTTTCCAGTCCTTTTCTACACCGATTTGAAATAATCTAGCTATTCCTTGTAGAATTATTATCAATAAATTCATTATAAATGGAACAAATATTATATACCACACTAATAATAACCCTAGTGCTAAATCTCCTAATATAGCAGCTCCACCAGCAAAGATTAAATACCATCCTGCACCAGGGTCATTTTCCATATTATTAAATGTTTCACTCATTTTGCTAAGAAACGGAAAATTAAATCCATCAAACCTAATGGCTAAAAACCCCAACACAATTGTAACTACCAAGAATATGATAGACAAAATCAACAAAAAGTTAAGCCTTTTTTTCATATACACCTCACTATTACTTTATACCTAAATAGTATCATAACCATGTATTATTGTAAATAAAAAGCATTAGCTATTACTGCTAGTGCTCTGTTGACTTTTTTCGTAAATTACTACATTTTCTTTTTGTATTGTTAAAACATAATTTGAATTAGTAGATAAATGTATGTTTAGTGAGAGGTTATTAGGTATTATAAACATATCAAAATCATACCCCTTTAATAAATAACTATATCCATAGTGTTGAATGTCTAATGCATCTTTAAAGTTATATTTAGAATACATGTCTGCTCTACCATCAATAAACACTGGTATATCATTGTAAATTAAATATCCACCGAATCCATAATAATTATATAATTTCTTGGGTTCTTTCTCTTTGATATAAGAAATTATTTCGTCTGGTATTAATTTTTTATTATATTTATCTATTAATTTTGGAGTTGATATTACAAAACCTATAATGATAGAAACAAGTATTGAAACGGCCATTATATTGGGTATTTTAAATTTATATTCATCTATAAAATTAAATACTATAAACGTACTAGCAATATATAAAAGAGAAATAAATTTCAAGCTTTTAAAACCTAAAACCAAAAATGCACCCGCTACAATAAAATCAATAAATTTTATTTTTTTCTTTGTAATTATCATAGCAAGAATAACAATTCCTAATAAAATAAAATCACCAATGTCACTCATATTACTTAAACTAGGGCTAGCCCATTCTGTTATGTTAGAAATCATTAAAGTATCTCCCATGTTTATATATGGGTATGTAAGCATTTTCAAGCCATGCGGATTAATTGCAATAAACAGTATACTTAGTAATCCACAAATTAAATATTTTTTTATTTGATTATTATTTATTCTATTTGCTTCTATCTTGCCAAATTTAAACTTGAAAAGGCCTGCAATTAAAAACATAAAACATAAAATATAAGGTAAATTAGATGAACCACCATGAAAGTTTGACCACAACATACTAATAAACGGCAACCAATATATTTTTTTTGAATTTTTATTATTAAAATTATCATATAAAACATGAATAGTAAGTGCCAACAACACATAACTAATCATGTGTGGCCTTGGTAGCATCACTCTCGAAAATGTCATTACACCAATTAGAGACCAAATAAAAGTGAATATTTTGTTTTTGGCTAATTTTTCTTTGTTACATATAAATAATGATAATATTAAAATAGAATAAACCGTTATATTAAATAAAATCGGTCCTAAATCCTTAAAAATATATTTATATCCATAAATCACTACTTCACTTAACCACTCATGACTCATCCAGTATAAGTTTTTTGAAATACCATACCAAGAGAAAACATCATGATAAGGAATTTTTAGATTACTTATCATATATTCACCAGCTTTAACATGCCAGTAATAATCATAGCCGAAACCAAAACTAAATATTGCAAGAAAAAGAATACCTCCAAATATTAAAAATAATTTCCAATCCAATTTTTTCATAGTACACCTTCTATACGAAAAGTGTACCATATATTCTTTATTCTAAGCAACCTTGCTTTGTACTATCTTCGCCTTTTTTATAGATTGTTAATTTTTCTTTGCTATCACATGTTACTAACAACAAATCTTCTACATGATTATATCCTTCTTTTCTTAGTCTAGTTAACAACCACTTGTCATCTTTTTCTATCACTTTTAAATTATTGGACATTATTTGTCCGTCAACGACTAAGTTGGAACACAAACCTTCGTAAGGTACTTTTAGTTTAACATCACTAGGGGTAATTGGGGAATATTTGCTCTTAGGTTTAAAGCTAATTTTACCATTAGCCTCCATAATTGCAAACTCTATTTCACTTATATCAAAATATCCGTTATTTCTAGCTTCTTGTAATAAATCACTTAAGTCTATTTTTGATTTTTCGACATTATCTTCAATTATTTTTCCATCTTCTATAATAATAATTGGTACTCCTACAACAAATCTTCTAAGTTTCATGCTTTTCGCTGTAAAGTGGGCGATTAAGATTGACACAATGGTATATACACCCATGACAATTAACCCATTTAAAAATTTAGCTTCAAAGTTAATTGATATTTCTGCAGCCACACTCCCTATTGTAATACCAATTACATAGTCATATAAGTTCAACTGGGATACTTGTTTTCTTCCCATTGCTTTAGTAAAAAAGAAAAGAGCTAAAATTGAACCGATAGATTTCATAAAGATATAAAAAAAATCCATAATATCACCATTAATATTATGGATATAATTTATTAAAATAACCCTATTATTTCTCCGTGTTCATCTATATCTATATTTTCTAAATTAGGTTTTTTGGATAATCCTGGCATAGTAAGTATATCTCCTAATAATACCGTTATAAAACCTGCTCCACGATAAAGTCTAAGTTCTTTAACTGTAATTGTATAATCTTTAGGATACCCTAACACTTTAGGATCATCACTCAATGAATATTGTGTTTTTGCAATACATACCGGCAAATTACTATATTGATTTAACTCTTCTAGTTGTCTTTCTGCGTCAAGAGTATATTCTACTTTGCCAGCATGATAAATTTCTTTTGTTATAGTTTCAATCTTTTCTTTTATTGACAAATTATCTTCATACAGTAGTTTAAAGTCGTTTTCATTATTACAGAGTTCAACTACTTTTTCTGCTAAAGAAATAGAACCTTTACCACCAGTTACATAACTGTCTTCGGTTACAAACAACACATCTGCATTATTACAATAATCTTCAACAACATCTATCTCTTCATTTGTATCTGTTGTATATTTGTTTAAACAAACTATTAGATTTTTTGTATATTTTTTTATGTTTTCCACATGGGCCATTAAATTAGGTAGACCTTCTTTAACTTTATCCACAGATGGTATTAATATCTCATCTTTACTGACTCCTGCATTATATTTCAATGATTTCAATGTTGTAACAAGAACAACGCAATTTGGTGACAAATCCGCTTTTCTGCATTTTATATCAAAAAACTTTTCTGCACCCAAATCAGATCCAAATCCAGCTTCAGTTACAACATAATCAGAAAGAGATAATCCTAATTTGGTAGCTATAATAGTATTACATCCGTGTGCAATATTTGCAAAAGGTCCACCATGAACTAATACTGGATTATTTTCTAAAGTTTGAACCAAATTAGGTTTAATAGCATCCTTTAATAGCGCTGTCAGTGAGCCTTCTAAATGTAAATCCTTAGCTAATACTTCTTTCCCATCAAATGTATATCCAATTAAGATATTAGAAAGATTATTTTTTAATTCCATCAAATCATTTGATAGACAAAATATACTCATTACTTCACTAGCTGCAGTTATATTAAATGAATCATTTCTATCAACCTTACTATGAATAGTTATATTTCTTAACGCTCTATCGTTCATATCCATGCATCTTTTAAAAACTATATTATTAGGATCAATCCCTAATTCATTGCCAAAAAACAAATGATTATCAATAGCAGCACTAATTAAATTATTACAACTAGTAATAGCGTGTAGGTCTCCTGTAAAATGTAAATTTATATCATCCATCGGAACAATTTGAGAATATCCTCCACCAGTAGCGCCACCTTTTATACCAAAAACAGGGCCTAATGAAGGCTCACGCAAAACAATCATAGCCTTTTTACCGATCAAATTTAATGCATCTCCTAAACCAATACTAACAGTAGTTTTTCCTTCACCATATGGAGTCGGATTAACAGATGTTACCAATATTAATTTACCATTGTTCTTATTCTTATATTTGGTATAATCGACCTTGGATTTATAATTACCATATAATTCTAACGTATCCTCGCTAATACCTATGCTCTTTCCTACATCAACAATTTTCTTTTTGTTACACTTTTGAGAAATTTCTATATCACTCTTCATAAAGGATCCCTCCAATCACTAGTAGTATATCATATTTAAAATATTTATATCTACCAAATAATTCTATTTTATTATATAATATGATTAGTTTTTGGAGGTAGTTATGAACTTAGACAAATTTAGGGAAAAAGGTTACTCTAACATCACTAGTTTAATTAGTGCAATTTTCTTTTTTATAATAGGAAGTATTATTTTTACTAATCCTAATGGTACTATAAAGTTAATCGCATATGTGCTAGGTAGTGGATTTACTATTATTGGTACATTTAAAACAATTGTATTTTATATTAGAAAGAAAAAAGAGAAAGAAACACACTTTAAAGATTTATGCATTGGTATTACAGCTTTTGTTGCAGGAATTATCTTACTTGTGTTTTCCGGAACAGTAGAAGTGTTAATAAGAATCATTATGGGGGCTTGGATATTATTTAATGGAGTTCATTTACTTATAAATTCTATTAAGGGTGTTAAATCAAAAGCTAACTCATCTAAGATATTAATAATTTTATCAAGTATAATGATTCTAGGTGGAATATACATGATCCTAAGTACTAATCTTGTGTTTCAGATGATCGGATTATGTATTATGGTTTATTCTGTTGTAGAAATTATTGGATACATTTATTACTCACAAAATAATTAGAACTTCGGTTCTTTTTTATTTTGTTTTTAAAATTATTATGATATAATCTATATAGAATAGGAAGGTGTTTGTATGAGTGCTGTAGCAATTAGTGCTGCCAATTTATCTACTTTAGAAAACAATTTACAAGTACTGGCCAATAATATAGGTACAGTATCTCAAAACGTAAATACAGTTAATGGTCATATAAATGATGTTCAAGGACAAGTTAATACGGTTAAAAACGATGTTAAAAGTTTGGAAGAAGAAATCAAAGCATTCATGTTAGAAATAAAACAAGGTACTGTTGTTTCTAATGCTAGACAAACTATTTTAATGGCAGAGTCAGAATACACAAAAAAATATGGTCATCGCGATGAAGTAAGAAGAAGAGTTAATGGTTTACTACAATCTATTGATATAAATGCAATTAAAAAAAGTACAGTAGAAAATATTAGTGAAGAGACAATTATAAACACTCCTGATTATTGGTTAGCACCAGCACTAGTTAGTCTTTGTGCTTGGTACACAGATAACAAACCTTTAGCAGAAAACGCGTTGAAAGAAGCTATGTCTAGAGACGATGAGAAAACATCCCTACTTTTCTGTTTAGTTCATCTAAGAGCAAATAGAAATGAAACTGCTATGAAATGGTTAAATAGATACTTATCTATGCAAGATCCTACCAAAATGGAAAGTAAAATAATTACTGTATTAGATGCTATTACTAGTGGTGTGTTTGGTATTGAAGCCAAGAAAAACTGTTTAGAAAAAGTTAATTCTTGGATGACAGAACTAAATGGTTATGGAGAAATAAAAAAGACTCAAATAGATAGATGGGAAAGATATTTTAGAGAGCAAATTGAAGAAGTAGATAAAGACGAATATCCATATATTATTAAATATGTTCAAGAAAAAGATAATGTTGTGGATGTTATCGCATCTGCTCAAGCACAAAAAACTGTCTTAAAAGACTTTAGAAAAATTATAAACGAAGAACATCATACCAGAACTTCTTCTATAAACAAAATAGATAATTTATTGCATATGTTAGTGTTCAATTACGACAAAGAAGAATTGCAATTAAAAAGAGATATACAAAAAAATAAACATATAATCGACGAAAATGGAGATATGGTTAAGGCGTTGCAAGAATTTGAAAAAACAAGTATTGCTTTAGAAAACGAGAATAATTTCTATAACCACATAACAAATATAGCTATTGCTAATGGTACCGTTAATGCTGAACTAAATACAAAAAAACTAGCTATTGCACTTTCAAAAGATTCGATTGTTGAAGGATATACAAGGATTTCAAGTGTTAAATCAAGTGAAATGCTACCAGATTTAAACATAACAATAAATGAATGGAATGGACTTACAAAAACCGGAAATAATGAATCAGAATTACAGAAAAATCTTGAAAGCTACCTAGATGATAAATTCTATGATGAAGTATATGGTGTTCATTTATTTAATATTAAAATGTTAGTTGCTATAGTATTAGGTTTAATTGGAATATTCTTAACACTAAAACAGCCAATACTAGCAGCAGTTATCTTCTGTGCCGTACTAATATATAATGTTGTAGAATTCTTAAGGGCATATTCTAAAAGAGAAACTAAGGTTAAGCAATTAAATGAAATCAAAAAACAACATAAAACACTATTAACAAATATAATGGCAGAAATAGTAGATTATTACTTCATATATAAAAATAGCGAAAAAGATAGGGATAACTTTATTAATTATGTTAATTCATTAAACTATGAACAATATATAGATAATAATGCATCAAGAAATATAATTGTAAATGGAGGTAAATAATATGGATAATAATCAAAATACAAACACCTTTGAATTTATCAATAATGAAGAAAACATTATCCCATTAGAAACCGAAACAAAAGAAATTAAAGATGTAAAAATAGACGCACAAACAACAGAAGATTTTGTTACGGGGCTTCCTTCATGGGATCTTACTCCACCATATGAAATAATAAGGAGAGTGAGCAGAAAATGACTTATTACGATTGGGTTGAAAGTTTAGAACAACTTAAAACCGGGCCAAGAAACGATTCACTATTAGATACTTTATATAATAACAATATTGAACTTGTTGGGAATATATTATATCGATTTATTATTCATATAAATGATGTAATAAGAACTAGATTAAAAAATGCCTTAGATGGCATCTTATTAAAAATGAGTACAATTTATAACGATTTAAACTCTTTATCTTTAGAAGTTATTAATATTAAAAAAGAAATTGCATTTGCTAAAAAAATAATTAATTTACCATCAATTCCAGAAGAAAACAAAAAAAAGTTTAAAGAAACATTACAAAGATTCGCTGATGAAATTAATGAGGCGTTAGAAAAAAGTCTTACCGGATTCGATACTACCGGCGAAGCTATAATAATGATAAAAAATAGTAAAATTAATATATTGGAGGATTAATATGAATTATGAAGAAACAAAAACCTTGTTAAGACAATACCTACTAGCAAGGATACCATTTATATCAATTAATACAATAGAAAAAAGTAGAGCTATTGATGTTTTAAAAGAGTTGTCTAGCGAATTAAATCTACCTATTCATGTTCACTCTATGTCAAAAGGAGTTACCGATATTGTTACTAATGATTTAGTTAGCGATGAAAAAAATATCATGGGTGTGCTTGATTATATTGGTGAACAAATAAAGGTTAAAGAAAATGCTACATTTGTATTAACAGATGCATCTGAACTTGGTACAGAAAGTCTAGTATCCCGTTATTTAAACGATATAGTTACAATTGCGGAAGAAAAAGGGGGAACAATAATAGTTATTACATCATCTCCTATTTGGACAAATCTACAGCGTTTGGGAATGAATGTAGAGCTTGCATTACCAGATGAAAAAGAATTATATACATTAATCAAAAATGTTGCTGCTCCTTATCAAGGACAAATAACCGTTGAATGGGATGATAACAATTTTAAAGAAGCCGCTACTATTTTGCTTGGTTTGAGCGAAATAGAGGTTAGAAATGTTATTTCTTCTTTAATAGCAAAAGGTTCTTTACTTAAAGAAGATTTAGTTGATTTAAAATTTGCCAAAGATAGTATGTTCTCTGATATTAGTGGACTAGAAAAAATTGATGTTGATCCTACTATTGCATTTGGAGGATTAGAAAACTTAAAAGAATGGTTAGATGAAAAGAAAAAATTACTAGCACCAGATAAAAAAGAACAAATGATGGCAAGGGGTATTAAACCACCTAGAGGAATACTAATTGTAGGTGTTCCTGGGTGTGGAAAAAGTTTATCTGCTAAAGCTATTGCAGCAAAATGGCAAATGCCCCTATATTTATTAGACTTTGCAACTGTACAAGGAAGATACGTTGGCCAAAGTGAACAACAATTAAAAGAGGCTTTAGAAACAGCAGAATATGTGTCTCCTTGTATCTTATGGATCGATGAAATTGAAAAAGGATTATCAGGCGCTAGTGGTGACTCCGGGGTTACTAATCGTATGATTGGACAATTTCTTTTCTGGTTACAAGAATGTAAAAAAGAGGTTTTCGTTGTAGCTACTGCCAATGATATAAATAACTTACCTGCTGAGCTTCTTCGTAAAGGTAGATTTGATGAAATGTTCTTTGTGGATTTACCATCCGAAGTAGAACGTGCGGAAATAATAAAATTATATTTAGCAAAATACTTAAATGTTAAAGTTGGTGATGATTTTATAAACCAATTAGTAGAATTATCTAAAGGATTTGCAGGTTCTGATATTGAATCTTGTATTAGAGAAATAGCTTATCAAGTAGTTGCTAACAACATTCAATTAACTCAAAATATATTTGTTGATACATTTAGTAAAACAGTATCTCTTTCAAAAACAAATCCCGAAAAGATTGAAAAAATTCGTGCATGGGGTAAAGAACACGCCATATCAGCAACAAAACAAAAAAGTTCTATTTAGAACTTTTTTTATTTGGTAAATATTTATCTATTAAGGTTGTAAACAAAATTAAATATGGTATTGCTATTAATAATCCCCCTAAGACATCGCTCATATAATGAACCCCTAGATAAACTCTAGTAATGCATATAAGAATAATTAATAAACCTAATACAAGCGAATATATTAATTTTTGTTTTTTATCTATATTTGACTTCGTTATTAAATAAATTATAAATCCATAAAAAGCAGTTGAAACCATAGAGTGAGCAGACGGAAAACTATAACCATTCTCCTCTATTATATTTATGTCTATGGGTCTGGGTCTAGCAAAAACGGATTTTAAAAACAAGTTAAATAAAAATATAACTACTAAATTAATCATAGTTAAAATCCCATATCTTTTATTTTTAAATAACAACATAGTTAACAGTGTTATGGATATAAGTGATATTGCACTTCCAAAATTAGTTATAATTTTAACAAAAGAAGTCATTTTATCAGAAATTAGCAAAGATATTTGTTTATAAAAAAAGTCATCAAACCCAGCTATATTATCTTTATATATATTAACTACAATTATTAAAAACAGAAAAAACAATGTAATTGCTATAATCCATTTTAAATTTTTATTACCTGATCTATCTTTATTTTTCATCATATCACCCAACCTCAAATAGTATATCATATTTTTACAACAAATAATGTATTAAAAAGAAAAAATCAAAACAAAAAGGAGCATGAACTCCTTTAATATGAAGTAGCCAACAAAGTATATTTAAAATAATTTGCAGTAGTTAAAATATTATCTAATAAAATTGGCTCTACTATAAAATATGTTTTCGAGTCTAATAAATCTTCTATAACTTCTGATAAAAAATCTCTAAACCTGTCTATAGTATCTATACTTCGCACTTTTAATTCCTCAGCTACATTAGGATTTACTATTGCATTTTTGTATTCACTAGCAATTAATCCAAACTCGCTAGAGAAAGCACCTGCTCTTAATATTACCTCTGCGTTTTTAGGGTCAACAAAACCTCTGACAAACGACGCGTATCGTTGAAGCAAGTTATTAAATAAATATTCATAATCCGCCTTAAAAGAGGGATCAATATTATTTCCGGCACTAAGCCTTTCTAAATTTAACTTATATAAATTTGCTTCTGTCATCATAGCTTCTATTAAAGAAATATAAGAGTATGAAAACAAATCATTGTTGCTCATTCTAGCAATAATATTTTCACAGAAACTAATAAAGTTTGTTACTAATGTCAATGCACTTTTATTAACTCTCATTAATTCATCAATAATAGTTTGAGATGGATTTTGCGTAAAACCTGCTGCTAACTTAGATTGCTCCTCTGTAATTGTAGTATCTATATCAATAAAAAATAATTTTTCTGTTAGTAGTTCTGTATCTAATGTATAAGCGGTTACAAAAATCTGATTATTCAATGCTTCTTTTGTAACATTTTCATTCGCATATACCATTAAGTCGCCAATCAGCTCTTCAGCTCTATCTCCAAAATCTTTAGCAGTACTGATATATTCACTATTATTTTCCAAAAAAGAAAGTTGAATATTAATTGCAAAATCTCTAATGGTTCTTAAAAAATATAATCCGCTATTTAAAGTTTGTAATACAAAAGATTCCTCACTTAACATAATAAACACCTCTATTAGATTCTATGTAAAAATAAGAGAAAAAGACTTATGCATAAGTCTTACTTTATAATTTATTAAGTTTTTTTATAAATTCATTTGAATATTTGTACCATATAAATATTTTCTTTTTGCGTTCAGCGTAGGCATTTAGTTCTACTTCTGTATAATTAGGATTTTCCTTTTTAAATCTT
This sequence comes from Bacilli bacterium, assembly GCA_017435255.1. Classification (GTDB taxonomy): domain Bacteria; phylum Bacillota_I; class Bacilli_A; order RF39; family UBA660; genus RGIG3091. The sequence goes on along the minus strand of JAFSFI010000010.1, from coordinate 105,026 downwards.
TCAATGCACCTATCATAACAAGTTTTAATGGATGTTCTTAAAACTATTACTTTACCCTTTAATAAATTAATATCTTTTATACAATGAAATGTTGCACAATCTATAACAATTGTTTTCCCCAAATCTTTACAATATTCTAAAATTTCTTTATAAATTAAGTCAAAATTATCTCCCAAAGTTGGTAATGTTTCATATTTTTTTCTAAATATCTCACCAAGTTTTCTATTAATACCAGATGATTTTAAAAATCTTTTTTCGTTTAATATGTCATCAGTATCAACTACTAAATAATCACTATTATTAAATTTTTGTTTAACATAATATGACTTTCCAGAACCACTTTGACCAGTCAAATTAATGATTTTATCATCTGTTATTTGCTTGACGTAAGGGTCTTTATCAATATCCAAATCTATTAAAACATCTTCTTCTTTATCACTAGCTATCGCAAACTTTATTCCAATGATTCTCTGATTTTTAACTTTCTCTTCACCAAAAATATCATTTAGCATATCACATAGTTTTTCTTCTTCAACAGGAGCAATATTAGTAATTGATATGTCTTTTAATAACGATTTTATATCATTATATATAAACAAATCCTTAACTACAACTTTTATATTTTTTTCTTCATCATCTAAAACTTTGAAATTTATAACATCATTAATTTTTATCCTACTAGATTTTTCATTATAAAGCCTTATCTCAACATTCTTAGTTCCATTAATAATCCAATTATATACTTCTTTTGTTATTCTATAACTAAACTCGTTCATTTTTACTTATCTCCGCCCTTAGATTCTGTATTATATAGTTTTTTATATTCTTTATTTTTCTTTAATAACTCTTTATGTGTTCCCGAGTCAACAATTCGTCCGTCATTTAGCATATATATTCTATTACAATTCATAATAGTTGATAATCTATGTGCTACAATTATTATTGTATAATCTTTTGATATATTATCTATTGACTCTTGGATTTCTTTCTGGGTTATATTGTCAAGCGCAGAAGTTGCTTCATCAAAAAGTAATATTTTACTGGTTTTTAATAACGCTCTTGCTATAGCTAACCTTTGTTTTTGACCACCAGACAAATTAACTCCACCTTCGCCTATTATAGTGTCATACTTATCTGGCAATGACATAATATAATCATAAAAACAAGCTTTCCTACATACTTCGTCGATTTCTTTTTGAGTAGCATTAGGTTTGACTAATTTCAAGTTATCTTTAATACTCATATTAAATATATAAGGTGATTGAGTAATAATTGATACATTTTTTCTTATAGTTTCTTCGCTTAGTTCATTTATATCAATATCATCAAATGATAATTTTCCTGAATTTATATCGTAACTTTTAGTTATTAAATTAAAGATTGTTGTTTTTCCACTTCCACTAGCGCCAACTATTGCTACAGTATCATTTGCATCAACGGTAAATGATAAATTTTCTAAGACCGGTTTGTTTTTAGAATATCTAAACGAAACATCTTCAAAACAAATTTTACCTTTAAAATCTTTTATATTGATTTTTCCATAATTGTCCTTCGGATATTTGTTGCTATCATACAAGTCAAATATTCTTTCAACAGCTAGTTCATATTCTTTTAAACAACTTCTTAAGCTTGAAAAATTATCCATTAAAGTAAATATATTACCATAATACAAATATAATACAATTAGATCGGCTGCTTTAAGCATTCCAACATCAACAAATCTAATACCTACAACTACTACTAATAATACCGTTAAAAATAATACTATTCTTTTAACTCTATTCATTAAACTGTCATAAGTATCTTTTTCTACAATATTTTCATTATTCTTATCCAATTCATTACCAATTAAATTTTTAACTGAATTTTTAAAGTTTAATAGTTTTATGTCACGGATCCCTCTTATAATTTCACTTAATATACTATTAACTTTTTCGTCAGACTCTCGAGTAATTTTATTCTTTTCTTTACTTTTTTCCTGTACATGATTATCAATTAAAGATACCATTATAACACCGCAAATATATATTATTCCAATTACCCAGTTAATACACACAACATAAATGATTACTCCTATTTTTGTAATACATTGTGTTAGATATCTTTGTCCGGCATTTACTACCCTTGCCACAGTTTGAGGATCATTTTTTATTCTTTCTTGAAAAGTGCCAGTAGAATATTTATCAAAATTAGATAATTTTAATTCAAAAACATTATCAACCAATTCTTTTCTAATATTAAATAAGATTTTTGTTCTTACTTTTTTCTTCCAAAAACTCATTCCGAAGTGCCACAATAATTCTTCTATGGTTTTAATGATTAAAAAGCCCAAAGCAATTAAGATTACTTTATTTACAACTGTATTAGTAATAGAAGTAATTAAATTGGCTTCTACTATCGGTGTAATAAAACCAATTATACCCAGCAGTATATATACTAATACAATGACTAGCAACTCATATTTTACATTTTTAAAAAACTTTATACTTTTTTTGATATATCCCTTATTTACTTTCTTTTTCATGCGCTCTCCATTAATACTTAATATTTTTTATATCTTTTAAATTAAACTCATTATCAAATATTAGTTTAAAAAGTTCCGGTGCGTTCCAATTACCATCAAATACTAATTTATCTTTAAAGTATATTTCTACTAATTTATTAGCTTCGTTCCATTTTATATCACACCATTTAGCTAACATAGCAGATAAAGAAGTCCCGTGTGACACTATTACTACTCTCTTACCTTTGTATAAGTTCAACAACTCCTCTAATGCTTCGTTCATTCTTTTGCATACTTCTAACAGACTTTCACCATTACATATTTTATAATTCCAATCACTAAGTTGACGATAAAAAAAATCACTAGGTAGCTCACTAAAATCATTTATTCCAAATACCCTTTCCCCAAATCTAGAATCAACATTTAATTTTAAATTGTTTTTATTTGCTATATATTTAGCCGTGGCCATCGTTCTTACATAATGAGAAGAATAGATTACATCTATGTCTTTTAATTCATCACATTCACTTAATTTCCGCGCTTTTTCTTCCCCATTGACACTTAATGGATTCTTTTCATTTTTAACCTGAAATGAATCTTTAGAATTATACTGTTCAATAGTCTTCATCAATCCTTCAGCGTGTCTAGAAATATATACTACTGTTTCCAAAATTATCCCTCCGAATCTTATATATCTACAGTCATTATACCACATTATTTCAAACATAAAAAAGAATGATATAAATCATTCTTAGATTGTTAAATTTGTATTATCAAAATCTCTATCCATTAAATCCTCGTGAATAGATTCTTCTTTAGTATTTAAATAAATATCTTCTATTCTATCTACCCTACATTTTTCAGCAGTAATTATTGATTTAACTTTATCAACTGCTACTTGCAGTTTATCGTTAACTACGACATAATTATATTTTTTAAATTCATTTAATTCTTTATATGCTGTTTTAAACCTTTCTATTATTTTATCCTCTGTTTCAGTTTTACGATTAACAAGTCTTTCTTTTAAAACATCCATACTTGGAGGCATTATAAATATAAATAAAGCCTCTTTTACTGTTTCTTTAACTTTAAGCGCCCCCTGAATATCTATTTCAAGGATAATACTAATTCCTTTATTAATATAATCTTCTATTTTAGCTTTAGGCGTTCCATAATACTGTCCACTATGAACTACTGCATATTCCAAAAACTCATCATTAGCTATTCTTTTTTCAAATTCCTCTTTTGTAATAAAATAGTAATCAACACCATCTTGCTCTTTTCCTCTTGGATCCCTAGAGGTCATTGAAATAGATATTTTAATATCTTTCATCTCTTCAACTAATTTACTGCATATTGTACCTTTTCCAACTCCACTTGGTCCTGATACCACAATTAATAGACCCTTACTCTTTTCTTTAATCATATGCCCTCCTTCAAAAAAAATGTATTAATCCAAAATTTATTATTTATAACGATAATCCCTAATATTCATTCCCTTAAATTTAATAAATGATGCAGATATAATAGTTAATAAAACTATAATAATCATAATTTTTAAATCACTAGCAAAGAAATATAAAATCGCTGCCATTAATGTCCTAGAAAAACTTTCTGTTACCTCATACATAAAGTTATAATTATGATATTCAAACTTCTTACTTAAACTATAAAATTCTTTTTGAATAGATAGTTCGTACATCTTGACAAAAATGCCTTCTAAAAACGATATAAGCACCAATATATATGAAGTAAAACTTAATTTAAATAAATATACAGTTACTACAAAAAATATACTTAAATTTAAAAAGTTCTTTTCTTCGTTAATCTTCTTACCATAGAAATACGCAAATAATATAGTAGCTAAATTAGTGAAAAGATTTAGTATTCCTATAGTTTGATAATTATCTTTAACATATATAACCAAATATAGATTAAATAAAAATTTAACGACATCAATTAACTCATATGTACCAAACAAATATAAATTTCTTTTTGGAACTCGAATAAATGTCTTCAAAGGCTCTAGTTTAACTGTTTTATCTTTATGTTCAAAATTTAATAAATACAATGGAATAACACTTATTACAAATAATGTTATAGCTATAGTAGTCAACACACTAATACTTACAAAATCCAAAAAAATAGAACCAATATAAGAGGAAAATATTACACCTATATGATTGATAATACTTATTAATGAATAAGTAGAAGATATATTTTCTTTTCTTATAACCCTTAAGTTATAATATCTTCTAGAAATCCAATAACCTCTTTTATATAAAGAAAATACTAATGATAGCAAAACTAAAAACAATTTACTTTTCTGTATATTATTTAATAATATTTGAACAATAACAAATGAGAAAATTCCAATAAATCCAACTAGCTTATTGCTGTATTTATTAGAAAGATAAATATATGGATATGATAGTACTAAAGAAAAAGCGCTAACTAACAAATAATATAACAATACTTCTTTGAAGGCAAATCCAAATTTATACAAAATAATAGGAACAAACACCTCTATTAAGTTTCTAGCAAAAGTAGATAAAAAAACATATGTGCCAAATTTCTTTTGATTGTTATCCATATTATCACCTATTTTAATTATAACATAAATAATTATATTTGAAATAGATATTCAATGACATAAGTATCCCACTAATTTATTTTTTTCTTCGCTAAATTTACAAAGAAACAAAAAAATGCTAAAAGTATTAAACATATAGTTTATACTTTTAAACAACTCATAACGTTATATTCTCCTTTTTGTTCTTTGTTTTACATCTTCCTCTATTTTAAAGTTTCCTTTTCATAAAATTAGTTTATTATTAATTCAGCATAACCCGTATTTTTATCAAACTCTCTTTTAAGTTTAATATTCTCAAATAAGTTTAATACAATTTCTGCTGTAGTATTTACAATACATCCATCTTTTAAATGTCCACCAATAGTATTTCCATATTCATCTGAGACAGATATATGAATATGTACGCCATCTTCAGATAAAGTTCCCATTATACTTACAATTTCAAACATACCTTCTTTTTCTAGAATGCTTTTACCATCGGCAAGTCTTATAGTTAATTTACTAAGACATCCGACTGCGCATAAAACAACTCCGGATATCTTATTATTTATTGTATAACTTTCAATCTCTTTTTTTAAATCTAAACCTTTTGTTAATCTAAAGCAGCGATACATATAAATTTACCCTTTCTAACAAAAAAACTTGATACTTTCGTACCGGGTTTATCTTAACGAACACATTGGTTCGACTAAATCTCAATGGCACATAAATAAAAGGGATTTCAAAACTTTTAATTTTGCTTTTTACCTTCCTATTTATTATTTTCTTTTCATTATACCAAATTCTTCATCTTGATTATTAATTTTTTCTAAAACTTTTTCATTTAATATCTGAAGAATAACTTGTAGTTCTTCTTTACTTCGATAACCTAAAATTCCAATAACATAATCAGCCATATTTTCAGGACTACTATATCTTGAATTATTCTTATATTCATACCCACAAACACAAGGTGTTTCCCAACATTTCTCACAATCTGTTAAAGCCATAAGTACCTCATTAAATATATCTAAAACTCCAAATTTGGAGTGTCTTTTTATTTGGCAGAGCATCACTATCGACAAGCGAACACTCGATATTATTAATAAGAGATAAATCAATCTCTTGCTCCACATTACTAACATTATACACTATAACAGCCTTGTTTGTATAGATATAGACTTTATTTATTAAAATATTTATCAACATTTTCTTATATTTAAAATCATTTATATTATTATTTCTTATTTGAGTTAAAAAGTATTTAACTTCTTTATAGTTTAATTGTAAATGTTTATTTTTTTCTTCTATTAGTGCATTGTTATATATTGCATCTAATTGTGTTAGTTTTGCAATTTCGTCAAATAAAGTTTTTCTAACAATAGCATCTTCACATTCTGCAATCGCTTGTAATAGATTATTTTTCTTCTTTTCATTGTCTGCTATGTTTTTATTTATTGTTTTATTCGCTAAAAGTACTTTAACAAACGAAAATATCAATCAAATAATGTAAATTTCTATTTATCTAATATAGAAAAATCAGGCTCATTGTAATTAGAATTTAAAATTATATCTTTTAAATCTATACTTTCTTGGTTATCTTTATATTTTTGATAAAGACTTAAGAATGTAATAGTATCTAAAGTACAAACTTTTTTATGCTCTATCTCTTGTTTAACACTAACACCATAAAAATCTTTTTTTACTCTGTCTTTTACTGGGTCTTTAATATATGGGTTAACAATCAATAATGCTTTATAATATTTATTAATATCGTCATCATCTATTTCTTTAATGACAGCATCGTCTTCAATATGATTTTGTGCTTGAGATACATATTGTCTTTTAATAGGTGTATTTACTCCTTTAACCTCTACAAGAATATTTTTATTGTCTAAAACAAAAGACAAATCTTCTTTTTTCTCGTCAATATCATTAATTATATTGATTTCAACGTTTAACATTTCTGACAATATTTTTTTTACAACTTGTACCAATTCATCACCAGTAGTATATAGAACTTTTTTATATTCACTATTTTGCATCAAGTTATCTATTTTTTCTTTTTTCTGCTTTTTTAAATCTTCAATTTTTTCTTCTATATCATATATTTCTTCTTCTAGTTTTATGTCATCAAGTATTTTTATATCGTCTACCCATTTAGGAACAACGGCACTTTGAGGCAATCTTAAAAGATTTAATAATAAAGTGGATTTTTGCTCAGTAAACTTGTTTTCTGCACCATATTTAGTTGGTTTTACGTCATGAATTACACTTACATTTTCTTTTCTAAAAATATAACAATTTTTTGTGTTTTTTACAAAAGCCTTGCCAAATCCATCACTGAATAGCATTGATAAGGCATATCCGTTCCTATCATAAGGTAAATATTCATCATACGAATTTTCTATAATAGAACAATCCTTGTTTTCAAAACTAATATTAAATTTATTTTTTAAATATGTGTAACCACTAAAAGAATCAAAATAACCTGAATTATATACAATTATCACTGGTTTTTTAGATGAAATTATTTCGTCAATAACTTCGGTTATTTTTTCATCTTTTTGTAGAAAAATAGACATTGATACTACATAAGCATCATAAGAAATTAAAGAAAGTCCTTCTATTCTGTTTTTTTCAACAATTTTACAAAAAGGAAGACATTTAATGCTATCATAAAAAGAACATATACACTTATTTTCGCACAAATAAAGAATATTACTTTTAGTTTGCTCTTTTTTTTCTATTATTTTAGTTTTTCCTATTTCAATCATATTTTCACCACTTTCATTAGTTATCTATTATACTAAATTATTTTAATAAAACCAATGCATTATATATAAGAAGTTTATAAATTTTGAATAGCATTATAAGAAAACCAACAAAATCATACAAGTTAGTTGTAAAATGCCCCTATAAACAAAGAAAAAGCACTATTTCTAGTGCTTAATCAAGATTATATATTACAGCAAACCCACCTACAAAGTAGTAAAAGTTCGCTTGAGTATCATATGGCAGGGGATGAGAGAATCGAACTCCCAACAGTGGTTTTGGAGACCATTATTATACCATTTAACTAATCCCCTATAAATTTTCTAAATGCATATTTGTATTATAACATAATGATCTGTAATAGACAATAACACAAATCATTTTTTTACATAATTTATTATAGGTGATATTATGTCGATTATTGCTTATGCCACAAAAGAAGTAGATCTTTTAGCAAGATTAATGCGTGCTGAAGCTGTTGGAGAAGGTGCATTAGGAATGCTGATGGTTGGGAATGTTGGGGTAAATCGAGTTCTAGCAGATTGTTTAACATTTAAAGATATTACTTCTATAACTCAAATGGTATTCCAATCTCCTGGAGGTTTTGCAGGAGTTAACAGTTCTTTGTTTTATGGTGCTGCTACAACTATAGAAAAAGAACTTGCAATGAGAAATATAAATGGCGAATATTATTATCCAGCCACTAATGCATTATGGTTTTATGCGCCTTCCGGTAATAATAATTGTGTCCCTCTTTGGTATGAACAAAGGTTAAGCGGAAGATATTTAAATCATTGCTTTTATCAACCATATTCAGGTGTATGTACAGAAATACATTAAAAAAAGAACTAGGTTCTTTTTTTATGCTGGAATTATTAATGTTTGACCTATATTTAATAGATTAGATGTTAATCCATTCAATAGTTTAATTTCATCCACAGATGTTTGGTATCGTTGAGCAATGCTATATAAGCTATCACCACTTGTTACATAATAAACAATATAATCTTCAGTAGTTGGTATTTTTAAAACTTGACCTATACTAAGTAAGGTTGATGGTAAATTATTATATTGTTGTAACTCTCTAGCTGTAACACCATATTTTTTAGCAATGCTATATAAGCTATCGCCACTTTGTACTACATACTCAATAACATTGCTTGTTGGTGGAACAGGTGTCTCATTTGGTTCTTCAATATCTCCAGGGATAATCAAAACATCCCCTATTTGCAACGATGTACTCGTTAAATTATTTGCACTAATTAATTCATCAACAGTTATTCCATATTGATTTGCTATTTTCCATAAACTATCACCCGCTTGAACCGTGTATCTAACTACTCCATCAGTTATAGGTGGGGGGCTTTGATTAGTAGGAATTAACAATTGTTGATTAATGCTTAAAACAGTTGTAGGTAGTTGGTTAAATTCTATAATATCATTTACAGTTACACCGTAATTGTTTGCTATTTTGTATAAAGTGTCCCCGCTTTGAACTGTGTATACAATGTAACCTCCTGGTGGAGTTAATTCTGGTGTTGTTCTAGGTATTATCAATATCTGACCAATACTTAACAAGTTAGAAGTTAAATTGTTAGCACCCTTTAATTCATTAACTGTAACACCAAATTTGATAGCAATAGAATATAATGAATCACCACTTTGAACAACATAAACATTACTACTAGAACCATCCGGTGCTACATATGGAACACCAATATAATTAGATACGGCTCTCACTACAGCTTCTCCATAATCTAATAAATTATTTTGTAACTTTCTTAAATCACTTGCATTATCAATAAATCCATACTCTATTAATAAGGGTTGCGTATTACCAGTTAACCTGTGAATAAAATAGTAATCCTTTGATGTATCACTAGGCAATCTTCTTTGATAGTACTTCCTAGTAAGTTGCCCTTCCGCACCAATAGAATCTAACACATTTTTAGCAAGTGTAGAATTGTTCCTAAGGGCATATATTACTTCAGCACCTTCCCCACCGCCTGCATTTATGTGATTAGATAAAACAATAACATTTGGATTATTTCCGTATGCAGATAATATTCTATCTACTCTCTCATTTCTATCTAAAGTCTCATCAGTATCTCTAGTTAATGTGACTGGGACCCCCAGTTGTCTAAATCTATCATAAATATATTTTGATACTTCCAAAGCAAAATCCTTTTCATAAATATTACCATTTACTGCTCCCGGATCTTCTCCACCATGTCCTGCATCAACTACTATACTATAATTCATAAATACTCCTCCTCGAAGTATTGTATGTCTTTAAAAAGATTAGGTGAATAATTAACTTAACCTAAATAGAATCCAAAAATGAATCCAAATATTGCCCCTAGCAGATGACTCATATGTGATACATTATCTTTTTTAAACAGTCCATCTAATATTTCATTTATTATATAGAAGATAAATATTAATATAAGTGTAATTGGAATCTTCCCTGCCTGAAAGTTTACAAAAGAGCTTAAAATTATTAACATAAATACAATTCCACTAGCACCCAATATTTTTTTATTAGTCAGTATCAAATTTATGATAGCTGTAACAACTCCTGTAATTAACATCATTATTAAAAGATTAATGGTTCCATACTTTTCCTCTATCATTGGACCAATTAATAGAATATATAAAAAATTTGAGGAAAAGTGTTTCCAATTTTCATGACCTATAACATATGTAACCATTCTTATATACATAAATGGATCTAACAAAGAACTTCTATATGAAGAAAAAATCATATTATTAGTTCTACCTTTAGTTATGTAATTTAATATAATTGCCACTAAAGATATAAAGAAAAAGCTTAATATTAATATTGAATTATATTGTAAATTATTTAATATTTCCATAATAAAACCTCCGATATCTTAACCTATAAATGAATTATATAGCAAAAATTTGTATTTATCAAACTGTTGAAATTTACACATCTTAACAATAAGATTTTATTTTTTTATTTTTATCCTATATAAATAATTCAAAAAATATTATATACTTAAATTAAGGTGGTGTTTTTATGGATGATTCTATATTTTTTCTTCCGTTTTTGTTGATGGTTATGGTTGTACCAATAATACATATCTCTTTATTTTACACAATACTCAAATGTATAATTTCTGTATTTAAATCATTTAAAAGAAAATCTACTCAAAAATATTTTAAAAACAATGTTGTAATAGCAAATAATTTTGTTGAAACAAAAGAGAAGTACATAGACATTTCTAAAGAAGAATTAGCTACTTTTAATACCGAAGATTTAGATGCTTTTAAAAATTATTTTTATAAAATATTTGTTGATTTTGAGAATGCATACAATAGTCTTGATTATAATACGATGAAATCATTAAGTACTCCGCAATTATTTCATAACTATCATACTGGAATAACACTCGATTTAGAGCAAGGTAAGAAAAGAATAATCAGTAACATGCAAAAGAAAAAAGTTATCATTTATGAAACCTTTAGCTCAACAGCCAAACAAGTAGTAACCGCAATGATTGAAGTATCATATATCAATTACACAATGGACAAAAATGGTGTAGTTATTAAGGGAAATAGGGATTTTAAAGTAAATGAAAAATTTGAAGTTACATTTAGAAAGGATTTTGAAAAGGAAAACATAACTAATTGTCCTAACTGTGGGGCTAATGTCACAGGAAATAAATGTGAATTCTGTAGAACTTCATTAAAAAATGTAGAATTTAGAATTAGTTCCATTAAAAGAATTGTTGATAAGTAATTAGATTCATGTATTTGAATCTTTTTTATTAGATAAAAAGAGCTTCGATTGAAGCTCTTATTCTGTGTTTTTAGATAAAGTCACCGTTGTAGTTTTTTCCTTACCATCTCTACTATATGTAACAGTTATCTTATCTCCTACTTTATATTTGTATAAAATATATTTTAAGTAAGCAGCATTGATAACTTCTTCGTCATCTATTTTGGTTATTACATCTCCCTTTTCTAGTCCTGACTTAGAAGCGCCAGAACCACTCACAACCGATACCACAACAACCCCACTACTAATATTACTTGGAATAGAAATTCCATAACTTGCAAGAACTCTAGTATCGCTAGCATTCAATAGTGTTATACCCAACATAGGTCTTTCTATTTCCTTAGCTTGCTCTAATTCATTTACATGTGCCATGGCATCTTCTATTTTAATAGAAAATCCCATTCCCTCAATACTGTCGTCCACTAATTTCATAGAGTTAACTCCTATGACTTCTCCATTAGAATTCATTAGTGGTCCACCGCTATTGCCTGGGTTTATCGCTGCATCTACTTGTGACACTTTCATAATCCAATCTGATTGTGAATTAACACTAACTGTAACTAATCTATCTATTCCTGAAATAATTCCGCTTGTTACAGTATTATAATACTCTTCTCCTACCGGTGATCCTATAGTAAAAATAGTGTCCCCTAATTTTAAATCTTCTGTACTACCAATTGACGCTACCTTTAGTACATCACTAACTGGGATTCTTAAAACTGCTATATCTAGATATTCATCTCCACCAAGTTTAGTAGCTTTAACCTCTTTTTGATTAGTCATTACTATACTTAATTCATTGGCACCTGAAACAACATGTTCATTAGTCATTATATATCCATATTTATCATCTATTTTATATACAAAACCACTACCAGTACTCGATAGTTGACTACCTTGATAATTTTTAACCATAACTACTGCATCATAAACTTTATCAACAGCCGCGCTTATTCCACTGTCATCTATTATTACTTTATTTTCGCAACTAGTGTATTGACACCCCAATAATCCTGCATTATTTTCAGTATCACTATCTAATGGATTAGTAATTACTACATACATTAGTCCCCCACCTAACAGAAATGCAAATAATACTACTACAATATTAATTATCTTTCCTCGCATGTTATCACTCCCTTGTTATACTTATATTAGCCAAATCCTTCCAATTTGAAGGAAACCCCATTCTGTTTAACACTTTAGAAAGTGGTATAGAATTTAAGTTGTATTCTAAATTATCTAGCGCATGCTCTATTTCTAATACGATATTCTTTATCTCGTTATGAGTTAGCATTTGCTTCATTATAATTAAAAGTGCAAACAAATCATTTTTACCATATCTATACTCACCATCTATTTGTTCTATATCTAATAATCTATGATACAGAGTATTACTAATGATTTTTTGTGTTTTATTTTCATATAAAATATCCTCATGAGCACATAAGTTACGATAATTAGCCAAAATAGGCAGGTAATTAGTTAATGTGATCATATCAATTTTATAAATTTCAGCAATTGCTACTCTATCATCCATTCTTAGTATTGAATATAATTCGCTAACTATACCAAAAGATAAAACTTTAACTAAAACCCATAATGGTATATACCCATAATTACTTAAATAGTGGACTGTAGCAGAATGTTGTCTTCCATTCACATGAATTTGCCTTTTCATTTTTTTCAATAAATCATTAACTTGTCTTGACTTTTCTGGACTAGTATCAAAATTTTTTGGTTTTAAATAATCATTTTCTTTGTACCCATATTTCTTAGACAAACGATAAGAGATAATAGATTTTAAATTGTTTTCTAGTATTAATAAATTCTTAAATATAATGTTTCTAAATTGCCTATCAAATAAGAATAAACTATATAATTCTTCAAATGTAGAACCTTCAATATACATTTTTGGATTTTTAGGATCAAGAAATAAATGTCTATATCCACTCAAAAAGAAATAGTTTTCTCTAAGCAATACTTCTTTAGCATACTCTTCGTTGTTAATTGTTAAACCTTTATGTCTAAGAATTGCAATTTGCTCATCTAAGTTTTTAAACTGCTTATCCCTCATACTCTCACCTATTGTAAATTATAGCATAAAACACACCAAAATACATGGTATTTTTATGAAAATATTATATTTTTATTGTATTATAATTTTGTCATATTATATTGAATTAAAAATACTCATTATTATCATAATAAATATAGGTGATAATATGTTTTATAATTATAAAATTTTGGAAGTAAATAACGAGGAAATATTATATCTATATATTAATAGTTTCTATGAGTTTTCTAGTGAATTAGATAATAGCGACAAACCAAAATCTATTTTTAATAACATAACCAGTTATATTAAAGATATGGACATTAAATTTAATGGCAAAAAAGTTATGTTAGTGGTTAATGGTTTAATTATAGGAAGCATTACATTAATAACAAATGACTTTAATAAGTTGGATTATAACAATGTAAAAGATGAATATATTTCATATAATGAAAATGTCAATTTTAGGGTTGATGATAATGTAGATATCATAGATATAAGTACCGAAAAAAACAACATTTTTGAAAATAAATTACCAACGCAAAACAATGAATATAGAATATCAAACTTTGTAAAAATGAAAAACAAAGATGGAAAAACTACTTTTGTTGATTTAGATAATTATATAACTAATTATCTTAGCACTATAATTCCTCCTACATATGAAGATGCTGCTTTAAAAAGTGCTGCTATTGTTGCTAGGACAATAGTATTTAAAGATTTGTATGAAAACAGTTATTTAAGCGAAGAAAAATATAGAGATACAAATACATTAAAAAAAATGTGGAAGAAAAATTATAAAAATTATTTCAACAAACTAAAAAGCGCTGTTACAGATACTAATTATCAGTATTTAGTTAATAATAATTATTATTTTGACTTTGATATAAGAGGAAAATATCAATTGCCATTTAGTAGTTATGACGCAAATAGATTAGCTAAAAACGGTTATAAATACATTGATATATTAGGGCATTATTATCCGGATGCAGAACTAGAAAGTGCTTGAAAATATTCAATAACTGCATCAGTAATAGAACCAGATAATTTTTCTTGATAGGATTCTTGTCTTAATAAATATCTTTCATTTGGATTGGATAAAAAGCCACACTCAATTAATACTCCTGGAACAGTAGTATTTCTATATAAATATAGACTTGTCTTTTTTAGGCTTCTTTTTGTATCAAAATCTTTTTTTAAATGCTTCATCACTATTTCCCCCAATAGTTTGTTGTTGGGGTTTATATTGTGATACAAAACCTCAGCACCACTCCACGAACTATTCTTATACCAATTTATATGTATTGATAAATATATATCAGTCTTTTTCTTTTCATCTTCTATAAACAATATTCTTCTATATAAATCTCCTCTTTTTTTCTGTTTATCGTACTTGCTCGATAAATCGACATCACTTTCTCTTATCATATATACAATAGCACCTTGTTCCATCAAGGTTTTTTCTAACTTTTTTGATATTTCTAAATTGATGTCTTTTTCATAAATATTCCCGTACATTGTACCAGGATCTCTTCCTCCATGGCCAGGATCAATTACAATTACCTTTCCTAATAACGGCAAATAATTTTCTGCTTTTACAGTTGAAACAATAAATATAGATAGGCCTATTATAAACACCACAACTAGAATTAGCCACCTTGTCATAAATTTATCACCTATATAATTATATGTTAAATGATAGATAAAAAAACAACACTGAAATCAGTATTGTTTTTATTATACTTCAATTACATCGCCATCATTAGGCACGATAATATTACTTATGTTTTCCTCTTTTAAAACTTGTCTTGTATTATCTTCTAAGTGACTAACAACATATTGGCAATGTGGATATTTATCTATTAACATTTTAATATTGTCAATTCCCATATGTTGATCAGTGCCTTTAATAAACATGCAATCGCAAAAAAGATAATCACAAATGCTAGCCATTACTTCTACGTTTTCACACAAAGAGGTATCCCCTGTAAAACCAACTTTTTTATTGTTTGACTCGAACACATATCCATATGCTGGCTTCATTCTACCATGATCAACTAAATATTTTGTTACTCTGTAGCCATTTAAAGAGAAATCTTCATTATAACAATATTTTAAATTAACATCGTTATTAATATCTTTTACTGAATTAGGAAATGCTAACTTAATTGCATTATGATTTTTCCTTTTACCATCTTTACTACAATATATATTTATATTCTTATTATCCGCTTTAGTCTTCAGTAAAAAGTAAAATGGTATATCAAAAAAATGATCTCCATGAAAATGTGTTATCAAAATACTGTCAATTATTTTTGGGTTTATACCCATTCTAAATAAATTTTTACATGTTCCGTTTGGAATATCAACCAATGTATTATCGTCTATCATATAAGAAGCACTATTATGTTCGTTCCACATACTTCCACTACCAATTACCTTTATCCGCATACTAACATCCTCCAATACTTTCTATAATCGCATTATACCATAAATATATTATTTCTTTTTTAATTTATTTTTATTAATCTACATTAACTCCTTTATTAAATAATTTTGAATTAACAAAGTATAAAATAAATATATTTAATGTATAAATAATAATTGCTAAATATATACATAATTTAATTGTACTTATACTTAATGTATCCATTGTGTAAAACAAATTCATTAAATCTTTATTAAATAAGGCAACTCCAAAAACAACCAAAATAGTAAAGAATTGAGTTAATATGTATGTGCCAAATCCAAATAATATACTAAACATCATTTTGTTGTTATTTTTTCTATGGCCTAGTACTATACCAACATATCCCGATTGTAATATATTCATAATTTCCAAGAAACAAACAAATATAAATGCTAAAACAATTGTTACAACCGTGCTTTCATAAACTGTTGCAAGCGGTAATAATAAATTTTTAATAAATTCAATGTTCTCTTTTGAATAATATGCAATAAATAAAGTTACAACAATTACTAACACACTCGAAAATAATGTAATAATTGATGTTATGAATTTAGATAAATATAATGTTTTTTTATTTATTGGAAGTGTGTGAGTCAAATAAGATTCATCTCCATAAAAATTATTTTTAAATCTAACCCATAATCTCATTAAATTATTAATTAAAATATTAAATATCATAGCAATAGTAGTACCAGTACATATTTGTCCAATAATACTCATAATAAATGAATTATCAATATTTAAAAATATTCTAGTCAATACCCCAAAGAATAAAGATAAACTATAAAATACTATTAGCACTTTATATATGTTTTGTAAATCATATTTTAATAACTTCTTTAACATTTAAACATCCTCCTAAATATTTCATCTATTGAACTGTTTTCTTTCCTCCTTAATTCATCAGAATCTGATTGAAGTATTATTTTTCCTTTATCGATAAATATTACTTCATCTAGAATTCTTTCTACATCTGAAATTAAGTGTGTGGAAATAATAACACTAGCTCCTTCATTAAAATTAGTAAGAATAGTATCTAATATATAATCCCTAGTAGCAGGGTCTACTCCCCCTAATGGTTCATCTAAAATATATAAATCCGCTTTTCTACTCATAACAAGAACTAATTGTACTTTTTCTTGCATTCCTTTGCTCATCTTAGATAACTTTTGAGTAGTATCCAAATCTAAATCTCTAAGTAGTTTTCTTGCTTTTTTAGAATCAAAATTATCATAAAAATCTTCAAAGTACTCAATTACTTGATCTACTGTCATTGACTTATCTAAATAAGTTCGTTCTGGTAAGTAAGAAATAATTTTTTTACTCTCTACTCCCACTTCTTTGCCATTAACTAGTATTTTTCCTGATGTCGGTGTAAGTAAATCATTAATAAGTTTTATAAGTGTAGATTTCCCAGTACCATTTTTTCCTAATAATCCAATAATTTTACCTCTTGGTATTATTAAATTAATATCTTTTAAAACTTTTTTATTACCAAAACTTTTATTAATATTAATACACTCTAATAATTTCATCATTTATCTCCTCCTATGCTTTTTAAATACTTAATAGATTCATTTATATTGAACCCTATACTTTCCATACTCGCAAAATATTTTTTTGATAATTCATCAGCATATTCTTTTTTATATTTTTCAATTAACTTTTGATCATTAGTAACAAACCTACCATTAGTTCGTTCTGTATAAACCAATTTCAGTTCCTCCAACTCTACTAAGGCTTTTTGCATAGTATTAGGATTTACTTTAGTTTGTAGCGCTAAATCTCTAACAGATGGTAATCGTTCACCTGGATTAATTTTTCCAGATATTATATATATCTTTAATTGTTCTACTAATTGTAAATATATAGGAATATTATTATCAAATTCAAACATCATATTTAATCCCCTTTACTATTGTATTACTCCCTTAATACAATAGTACATCTATTTTAAGTTGAAGTCAACAAAAATTAAATCATATGTTAGTACATCAAAAAAGTCCGCAAACACGGACTGTTCAAAATATTGAAAAATTGAATACTTTATTTTCCTCTCACTTTAAGAGATTGTATATCTGACTAATAAATCATCACTTATTTACCAAATAAATGGTATAATTTTGTATTTTACTTTCTTTTTATATTCTTTATAGCCTTTAAGTTCTTTTTCCAAAATTTGTTCCTCATTCTTTATTCTTTTGACAATTATAAATGGATATACTAAAAATATTATAAAAGATATAAAAGATCCCAATATTAATGGCATAGACAAAAACAAGAATATGGTTGCAAAATACATCGGATGTCTTACTATTCCATATAATCCTGTATCTATTACTTTTTGATCTTTTTGTACCCCTATAGTTCTTGATAAAAATATATTTTCTCTTAATACTTCTGCATATAGAATATATGATAACAAAAATATGATTGATGCTATAATCACTATAATCTTTGGTAATGTCAACCAATTAAATCTATAATTTAGACCAGCTATAATAAAGCCCGCTAAGAACATTAAACCGCTTAATGCTACTACCGATTTTTGTTCTGTTTCCTTTTCTCTAGCATCAAGTCTACTTTTTAATAGATTAGGCGCTTTGAACAGCATAACAATACCCGCAATAAACATTGGTATGAATAATAACCCCATAAACAACCAACCATTCCAGAATTTCATTGTATTAGCCGGAACAAATATAAGTAACCCTACTAGAATCAAACCTAATGAGAATTTGAATAATGCTTCAAAAAATAATTTTATGTTCATACACATCTTACTCCTTAACAAATGGTTGTTTATCTAACAAATTAATTATATCATAAAATTACCGAAAATTAGGACGCAAGAACGACTAATCCTATATTTTATAATGGTTTCACAGCATTGTGCAAGCCACCTAAAAAGACTCTAATATATCTTATTTTTTAATTAAAACAAATCTTCAATTTTACAAATGATCTTATAATCTTTATTCTCTACTAATTTCGAACAACAATAAGGGTCAGACCATTCTCTTATGTATGGATATAACAACCTTAAAAATAACCTCGTATTATAAGAAACTGTTTTTAAATTATTTACATCTATATTTTTTATTTCACAATTATCTGCTAAATAATAAATCAAATAATAATTACCATCTTTCTCTAACTTTATGTCATACGGAAAAATTCTACAATCGATTGGCCTTATATCATATATACTACATTTACAATTCTTATAAAAATGACACGCTGAGCTACTTTTTTGTCTCTTCATTTGATATAAAGTTTTTAATGTTTTATCATTATGCATTAAAGCAAAATCGATGGTTTGCACAAATGAATCTATTTCTTCATTAGTTGCCTTAGCGATTTCTTTTACTTCATTTGGTAGTAACATTGGTGAATCAACCATAAGATTAGAGCAACATGTTGCTTTAGCATTAACGCATTTATGACATAAATTAAATGTTCCTAAATTGGTTTCGGTGTTTCTAAATAAAGCATACGGGCTTTGAATAATATCATCATTATTAGGATCAGTTGAAATATAGGTCGTAACACCATATAAAAAATTATCATTTATAATCTTTAGGCTAATTGTTCCACTTTCTAAATCACTATTATCTAAATACTCATAAGTACCATTTATAAGATTTTTATTAACTATACCATGAAACTTATATTCACATATATCACCGTCAAAGTTTAATTTAATATTAGCAGAAATATTTTTATCTTTTTGTTCAAATACAACTTCTTCATTGTATATTTTATTATTTTGAATAAATGATGATATCCATTTACCAGATAAATCTACCATATAAACACCTCTATTCATTGTGAATATTATATCACAAAAACATCAACATTTAGATTAATAGAGCAATTTTTCTAAAGTCTAAAACAAAAACTCGTAAAAACGAGTTTTTGAAATATTCAAACATTTTTTAATTTTATCTTTTACTTCCACTAAAAACAGTCATCGCAGATGTATTAGACCATATTTTTTGCATAAACTTTTGTCGTTCTTCCGCAATTTGTTCTTCATCATATTCGACGCTAGCCAAATAATTATTAAAGTCTCGAGAAAATTGTTCATTATCTACCATTTGGCTCAACGCTCTAATTTGCTTAACAAATACTCCCAATTCTAATCTTCTTTCTCCGTTTGGTTTAAACTCATCAAATCCATGAGAAACATATTTATCAATAGAACTCCCGTTTTGCAATAAATAAGTTTGCTTATCTGTCTTAGTAACATTACTACAACCATATAATGAGTAATATGTATCTTTATCAAATTTTAACATTAATGAAGGATCATAAACAAAATCACCGATTTCTACCCATGCATGCTCTTCGTGACCCTTACCATAGTTGTACTCCAAATCTTTATTATCTCCAGTAACAAATAGCGCGTCATCTAAAGCTAGAAACATATAAAGACTTCTGTCATAGCAAGTTCCTTCATCAAACAAGTATTCTGAATATTTGATATAAAAATGAACAGGTAAACAAGCAATAATAGTATCACCCATTCTTTCATATATTTCTTCATCAAAACCAGTTATTTTGCCTTCTTTCATCGCTTTATTAAAAAGAATATCAAGTCTCATAAAATACAATTTCTTTTTTAAACTATATAATTTGTTAACCATCCAAAACACCTCTTTTTGAATTGCTATGTATAGTAACACAGGATATCAAAAAAAGCAAATTAACTAAATTTGCTTTGGCTTTCCATATAATAATTCTCTAAACTTACAGATCGTTTTTCTGCGATATATTGGATTAATTTTTAGTAAATTTATAATATTTTAAAATTAATCCATCTGCTAGTAAAAGAAGCAACAAATCTACTATAGTTCCTATATAAACTATAGTAATTTGTTCTGATGTAAATATATAAATTGACCAGCTAATTAGTGCTAGTAATTGCATTGATATCATTCCTAAACTATAATCGTTACTTGATTTAGTCTTAATTAATTTAATTATTTGTGGAACTCTTTCTATATAACTTAAAACATAATATATAATACAAAAAACAGCCATATTTGCACCTCTTAACTTGATATCAATTATCTAATTTATTATAACATATATTTTTATTATATTTAACTTTCATAAAACCAAAAGCTCATTTTATGAGCTTTTAAGCGTTAAAGCATATAATTTCCTATTTCACTAAATCTATGTTTCCATTTAAAATTGTTGGATTAAATCCATCAATTTCATCATATAGCATTCCCTCAGGAATATCGTTCATTAAAAAAATTTTTTTACCAAGTCTAAAGGCATCATACATTTCTAGGAATGTAGCTCCTCCAATATAATTTTTATATATTTTACCTTCTTTATCCTTATCATAATTCAATACTAACACAGCATCCATGTTTTTAATTGTTTCTTCACTTAACTTATACATTTTAGCTTTAAACTCCCGATGTTCTTTTTTCCCTAAATTCCACATTCTTTCTTCAGTTTTAGGATCATCATAACAATTTGGTAAAAACGCTTCAATATTTCTACTTTCTAATAACGCTTTTATATTTTCTATTTCTGAATAAAACTGTTTACTACATATAATGAATACTTTCATATTTTCCCCCAAAATTATTATATTTACAATGTATTATTTAATAATAGCTGTTATTATATAATTCTTTAGCTTACTTAGTGTATCTTTTAATAAATTCTGTTTTAGCGTTTGTATATCCATCTCTGTTGTGCTCATTCTTTTCATAGCTTTAATTTTAACTCATTTTCTTTAACCTAGTATTTCTAATTTCTTTTACTTTTAACTAATCTCTTTTGCGATTTTAAAAAATAATCTAATTTTTTTCTTAATTCATCTTTACTTCTATTTCTATCATAATACCATTCTCGACCCGTAATTCCATCAAAAGCAACTTCATAATATCTCATTGCAGATGCTGGTTTTATTAACATAGGAATGTCATCATTATCTCCCAGTTGCTCATATTTCCTTATTTGATTAGGATTATAATCATCATATACACTAACAGCAAAGATTTCACCATTTGAACTTTTTACCAAACAATAAAATCTTGGATCTATATTTGGATATTCATCCCAGTCATCAATTTCAGCTGAAAAAGGAAATCTCAAAACTCTAAATTCATCAATTTCATTACCATCGCAGTCATACTCTAATACAATTTCATCTTCAAATTGTTTTTTTTGCACAATAATCACATCACTTCTACATTAAATTATAACACAAAACCTGTAGTCACAACATATTTCAATGCATAATTTTCATTTCTAGTAAGTAAAAAACATTTTTTAAACAAGCAAAAAAGCCCATAAAATGGTCTTTTGAAACATTGAAATACGTAACTCTTAACGTTTACTAAATTAGCGGCCCTCTATTTATGCGGGTTTCCCGCGTTTTTGTATGCTGTGCGTATGTTACACAAACTACTCTAAGATACTCTTAAATATTAATTAGTTAAAATTGACTATAAAGTTTTCATAAAAGCTACCATTCTTCCTCTATTATTTTCATACTCATCCACTAATTGATATCCATCTTTATACATATTATTTATAGAATATATATTTTCAGCATGAGCTTTTGTAAATACATGTTTTTTGCCTATACTAATACAATATTTATTAAATACTTCCAGCATCTTTAACATATATCCGTTACCAACATAATCCGGATTTACCATTATTGGGCCTAAGGATCCAGTTTCACTTTCTAAAACATTAATATTCCTCTTGTTTAAAGACTTTTGGTTAGATGGAATATAAAACATAGAACATACTAAATCTTCTTTATTGTAGTATAACCATATTTTTCCTCCATTAGATAAAATATCTTTTATATCTTTTAACGAAAAAGTTCCTAGCCATTCAGGATTTTTCATATTGTCTCTTACGTGTTTATATAATTTTAAATAATCATCTAAATTAACCACATCACTAACACACATCAGTTCATTAAATTTCATGTTATTTCTCCTAACTTTCAGTTCTATTATATCACTTATTTCCAAAAAATAGAATGTGAGACAATCTCATGTATGCTGTATGTATGTTGTGTGTTATCTTCAGGTCAAAATTAGCATAATTCTCATATTTTTTGCAGCAAAAAAGCCCATAAAATGGGCTTTTGAAACATTGAAATACGTAACTCTTAACGTTTTGAGAATTGTGGTGCACGTCTTGCTTTTTTCAATCCTGGTTTCTTACGTTCTTTAATTCTTGAATCTCTAGTAATAAATCCAGCTGGTTTTAATAGTTTTCTGAAACTATTTTCACTATCGCTAGAAGTAGTACTATCATATTCTAATAATGCTCTAGTAATACCTAATCTAATAGCACCAGTTTGTCCTGAGAAACCTCCACCTTTAACTTCAACTACAACATCAAAAATTTCAGTTGTTTTAGTTAATTCTAAAGGTTGCATTAAATCCATAACTAAAGTTTCATAAGGTAGGTATTCATGTACATCTTTTCCATTAACAGTAATTTTTCCTTTACCCGGAATTAATTGAACTTTAGCAATACTAGCTTTTCTTTTACCAGTACCGTAATATACGTTTTTCTTATCTTTTGCCATCGTTTAACCCTCCTTATTTAACTTCCATAACTTCTGGTTTTTGAGCAGCATGTGGATGATTTTCACCTTTGTATACGAATAATTTCTTATACATAGCTCTTCCTAATCTGTTGTGTGGAAGCATTCCTTTAACAGCTCTTTCAACCATTTCTTCAGGATATTGTTCTTTCATTACTTTTGCTGTTCTTTCTCTTAAACCACCAACATATTGAGAATGATTGTAATACATCTTATCTTCTAATTTGTTACCAGTTAATTTAGCTTTTTCAGCATTAATAATGATTACGTTGTCACCGCAATCGATATGTGGAGTATATGTTGCTTTATGTTTTCCACGAAGAACATGCGCAGCTTTAGCAGCCACTCTACCTAACGCTACTCCATCAGCATCGATAACATACCATTTACGTTCGATTGTTTCTTTCTTTTGCATATAACTTTTCATAATTTTTCTCCTTTACTTAAGTCCAGCTTCCCACGGCCAAACTTATGTGGGGATTTCAATGTACCGATTAAGATTATACTAAAAAGTTCTTTATTTGTCAACGAAATTTAATACTATTTATATGAAACTTCTTCAAGGTATAAACCTTCTGGTTTAGCCGTAAATATATACTTTTCTGGAGCTTCATTATTTAATAGTTTTTTTATTGTACCCGATTCTAGTTTACCTTTACCTATCTTTATTAAAGTGCCCACCATATTTCTTACTTGATATTTCATAAAACCGTTCCCCGTGAATTTAAATATTAATAAATTATCTTTCTTCTCTATATTTGCTTCATAAATTGTTCTTGTGTAGTTGTCTTTTACTACTTCCTTTGATGTAAAAATCTTAAAATCATGCGTTCCTATAAGATCTTTTATAGCTGTACTCATCTTTTCTATATTTAGTTCTTTATTATATTGATGAATCGAATTTCTATCTACAGGGTTATATTCACCCATATTCAAATAATACTTATATGTCTTATTTTTAACCATAAATCTAGCATGAAAATCATTATCTACATTTATAGCTTCAATTACATGAATATCATCAGGCAATAGACTGTTTAAGGCACATTTTAACTTATATAAAGTTATGGATATATCTAAATCAAAGTGAGCAGTTTGACCTTTGGCATGCACCCCTCGATCTGTTCTGCCAGAAGAGTATATTCTAGTAACAGTATGATTATTAATATCATATAAGGCTCTTTCTAACTCTCCTTCAACCGTCCTTTTACCAGGTTGTTTTTGATATCCGTAGAAATTACTTCCATCATAAGAAAACTTAATTAAATAACGCATTTTATTTCACCTACCTACAAAGTAATACGAGTAAAAATATCAAAATTGAAATTATTATAATTATAAAGTCTCGTACTTGCCACTTCATATTTAATATTGTAGTTTTTTTATTATAGAATTTATAAAAACTTAACTTGCTTCTATAATTTATATCTTGCAAATCATAATTAGTTTTTATCTCTGCTTGTTTAACTATATAACTACTATATTTTCTTCTTTCGTACCTGTCTATATCATTAAATTCATCCATATTTTTATTGAATAACTTATTTTTAAAACAGGTATTTAAATACATATTGTTTGCTACTTTACCTCTGTTTTTATAAAAAATAATATCCATAAAACACATTTTTTCTTTATCATATGTAACATCTTTAATCATTAAGAAAAATGTGTATAACATAATTAATTTAACTATGAACAATAGGAATGGATGCGCATAGTAAAACATAGATATAATGATTAAAATGATAGATAACTGGAGAGATTCCAAGTTTTTTAATATATAGGATAAGAAAATACTAATGCCTATTAGAGTAAACACTAAATATACATTGTTAACTAAAACAATTGATATCATCAATAAAGTTATTCCAATTAATTTTGAAAACAAATTAGACTCTTTTATTTTATTACACATTTTTGTAGACATCTTTAATCACATCTCTTACATCTTTTCTATAAAAAAGATTAACACCTTTTTCTTTGTTTGCTTTATAAGTTAGCCTCGAAAAAACCGGAATATCAACTTTACTATTATTCAGCTTTTCTATATCAGTATATATATCATTAGTATTACCACTTATTAATAATTTTTTTCTATCGAATATAAATAATTCTTCTGTTAAATCATATAAAATATTGCTATCCATACTAGTTACAATAATAAGTATTCCCTCTTCATTCAATTTGTTAATTATCTTTTTTATCAATTTCCTATTATTATAATCCATACCATTCATAATATCTTTGAATATTATAATTTTAGGTTTATATATTAAATTACAAATTATTTTAATAAAATACTTTTCTGTTTGTGATAAACTATGAGGAATTCTTTTTAAAATAGATTCATCTAACCCAAATTCTTTTAACCAGCATATTATATCTTGTTTTATTGTGGTGCTCTTATAGTTTCTGATCTTTGAATAAAAGTAGATTTCATCAATTACCTTAGAGGTATAAAACCCTTTATCTTTATCTACTATAGATATTATTTTAGGATCGAAGTTTTTATATACTTTATCATCTATAAAAATATTTCCTTTTTCTAACAATTTGGGATTATTCATTAATTTAATAAAACTATTATAATTATATATTCCATTGATTTTATCGTTATTAAGCTTTAAGTTTATATTCTCTAATTTATTTTTATAAAAAACATTTTCAAATCTTATTTCCATAGTGTATCCACCATCCTATCAACATCCACAATTATCTCATCAACTAAACCATAAAAGCTTAATTTTAAAGATAAATCAATCATTGGTGGAATATAAAATCCTGATCTGGCTAATTCATTATCATGCTGTAAGACATTATTTGGAATATCATTAAATAAAGTTTTACCTTCATTAATTACAATAACATTATCAAAGGATAAAATGTGTTCCATATCACTAGAAGTAATGCAAATAGTTGTATTAGTTTTAATTCTATCTAATAACTTAAATAATTTTTTGACTTCGTTATTAGTTAATTTAGATAATGCATTATCTAAAAATATAACTTTTGGATTATGCATTATTGACATGCCAATAAGTACTTTTACCTGTTCAAAAATAGTTAATTCGCCTGTTTTTTTATCAATACAATTTTGTATTTCTAACAATTTTGAAACTTCATTAATTCTATTCATTATATCTTTTTTATTATAATTTAAATTTTCCAAAGGGAATGCTAATTCATCTATAACTTTATCAAATAGGAACTTGTTTACATCATCAAAAAAAACTGCTCCAATTGATAAAAGATATTTCTTAATATTTTTTTTATTTAAAATAATGCCATTTACATTAATTGAATTTTCACTAGGTAAAATACCACTTAAAATTCTAATTAGTGTGGTTTTACCACTCGAGTTAGTTCCTAATATTAGATTAGTTGTTTCTTTTTTTATCGAAATTTGTAGGTTATGAAAAATAGTCTTATCTTTATAAGAATAACTTAAATTATTTATTTCTACTAAATTATCCATAAACCCACCTCATTTTTAATTTTTATTATACACTAAATTATTACATAAAAAAATACCTAAAAAGGCATTTTCATATTTCCTTTAGAAAATTGTTTCATCATTTTTTTCATTTGCTCAAATTGTGTTAATAGTTTATTTACTTCTTGTACTGATAATCCACAACCCTTTGCAATTCTTGTTTTTCTACTAGCTTTTATTATGTCTGGATTACGTCTTTCTTTTGGTGTCATAGATAAGATAATCGCTTCAATGTGAGCCATTTGCTTAGGGTCTATTTTTACATTATTTAATCCTAGTTTTGAAGCTCCTGGAATTAGTTTTAATAAATTTTCAAGCGGACCTAATTTTTTGATTTGTTTCATTTGTGATAAAAAATCTTCTAAATCAAATTTTCCTGATTGCATTTTTTTTGCAGTTTTTTCTGCTTCTTTTTCATCAATTGCTTCTTGGGCTTTTTCCACTAATGAGATAATATCTCCCATCCCTAAGATTCTACCTGCCATACGTTCTGGATCAAAATAATCTAAACCATCCATTTTTTCACTAACACCGACAAATTTAATTGGTACGTTAGTTAAATGTCTTACAGAAAGCGCAACTCCACCTTTAGTGTCTCCATCTAGTTTTGTAAGCACTACTCCTGTGAGTGGTAAAGCATTATTAAAACCCTCAATTACATTAATAGCATCTTGCCCCATCATAGAATCTATTACTAATAATATTTCATCTGGATTAATAGAGTTTTTAATATTATCCAATTCTTGCATTAGATTATCATCAATGTGAAGTCTACCAGCTGTATCTATCAAAACATAATCGTACCCATTTTCTTTGGCATATTTCATGGCATTATTAACTATTTCGACTGGATCTTTCTTGCCTTCTTCATAGACTTCTATCCCCAATTGTCCGCCTATTTGTTTTAATTGTTCAATAGCAGCCGGACGATAAACATCTCCTGCTACTAATAACGGTTTCTTTTTATGTTTTTTTCTTAATAAATTAGCGATTTTTCCAATAGTAGTAGTTTTACCTGAACCTTGTAATCCGACTAACATTAATGTTGCAGGATTTCCTTTTATATTTAAATCTTCTTTTTGACCACCTAATAGATCTGTTAATTCATCTTTTACTATTTTTACGAAGACATCTCCTGGTCTTAAACTTCTTTGAACTTCTTCTCCAAGAGCTTTTTCTTTAACATTATTAATAAATTCTTTAACAACTTTGTAGTTAACATCTGCTTCCAATAATGCAAGACGAATTTCTCTAGTCATTTCGCTTATATTATCTTCTGTTATTTTTCCATATCCCCTTATTTTAGATACTGCAGCTTGTAATCTGTCTCCAAGACTTTCAAACATTTTATCACCATGCTTTCTATTATAATATCTCTATTATTTGTTCTAATAAATCTTTACTAATTTCATTTTTTAATAATTCTAAAATTTTATCTTTTTTGGCAACTAATTCTAAATTGTGTTCAAACTCTTCTAGTTTTTCTTCTACTATTTTTAACTGATTATGTACTGCATTACGACTAATATTATTATCTTCAGCTATTTCTCCTAAAGAATAATTGTTGTAGTAATAACTCTCAAAATATTCTTGCTGTTTATCAGTTAAAAAATCTTTATAATAATCGTATAATATATTCAATCTAATTCTCTTGTCCATAAATACCTCTACATCATATCTTTAAACAATCCATAAATATATTTTTCAATATCAAAAACTTGTAAATCATCTTTTGTTTCTCCAAATCCGATATATTTAACAGGAATACCCACATTTTCTTTTATTGCTAAAACAATACCACCTTTAGCTGTTCCATCCAGCTTAGTTAATACTATTCCTGTAACATCAGTAATCTCTTTAAAACTCTTTGCTTGCGCAATACCATTTTGACCGGTAGTAGCATCAATTACGAGCAATGTTTCGTGAGGAGCACCATCAATTAACTTAGAAATTACTCTATTAATCTTCTCTAACTCATTCATCAAATTTGTCTTATTTTGTAATCTACCTGCGGTATCTATTAAAACTACATCGATATTTTCTTCCTTAGCTTTAGTAAGACCATCAAATATCACGCTTGCCGGGTCGGCCCCTTCATGCGTCCCAGTAAACATAACATCAACACGTCTAGACCATTCCTCTAATTGTTTGGTAGCCCCCGCTCTAAAAGTATCTCCAGCCACTAACATTACACTTTTTCCTTCATGTTTAAGTTTATCTGCTAGTTTAGCAATAGTTGTTGTTTTGCCTACGCCATTAACACCTACAAAAAGCACTACGGTTGGCCCTTCGTTTGCAAAATTTATTTTATTAACAATTACCTCATCATTAACATAAATAATAAATAATTCATCTACTATTACCTCGTTCAAATACGTTACATCTTCAATTTTTTCATGTTTTACTCTTGTCCTTAAACGTTCCATAAAATCCATTACTGTATTCACACCAATATCAGCCATTATTAATATTTCTTCTAGTTCTTCAAAATAATCTTCTGTAATTTTGTTGTATTTTTTTGTTAGTCCAATTAGTTTTGATACGAAATTATCTCTACTTTTTGTTAAACCTTTTTCATATATCTTTACACTTTCTACAGGTTGAATATTATCTTGTATATTATCTTCTTCTTGTTTTTGAGGTTTTACTTCACATTCTACGTTTTGTTGTTGCAATATGCTTGCATTGTTTTGTACAACTATATTTTCTTCATTTTTGTTTTCTTTTTTAAACATATTTTTTATCTTGTTAAATAATCCCATGTATATCACCTTCTTTAATTATAACAAAAAAAAAGAGTACAACATACCCTTTTTACAGATTTTCTCCAACTAATTTCTTTGTTCTATAAAACGTTTTAGTTATTACGTTATATTTTTCTAAGTCTATATCATCTATTTTTTTTATATTTGCATTTTCTTTTTCGTTATATACAGTTATTAATTCTTTTAATACTACATAGCTGTCTAAAACTACTTCCCCGTCTTTCTCATAATTATATAACTTAACAGATTGAGCCTCTTCTAAATTGTCTATTTTTTCTTTCCATTCTGAAACTTTATAAACTCTATAATTATTACTTGAAACCAATTGAGAATCAATCAAATAGTTACCGCACCTAAAAGTGACATATCTTTCTCCATTTGTTTTAATAGTTATTTTTGATTCATACAAATTACAGTTTCCACCACCACTAAACGGATTAACGTAAGGTTTGATGTGATTAACTTCCACAATATCTTCTAAATAGACTTCATTGTCATATCTCGAATATTCATCCCTATAAGTTGAAACCTTAGTTGCAAAATCTCTTGCGTTTTGCGCAAAAACTTCAAACTTCCTTTTATCTCCCTTTTGAAACGAAATATATGCAACTACTCCAAAAATTATTGCAATGAATGCAATAATTGCCATTAATTCAGGCAAAACAAGACCTCTATTATTTTTCATTTTCATAAGAATGCACCAACCTAACCTTTATACCAGGATCAAATGTATCTAATGTATCAAACGAAACTTCTAAAGCTTTTTTATAATTTCCTTTATAAAATAATACTTCTGCTTTAGATAAGCCTTGATCTATTTCATGATTATCTTTTCTAAATCTATTGCCATAAATAATAGCATCTTCAACCAATCTTGCTGTTTTAATCATTTCGTGAGTAGTATTATAAAGTTTTAAAACAAGATCTCTTGCTGTATCTACCCTTGTATTCAATACTTTTATAGATATTGGTTTTTTCTCTAGTTCTTTTATTATTTCTAAAATTGCTTCATTGGCCTCAGTTAATTGAACGAAATATTCATTTCCTATGATAGGAAGTTTATAACCTCTTATTCTAATTTTTGATTGGTTTAATAATTCTTGAATTTCGTCCAGTTGCTCTCTAGCTCTAACTTCATCTTCATACATGGTTCCAAGTGATTTTAATGAGCTATCTAAATCATCATCAACACTCGCTAGTAGCAAAGTTAAATTTTCTAATTCTTTAACTAATTTAGAATAAGAAATTTCTTTTTTGCTTAATCTTTTTACACTTTTCTTATAATCTTTATTAATTCCTTTTAACCTGTTATTAACTTCATCTATTATTTGTAAGTCCTCATCTGTTAGATCATACATATTTTTAATTTCATCAAGTTGACTATATATGTCAGAAACTATATTGTTTATTTTTTCTAATTTTTTATCGAATATAATTGACTCTTCCTCATATTCTTTTCTAGCATTCTTTTCTTTTTCAAATTCATTAAACATAGAGTCTAAATACTCTAACATTGTTCTAAGTTCAAACATACAATCCTCTAGGTTTAACACTTTTATACGATCTATAATAGAATTAACATTCTTCAACGCTTCTTCTACATTATATTCAATATTCATATATCCAATAGGATATTCTTTGGATATCATATCTTGATATGTCTCAGTTATTTGCTCTATTCTTTTTGGTATTAACTTCTTAGCAAGCAAAACCAAATCTGGAACTTCAGCAATGACAATGGACATATGATCAACCATATTGTCAATTGCTTTTACTATATGAACCACTTCACCATATTCATTCTTTTCCATATATTCTTCGAAGTCTTGAAATCTTCTTTCAATATTTTCAAATTGCAATTCAATAATTTCCGCAACATCTTCATACTCTTCTTTATTATTTGAAAATTTATCATTCAATTCTCTATATTTAGTTTTTAATTTAATTATTATGCTTCGATACTTTTCTTCGCTAGAATTTATTTCTTTAATTTCTGCCAATAAAGTGTCCATCATAGTTTTGGATTTGGCTAATTCTATTTCAACATGCGCTAGTTTCTTTTGGTATTGTTCATAATCCTTATTATCAATAAACATATCTAAATCAATAATTAAATCGTTAACCTGTGAAAGTTGATTTTCTTTAATACTTTCAAATCTATCTTGCCACTGTTTATATTTTTCTTCCATTTTATCGTTTTTAATTATTGTTTCTACTTTAGCTAGTTCTAATAATACCGGTGTGCTTTCTATTATATTTTTTTCTTTATCTAATTCTTCTATGGTAAGTTTAAACTTTTTGTTTTTGTTTTTCTTCATCAAAATTAACACTATTACACACAAAGCAATAGCAATTAATATATATGTAGTTATTACAAGTATTACGCCATTCATAATAGCACCTCAATTCTATTTATCACATAAAAAAGTAAGTATATACTCCTATAAAAGTTAAAAACAATCCAACCGCATATAAAACTACTCCGTCAAACTCTTGAACAACAAAGGCATCTTTAAATTTTCTTGGATTATATCTTACAGTTACTTCTTCCCCAATTTGCATCAAATTTGTATCGCTAACAGAATCAATAAAGCGATGTTTTTTACCATTTACTATAAATTCTACAATGCCAGCATCAGTATTAATACCCTCTTCTGCAAAAAATGAACCATCATCTTCATCATAATTAATCGCATCGTATCCAAATTCTTCGTCATCAAAATAATGATGTCCTTCTTTAGATATATGTTCTACGACACACCCTTTTGTTGTCCTGTACCCTTCAAATTCTTTGTTTTTACTTATATATATAATTGTTTTTAAAATTCCTAACAGTAATGATGTACCACCAAAAATCCACATTAAAACGCTAACTGACATATTCACACTACCCTTCTATTAATGATTATAACAAAAAAATCTTATTTAGAGTAGTCTAAAATAACAATTTATAATATAAAAATAAACTAAAAAAGATTGACTATTTCACAATATTTATATATAATTAATACTGCATATTTAAGGAACAGCGCATCTTTTAGTATAATTAATGTGTTTATTAAGTTTATAAGTACTCTAGCTGTTGGACGAAAGTATTAAAATAAACTCCCTAGTTATGGTTAAAAGATAATTCCTTATGTTTATGTAAATAAATAAAGGAGGGACAAATTATGGCAAGATATACAGGGCCAAGTTACAAAAAAGCTCGTCGTGTTGGTTTTTCAATTCTTGAAAATGGTAAAGATATTGCAAGACGTCCATATGGACCAGGACAACATGGTGCAGACAGAAAAGGAAAACCTTCTAACTATGGTATTCAATTAAAAGAAAAACAAAAAGTTAGATTCATGTACGGGTTAAACGAAAAACAATTCAGAAAAACATTTAATGAAGCTGCAAAAATGAAAGGTATTCATGGTGAAAACTTCTTAAGATTACTAGAATCTAGATTAGATAACTTAGTATATCGTTTAGGGTTAGCTTCAACAAGACGCGGAGCTAGACAATTAGTTAACCACGGACATATTACTGTTGATGGAAAGAAAGTAGATATTCCTTCATACAGAGTTAAACCTGGAAGTGTTATAGCTGTTAAAGAAGCTGACAAAGATATGAAAGTTGTTAAAGAAGCTTTAGAAAAAGTAACTAATAGAGTTGAATTCGTAACATTTGATGAAAACAAGCTTTCTGGTACTTATGTAAGATTACCTGAAAGACGTGAATTAAATGCTGACATTAATGAAGCGTTAATCGTTGAATTCTATAACAGATAAAAAAAAGAACTTCAAAAAAGAAGTTCTTTTTTATTTTTCAGAAGGTGTTAAATTTCGTATTCTATAATAATCATCATATAATTCTTTTGGAATAAGCGTCGCTCTTACTACAGCAGTACCATCATCATTAATTGTAACACTACTTACTTTTGATAAATTAGATGAATTAATTAAAAATTCTTCTTGCATAGGAGCATATGACATGGAACCATTTAAATATATTCCGTCCTTAAACTCATGTGGAACCATATATTCTATTTTAACATTATAATTAAGTCCCAAATCATTTTCTTTTTTGAAGAAACATTTTTCTTCTTGTACTGATGTACTTACAAAACCACGGTCAAGCATATATTTACCTTCTAACGACTTTAAATCTTCTAAAGTCTCTATTCCATATTGTTTAAAATAACTTGAATCAACTCCGCGATAGACATTAATATTATCATTTAATGTAGTTGGATGTTCCAAAATAATTTGCTGAAGTTTATGTGCTATCACTCTATATTCATTTGCTCTACTAATGTCTCCATTGTCTTCATAATTCCAATTATCCCTTAAAACAGCATTTATGTGTTTATAATTAAAACCCGAATAGTTCAGTAAAAAATCAGATTCTTCTTGTGGTATCTCGTCGTTTTTTAACATTAACATAGCACCATTACTGTTGGTTATTTTTTTATATTCTCTATTTAGACTTTCCACATAAAAATATTCCATATTTATTTTATCTTCTTCACTTATGAATGAAAGAATTTTTTCCACATATTTGTTAGTACCTTTTGTTTTCAACACCATCACCTACAATCAATATAATTATACTTAAATTATCAAAGTAAATCAAATAACAAAAAAAGACATATAAATGTCTTTTTATAATTTCATTTGAAAATATGGTAACAATTTTGTTTTAAACGGCATCATTCTTATCATCAATATAACTGCTTCAAATGGTCTCAATGTTTTTAATTCCTCTACAGAAATTAATGGTTTTACAATTCCATCATCACAAGTTTTTCCGCACAAATTACTAATTTCTTCTAATGTGTCCATATCTTGAGATAACAAATACACTATATTAGCAAAACAAATTTTTATGATCTCTGTTTCTTCTTTACCATAAATATTTTTTAAATCATTGAAACCTCTTATCATTAGCACAAAATTAATATTTATACCTCTAGAATATCCTAGAACCTTAGCAAAATTTTTAATAGGATACAACTCATAGAAATCATCTATAATAACATTGATTTTCCCTTCATTTTTTGAATATTCATCTTTAGCATAATATACTTGACTAACGAAAAGTGGTAATAATCTATCCGAGTTATTAGAGTTACCTGATACAATATAAATTATTGTTTTTTCTTTTCCTATGGCAGCTAAATCAAAATCTGTAGTAGATAAAACGTTCATCAAATTTTCTCTAGAAATATATCTTTTAATTTTTTGGGAGAATACAGATAATATACTTCCACAAGTTTCTGTTGGCGCCTCTAAAACCCCTCTTAAGTTAAGATATACATTGGAATTCTTATCTATATTTTTTATAAAATCTTTTCTATTTTCTCTTATGTATGCATCTAATTCAATTATTGTTTTTAAATTTGATGATTTATGACTTTCAAACTGATAAAGACAAAGTCCTGTAAAATAATTGATTGCAGAA
Source organism: Bacilli bacterium (assembly GCA_017435255.1). Lineage (GTDB taxonomy): Bacteria > Bacillota_I > Bacilli_A > RF39 > UBA660 > RGIG3091. The sequence continues at coordinate 69,539 of JAFSFI010000010.1, read as the reverse complement.
TTTATCCAAAAAGGATCTTGATTTTTTTCACTCAATTCGTTTAATAAATAAAACCCAATCTCTTCTATTAGTTCTTGCGCTTTATCTTTATTTCCATCTGTATAAAGTCTATAAGGTAATTCTAAAGGATTCCATTTGTTACAATCTCTAGCGTCATCAAGATTTATTCTTATAATGTTGTAACCTTGATTTTTAAATTTTTCACTTGTATACTCATAGATTTCATTTTTAGTATCGTGAATAATTACTGACTCTCCTGAACGTTTTGATAATTCTAATATAGGTAATGTTACTACTTGCGTCTTTCCACTTCCTGTAGTACCAACAACTAATGTATGATTTAATCTGTTAGTGATATATAATTTTTTTTCATCATAAAATATTGGCAATCCACTTTTCTCAATTTGAGATTCTTTATTAACAGGAATTAAAGGCACTAATTTTTCCATATTTTCTTTAGTTTCCCATCTTGCAAAATTCATATTATTCCTCCTTTGCACTTTTAATATACCATTATATTTTAGAAAAATTTAAACAATAGTGGTATAATTTGATTTTTGTATACTTTGGTAGTATTATATTGTTGGTGATGTTATGCATTCGAATACTTTAATATGTGATATTTTAATTTATATAAGCGATAATATTTCTAATAAAATTTCCATTGACGAATTAGAAAAGCGCTTTTTCTATAACAGATATTACATTATGAAATTATTTAAAAAAGAAATAGGATTAACTCTAGTAGAGTACATAAATTCGATCAGAGTTTATAATTCAATAATGTTTTTAAAAAACAATAATAACAACTTAACAAATATAGCAATTCGAAGCGGTTTTTATTCACTAGAATATTTTTCAGAAACATTCAAGAATATTACACATATGAACCCAAGATTATTTAAAAAATATTTTTATAATAAGAAAGATTTAACCATCGAACAAATAGATAGCATAAATAACTCGATTATAAGCTTACACGAAATATACAACAAAAAAGATATTTATATATCAAAAAGAAAAATTACTAATCACTATGTAAAAAAATTATCAATTTTCAAATAAAAAAAAGACATTATTTAATGTCTTTTAAAATTTTAATAAATAATATTTCTTTTTACCTCTTCTTATAACAATTACTTTATTATCAATCGCAATATCTTTAGTTATTAATAAATTTTCATCTTTAATTATATCCCCATTAACACTAATTGCACCATTATTTAAGAATTCTCTAGTCTCTCTACGCGATGATGTAATAGAATTGTTTACTAAAACATCTATCAAACTTTTTTCTTCATTAACTTCTATAGTTGGAATTCCTTGAAATGCCATTTCTATTTCATCTGCCGATAATTCTTTTACATTTCCTGTAAATAATGCTTTTGAAATTGTTATCGCTTTATCAGCCTCTTCTTTACCATGAATATCCTTAACCACTTCATAAGCAAGAGCTTTTTGTGCTGCACGTAATTCTGGTTTTTCATTTTGTTCTTCCATTATTTTTTCTATTTCTTCTTTTGATAAAAAAGTAAATACTTTTAAATATTCTAAAACCTTAGAGTCATCTGTATTTATTAAATATTGGTATATTTCGTATGGAGTTGTTTTGTTTTTATCTAACCACAAAGCATTCCCTTCTGATTTACCAAATTTATTGCCATTAGCATCTAATATTAATGGCATAGTAAACGCATATGCTTCTTTCCCTAATTTTTTCTTGATTAATTCTATACCAGTAGTAATATTTCCCCATTGGTCAGATCCTTCAACTTGCATTATACAATTCTTTGTTTCATATAAATGTAAAAAATCATATCCTTGTAATAGCATATATGAAAACTCTGCATATGTAATACCTGTCTCAAGTCTTCTAGAAATAATATCTTTATTAATCATATAATTTACATTAATATATTTTCCAATATCTCTTAAAAACTCTAGAAATGAATACTCTTTAGTCCAATCATAGTTATCAACTAGTTCCGCTTTTCCTTCAAACAATCTTTCTATTTGAGAACGAATTCCTTTTATGTTATTTTCAATTACTTCATAATCTAAAATTTCTCTTTCCGCAGTTGGTCTTGGGTCTCCGATTCTACCAGTAGCACCACCACATAAAAGAATTGGATTATGACCCGCTTTCATTAGTCTTTTAGCTGTTACCAAAGATGAATAATGCCCTATATGCAAACTATCTGCAGTTGGGTCTGTACCCCAATAGAAAGTTATAGGTTCTCCATTTAATTTTTTTTCTAGGTCTTCTCCCGCTACATCCTTGATAAGTCCTCTCCACATTAAATCATCATATAATTTCATATTATATTCCCTCCATTATTTCTATTCCATTACTAGTTCCTATTCTAGTTACACCTTTACCTATAAATACTTTTGCTTGTTCATAGTTTTTAATTCCACCGCTAGCTTTTACTTCTACTTTTTCACCCTTGTGTTTTAAAATTAATTCAACATCTTCTAATTTAGCACCTTCTATACCATATCCTGTAGATGTTTTAATAAAGTCTACTCTAGCCACATTACATATTTCTGTTGCTTTGATAATTTCTTCTTTATTTAAATAGCAAGTTTCAATAATAACTTTCAAAATGTTATCCTTTGTTATATCCCTTATTGCTTTTATTTCTTCTAGAACATAATTATAATTTTGATCTTTAAGTGCAGAAATATTTATAACCATGTCAATTTCATCTGCACCCTCTTCTAATGCCAGTTTTGCCTCAAAAGATTTGACTGCAAGAGTATTTTGACCCAAAGGGAAACCAACTACAGTACATACTTTTACACAAGATCTTATTAGTAACTCATGTGCCAATCCTACATAATATGGATTGACGCATACAGATGCAAAATTGTTTTTTATTGCCTCATCACACAGTTTTTCAATATCATTTTTGCTTGCGTAAGGTTTTAAATTTGTATGATCTATATATTTATTTATATTCATAACCCTCCTAATAAAAAAACTATTATAAACTAAGGGCGAAAAACCGCGGTACCACCTTATTTCATAATAGTATTATGCACTTTTCTCTTAACGCGAGTAACGATATAGCTCCAAATGTGTACTTCATTGTTCTATTATTATTAGTTTTCACCAACCACTAATTCTCTTAAATTAACAATAGACAATTACTAAAATTTTTCATCGCCATTTATATATCATATTCTAGCATAGAAAAAGAGTTTATACAACTCTTATTTTTCCTTCTTTTCTAGCTTATTTAATACTTCTTTAACTACTTCAATTGCTTTTTCTCTTACTTCTTCTGCTGCTTTTTGTAATACTGGAGTACCTTTTTTTACTGCTAGATCTACTAATTCTTCACTTTTCTTTTTGATTGCTTTACCTTTTTCTTTAGCAATTTTCAAAGCTTTTTCTTTATCAAGAGCAGATAGTTCTTCTTTTATTTCTGCTATTTTTGTTTCAATAGATTCTTTAACATCTTCTAAATCGATACCTTTTACCTTGTTAGCTAATTCATCTAATTTTTCTTTTAACTCACGTCTAGTTTCGCTACCTTTTTTAGGCGCAAATAAGATTCCAAGTCCAGCTCCAACTGCAGCACCAAGCAAGAATTTTCCAAAACCTTTTTTCTTTTTATTTTTATCTTTATTCTTCTTCATATTCAACCTTCTCCTCTTCTTTTATTTTTTTCTTTTTTCTTTTGTGAAAGAAACTAGATACCATGCCGGCAATGCCATCAACAACTCTATCACCAACAACAGCAATCGCATTAGAAAAATTATCAACTACAGTAAATATTCCGTCTAATGATTTTGATTTTTCTTCTAAATCATCAAGTAATGCATTTGCTCTATCAACTGTTTGAATTAATTTTATACCTAATATTATTAATACAACTAGCAGAATAGAACCTAAAATATAAAGCAATATTGGCAATACATCTCCTAACATAATTATTCCTCCTTATCTTCATACATTGATTCAATTAAATCAAATAAATTATTTTCTAAAGAAACCGTCTCATCGCTTGTTTCTTTATCTTCTTTTTCCTCTTTCTCTTCTAGTTTAGCTGTTCTTCTTCCCGTCGCTTTCTCCATACTATTATCTTTATAATCTACATTATATTCTAATCCCAAATCATTAAAATATTCTTCTGCATCCCCCACAGTAACTCTTTCTACAGCAGGAGAACCAATATTTAAATCATAAAAAGTATTTTCCTTTTCTTCTCCGTGTACTACAAGCTCATCTACTTTTTCTTCTTGCATTGATGCAGTAATGTCACTAGCTAAATCACCATAAGCTTTTTCTCTAACCCTATCTAAGTCCATTTTTCTTGATGAACTACTAGATAAAATGATTGGTTTTTTAGTAACGATCTCCTCTTTTTTATAATTCTTATCTAAAATCCCATATATAGGAGAAATGATAGGCGTTGGCTTGAATGCTGGTTTTTCTTTTTTTTCTTCGCGACCTTCATATAGTGGAACCCTTTCGTTTTCATAAATATATTTTGGTTTTTCCTCTTTTTTAGGTTCTTCTTTTGGTTGCACCTTTTCAACTAAAACTTCATCTTGTTTAAAGTCTTCTTCTTCAAAGGTCATAGGGAATTTAAATTTATTTTCTTGTTTTGCCTCTTCAACTTCTTCTATAGCTTCTTCCTCTACTTCTTCAATTTCTTCTTTTGGTTCTGGCTTAACACGTTCTTTTTTTATTTCAGGTAAATCTATTTTTTTCGCCACTGTTATTTTTTCTTTTTTAGGTTCCGCCTTTTTTGGTTTTTTTATTTCTTCTTCAACCTCTACATATTCTTCTTCAAAAAATATATTTTTTATTTTATCAAATACACCCATCTGTAACACCTCTCTAATCGCTTGTTTTAGTATCTAAAACATCAGAATCTTTCTCTTTTAATTCTTCTTCTATATCCCCTTTATATTGATATTCCTCCTCATATTCTAAAAAGTTGTCAGAATCACCATGTGGCCCAAAGATATCAAATATAGTCTCTTTATAATCTAAAGCATTTTCTCCGATTAAAGTTTCTATAACTTTATCATTAAACTGAATAGACGATAAAATATAACAAGAATTGATTATAGCTTTGTTTAAATCGTTTTCGTTTACTATCATTTCTATTTTAGCATAATTATACATAATCTCTAAAAAATACATATCGCCTTGTTGTGTTATTTCTATATACCCAGTTTTGTTATTGTAATTCAATTTTTTAGAAAAATAATTATCGCTTACTTCAAACTTTAAATCCACATTATTATAATAAGCTATCACATCCACAAACAAATAGTATGTGTTTTTTCCGCTTACCAACTTGGAATTATAACCTTTTTTGCTAGCAAGGCTTAAACCTCTGGGAAGATAATATTTATATCCATCAAAATATGAGTTGGATAATTCAATTTCTTTGCTTAAAACGCTATCTATAATTGAATCTATATCTTTATATTTAACTTGTTCAACATTGCATCCTGTTAATAAAACAACAAGACAGAGTAAAAGAAAAATTTTCTTCATAATTCACCTACTCTACATTAATTATAACAAACATTTATTGTCTTTAATATAATTTTATCACTTTTTTTGTAAATTGGACACTATTTTTTTGCAACTAGATAATAGATAGTGTTGTTTTTCGCAACAAACTTTTTCTCATATTCACTCATAATTATATTTGTTCTATTACTGTTGTGCAAATCTAAACATACATCTTCAATTTTGTATCCATTTTCAATTAAACTAACTAAGGAAAATTCAAACAAATTCCTGTTGTCGGTCTTCTGATGTATTTCTTTTTTTGAGCTAAAAATGGCATCATACTTATTTAGAAATACATAGCTAGTTAATCTTCTTTTATAGTGCCTATCTTTTGGCCACGGATCAGAAAAATTTAAATAAAGTCGTTCCACTTCTTTATCAAAAACTTCGTCAATCTCTTTAGCATCCATTCTAACAAACTTTAAATTAGAAATATTATCAGGCAATTTTTCAATAGCTCTTACCAAAACACTATCGTACTTTTCTATTCCAATAAAATTTATATTGGGATATTTTAACGCGTTTTGAATAATAAAATCACCTTTGCCCATGCCTATTTCAATATATATAGGTTTGTTGTTCCCAAAATATTCTTTCCACTTTCCTTTTAAGTCCTTGGGTTCCCTGATTAAAATATCACATGAATCTAATATTAATTCTTTATTTTTGACATTTCTAAGTCTCATATTATTCACCAATTTAATTATAACACTATTTTATATTTATGCATATAATAATACGAATGCAAAGGAGATTAATTATGAACGAACAAATGCCATTTGGCTTTTTCCCAGGAAATCCTGGGAGTAATTTTCAAAATCAATCTAATTGTCAATGTTCTAGAGAACTAAGAAATATAAACAATAGAATTTCTAACATAGAACAACAAATAAACAGATTAGAAAGACGAATAAGAAGATTAGAATTTAATAATAGACCAACTCCTTACGGAGTGAATTCTATTGGATCTGATTTCAACTCTTCTTATGATTCTGATAATTACATAATATAAAAAAGCAAATTTAATTTGCTTTTTTTAGATTATTTAATTTCAATTTCTTTTTAATAACATCAAATATATTATTCCCAAAAACTTCGTGAATAGCTTTAGTTTTGAATGTAACACAAAAATATATTGCTGCTCCTACCAACGAATACAAAATGGTAATAAATAATGAAACAATCCTATCATTGCTAAAAGGAACTATATATTTTAACAAAGTTAATCCCAATAACATAAGGGCAATACTTGAAATTATTTTAAAAAACAATTTATAAGATTTGAAGAAATCAATATCGTATTTCTTATATAAGAATACTATTACTATTATAATTGAAACTAAATTTCCTAATATAGTAGCAGCTGTTGCACCATAGTATGGTGGTAATTTCAAATAATTAAACAAGTATATTAATGGAACGTCTAATATGGCATTAGTGATTAAACCGATTATAAGAGTAGTAAACATTATCTTGTAATCTTTTAGGGTTAATAGAATCGTTGTACACAAGGACAATGTTACCGTTAATAATGCAGTAAAAATTGAAAAACTAAATACTTTAGGACCATATTTACTAGCACCATAAAATACTTGCCATACTGGTTCTGATAAGAAGCTCAATCCAACAACCATTGGTAATGTTACAAACAAAGTAATTTTAAACGTTTTATTTATTTTCTTTTTAATATCTTTATAATCTTTTTTTACTAGACTATATGTAATATTAGGAATAATACTTACTGTAAATCCTGTTCCTACAGCAATAACAATCATGTTTAATTTATTACCCCAAGTAGATATTACGCTCATGATTGATTCTGCATCAATAGCAGCAAATCCTAACCCATTTACTAAAGTACGAATTAATAAAAAGGTGTCTACAGAATTATATAGAGATTTAAACAAATCACCAAAAACAAAAGGAAGAGAATAACACAAAATTTTCATTATAATTTCCTTTGTAGTAACAGAGGCTCTTTCTTCTTGATTAGCATCAATATTTAATTGTTTTTTATTTTTAAACACTTTGTTAACCAAGTATAAATATGAGCAAAGAGAACCAACCGTAGCACCAAACAACGCTACCCCTACCGCAGTTGGTAATCCTAAATTAAATAACCTAAGCGATAAGTAACTACCAACAATTATAATTGTAACCCTTACGATTTGTTCTAAAATTTGACTTACAGATGTTGGCGTTATATATTTGTGGCCTTGTAAATATCCTCGATATACACTTAAAATTGGAACAACTAAGATAGAAAAAGAAATAACCCTAATAACCGCTGTTACATCCGAAAGGGTATTGCCACCTTCTACATTACCTATAATTAACATTGCAATTTCGCGAGCAAATATAAATAAAACAAGAAAGCATATAACACCTATAATTGTAAGTAACCTCTTAGCTATTTTAAAAGCACGTTCTTTTTCTTTATAATAACCTAGGGCATTATATTCACTGATAATCTTACTAACAGCAAGAGGAACTCCAGCAGTTGATAGACTCAAAAAAATAGAATAAATATTATATGCATACCCATATAAGGCTCCGCCTTGTTCTCCAATAATAGCATAAAAAGGAATTACATACATAATCCCTAAGATTTTACTTATAACAATTCCCATAGAAGCAATAAATGCTCCTTGCATAAACGTATTCTTTTTCAATTTCATCCTATCACATCTTTCGTCCTTATCAATATAATAACACAAATTGGGAATTTATAAACAAAAGAACAATATTTTTATTGTTCTTTTGACACATTTTAAATATTTTATTCAGTTCTTAATGCAATAACAGGATCTTTTTTGCTGGCCATTCTAGATGGTATTAAACCTGCAACAAAAGTTAAGGTTACTGAAATAATAACAAGCACTATTGCACCAGCCCAAGGGAGTTTAGATAATCCTTTTAGTCCTGTTATTTCATAAATAATAATATTTATTGGAATATTTAGTAATAGGGTAACTACAATACCTAAAACTCCTGCAAATAAACCTTCAATTAAAGTTTCGGCATTAAACACACGAGATACGTCTTTCTTACTTGCACCTATAGCTCTTAAAATTCCTATTTCTTTTGTTCTTTCAATGACTGAAATATACGTAATAATAGCAATCATTATAGAAGAAACTATCAATGAAATACTTACAAAAGCCATCAATATATAGCTTATAGCATTAATGATAGTCGTAACAGAATCCATCATAACTCCTACGATATCAGTATAAACTAATTGTTCAGACTCTTCTTTTTCTTTATTATAATTATCAATAATAGAAACTATCTCTTCTTTTGATTCGAAATCTTTTGGATATAATTCAATCATATAAGGATCATTTAAATCTACAATTCCAAGTTTTCTTAAATTACTATCATATGTTGCAGAAGCATTTTCTGTATATTCAGAAATTACTTTAGTTAGTTCTTCTTGTGAAAGAGATGATAAATATTGTTGTTGTTCTACCGTTAAACTATTTATATCAAATGACGCATTATCAGAAAACTCTAATCCTGTAAATACATTTATATTTTGATTAGCAAGTTGCTCTTTTGCAATTTCAGTTGCATTAATTTTATTTATTGTATACTCCGTTAATTCCTTAGTATACCCAATTACACCAGTTGTTGTAACTTGTGAATCTTCGCTAATTCTTACAATGCCAACAACTTTTATATCTTCAGCATTTGCTAAGATAGACTTCATGTAACTCATATCTTCTCTTTTATCAACCCAAATACCGCCTGTTTTTTGATAATAATCAGTATTTAATATCAACTTATATGTAAGTCCAATAATTTCATCATATTCATATTCAAATACTTCTTTAGTTTCAATTGTCTCACCCTTCATGATTTTTTCCAAACTATTTTTCAATTCACTTTGATCTAATAAACCTAAAGAATATAACGCATAATCACTTATTTGATTATTCTTATCCAACACAAGAACAACTTCGTTATATTTTTCTGGCATATTACCCGCTACAACTTCATATTGATTTTCTAACATATCGTCTTTATCAGACAACTCTAGCCATGAATTAACTTCGCTCATTCCCATCATATTGAATGAACTACTCATATCACTACTTAATCCAAGGTTCTCAAAAACAGTACTAGGATTAACCTGAACAATTGATTCTTCATAGTTTGATTTATATAAATTAATATTTAAATCATAAATATATCTTATATCACTAACAAATTCATTAACATTAGACTTATCACTTTCAAGATATGCTTTAAAACTTCTCAAATCATTAATATTTTGCTCTTGAGCCATAGCTGACAACATATTAGTCATAATGTTATTTGAATACACTTTATCCTTTTTATTATTTTTTTCTTTAGCTGATTCCATCAAAGTTGTCATAAACGTTGAACTATCCATAGTTGTTTTCTCTAAAGTTAAAGGATAAAGAGATAATGTATCTTCTTCTACTTTTTCTATGTAATTATTCAAACCACTAGATAATGACAAAATAAGTGCAATACCAATAATACCTATACTCCCTGCAAAAGCAGTAAGAATTGTTCTTCCTTTCTTAGTTAATAAGTTATTTAAAGATAATGATAATGCTGTCTTTAAATTCATAGATGTTTTTTCGGATTTTTTCTTCTCTATTTCTACTTTCTCTTTAGTATTTTCTTTGCCGTTATAAGGATCTGTGTCATCAATTACAGCACCATCTTTAAGTTTTATTATTCTAGATGAGTATTCTTGAGCTAATTCAGGATTGTGCGTAACCATAATAACCAGTTTTTCTTTAGCAACTTCTTTTAATAATTCCATTATTTGTTTGCTTGTTTCTGAATCCAATGCACCCGTAGGTTCATCAGCTAACAATATATCTGGATCATTAATTAATGCTCTAGCAATAGCAACTCTTTGCATCTGACCACCAGATAATTGATTTGGAAGTTTATTTATATGATTTTCCAATCCAACACTTTTTAAAACTTTCTTTGCTCTTCTTTTCCTTTCAGTCTTTGATACTCCTGACAAAGTTAAAGCTAATTCAACATTTTGTAGAATTGTCTGATGTGTAATTAAATTATAACTTTGAAACACAAATCCTACTCTGTGGTTACGATAACTATCCCAATGGCTATCTTTATATTCCTTGGTGCTTACTTCATTAATAACTAAATCTCCATTATCATATCTATCAAGACCACCTATAATGTTAAGTAATGTCGTTTTACCACTACCACTTGGTCCAAGAATAGATGCAAACTCATTTTTTCTGAAATTAATGCTTACTTTATTTAATGCTTTTTGCTTAAATCCATCTGTCTCATAAATCTTTGTAATTTTTTTAATCTCTAACATCTCTTCACCTTCCTATTCAATTGTATTAAAACCCTTCATTGGCCATGCATACATTATATCTTTCATAACTTATATATGCAATCACTGAAATTCCTATTTTAATAAACTATTATCTTTACTTTTTATATTTTATCATAATAATTATATAAATTCAAAAAAATACTCTTAAGAATTATTCTAAAGAGTACTTTTTTATTTTTTATATAACACCATAGCGGAAAAACAATATATTTGTTCCTCACTAAACATGGAAATAGACACCTGGTATTTTATATCAACCAAGCTTTCGCCTATTTCTTCTAAAAAATCGTTGATGCTAACTTCTAAATCTTTCTCGTGCATTTCATCAAATATTTTTACTTTCATATTAGTCACCAAAGATATTTTAATATTTACAAATGTCGAAAAGTGTTACTTTACCACAATATTAACAATTTTATCTTTAATTATTATAAATTTTACTATTTCTTTACCATCAACATGCCTAATAACATTTTCTTCTTTCAACGCTTTTTCCCTTATAATTTCATCATTATCATCTGCATTTACTAAAATTGTAGAACGAACCTTTCCATTTACTTGAACAGCAAGAGTTTTTGTATTTTCTTTTAATACTGACTCTTCATATGTAGGCCAAATTTCATATGCTATTGTACTATCATGACCTAGCATATTCCATAATTCTTCTCCTAAATGAGGACATATTGGACTTAACAATTTTACAAAACCTTCAGCATATTCTTTTGGTAATAATTCTTCTTTATACACAGCGTTGATAAAAATCATCATTTGAGCAATTGCAGTATTAAATCCTAACGACTCATAATCTTCTGTTACTTTTTTTACTGTTTGGTGATAGATTTTTTCAAGGTTTTTATTTTCTTTATCTTGAATCTTACCTTCTTCAAAAACTCTATAAACTCTATCCAAAAATTTCTTAGCACCATCTATACCAGTATTGCTCCATGGTTTATCTGCATCAAGTGGTCCCATAAACATTTCATACAACCTTAATGAATCTGCACCATGAGAATTAACTATATCTGTAGGGTTTACCACATATTCTGGGAATCTTTTTCCCATTTTTATACCATTAGCACCTAAAATCATCCCTTGGTGTACCAATTTTTGGAATGGTTCTGCAACAGGAACAATTCCTTTGTCGTATAAGTAGTTGTTCCAGAATCTTGAATATAACAAATGACCAGTACTATGTTCTGGGCCACCAATATATAAGTCCACAGGTAACCAATGTTTCATTAATTCTTTGTCAGCTAAACAATCATTGTTATGTGGATCAATATATCTTATAAAATACCAACTAGATCCAGCAGAGCCAGGCATAGTAGAGGTTTCTCTAACACCTCTTTTACCACCTATTTCTACATTTTTCCAATCTATTGCAAAATCAAGTGGTGCTTTGCCACCTTTACCTTTATAATCATCCATCTTAGGTAATACTAAAGGCAATTCACTATCTTCCAATACTTCCATGGTTCCGTCTTCCATGTGTACTATTGGCACCGGTTCTCCCCAGTATCTTTGACGTGCAAAAATCCACTCCCTTAATCTATAATTTACCTTCTTAGTACCGCGCTTATTTTCTTCTAACCATAATATCATTTTATCAATAGCCTCTTGTTTACCTAAACCATCTAAGAATCCCGAATTAACATGCAATCCATCATCCGTATAGGCTTCTTTTGTAATATCTCCACCTTCTAAAACTTCTATAATTGGTATATTAAACTTCTTCGCAAATTCGTAATCCCTCTCATCATGGGCAGGAACAGCCATTATAGCTCCAGTACCATACGACGCTAAAACATAGTCGGCAATCCAAATAGGTATTTTTGCTCCGTTTACTGGGTTAACCGCATAACTACCTGTAAATACCCCTGTTTTATCTTTATTTAATTCTGTACGCTCTAATTCGGATTTAGTAGCGCATACCTTCTTATATGCAGCCACTAATGTCTTTTGTTCATCTGTAGTAATAATATCCACTAATTTATGTTCTGGTGATAATACACAGTAAGTAGCCCCAAACAAAGTATCACATCTAGTAGTGAATACTTCAAAAGTCTCTTCCATTCTATCTACTTTAAAAGTTACTAAGGCTCCAATTGATTTACCAATCCAATTTTTTTGCATTTCTTTAGTAGATTCTGGCCAATCAATATTATCCAAACCAGAAATTAATTTTTCTGCATAACTTGGAATATCCATAACCCATTGTTTCATGTTTTTCCTAATAACTGGGTATCCACCACGTTCGCTTTTCCCATCAATCACTTCATCGTTAGATAATACTGTCCCTAATTCTTCACACCAATTAACCGGCATATCAACACATTTAGCATAACCGTCTAAATATAATTGTTTAAATATCCATTGTGTCCATTTATAAAATTTAGGATCACTAGTAGATAACTCTTTGTCCCAATCGTAAGAAAATCCTAAGCTTTTTAATTGTTCTTTAAAAGTATTTATATTTGCTTGTGTAAAACCATCAGGATGGTTTCCAGTATTTATTGCATATTGTTCTGCAGGAAGTCCAAAAGCATCCCATCCCATTGGATGTAACACGTTGTATCCTTGCATTCTTTTCATTCTAGATATGATATCAGTAGCGGTATATCCTTCTGGATGCCCAGCATGAAGTCCTACTCCTGATGGATACGGAAACATATCTAACGCATAAAATTTAGGCTTAGAAAAATCATATACATCTGTTTTAAAAGTATGATTCTCGTCCCAATAACTTTGCCATTTTTTTTCTATTTCTTTGAAGTTGTACATTTTTTAGTCAATCCTTTCTTTGTAAAATATCTACCTAATAAAGAATAACTTATTAGTATTACGGGAACGACAAGAAGCACTCCTACTCCTAATAATATCCAAGTATTATCTGTTTTTAACATACTTAATATTGTTACTATTATAGCAATGTCTAAGCTACACACAAACCCCAGGAGTTTAAGAAATCCTCTAAAATTTATTTTCTTCAGATCAACTCTGTATTTATATATAAATAACTCTACTTCAGTAGGATATCTAGCCTGATCAACTTCTTTTTCCCTTTTACTTTTTCCTTTATTCTTTTTTTCTTTTACTATCTTATTTCCTTTTTCATCATATTTTCTAATTATGAATATGTAATATATAATGTACGTCACTATAGTAGTTAAAATAAACCAAATCATATTAATTCTCCTTTCAAATAAAAAAACGTCCTCTTATAAGGACGCTTAATATACGTGGTACCACCTTAATTCATAGTAAACTATGCACTCAACTTTGTAACGCATTTCTGCGAATTGCTATTAATTAAGACAAGTTCATAAAATAATTATTATAGTTTGCACCAATCACTATTTCTCTTAAAATAATTAACTTTATTACTACTTCTTAAAACAATTAAAATATATTATATAGTATATTAAATTTGTTCAATATATTCAAGTAAATTTAAAAATAATTTTATAAAAGATTTATCTAGTCCATCTCGTTTTAATTTTCTTAAGGCTATTCTTTTTTCTTTAATTGTATCATTACTAAATATAGCATCACTAATTTTTTCTTTTAGGATAGTTTCTATTTGCAAATCGAACAAAATATCATCTATATCTTCGTTAACTAATCTGACAGCATCTATTTCAATGTCTGTCCCTTTGCAATTAATAGTTAATTGCCTAAATACATCTATATTATTTACTTCTACTATAAAATCATTGTTTTCAATATATCCATTAAAAGGAATCACATCATTATCTAGTCTACAAATAATCTCTTCTGGTTGTTTTGTGTTTCTGAATCTTATCCTATAATTTCTAAAGTTTGGTATTAACCCACCCTTGCTTTCTTTATTATTTCTAATTATTAAAGTATAGTTATTAGGCAAATAATTATAATCAATTATTGTTTTAAAGAAAGCGCCAGATTTATATTCATGAGAAATACCATCATCTTCATATAGTTCATAAGTGTTATTAGCTCCCGGAAATACCTGAATTTCTAATTCCGTTGGGTTGCCCGTGTTATTAAAATTGCTTTTCAAAGAAAGAGGGATAATTGATCCTTTTCGTGCGAAGACAGGATATTCCTCTTCTTTATAAAATGCTACATACTTTTTATTGCCAACAAATTTTTTCCCAGTTAAAAAATCATACCATATTCCATCTGGCAAATAAAATCTATGGATAGTTCTGTTCATAATTGGATCTTTTCTAGTAGTAATAGGAGCGATTAACAGTTCACTGCCATAAAAATATTCGTTACGATATAAAAGATCATCGTATATTTTAGGTATTAGGTAATATAACGGTTGAAATACTATTGTGCCATTAGATGAATATTTATATGCTTCTGTATATAAATATGGTATTAACATATGCCTAAGTCTCAAAAAATCACTAGTAATTTCATAAGTTTTTTTATCCCAAGACCATGGTGCGCGTTTATAGTATTTTCCCCCCGCCGAATGAAATCTCAATATTGGACTAAATGTTCCAAGTTGCACAGATCTTATATATAGTTCAGCTTCTTCAATTCCACCACTAAATCCAGCTATATCATGACTCCACCAACAAACTCCTATATTAGAGGAAGATAAGTTAAAAAAGGGAATTAATTTAAAGTTATCCCAACTAGCATTAGTTTTTCCGGAGTACAACACTGAATATCTATGCGCAGCAATTAAGGAGTTTCTAGCTATTAACATATTTCGTTTTACTGAATACTTTCCTGAATCTAAATAATGATAGTGGTTCAAAATCCATAATATATTTAAATCGTTTATATTGCTATAATCATTCCAAAAGAAATCAATACCAAATGATTCCAAAGGATGAATTAACACTTTAAAATAAATATCTAAAAACCTTGGATTTAATGGATCAAACCTTATTATTGTGCCAGCATTCATTCCTAAATACCTACAAACATGTGCATAATAATTTTCAAAAGGATAAACTCCCTCAATAGGATCTACTGATAATCCAATATTTATATTTCGTTTGTGTAATTCAGTAACCATTTCGCTTGGATTCGGAAATAGATTATTATTAAAACTAAATCCTGTATTAGTAAGTTGCTTGTTATACACATCTCTTTTATGCCAATCTTTGTCTAGCAAAATTACAGAAAGAGGAACATCTATAGAATCAAACTTATTAGCTAATTCTAAAACATTTTCTTGTGAATAAGGTTTTTCCCTACACCACCAATTACCCAAAGCATATCTAGGTATAAAAGATGGCATACCAGTTAATTTAAAATAATCCTGCATAGCAAGACCAAAATCTTTTCCATACATAAATACATAAATATCTACGCTATCAGAGTTGGGACTATTGATTGTACCAAAAGCATCTAATCTTAATGTGTTACTATCGTCAAAACTAACAAAACCATCTAAAGAGTATAACCCCTTGTTTTTTGCTCCCTCTTGATTATTTCCCAAAAAATTATTAGATCCATAATAATTTCTAACTTCAGGATGACCATAATACCAATATTGTTGAGTTCCGTTCAATGTTATTTTTAAATTTTTTATCGGATTAACACCAGTACCTTTAAATGGCATCTCTTTAGAATACTCTAATTTGAAATATTTAGTTGCTATCTCTAAAAAGTTGTTGTCTTGCCTAATATTGCATTCTGGTCTATCAAAAATTCTACACATAACTAATGCTGTTGCTAAATCATTGAATTGTCCATTTTTATTGTATTCTAATCGTATTAATCTATCTGTTAAAACAGAAATTCTAAACTTATTACCCTGTACAATTTGAGCGTTTTTCATCTGTAAATTGTTTAAATCTATATGAAATTGATTGCCTAAATCATACATAAACGTCACCCTTTCTATTTTAAATAATTATATCACGAAACTTTATAAATATAAAGATTGTTTTTGTAAATAAAACTAATATTATGAGTATTTAGAGCATAAAAAATAATGGGGTGATATTATTAAAAAAGTTAATTTCAAGAGATTAATTATAAGTTTATTAATTCCTCTTTCTGTTGGAACAATATCTGGACTAATTTCTATGCCTTTTAAGGATTATGGTGTTTTAATTCAGCCACCGTTAGCTCCTCCTGGTTGGTTATTTCCGGTTGTATGGACTATTCTCTATATTTTAATGGGAATAAGTTTTTATCTTATACTTGAAAGCAATAGTTATACCGAAGATTCAGTTTATGTAGTTTATTTTTCTCAATTATTAGTTAATGGATTATGGAGCATTTTCTTTTTTGCATTTAAATGGAGATTATTTTCTATTTTCTGGTTATTATTGCTAATAGTATTAATTGTCGTTATGATAGAAAAATTTTATAAAATAAATAAATGGGCAGGATTACTGCAAACACCTTACTTGATTTGGTGCTGCTTTGCCATTTATTTGAATATAGGGATTTATCTGTTAAACTAGCAGTCCTTTATTTATAAGTTAATCTTTGATATAATATTTTTAATGTTTTAAAGGAGTATCACAGATGTTTAAATATAGTAACTCAAATAAAAGATATTATACATTGGATTATTTTTATAAACAAAAATTTAATTCTAAAGTATTTAAGGTCAGTTTAAATGCTGGCTTTTCATGCCCTAACAAGGACGGTACTAAAGGATTTGGAGGATGCATTTATTGCTCTAAGCTTGGCAGTGGTGATTATGCTGGTAACAAAGAAAAAAATTTAGTAGAACAATTTAATGAAGTTAAACAAATTATGCTTAAAAAATGGCCAGATAGTAAGTATATCGCATATTTTCAAGCAAATACAAACACCTACGCTCCGGTAGATGTATTAAAAGAAAAATATGAATCGGTTCTTAATTTAGAAAATGTAGTAGGACTAAATATTGCAACTAGACCTGATAGCATTACAGATGAATGCCTAGAATATTTAGAAGAATTAAATAAAAAAACATATTTAACCATAGAACTAGGTCTTCAAACAATACACGATACTACATCAAAACTGATTAATAGAGGGCATGACTTAAAATGTTTTGAAGAAATGTTAGAGAAATTAAGAAAAAGAAATATAAATGTTGTTGTACATATAATTAATGGATTACCTTATGAAACAAAAGATATGATGATTAAAACAGCAAAATATTTATCTAGCAAAGATATACAGGGAATAAAAATTCATATGCTCCATATTTTAAAAAATACAGTCCTTGCTAATTTGTATGAAAAAGAAAAGTTTCATGTACTATCAAAAGAAGAGTATGTGGATATTGTGTGTTCACAATTAGAAGTATTAAGAGAAGATATTGTCATAAATAGAGTTACCGGCGATCCTAACCCCGATGATTTAATAGAACCGTTTTGGTTAATTAAAAAGTTTGGTGTATTAAATGAAATAGATAAAGAAATGGTTAGAAGGGATTCTTATCAAGGAATAAAATATAAAAACTATCCACAATAATTGTGGATTTTTAATTGAAAAATTTGAACATTTGATGTATTATGATCTTGAGATGATGTAAAATGAGAAAAATAGCAGTAATAATTTTCCTAGCAGGTATGGTTTTAATTACTTCCGCCATATATGCAATATCTTATTTAAACTATCTGGAAGCAAAAAACGCTAACATCCATTTGCAGGAAAAAATAAACATGATTGATTCTAATAATAAAAATGAAGAAAAAAATAATGTTACATTAAATGAAAATATTAAAGTACTAGAAGAAGAATTAAAGGAAGAAATAAATACCTATAATTTATGGCTAAACACAAAAGAAAAAATAATTTTGGCTTTATCTTAATAATAATCTTATTAATATCTTCAATTGGTGTAATGACATTTTTCATCTTCTCTAACAAAAAATCACTAGAAAATGAACAAAAACTAAACAAAAAATTAATTAATAAATTAAATATTAAAACAAATGATTATAATGAAATTATAAATTCAAATAATGAATTAAATAAAAAGATTGATGAGTTAAATAATACCGTTCATAAAACCGAAGTAACTAAACAAGAAGTGTTTAAACTTGCTAGTGAATTAGAACAAAAAATATTAAGTGGGCAAACTACCTATAAAATTGCATATCTAACGTTTGATGATGGACCTTACTATTTAACTGACAAATATCTTGAAGTTTTAAGAAACTATAATGTTAAAGCAACATTCTTTACTATAGGTTCTGGAAAAAGTAAATGCTACGACAACCCTAATGCTAGTTGTATGGAAACATACAAAAAAATAGTTGATGATGGACATACCATTGCTAATCACACTTATTCACATGGTATTTTCTATGGGCTATATAGTAGCACTAATTCATTTATGACACAAGTTAAAAAACAAGAAGAATTAATTAAAGAACATACAGGAGTAACTACTAATATAGTTAGATTCCCCGGTGGTTCTAGTACGGCAGGAAGATTAAAGTCTAGCATAATTCAAGAATTAAGAAATAATGGTTATGGTTGGGTTGATTGGTCGGCACAAGATGGTGATGGTGGGGACTTAAAATCAACTACACAGGCATGGAACTATTTTGTAAATAGCATAAATCAAGATATTGAAGTCGTTCTATTCCATGATTATAATAATATTACTTTATCAATATTACCACAAGCAATCGAATATTTACAAAATAACAATTATATACTATTACCATTATTTTATGAGAGCGTTACGATAAACAAATAAAAGTAGGATTTTATTCCTACTTTTTTTATCCCATAGTGTCAGTATTACTAGCAACAAAATTAATTGTCTTAACGCCTTCAACTTTAGATAATTCATCAATTACTTTATTATTCATTTTTTTAATAAACTTAACATCATACACTAATTCAATATTATCTATATTTATATATTTTCCTTTACAAATATACCCTTTTAAACAGCTATTCAATACTTTTTCAACACTAGATAAATTTAATTTGGCCCCCTTTATGATTAAGACATATCTACTATCCTTCGAAACTGCCTTCTTAAATATAAATAATATTAAACAAATTACTATTGAACCCGCTATAACAATTGTATAGTTTTGTGTACCACAAGCAAGTCCAGATACTACTCCCCAAAAAATAAATGCCGTATCTCTTGGATCTTTTACCGCTGTCCTAAATCTAATTGTCGATAAAGCACCAACCATACCTAGTGATACTGAAATATTACTTCCGATTACTACCATTACTATTGTTGTAATCATTGTTATCATAATAAGTGATACATTAAATCTAGGATTGTACATAACCCCTGAATACGTATATTTATACGTAATATATATTATTAATGATATTATAAAAGCGATTAATAAAATTAATAATACTGTTTGTATTGGCATTTTTACCTGCATTGCCGCTAATGCTTCTAATATTTTTTTCATTTTTACTCCTCCTATATGTTTCTAGCCATTACATATTTGCTTATCGATTGACATCTAGACATATATTTTCCCAAAAAGTTTGATATATACGGTTCTAAAAATCTATCAAATTTTACTTCTAATACTATGTCCTTCGCATCAGTAATTCCTACATAATTTATATTTTTGTTAAAAAACGAATCATAATCATTACTTTTTTTTATATTGAAATCTAAAGTTATTCTAGTTGTTGTATTTGTTTTATACGCTATTCTTTGATACTCTATAATAACTTTAGGTCTATAATAGCCTTTCATCATTATGACATATAATCTATTTGCCAAATCATCTTTATAATTTAATAGCGATCCATAATTGCCTTTAATTAATTCCTTAGCATCTTCTTTATTTATTATTAATGATTCTTTTAACTGGTGATAATCATGCTTAGCTTTTAATTCTAATTTCACAAGTTCTCCATCAGGTTCATATATTCTTAATCTAATTTTTTTTCTTTCTAATTCTCCACCTAATTTATCATAGTAATCATCATCATTTACTGAATCAAAATATAAGCTTCTAATCATATATCCATCATAAGATCTATCAATTTCCAATAACTCGTTGAATTTAGTCCTAAGAGAAAGCATTTCACCATATGGCAATACATACTTGTACTCATGTCTAAATGTTTTAAGCGTTCCCATTTTTTCCTCCTATACCATCAAAAGATGATGTATTATTTTCATATCCAGGTGTTGGTGTAGTAAAGTATTGCCATCTATCGTTTTTCTTACCATAACTAACATCCTGTTTTAATTCGACTATTTCTACTTCATCTATTATCTTTTTTCCATCAGATATAATTATTTTTTTATCATCACTAGATAAACCAAAATCAGTATATATACCTTCATCAAAACCCACTTTTTTTCCTGGCATATGTACTATTAAATATCCTTTTTTAGAAATTATAGTTTCCTTTATTTTGAACTTTTTTAGGTTAGATTCATTATCAGTTATAAACATATTTTTTAATGTAATGTCTTGCTCTGAATCATTGTATAACTCTACCCAGTCGAAATAATTTCCGTATAAATCATAATAACTTCTTTTATTATCAGTCATATATTCATTTATTTTTATCTTACTATAATCAATATTTGATGTTTTGAATTTTTCTCCTTTATTCTTTTTTCCTGGGGTTCCATCGTTAAAAAGAATGTATTGTCTATCTTTATAACTAAATGATACATCAGTATCCATTTTTGGATAAGTAATTTTGCTGATAATGTTTCCATTATTATCTGTCAAAGTTAAGACTTCACCTTTGCTACTTAATTTGAAATTGGTGTGACAAATCCTGCTTTCTAAATCACATTTGTCTTTTCCAGATGCATAAACAATCAAATATTCATGGCCCTGAATTTCTATATCTGGAAATGACCATTTATTTGTTTCAAATTCAGAGTCAGACAAATAATAATTTTTCAAACTAATCGAATTATTATATCCATTATATATTTCTATATAATCACTATAATCTCCATCATCATCTTTTATAGTTGCGTAGTTACTTGCCATCATTTCACTGATATATAGTTTGTCGGTCATAATATATTCTCCTTTTAAATTAGGAAAAAATTCTAAAAGTAATATGACTAGTACAAATAAGCATATGATCATAAATATTTTTTTCATATTACTTCACCGCCCCAAAATAATAATTATATTCTTCATTAGACAAATCAAAATCACCTTTTAGTCTATTTAAAACCTTGTAATATCTTGCATTAATCATATTCTTAAAACTATTAAGATTATAATACCAGGTATTAATACTAGATGGGTATCCCCATCTTTGAATATGATAAGGCATTTCGCTTTCGATTTCTTTGGCAAGCTCATCTACAATTGAATTCATTCTTATTGGATTAAAGGTGTTTTCTAAGTGATATGCAAATGTTTTTAAATACATATCTCTAAACTCACTATTACGGGAAAGTCTTCTCACTAAATAAATTGAAGAGGATAAATATGTAGCCGCAGGAATGCCAGAATCCTTTGTTGTATATCCAACACTCAAATTACTATTCCACATGGACCAATCTAAATCATATATCATATATCTCCATTTTCCATTATTTTTATCTCTCCAATAGCGAATGTTTCCTAAATCAGTATTACCATAATAAGTTTGAACTACCCAATAGTTACATAATTCCTGCATATCTATCTGTGTTTTTAAATATTCATAGGCGTAACTATTTGCAGGATCGTTATTTCTAACATAGTTAATTAAATCGTTATAGGCAGTAACATCACCCTTTGTAGCAGTAGTATATTTAATTAAATCAATATTATCTTTATTAATACCATACTTGCTTTGAACATAGTCGCCATTCAATTTATCTCTTAAATTATATAAGCCATAATAAACACCATTTATATAAACTACTACCGGTCTATAATCTTGCATATCTATATCCATTTGACCCTTCAATGTTCTAGTTAACACTGCATCCATAATGCGAATTCTTTTAGGGTCCTCACCAGCGTTACGCAACAAGAGGGAAGAATAAGTATTGGTTTCACTATCTTCAAAGAAAGGATATGTTACTTCCTGTTTTCCATATTGTTTCCTTAAATATATAGTCATACTCTTTTGTGGTTGTTCCCTAGAATCCATTCCAGATAATTTAGTATCTCCCAAAAAACTAGTACCTAGACTTCCATCTCTTTCATAAAATTCAAAACTAATTTTTCTAGTAGTATCTTGTTGGTAATTAGTTAAAATTCCATTTGCACCAAAAAAGTTAGAATCATTTGTAGAAATCGATACAATTGCTACATCATGTTTTCTCCCTACAATAAATGTTCTTGAAATAATTTCTGACTCAATATTCCCTTCTTTATATGCAATTGCTTTAATTACTGTTGTTTTATTTATAGTAATAGGTCCTGAGTACTTTTGAGAATTAACAGTAGGAAAAGAGCCATCCAAAGTATAATAAATATTATTACCGGTTTCTGATGAAAGAGTTACTTTGGTCCCTTTTTCAACATAACCACCATTTATAGAAAATTTAGGTTCACTAGAATAACCATAATAATAATCTGCACTATTTTCTTTGCCAAAAGTAGGCATTTTATAATACACTTTTTCATTTTTATTATTTATACCACTACTTCCACCATTAACCATTCTACCTACTTCAAAATAATCTATTAAAATGTTATCCTTATAAAGGTAAATTTCTTCATTACTATTATTGATATGGAACCCCAGATAGATTATTCCATTATGATAAGAATAATAATCACTTCCATAAAGAGTAATAAAGGAATTGGCCTTTAAAACTATGTCAGGAAGACTGGTCATTGTTCCACTTTTATCTCCTATAGAATAATTACTTAAATTAATATCATTATTCGTTAAATTTTTCAGTTCAACCCCTTCTACTCCTACCGCTGATACTTCGTTTATTTGAATAGATTTTGCGACATTCATATTTTTAATATAACTGGAGCTATTTTCTTCTCCAAAAGTATTTGTACTATATAGTTGCCAAGAGTCACTATAATATCCATATGAAAGATTAACACCTGTATTTTTTAAATCAACTTTATCTATTTGTTTTTTTCGATTATCACTTAGAATTAAAATATTATCTTTATTATTTAATTCAAAATTGGTATGAAGTTCTCCATCTATATGTGTATCTTTCGAAGACGCATATATAACTAAATAAGATTTAGCTTTTATTGTCACTTTTGGAAAAGTATATTTAGTAATATTATCTATGTTGTCACTTAAAAAATAACCTTCTAGATTTATATCGTGTTTTTCATTGTTATATAGTTCTATAACACTATAATACGAACCATCTTTGCTTTTTACAGCGCTTATATTTTCTAACATATATTCTGTTATTCTAATATCCTCTGTACTATTTTCTAAATTAATTGGTTCCTTTGAATAGCTTCCACTGTTTGATTTATTAGGACTGCCCAAATAATAATAAACATATTTTTTCCCGTTATATCCGTATGCTGTATCACTAGCAGTATTTGAATAATAAATCTTGCTTATTGCTTTAGCGTTTGTATCGGATAGCGTTACAACTTCACCATTTGTATTTAATTTGAAATTAGTGTGAATTTCATCTTTATCATAGTAATTCAATCCAGAAGCAAACACTACCAAATATGATTTTGATTTTATAGTTATATCGGGGAAAGACCATTTTTTTGTTTCATAGTTATCATCAGATAAATAATAACCTTCTAAATTAATATCATAATTATACCCATTATATAGTTCTATATAATCGTAGTAATTACCGTTTTTATCTTTAATAGAGGTTTTATTTGATGCCATAATCTCATTAATAATTAACTTACCACTATTTTGAAATTTGTTAAACACAGATGTGCAAACTATAAGTGCAATCATAATAACAAACATTAAAACAATCAAAAATACTTCTAATAATTTTTTATACTTCATACATACCACTATCCTAATATAATTATAACATATCAAAATGTTTTTTATAAAAAAAGCTAAATAAAAAGGATGATATAACCAATTTTATTTACGCATAATAAAAAAACTATTTCATGTCTTTTTAATTAAGTCTAATTCTATTTATATTATAACTTCCGTTAGTTTCTCTTTTTATATTCAAGCGAAAATTTTCAATTGATGAGTTCTCTACAGGTAAGTCTTTTAGGATTATGAACATTATTATTCTGTTTGCCCCGCAGATATCTTTGTATTCATAAGATGGATATTAGAAACCCTTGGTCGGAATGCAAGATTAATCCATGTACATCTTTTGTCCTTCTTAGTCATAGAAAAAAGCGCCTCCTTATAGCGACTTATTCTAACACATGTTTTTTCATGTGTGTCAACCATAATGGGAACTTCATCCAATTGTGGATAGTTTTTTGTTAGATATTATTTACTCCTCTTCTGGTCCTAATAGTTCTAGTTCTTATATATTGATCTTTTCTTCTTGTTATCATTGTATTGTTTTCATTAATATATTTATTGGCATATGAAGATAATTTAATCTTTTTATAAGAAGAATTAATTACAAATAAAATTACAACTGTAATAGCAAAACAAATAACAGCTATTAAAAAATATGGAATTTTTTCAAAACAAACAAACTTTTGTGTTACATCAACAGAATCCATTTGTCCTGAATCGATAATTTCGTTTACATCATTTTGTGTAATAACATTATTATCAAAATAAGCATGAACTGTTGTTAAGTGAAATATACTTGTTAATAACAAAATAATCAAACCAAATTTTTTCATTATAAACACCACCCAACTGAATAGAAGCCTAAAACAACTGCTACAAACAAGAGTATAAATATAATAACAGCTAAAATAAACATTTTTAACTTATCTATCGGTAAATTACCTGCCATTTTACCGGTTTGTCCATTCATAGCAAATGTTCTAAATTCCTCTTTGTATTTAATGTTTAATAACCATACTGGTAGTAATACATATTGAACATTTATAATTCTATTATCAATATTTTCCTCTTTAAGTGTTTTGCTTGTATAACCATTAATATCATTATCTAAATAATCTATAAAGGAACTCTTTGCTCTTTCCATAGCAATGTGACCAACATCAGCATCAGTCAGCCCATATTTTTCTGCATAGAAACCAGACAAGTATCCATAATTAAAATCTTTTAATCCAGTATAATCAAATGGTTCAATTGAGTTCATTGCTGCATCATCAAAATTTACCGACCCATCTACAGGTATATTGTTAAAATATATCGTACCTTCTCTTTCTACTTTATAATATTTGGTTGTAATAACTTTATAATTTTGATCTTCCCTAGAATCTTCTTTTTGAGCTTTATACAATAAACTACCAGAACAATTAACATCAAATAACCAAAAAGGAATATAAACTCCTTTTATTTCTTCAATGTTCTTTTGATCTTTAAATGCTTTTGGCACTAAAATTCTTTTAGAACACATTTTTTTGAATGCATTTATTGCTTCTTCACGAGTTGTAGCAAAAGGAATGATTTTATTTGGTTCAAGTTCATTTACTAGCCTATTTTTTATAATTGCCGTACTTTTGCAATACACACAAAAAGTAGCTGATGTATTCGAATCAGTTATAATCTCGGCTCCACAATTACTGCATGAATAAATATCTATTTTTTTGTTTTGTTCTACATTTTGATATTTTAGATCATTACTATTCAAATCATTTAGTCCAAACTGTGAATTACAATATTCACAATTCCATTTTTGTGTTTTAGGATTAAATTTTAAAGTAGATGAACAATTAGGACATTTATAATCCGCAACACTCATAACTATATTCCCCTTTTTACTATCTTTTTCTTTTGGATATTATATGTAATTTTTGCTAATAGTTTAGTGGAGCAAAATCTACTAAAAAAATTAGCATATTTCATTTTAAATCCTGGTATAATGATTAATTTTTTATTAAACATTTTGTCTATTGCATATCTAGCAACGAAATCACCGTCTAATGGTTTTACTGAAAATTTAACATTAGCAACTTTATTAAAGTTAGTATCAACAGGACCTGGGCATAAACATGAGACTGAAACATCCAATTTCTCTCTTCTTAATTCTTCATGGAGAGCAGTAGTAAGTCTTAACACATATGCCTTAGTACTATAGTATGTAGCCATTAAAGGTCCAGGCAAAAATGCGGCGGATGAAGCAACATTTAGAATATATCCTTTGTTTTTTTTCTTCATATCGCGGAAAAATAATTTAGTTAGAATGTGTACTGCTTTAATATTTAAATCTATCATTTCCATTTCTTTGTTTAAATCCGTCTCATAAAAATGTCCACAATCACCAAATCCTGCATTATTTATCAATATATCGATGTCTTCATTTTTGCATAAAACATAAACTTCTTTAACTTTGTTTTCGTTTGATAAATCAGCTACAACTATTTTTACGTCTGTTTTTAATTCTTCTTGAATTTTTTGCAATTTTTCCTTATTTCTTGCTACTAAAACTAAATCGTGACCCAAGTCACTTAAATATTTGGCCATTTGATATCCAATACCAGATGACGCCCCCGTTATCAAAGCCTTCATTATACCATCACCAATTTTATTATAGCATAGAAAAAAGGCCTTTGCTAGACCTTTACTCTACACCATTTTTATCTAAAAATGAATATAATTCATCTTTAGTCATTTGACCTGTTTTTACTTCTTTTATTTCTCCATTTTGAAAAACGAAAGTAGTAGGGGTTGATGTAACATTCAACTTACTATCTAAACCTTTTAATATTTCTCTGTCAGAGTCAGTCAAACTTGTAACATCTATGTAATAAATATCAGAAAAATAATCCCAATATGCTTCTTCTAATGCTTCAGCATATTTTGCACAATATGTACAATCCTGACTACCGAACCACAAAACTGTTGGTTCTTCTGAGTTCATCAAGTCTTTAACTTCATTAGCCGATATTTCCTCGTAATATGAAGTATCATATGCTTCATCATCAAAACTACTGTCGCCATCCCAATAGTTATCATCTGTACCAAAATAGTCATCGCCTGTAGGTAATCCTATTGATTCTAATTTTTCATCAATATAATCAGCAATTTCATCCATTTCTTCATCAGTTAATTCATCAATACTTACTGCATCTTCAGTATCTATTGATGGCATATTCTCGCCTATATAAAGTTTGCTGTCTGAGCTTACTGACATCTCACCAGGAATTTCTAATTCAAATTCTAATGAATATTCTTTATCTTTAGTAACTTCTACACTATTATAACTGATAGTACCCAAAGTTTCTCCAGATTCAATGAAACTTAATTTACAAGATTCTTTCTTTTCAGTATTTTCATATGTACCGCTAATTTCATATTCAGATAATTTAGCCAATATGTTTGCTTTAGTTTTGGTTGTGTATTCAACTTTTAATGTAGCTATCTCTATTTCACTGACTCTTAGTGCTAATAAATACGTATTTTGTTTATGTTTATTTTTGAATATATCTAAAGTTGCTGAAACGCTAGCTGCAACACTATCAACATCACCTGCTGGAGTTGATATTTCTACTCTTTTTAATCCGCCTAATCCTTCAACGTAGAATGAAAGAGTAAATATCTCATCTGTTGATGGTTTAGCATTGCTTTCTTTTATACTTTTTGCTAATTTTTCAATTGACTCTTTTGTTATAGTTTTATCATATTTTTGTAAAATTTGAATTGCTTTTTTATCTCCGCTAATTGCACTTAAAAAATTATCGACAATATCTAATAATCTCTTTTCTGTTAGTTTTAAAGACACTTTGCTTGTTTTATAATTTTTATCACCAAGTTTAATTGTCTTTGAAGTTTTTTCTAAATCTTTGTTTCCTATATCTTTTAGGATACTATCCTTTAAATGATTCATTAAAAGTTTAAACTCATCATCAGTTAAACCTTCTAATTCTTCTGACATCAATTCACTCATATCTGAATCAGTAAATTCTTCATAGTTAAATTTATCCATTACTTCTTTTACTTTTATATACATTTTTTCTTCTTCAACTAGCATTTCTAAGCCAATAAAACTTTCAGACATTATTTTGCTATCTATATTAGCATATAGATTGTTTTTATCAACATCGATATACATGTCTCCACTGATAGATGCAATTTCTTCCCCTTGCATAATTAATGAGTTGGATGTATTAAGTTTGTACTTTTTATATTTATCTAATTCATCAAGTTCATCAGTCATTTCATCATATGAATCTATAGCATAACTAAAGACTCCTGATAATGCTTTTTTAAAAATGTACTTACTAGAATTCATCGTATAAATTCCAAACCCCACCATAGCAACAGCTACTACTGCTAATACAATAGCAATTATTCTTTTACACTTCATTTTCAAACACCTCTTCTATTCTACATAAATTATACAAAAAAATATTACATAAGTCTACAAAAAAATACAAAAAAAGAAGACTATTACTAGTCTACTAATTCTAAAACAACGATTAACGCATCGTCTCCTCTACGTTCATCCATTTTTAATATTCTTGTGTATCCACCGTTTCTATTTGCATACTTTGGCGCAAGTTCATCAAATACTTTCTTAACAGCGGCAGTATCATTGCGAAGGAAAGCTAACGCTTTTCTTCTAGCAACCAATCCACCATCTTTACCATAAGTTATCATTTTATCAACAAATTTACGAACTTCTTTAGCTCTTGTATCTGTAGTTTTAACACTTCCGTTCATGATAACATCTTTAGTAAGATTTGCAAGCATGCTTCTTCTGTGTTTATTATCAACACCTAGTTTTCTATATGCCATGTTGATTCCTCCTTACTAATCTTCTTCACGTAAAAGTAAACCTAATTCTTTTACTTTATCTAATACTTCTTTTAGTGATTTCTTACCTAAGTTACGTATTTTCATCATATCATTTTCAGATCTATTAACTAAATCTTGCAATGTATGAATTCCTGCTCTCTTTAAGCAATTATACGCACGTACTGAGAAATCAAGATCTTCAATTGTAGTTTCTAATGCTTTTACTTTTGGATCTTCAGTTTTTTCAATCATCATTCCAGTCATATCAGCAATATTACTTAAGTTAGTTAAAATATTAAAATGTTCAATTAATATTCTAGCTGCAAGTGCGATTGCTTCTTCTGGTTTTGTTGAACCGTTAGTCCATACATTCATTATTAATTTATCATAACTTTCATCTTGTCCTACACGTGCACTCTCAACTTCATAAGATACACGATCAATTGGAGAGAAAATTGAATCTATTGGAATAACTCCAACTTTTTTAATATCTAATAACTTCTTGTTTTCTTCGCTTCTTACATAACCTCTACCATTAGATACAGTCATTTCTGCTATAAATTTTCCACCTCTAGCAACATTACAAAGTACTAAATCTGGATTAATGATTTCTATATCAGCATCGCGCTCGATATCACCAGCAGTAACTGGCCCTTCTTTAGTAACGTTAAGTCTAATTACTTTACTGTCATTAGAATGGTTTTTAATTACAACTTTCTTTAAATTTAAGATTATTGTTGTAACATCTTCTAAAACACCATCTAATGTTTGGAATTCGTGTAGTGCCCCTTCAATTTTCACACTACTAATTGCTGAACCAGGAAGAGATGACAACATTACACGTCTTAAGGCATTACCTAATGTAGTCCCAAATCCTCTTTCTAATGGTTCAATTTCAAATTTCCCGTAGAAATTACTTTCTACATAATCAGTTATTTTATAGTTTGGTTTTTCAAATTCTATCATGAAACTACCTCCTTTATTTTAATTAACCACGTGGACGTTTTGGTGGACGACATCCGTTGTGTGGTATTGGTGTCACATCGTTAATAGCAGTTACTTCTAATCCTGCTGTTTGAAGTGATCTAATAGCTGTTTCACGTCCTGGTCCTAAACCTTTAACATAAACCTCAACTTTTCTCATTCCAGAATCAAATGCCGCTTTACCTGCTGCTTCTGCTGCCATACCAGCTGCGAATGGAGTTGATTTTTTACTACCTTTGAAACCGATTGCTCCACTTGAAGCCCAAGAAATTGCATTACCATCTTTATCAGTTATAGTAGTAATTGTATTATTAAATGTTGAATGAATGTGTGCTACACCTTCAGGAACATTCTTTTTAACTTTTCTTTTTCTAGTTTTATAAGCCATAAGTTTGACCTCCTTTTTAACTATTTTTTATTATTTCTTTTTATTGGCGATTGTTTTACCTTTTCCCTTACGAGTACGTGCGTTACTTCTAGTTGATTGCCCTCTTACAGGTAAACCTTTTTTATGACGAGTTCCTTGGTAAGAATTGATTTCCATTTTAGTTTTGATATTCATATTAACATCTCTTCTTAAATCTCCTTCAACTACGTATTTACCAACTTCATCACGAACTTTGTTTAATTCATCGTTATCTAAGTCTTTAACTTTTTTAGTAGGTTCAACACCTGCATCTGCCAAAATCTTCTTAGATAAATTTCTACCTATACCATAAATATATGTCAGTGAAATTTCAACATGTTTATCGTTTGGTATATCTACACCTTTAATACGTGCCATAGAATACACTTCCTTTCATTAACCTTGTCTTTGTTTGTGTTTTGGATTTTCACAAATAATTCTAATTTTACCATTACGTTTAATAACTTTGCATTTATCACAAATTTTCTTTGCTGATGCTTTTACTTTCATTATTATCCCTCCTATTATTTCCTATAGGTTATACGCCCACGTGTTAAATCATAAGGCGATAGTTCTAGCATTACGGTATCCCCCGGTAAGATGCGAATGTAATTCATTCGGATTTTACCAGAAACGTGAGCTTCCACAATGTGTCCATTTTCAAGTTCTACTTTAAACTTACCTCCAGGTAATACTTCTTGAACTTTTCCTTCGATCTCAATTGTATCGTCTTTAGCCATCTCTTCACTCTCCCGTTAATATTTTGTATCCATCTTTGGTTACTACTACAGTATGTTCAAAATGAGCTGACGGACTGTAGTCATCTGTTTCAATTGTCCATCCATCTTCTAACATGTATATATTAGGGCTTCCTAAATTTAACATCGGTTCAATAGCAATTACCATTCCTTCTTTAAGAATTGGCCCAGTTCCAGCCCTACCATAATTGGGTACATCTGGTTCTTCGTGTAAATTGCTACCTACACCATGTCCAACAAGTTCTAGAACAACTCCTAAATGATATTTATTAGCATATTCTTCAATAGCATGACCTATATCACCTATTCTATTGCCTGGTTTTACTTGTTTTAATCCTTCATATAAGGATTTTTCTGTATGATCTAGAAGATATTTTTTATCATTGTTAATTTCTCCAACTGGATAGCTCCAAGCAGAGTCACCATGATAACCTTTATAACAAGCCCCAATATCGATTGATATTATATCACCTTTTTTAAGTTTTGTCTTCCCTGGGATCCCATGTACTACTTGATTGTTTATACTAGTACATATGGATCCCGGAAATCCGTTATATCCTTTAAAAGATGGAGTAGCACCTTGGCTTAAAATAAATTTTTCTGCTAAAGTATCTAACTCTTTTGTTGTTATACCTTCTTTAATATAAGGTTTTAAATATTGATGGGTCAAATAAACAATATGACCTGCTTTTTCAAGCAATTCGATTTCTCGATCACTTTTAATTTTTATCAACACTATCACCTTGTGTTTCAAGCAATTCAATAACGCGTTTCAAAGTAACCTTTGAACCTTCGTTACTGCTTACTCTATATAAACAATTTTTATTATTATAATAATCAATTAATGGTTGTGTTTTTTCTATATAAGTATTATATCTAGTTTCAAGCGATTCCAAATTATCATCACTTCTTTGATATAATTCACCGCCACACTTGTCACAAGTATGTTCATCTTTTGGCGAAAGTTCAGGATTATAAATATTGTAAATAGCATCACATCCACGGCATAATCTTCTACCAGTAATTCTTTCTATTAACAACTCTTTATCAATATCAAGAACGATTACCATTCCTAAATCTTTATTTATTTCTTTAACTATATCGTCATACATTTCAGCTTGTTTCACTGTTCTTGGATATCCATCTAAAATATATCCATTTTCACAGTCATCATTCATTAGTCTGTTTTTTAAAGCAGCAAGAACAATGTCATCACTAACAAATTCTCCTTTAGTTAAAGTTTCGTGAATCTTGTTACCAAGTTCATCACCTTTAGCTGCAGCTTCTCTTAACAAATCTCCAGTGGAAATGTGTGTATAGCCATATTTTTCCTTTAAGTCTTTTGCCAAAGTTCCTTTACCTGCACCAGGTGCAGCAATTAGTATTAAATTTTTCATATTATCTTCTACTATATCCCTTCTTATATGTTCTAGTAACCAAACTACCCTCTAATTGTTTATAAGTTTCTAAGGCAACACCAACCACGATAAGTAAACTAGTTCCACCAATTGTTACACTTGCTGGCAACTTGGTTATGTTACTAAAAATAATTGGTAACCCAGAAATTATAACTAAGAATAAACCACCAACAATAGTTAATTTAGATAAAATACTTCCAATATATTTTTCAGTATCTTTTCCAGGACGAACTCCTGGGATAAATCCACCATTATCTTGTAAGTTCTTTGCTAATTCATCTGGTTTTAATTGCAAGAACGTATAGAAATATGCAAAGAAATAAATTAATACTACAAATATTAAGAATCCTACTGGTGTTGTATAGTTTAAATAAGTATTTACAAAATTAGTAAATGCTTCATTCTTTACAAATTGAGCTATCGTTGCTGGTATTGCAAGTAAGCTTGATGCAAAGATAACTGGTACAACTCCTGCTGAATTCACTTTCATAGGCATAAATGATTGATTACTTCCAAATGCACTACTTGTTTTATTTGCATATTGGATAGTAATTTTACGCTCTGAATTTTCTACAAATATTACTCCTATAATTATTAAGAAATAAATTATTACAAATCCAACAAATGCGGCAATACCTAATGGTAGTGCTAATCCTCTTTCAAAAACCAATTCATTGAAAGCAGTAACAAACATTGTTGGTAATGTCGAGATAATACCTGCCATAATAATTAATGATATACCATTACCTATACCTTTTTGAGTTATTTGATCACCTAACCATAATAGGAATGCGGTACCTGCAGTCATAATTGTAGCAACATACATATAATCTAATGTTGACTTGCCAGCACCTAAGAACGCAAAAGCAAATGCTAGCCCTTCGATAAAGGCAAATATAATACCCATATATCTATTGATTTGATTTATCTTTTGACGACCAACAGGTCCTTGATTTTTTAACTCACTAAAGTATGGAATAATATCCATTTGTAATAATTGTGTAATAATTGATGCTGTGATGTAAGGCATAACTCCTAATGCAAATATTGAAAATTGCTTAAGAGCTCCTCCACCCATAACATTAATTAATTCTAAAAAACCTAAACTCCCAGTGACATCTGCTGTACCTGGAATTTGAATTCCAGTACCTACAACAAATATCAATAATGCACCTAATGTGAACAAGATTCTTTGTCTTAAATCTTTATTGATAGGTGACATTAATTGTTTCAATGGTTGAAACATATTAGATCACCTCAATTTTACTTCCAGATGCTTCTATCTTTTCTACTGCGCTTTTTGAAACTTTATGAGCTTGAATAGTTAATTTCTTTTCTAAGCTTCCGTTTCCTAAAATTTTAATTCCATCTAACTCTTTACTTGCTAATCCTACTTCTTTAAGTAGCGCTGGAGTAACTAAAGTACCATCTTCGAATCTGTTCAAATCTCCAACATTTACTACTGCATAAGTAGTTTTAAATTTGAAGTTTGAGAATCCTCTTTTTGGTAATCTTCTATATAAAGGTAATTGTCCACCTTCAAATGTAGCTTTTACTCCTCCACCACTTCTAGAATTTTGACCTTTTTGTCCTTTACCACTTGTTTTACCTAAACCTGAACCTGGTCCACGACCTACTCTTTTTCTTGAACTTGTTGCACCAATGTTTTTTTCTAATTCATGTAATTTCATTATCCTAAAATCTCCTCTACTGTTTTTCCTCTTAATTCAGCAGTGTGTTCAGGTGTTTTTAATTGTTTTAGTGCATCCATTGTAGCGTTAGCCATGTTATTTTTAGTTCTTGATCCAAGTGATTTTGATAAAATGTCACGAATTCCAGCAAGTTCTAATACAGCACGAACTGCTCCACCAGCAATAACTCCAGTACCGGCAGCAGCTGGTTTTAACATAACTTTAGCAGCTCCTCTAGTACCTATTACATCGTGGGCAATCGTTCTATTATCAGTTAGGTGTACTTTAATCATATTTTTATTTGCAGCTTGAATTGCTTTTTTGATTGCATCAGGTACTTCATTAGCTTTACCCATACCTAATCCAACTTTACCTTTTCTGTCCCCTACAACAACTGTAGCAGAAAAACGTCTTTGCCTACCACCTTTGTTAACTTTTACAACGCTTTTTACTTCGATAACTTGTTCTTCAAAAAGCTTTGCTTTTGGGTCATTATTTCTATTTTGCATAAATTACCCTCCTCTTAGAATTCTAATCCTTTATTACGTGCAGCTTCAGCTAAAGCTTTAACACGTCCATGATAAAGATATCCACCTCTATCAAATACTACTTCAGTGATTTTTGCTTTTTTAGCTTTTTCAGCAACTAATTCACCTACTTTAGTAGCAGCTTCTATGTTACTTCCGTTTTCTAATTTCAAATCTTTATCAAGTGATGATGCAGAAACTAAAGTTATACCAGCTTCATCATCAATAATTTGTGCAAAAATATTTGAATTTGATCTAAACACATTAAGTCTTGGCACAGCGCTAGTTCCATGAACTTTTGCTCTTACTCTTTCGTGTCTAGCTTTACGCATAACATTTCTTGATACTTTTCTTATCATAAGTAACTTCTCCTTATCTTATATTTTAAGCAGCTTTCTTTCCTTCTTTACGACGAACATGTTCATCTTTATAACGGATTCCTTTACCTTTATATGGTTCAGGTTTTCTTACTTTACGAATGTTAGCTGCGAACTCACCTACTAAAACCTTATCGATTCCTTTAACAGTAAGTTCTGTATTTGTTGGAACTTCAACAGTAAGTCCTGCAGGTATTTCCATTTCAACTGGATGTGAATATCCTGCACTGATCACTATTTGATTTCCTTTTAATGCAAAACGGTAACCTACACCAATTATTTCTAATTGTTTTTCATAACCTTTGCTTACGCCAATCATCATATTATTGATGTTAGCATTGATTGTACCATGCATTGCTTTAATATCATCACTTTCTCTTAGTACTTCTAAAGTGTTTTCTTCTACTTTTAAAGTAATCCCTTTTACTAATGAAGTAGTAAGTTCTCCCTTAGGTCCTTTTACAGTAACGATACCATTTTCTTCTGCAACTGTAACACCGTCAGGTATTACAAGTTTTCTATTTCCTATACGACTCATTTTAGGTCCTCCTTACACTTTAGATTACCAAATATAAGCTAATACTTCTCCACCAAGGTTTTCTTTGCGAGCTTGTTTGTCTGTCATGATTCCTTTAGATGTAGAAATAATTGCAATTCCTAATCCGTTAAGTACTTTAGGTACTTCATCACTCTTAACATAAACTCTTAATCCTGGTTTAGAAATACGTTTTAATCCAGTAATTACTCTTTCTTTATTTTTTCCATATTTAAGTGTTAAAACGATTGTTCCTTGAACATCCTTTTTAACGATTTTATAATCTTCTATAAATCCTTCTTCTTTTAAAATTCTTGCAAGTTCTTCTTTCAATTTAGAAGCAGGTACTGAAACTTCGATATAACGCATTGCGTTAGCATTACGAATACGAGTAAGCATATCTGCAATTGTATCAGTTACTACAGCCATTTTATATTCCTCCTTCCCAATTACCAGCTTGACTTTCTAACACCTGGTATTTGTCCTTTATAAGCTAATTCTCTAAAGCAAATACGGCAGATCCCAAATTTACTTAATACAGCATGAGGTCTTCCACATCTTTTACAACGTGTATATTCACGAACTTTGAATTTTTGCTTTTTGTTAGCTTTAACAATCATACTTTTCTTTGCCATTATTTACCCTCCGATTACTTTCTAAATGGAACACCAAGTTCATTTAATAAATCATAAGCTTCTTCGTTTGATTTTGCAGTTGTTACAAATACGATATCCATACCTCTAACTTTTACTACATTGTCATATTCTATTTCTGAGAAAATCAATTGCTCTTTAATTCCTAATGTGTAATTTCCTCTACCATCAAATGCTTTTGGAGATACACCTCTAAAGTCACGTACACGAGGTAATCCAATAGATATTAACTTATCGATAAAGTTAAACATGTTTTCTCCTCTTAATGTAACTTTACATCCAATTGATTGTCCTTCTCTTAATTTAAATCCTGCAATAGACTTTTTAGCTTTAGTAATAACAGGTTTTTGTCCCGAAATTAACTCTAGTTCTTTAACTGCTGCTTCTAATAATTTAGAATTAGTAGTTGCATCTCCTACACCGATATTGATTACTACTTTCTCTAGTTTAGGAACTTCCATTACAGTCTTATAATTATATTTACTTGTTAAACTTGGAACTATTTCATTTAAATACTTTTCTTTTAGGCGGTTCATATAATACCCTCCTTCCACTAATCAATCTTTTCGCTAGATTTTTTAGCTATTCTTATTTTTTTATTATTTTTATCAGTTGTATGCCCGATTCTAGTACCTTTTTTTGTTTTAGGATCTAGTATCATAACATTTGAAGCATGGATAGGTGCTTCTACTTCAAGAATTCCACCTGTTTCTTGTCCATTACCTTTTTTATGTTTTTTGATGATATTACATCCTTCAACTATTACTTTATTTTCATTTTTAAGAGTTCTTAAGATTTTTCCTTCTTTACCCTTACTAGATCCAGCGATAACTACTACTTTATCTCCTACTTTTAAATTCATAATATCCTCCTTATAGCACTTCTTTAGCTAAAGATACTATTTTCATAAAATCTTTTTCACGAAGTTCACGTGCTACTGGTCCAAAGATACGAGTTCCTACTGGACTCTTGTCATCTTTAATGATAACACATGCATTGTCATCGAACTTGATGTATGATCCATCTTCTCTTCTAACACCTTGTTTACTTCTTACGATAACAGCTTTAACTACTTTTCCTTTTGGTACAGTTCCATTAGGTGTGGCTTTTTTAATTGTACCAACAACTATGTCACCGATATTACCAGTTTTTACTTTGCTTCCACCAAGTACTCTGATTACTAATAGTTCTCTTGCACCTGAGTTGTCAGCAACTTTTAAACGACTTTCTTGTTGAAGCATAATTAATCCTCCTTCACCTAAGTTATAAAATAACTGCTTCTTTTACTATTTCTGCTAAATAGAATCTTTTTGTAGCTGATATTGGTTTTGTTTCCACTATTCTAACTACATCTCCTTCTTTAGCTTTATTTGTTTCATCGTGTACAGCGTATTTTTTAGAGTATTTTACTCTTTTACCGTACAATGGATGTTTTTTATATGTTTCTACTAAAACAGTAATTGTCTTATTGTTTTTAGCACTTACTACTTTTCCAACTAATTCTTTTCTTACTTTTTCCATATTAACCCTCCTATTTACTCATTTCACGTTCGCGCAATACTGTTTTAAGTCTTGCTACTTGATGTCTTAAGTCTTTGATTCTTGAAGGTTTTTCTAAATTACCTGTTGCTTGTTGGAAACGTAAATTAAATAATTCTTCTTTTGATTCTTTAATCTTTGCGATAATTTCTTCAGTGGTTAGATTTCTTATTTCATTAACCTTCATTTATATCACCACCATTTTCTTTCATTACGAATTTTGTTTTGATTGGTAATTTGTGTGCTGCAAGTCTTAAAGCTTCTCTTGCGATTTCTTCAGATACCCCAGCAACTTCAAACATGATTTTTCCTGATTTAACTACAGCTACCCATGCTTCTACATTACCTTTACCTTTTCCTTGACGTGTTCCTAATGGTTTTTTAGTCAATGGCATATGTGGGAAAATGTTAATCCATACTTTTCCTCCACGTTTCATGTAACGAGTCATCGCTACACGAGCTGCTTCGATTTGATTTGTTGTAATCCAAGCACCTTCCATTGCC
Source organism: Bacilli bacterium (assembly GCA_017435255.1). Lineage (GTDB taxonomy): Bacteria > Bacillota_I > Bacilli_A > RF39 > UBA660 > RGIG3091. The sequence goes on along the minus strand of JAFSFI010000010.1, from coordinate 30,553 downwards.
ATCAATCCATAAGTACCAAAATGTAACTCTTTATTACCTTTTGCTTTGCCTTCGTAAGGTAATCTATGAACACGACGATATTTAGTTCTTGATGGAATTAATGCCATAATTAATTACCTCCTTTAGCCTTTTTATCTTCAAGAATTTCCCCTTTATAGATCCATACTTTAACACCGATTTTACCAAATGTAGTATCAGCTTCAGCATGTGCATAATCTATATCAGCTCTTAATGTGTGTAGTGGAATTGTTCCTTCTGAATATCCTTCACCACGAGCTATATCAGCTCCACCTAAACGTCCAGATACTAAAGTTTTAATTCCTTTAGCTCCTGCTTTCATAGCATTTCTAATCGCTCTTTTTTGAGCCATTCTAAATGATGCTCTATTTTCGATTTGATTGGCAATGCTTGCTGCAACTAATGCTGCATCAACGTCAGGTTTTTTTACGTCTACGATTGAGATTTGAACATCTTCACCAACCATTTTAGACATAGCTTTTTTAATTTTCTCTATTTCTTCTCCACCACGACCGATGATAACACCTGGTTTAGCAGTGTGAATAATAACTTCTGTTCTTTTATTATTTCTTTCGATTTCAACCTTACTAACAGCCGCATCTTTTAAATTCTTAGTAACATACTTACGAATTTGAATATCATTTTCTAAGTATTTAGAAAAATCTTTACCAGCAGCATACCAGTTAGCTTCCCAAGATTTGTTGATACCGATTCTAAGTCCTATTGGACTGACCTTTTGTCCCATACTAACCTCCTATCAGATTATTTGCTAGCCACAGTGATAATAATGTGACTAGTTCTCTTATCGTTGTGTCCTATATGACTACGTGAATCATACATGTGTCTTTTCATCACAGGACCTGCATCTACTCTTGCTTCTTTAACATATAGAGTATTTGCATCTAGTTTTAAATTATTAACCGCATTTGCAATTGCTGAATCTAAAACTTTCTTTGTAAGCCTAGCTGGCTTTTTATTCATATTATTTAATATGTTTAATGCAACATTAACATCTTTACCACGAATTAAATCAACAACTAATCTTGCTTTAATTGGTGATACTCTAAGAGTTTTTGCGATTGCCTTTGCTTCCATTTTCATTTCCTCCTAGTCATTATTTCTTTTTGTTTTCGCCATGACCACCGAATTTACGAGTTAAAGCAAATTCTCCAAGTTTATGTCCAACCATATCTTCAGTTACATAAACTGGAATAAATTCTTTACCGTTATGTACTGCGAATGTGTGTCCAATAAAATCAGGATATATTGTTGAACGGCGTGACCATGTTTTTAATACTTCTTTTTTTCCGCTTTTATTTAATTCTTGTACCTTTTTTAGTAATCTATCGAATACATAAGGTCCTTTTTTTAAACTTCTAGCCATAATTAACTCTATCCTCCTTAATTACTATTGCGACGACGCACAATAAGTTTATCAGACGCTTTTCTCTTACGTGTTTTGTAACCAAGAGCAGGTTTACCCCAAGGAGTAACTGGTCCTTTTCTACCGATTGGTGCACGTCCTTCACCACCACCGTGTGGGTGATCGTTAGGGTTCATAACAGAACCACGTACTGTAGGTCTAATACCTAAGTGACGACTACGTCCAGCTTTTCCAAGTTTTACTAATTCGTAATCTTCATTTCCTACTGCACCGATAGTTGCATAACAAGTACCAAGAACTAATCTTTGTTCTCCACTTGATAGACGAATCATTACATATCTTCCTTCTCTACCAAGAATTTGTGCACTTGCTCCAGCACTTCTTGCTAATTCTCCACCTTTTCCAGGTTTTAATTCTATATTATGAATTACAGTACCAACTGGTATGCTTAATAGCGGTAAGCTGTTGCCAACTTTGATATCAGCGGTTTCACCAGCCATAATTTCCATACCTACTGTTAATCCTTTTGGAGCAATTATGTATCTTTTTTCTCCATCTCTATAATTAATTAATGCAATATTTGCACTTCTGTTTGGATCATATTCGATTGTTGCTACTTTACCAGGAATATCTCTTTTATCTCTTTTGAAATCAATAAGTCTGTATTTTCTTTTTTCTCCACCACCGTGATGTCTTACAGTAATTCTTCCTTGGTTATTACGACCACCATTTTTCTTTAAAGTAACTACCAAACTTTTTTCAGGAGTGCTTGTAGTGATCTCTTCGTTTATTAATGTAGACATCTTACGTCTAGCATTAGTAGTTGGTTTAAAATTTCTAATTGCCATTTTATGTTACCCTCCTCTAATTAAGATCGATAGTTTGACCTTCTGCTAATTTAACAATAGCTTTTTTGTAACGATTTGTTAAACCAGTATAACGTCCTACTCTTCTTTTCTTTGTTTTAGCATTAATTGTAGAAATGCTTTCTACTTTAACTTTAAATATTTTTTCAATAGCTTCTTTAATTTCAGTTTTATTAGCTTTTGGATCTACTTTAAAAGCATATTTTCCTTCTTGAGCTAATGCACTACTTTTTTCAGTAATAACTGGTGCTTTAATAATTTCTAAATATTTTGTATTCATTATGCTAGCACCTCCTCAATTTTCTTGATTGCTTCTTCTGTAATAACAACTTTTTCGTTAGCAATTAAATCTAATACATTTATTTCATTAGCTTCTAACAATGTAACATTGTCTAAATTCCTTGTAGCTAAGATAATGTTTTCATCTAATTCATTAACTACGATTAATGTTTTTACATTATTTACTTTTAATGTTGTAAGGATAGCTAGCATTTCTTTAGTTTTTGGTGTAGCAACTTTTAATTCATCAAGAATTATGAAGTCACTTGCTTTAACAGCTAAAGCACTCTTTAACGCTAACCTTCTTTCCTTACGATTCATTTTCTTACTATAATCTCTTGGTTGAGGTCCGAATGCTATTCCTCCACCAACCCATTGTACAGCTCTGATTGACCCTTGACGAGCACGACCTGTACCTTTTTGACGCCATGGCTTTCTTCCACCACCGCTAACTTCTGAACGAACTTTTGTCTTATGAGTACCTTGTCTTAATGACGCTCTTGTTAAAATGATTGCATCATGTAAAACTTTGTTATTTGGTTCAATACCAAACACTTCTTTATTTATTTTAATGTCCTTAACTTCTTCACCTTTAATATTTAAAAGTTTTTGTTTCATCTCTAATTCCTCCTTTCATCACATTTAATTTTTAGTCTTGCAATTTCTATGTGATGATTATTCTTCAGTACTAACTTCTTCAGTTGCAACAACTTCTTCTACTGCTTCTTCAGCAGTATTTTCTACAGTTGCTTCTTCTTCGATTACTTCGTAAGAGATAAGTTCTTCCATCTCATTTACTTTTTCACCTTTTTTTACTGAAGTCTTAATCATAACTAAAGATTTTTTTGGACCTGGTACGTTACCTTTAATTAAGATAACATTGTTTTCTAAGTCGATTGATACAACTTCTAAGTTTTGAATAGTTGTAGCAACATTACCCATATGACCTGGTAATTTCTTACCTTTTAATACGTGCATAGGAAGTAAAGTACCCATTGAACCTACTCCTCTATGGTATTGAGAACCATGTCCCATAGGACCACGGCTTTGGTTGTGACGTTTAATAACACCTTGGAACCCTTTACCTTTGCTGATTCCACTAACGTCAACGATTTCACCTTTTGTGAAAATATCTGCACTAATAACTTGCCCTAATGTGTAATCATTAACGTTAACACCTCTGATTTCTCTTAAGAAGCGCTTAGGAGCTGTATTAGCTTTGTTTGTATGACCTATCTTAGCTTTGTTACTAGATTTCTCTTTAATAGTAACTGCGCCAAGTTGAATAGCGTCATAACCATCTTTTTCAACTGTTTTGATTTGAGTAACAACATTTGGTTCTACTTCAATAACAGTAACCGGAATTAATTTACCATTTTCAGTAAACACTTGAGTCATTCCGATCTTTTTCCCTAAGATTCCTTTCATATTCGTTTCCTCCTACTATAATTTAATTTTAATATCAACACCACTTGGTATGTCTAAGTGAGTTAATGCATCGATTGTTTCCTTACTTGGATTTTTGATATCGATTAACCTCTTATGTGTACGCATTTCGAATTGCTCACGACTATCTTTGTATTTGTGAACAGCTCTTAAAATAGTGATTTTTTCAATTTCAGTTGGTAGTGGTACTGGCCCACTAATTTCTCCACCTGTTCTTTTGATTGTTTCAACTATCTTAGTTGTAGCGTTATCAAGCACTCTATGATCATATGCTTGAAGTTTAACACGAACTTTGTTTGACATTTTATGTCCTCCCTTCGCCTATATCTAGTATAGACTTGCTCCGTATGAATAACCTGATTTTTTATACCAACTTAACCTGGCGTATCAGCAACCTCACACATCTAAGCATGCCACACAAACAAAAGTATATCACATCTATGCGTGTTTTGACAAGTTTTTTTTGAAGTTTTTATTAGTTTTTATTACCAAAATAAAAAAACGCGCTTTCTTTATAGAAAACGCGCTATATAATTATTTATTTTTTCTAAACGCTAACACTAAAACTGCTATTGATAAAACTCCACATGCACCTAGCGCAGAATAAAGAAGTATATTATCTTTGTTGTTGTCAGTATCGTTGTTTTTGTTTTCGTTTTTCTCTTCTTTTACAGCCTCACATTTTTCGCAAACAGGACATTCCGTTTCATCCTTTTCACAAGTAGGGCAACCAGGACATTCACTCGGTTTAATTACAGTCATTGTATCCGAAGGCTCACCAAACCATCTATTATCATTTGATTTTACCTTAACAGTAGTAGCCCCATCACTTGGATATCCTTTAACTTTAAATGTCACCAAAACATTTTCTTGCTTTGCAGGATTAAAATCAATAATTAATTGGTTGCCACTAACACTATATGTTATAGTCCCTTGCTCTCCCGAAGTCACATCATCATCGCCAACATAAACACTTTCCACTTTAACAACTTCTAGAATACTATTATCAAATGTAACTACTCCATTAAATTTGTGAGGATAGTGTTTACCTACATTAACTGAATAAATGAATTCAGAACCTACACTCACATATTTAGAATAGGCTGTACTATCAAAAAACAATTGATCTGCACTTGCTTCTATTGGGCTTAAAAGCATAAGAAGTGTTATAATCATAGCTAACATACACGTTATTTTGTTTCTCATATTTTTCACCACCTTTTTATTTTATTATAGAATTATTGTAACAAATTACATAAACCTTTGGAAGAAAAAACAACTCTTTTAGGATTATTTTTGTAACAATAAAATTTCGAGAGCTTTTTGTAATTGATTGTCATTTTCTTTTGTTGGTTCATTATAATAAGCTTCACTAAGCTCTATCTCTACGGTAGGAGAAACACCATTATCTTCTATACTTTTTCCTGCTGGTGTTAACCATTCTTGAATAGTGTATTTAATAATGGCTCCACTGTTTAATGTTTTTGTTGTTTGAACAGAACCTTTACCATAGGTTTTTAGCCCAACTAAATCTGCACCTAAATTTTCATTTAAAGCTGCCGCCAAAATTTCAGAAGCAGAAGCACTACCTCCATTTATTAATACTACTACAGGAACATCTATAGATTTTTTCTTAGTGGACAATTGTTTTTCTTCTCCGTTTTTATCTTTTACTATGAATATAACTTCGTTTTTATCTAGAAACATATCTGCTATAGATTTAACAGTAGTCAAATATCCCCCACTGTTATCGCGGACATCAATAATAAGCGATTCCATTCCTTGTTGTTTTAAATCATTAATAACACTTTCGAATTGTTTGTATGAATTTTTAGCAAAAACATCAATTCGTACGAATCCTATTTTTTTGTTGCTTTTTTCTATTATTTCTCCTGTAACTGATGTAAGTTCAACTTTACCTCTTTGAAACTCTACAACAATATCTTTTCCTTCTCTTTTAACATTAAGTTTTACCGTAGTACCAATATCACCATTCTTTATTATTTCAGTAATTTCATTTAAAGATAGTTCCTCTACTGGTTTATTATCTACTTTATAAATTACATCATGTACCTTAAGACCACTTTTTTCTGCAGGGCTATTTTTAAACACTGTTACAACCGTTAATTGTTTGGTTTCAAAATTTTGAGAAATTTCAGCACCTAAACCAACATATTCACCTTCTATTGTTTCATTAAACTCTTTGGACACTTCTGAATCCAAATAACTTGAATATGGGTCTTCTAAATAATCTATCATTCCTTTAATTCCCGCTTCTAACAATTCTTCATCATTTATTTCACCATAATAACCTTCTACCACTTCATCATAAACCGATATAAGTTCTTTTATATTTTTATTATTAACCCTATATCTACTATTTATTGCAAAGTAAGTTGCTACACTCCCAATAAAAACGCCAAACAATGCAGTAATAATCATAACTGCAATAACTTCTATAGTATTAAAATTCCCTTTAACCTTTTTAGAATTTTTATTTTTTTTAGTCTCTTTTACTTTGTATTTCTTATTTATTACTTTTTTGTTTTCTTTCTTTATATTAGCCATAAGTACACCTCTATGTTATTATCTATATTTTATATTCTAACATAGTTATAAAAAATAAAAAACAAAAAAAGATGTCTTTATGACATCTTATTTAATTATCTCATTTATATAGTTCTTAATGTTGTCTTTTCCTTCAACATATTTAATTACAGTCTTATCTTTAATTCTAATTAAAGTATCTCCCTTTACTTTTAAGTTGGATAATGACGTTGGATTTATATTAGAAACTTCTTCATCCCCTGCCATATATTTTTTACTAAAGTTAGTAGATAAATCAACTTTATACATAGGAATATCTGACTTAACAGAATTATAATTTTCAACTAACATTGAATATAATTCAGAGTACATTTTATCTTCAAAATCATAATAAACAATTATATATTCACTATCTTTTTTTTCAAATGTTTCCCCCATTAAAATTTCTACATTTTGAATTTCTACTTCTTGCTTGTCAGCTTTATTTCTTTGTTCGTTTATAAATTCTGTAATAAAATAAACAATAGCAAAAGTAATAATGATAGACACAGCAATTTTTACTATTCTAACAACTTCACTGTCGTAATGAGCAGGTGTCTTTCCAATAGTTTTTTTATTCTTTTTCACTTTTTTTACTTCTTTTTTTGCCATAATTAATCACCTAGTTAAAATTATATCACCCTATTAAAAAAAAATAAACACAAAAGTGTTTATTTTATAGTTGCGACAGTGTTTATAGAACTTGCAATTTCTATTAACTCTACTTGACTCATCGCATCAGATACAATGTAATATTCTATACCATTACTAACCCATGAAATTGAATTTGAGGATAATGCTGCAACTGTATCTGCTAGCAATAATGGATCGCCATAAGTAGGTATCACAGAAAATTCTTCTTCTATACTTACTGTTTCTTCTACCAATAAAAATGGTTTCTCTCCATCAAATGTTAAAATAATTCTCTCACCATCTGTTTTAGCTACCTTTTCTTTATCTACCAAGGAAGTTCCCATCGGTATATATAAAGGATATATAATATCATCAATAGCGTTTGATTCCTCTGTTTTTTCTTCTACGTTTGTATCTATCTGCTCAATAATACTATCTAAGTCAAAAAAATCATCATCAAAATTTGCTTTTAAATCTATAGAATTAAACTTCATCACCATCTGAGGTATATCATTAGAATCTAAAACCTCTATTGTTTTGAACATTAAATTCTTATCCATTGTTATTTTTTGCTTTATTAAGTTTGTATTATTAGGATAAGTAACTTTTGTAGTGATCATATATCCTTCTTTATTTTCTTCAAAAATCCTATCACCATCATTGTTAACGTCACTAATTATAGAATTTAATAAATAAACCTGTGAATTGTTATTTGGCCAATCACTTTGAAATTTAAAACTTTTATTTAATGAAGGCGTTACAACATAAACTCCTTCATCATTTTTTAAAATTATTTGCTCATGATCATTAGAAGTATTAACTAAACTTACACGATATTTATTTGGTTTTTGATATGATACTGTAACATCATAATTATATGTATCATCATTATTTGTTATTTGTAGTCTACCTTCAACCTGATATGATGTAGCTGAACTAACTTTTTTATCTAAGTCTTTAATAATATCTCCTGCATCTTTTTTTCCACATCCAGTCACAAATAACATTATTATTATTGTACCCAAAATAATTAATTTTTTCATTTTTCACCCCATAATTTTTATTTTCATTTAATTATATGGAACTATTTATCTATTATTCGTGAATAATTTTAAAATAATTGTCTATCATAATAGTGAGCGAGACAAAAAGGAGGAATAATATGCAAACATTACAAAAAGTTGCACTGGTATTAACGATTATAGGTGCGTTAAACTGGGGACTTGTTGGATTATTCGAGTTTGATTTAGTCGCATCACTATTTGGTGGAGCGGAAGAAGTTGTATCAAGAGTAATCTATACAGTTATAGGTTTAGCTGGAATCATTAATGTTGGTCTTTTATTTGATGATTTTGAAAAGTAATTTTAACACAACTGTGTTTACATAATAAAACTACGCTTAATATAACGTAGTTTTTATTTTTCATAATTCCAAAGGCCTAATTTTCCTTTAATAAAAATTGGCTTTTTATACTTTTTAATGTTTTCTAATTTCCATGCATAAGTTTCTACATGATTACTCTTACCATATACAACTGGATCTATATTTCTTAAATCCTCATTAAGTTTTTTATCAACTAAAATACAATCAACCAAATCAGCTTCTCCAATAATCGCACCGTTGACACAATTCAAATTATAATTGTCAAATCTAAGAAGCATATCTTTTTCTATATTTAATCCGGCGTGGATTAATATTTTACCTCTATAATTGGTTTTCCAACTTCTAAATTCATATTTCTTATAGCCTTCAACAATCAAGGATGCCCAAGGATTCTTAACAGTTAATACTTTCATTTTAATAGCCTCCCTTTTTACAATGTAATTTTTGTTAGTTATTGATCTTCAAAGCCAAATCCAAAGCTAAAAGCATCACTTGCTTTTTCTTATCTAAATTGGATAAACCAGACAAACTTCTTTCATCCCATTCCGTACTATCTAAATTATCTCCAGCATAATAAAAGGTAAAATAGTCTAGTTTATTTCTTTTGCAAACAGAGGCAATAACTGCTCCTTCCATCTCAACACACACAGCACCTTTTTGTTTAAAACAATTTATTTTTTCTTTGGTCTCTCTGTAAAACGCATCGGTAGTCCAAGTATAGCCCTTAGTATAAGCAAAATTATAATTATTTAATACTTCAATAAAAGCATCAATATATTTAGGGTTTAAATCAATAGTATCAGTATCTGATAAATAATGATAACTAGTACCTTCATCTCTAAAAGCCATAGTAGGGATTATAATAGAACAATCCTCTATATTTGCATCTAGTACTCCGCAATTTCCAAATATAACAAACTTTTTTACACCTTGCGCACTTAATTCTTCTATATCTGCACTAATCCATGGTCCACTTACACCTGCCATAAAAAAGGTTATCTCATCATTTTTATATCTTAAAATATAAACATTTTTTTCCATGTTAGCTGTCGAAATATAGCCTACTTCTTTACAACTAAATTTCTCTATCACATCATTAAATAGATGTCTTGAAAATACCCCAACAGCTACTTTAGGCAAAACTATATTTTTGTCTTGTCCTTCTCTAAATTTTATTCCCTTTGCTTTTATAAATCCCTCTTCATCACTATATTTAATCATTATATCACCACCTAAGTTATTTCTAATAAGATTGTAACATATATTTAGTTAATAAAAAAAGTTCCAATAGGAACTTTTTTATCTAAATTGGCAACAAGAACCGCATTGAACATTCGTACATGTATTTTCCTCGCAACAAGTATGTGTTGGTCTATAAGTATGTCTAAATACATGATGATTAACTATTTTAGTTCTTTGAGGACATACATGAGGCACATCATGCAAAATTGTTCTATGAACAACTCTTTCTTGCATTGGTTCAATAATCGGAGATTGTACTGTTCCCATCATTGAAGGAGCCATCATCATGCCTTGAGCAGCTCCCATGTTGATGTTTCCTCCAGCCATATTCACATCAATATCCATATTGATATCATTTTCACCTACAAAAGTTTGATTAAATTCATTTTGTCTATCATGACAACATCCACCGAACATTTATTTTCCTCCTATCTAGTCTTATGATATTCATATCTAGATATTAGGTATATTGAAGTTGCCTAATGTTTGTTTTTTTCGTTATTAAAATCATTTGCTTTTTTATAATACTTTTTTCCTAAACTATATATTTTTCTATATACATTTTTACTATGTCTCATATCTTCACCAGTATTATTTTATCCAAATTTTTATTTATTATTTAACATTGATATAAATTTTGACTCATCCCATACTTCAATATTCAATTCTACAGCTTTATCGTATTTGCTTCCAGGATTTTCTCCCACTATCACTACATTTGTTTTTTTACTAACAGAAGATGAAGTTTTTCCCCCTAGCAGTTCAACCCGGTCCTTCGCTTCATCCCTAGATAGACTTGATAAAGTTCCAGTAATTACGAATGTTTTTCCTTCAAAATTTTTATCAATTTCTACATTGGCGCCTAAATAAATAGTATTTATTCCTAAGCTCTTTAATTGATGAACTAAATTCCAATTAACATCTTGTCCAAAATAATGTTTAATACTTTTTGCGATTATTTCCCCTATATCATTAATACTCGTTAATTCTTCTAGAGACGCTTCCATAAAACTATCTAAATCTTTATAACGAGCCGCTAAAATTTTAGCTGTTTTTTCTCCTACATGAGGAATACCCAATCCAAATATAAGCCTCTCAAGAGAATTGTTTTTACTTTCTTCAATCGCTTCTAATAAATTATCTACGCTTTTATCTCCATATCCCTCTAACTCAATTAAATCGGCTCTGTGTTCATTTAAATGATATATATCTACAATACTATTGATAAAACGCATGTTATAAAAGTCTTCTACAATTTTTTCTCCCAAACCATCTATATTCATTGCTTTTCTTGACACAAAATGGATAATTCCTTCTATATTTCTTCTATCGCATTTATCATTTAAACAATAATAATCTACTTGTCCTTCCTTTTTCTCTAGTAAAGAATTACAAATTGGACAATTTTTGATCATCTCAAAATCCTTTTCCTCACCAGTTCTTCTTTCTGTAATCGCTTTCACCACTTCCGGAATAACATCACCAGCTTTTCTTATAGATACAATATCGCCTATTTTTAAATCCTTTTCTTTAACATAATCTTCATTATGTAATGTAGCGCGTCTTATTGTTGAACCTTGGACAATTACTGGCTCTAACACGGCATTAGGTGTAATTTGCCCTGTTCTACCTACCGTAAAAATAATATCTGTTAATTTGGTTAATACCTCAGTAGCGGGAAATTTGTATGCCGTTGCCCACTTAGGATATTTAGCGGTAAAACCTAAAGATTGTTGATCCATAATATTGTTAGTTTTTATTACAATGCCATCTATATCATATGGCAGTTTTTCTCTTTCGGCAGCTTTTTCATCTATAAATGATAGAACTTCGCTAACACTATAAACTAATCTGTTATTAGGGTTAGTTCTAAAACCCAAATCACTCATAAATTGTAGGGCTTCATTATGGCTTGTTATTCCATAATCCAAAGGATTAGGTAAATGATATATAAAACAATCTAATTTTCTTTTGGCTGCTACTTTAGAATCTAATTGGCGTATAGAACCTGCTGCTGCGTTTCTAGGATTCTGAAAAAGTTCTTTTCCTTCTTTTTCTCTTTCGTTATTTAGTTTTTCAAAAACTTTTTTACTCATATATATCTCGCCACGAACTTCAATATCTATTTCTTTATTTAATGTTAATGGGATTGTCTTAATTGTTTTTACATTATTCGTAATATCTTCCCCAGTTGTTCCATCTCCTCTAGTAGCTGCTGTTACTAATTTTCCTTTTTCATATCTTAAGGATACACTTAATCCATCTATTTTTAATTCACATACATAGCTAGGATTAATCCCCTCTTTTTTTATCCTAGAGTCAAACAACATGATTTCACTCTCGTTAAAAACATTGCTTAAAGACATCATAGGAATGTTATGTTTTACTTTTTTAAATTCATCTAATACTTGTCCTCCTGCACGCTGACTAGGAGAATCATCTCTCATTATTTCTGGGTGTTCTTCTTCTATACGATAAAGCTCTCTTAAATATTTATCATACTCTTGGTCAGTAATAGTAGGTTTATCTAATGTATGATAGTTATAATCTGCTTCGTTAATTATCTTAATTAGTTCTTCATATCTTTTTTGCATTTTATCACCTAATATTATTATACCATTTTAAAGATACATTTACATAAAAAAAGTACTAAAATTTAGTACTTTATTTCCATAAATTTTCTGGATATTCTCCACTATCAATCATATTCCTAATTGCATTAACTACAGTCGGTTTATCTTCTTTGTAAGTTACTCCAAACCATTTGGCAGTAGTCGGAACCACTCTTACTTTAGTTCCTTCTTTCATCTTACTAAATACAGAATCTGGAAGTAAATATTCACATTTATCTAAATTATCTTTATTATCATTTAAAAATTTGGCAAAATTTTCTTTCATATAGTCTAGTATATCTTTAGTAAATGCAAAGCAGTTCATAGACACAGGTGAATCTGCTTCAACTTCGAAAGGTGCTCTTCCATCAAGTGGAGACGCTATAATTTTGCCATCTACTTTTTCAATGCTACTCTCAATAATAGAAGTTAAATAACCATTTTCTTCTTCACAAACACCTCTTTTTACTGAGCCGTTTTCCGTTAAAGTATGCGCAACATTATAACCAATAATTGCATATTCATTTAATTTTTCTTTGTCTCTATCTTCTAAGAACTTACTTGCTTTAACAAAAGCATCCCTTCCGTAGAAATCATCTGAATTTATTACTATGAAATCTTCATTAACAATACCACAACAACTCATTATTGCATGTGATGTTCCCCACGGTTTAACCCTTCCTTCTGGAACAGTAAATCCTTCTGGTATATTATCTATTTTTTGGAAAACATAATCCACTTTGATGTGGCCACTAACTCTATTTCCTACAGTTCCTTTAAATATATCAAAATTTTCTTCTTTAATGATGAATACTACGCGATTAAATCCAGCTTTAATAGCGTCGTATATTGAATAGTCAATAATAAATTCTCCATTTGGTCCAATTGGTTCAATTTGCTTTAACCCCCCAAATCTGCTACCCATTCCAGCAGCCATAATCACTAAAGTTTTATTTTTATCCATAAATACCCTCCTATATTTTTTTAATACTTTTATGGTTTTTCATTAATTTTTTTATTCCGTGAGGATGTTTAAATGCAATGCTAATAAGTGTGTTTGTCACTTCTACAATTTTTCCGTGACCAAATACTTCATGATATACAAAATCCCCTATTTTATAATCAATATCCTCTTTATAGAAAAACTCCTCTTTTGCCATTTTTTGTATGTTTTCAGGATCCTCCTTAAATTCTTTAATCAACAAATCATCATTTATTTCTTTAATAAATCTACTTGGCGGGTTACTTGATTCTTTTCCATATATTGTTCTGGTTCTAGCATTTACTATATGAAGTTTTTCCTTAGCTCTAGTAATAGCTACATAACAAAGTCGTCTTTCTTCTTCAAGTTCAGCATTATCCATGAGCGAATTTATATGCGGGAAGATTCCTTCTTCTAACCCAATTACAAATACATAATCGAACTCTAATCCTTTTACTGAATGGACTGTCATTAAACTAATACGATTTTTGTCATCTTTGTATTCATTAACATCACTTACTAAACTAATTTCTAACAAGAAATCCTCTAATGAAATCACGCCTTCTCTTTCTTCAAAAGTTTTAGTAATAGTTTTAAATTCCTCTAAGTTTTCTATCCTAACATCTGCTTCTAAAGTATGTTCGTCTTCATAGTCCTTTTTAATACCAGTAACATCTAGAATTTTATCTACTAATTCAGTTAAGGTTAGTTCTTCACTAATCTTCTTCAAATCTAAAATTAATTTTTTAAATTCTAACTCTTTACCAGATTCTATTGAATCAAATATACTTGTTCCGTTTATATCGGCTTTATTAGTTAAGTTTTCAATCGTTTTTAATCCTATTCCTCGTTTCGGAGTATTAATAACTCTTAGTAAACTCACATTATCGTTTTGATTATGAATTAATCGTAAATACGCGATTAAATCTTTAATCTCTTTTCTACTATAGAAATAAAAACTTCCTACTACACGATATGGAAGATTTTCTTTTAACAATTCTTCCTCCATATTTCTTGACTGAGCATTAGTTCTATATAATACTGCCACATCTTTATATTCGATTCCTTTATTAAGAAGTTTTTTTATTTCCCTAACAACATACAACGCTTCATCTCTTTCGTTAAATGCTCTAAAGTAAGATATTTTATCTCCTTCACCTTTGTTAGACCAAAGATTTTTCTCTTTTCTTTCTCTATTGTTTTTTATTACATTATTAGCAGCGTCTAAAATATTAGAGGTTGACCTATAATTTTGTTCTAACATTATAACTTCTGCATCGTTATAATCTTTTTCAAAATTTAAAATATTACGATAATTAGCTCCTCTAAAACTATATATTGATTGATCGTTGTCGCCTACACAGCAAATGTTTTTATATTTAGAACTAATCATTCTAGTTAAAATATATTGAGCTTCGTTTGTATCTTGATACTCATCTATTAGTATGTATTGAAATCTTTCCTGGTATCTTTGTAATATGCTTGGTTTCTCTTTAAATAATTTAATCGGCAAAATTAATAAATCATCAAAATCTATAGCATTATTTTTAAACAACATTTCTTCGTATTTTTTGTATACTTTTAAAACTATCTCTTCAAAATCGCTTATTGCATATTTCTCATAATCATTAGGTGTCATAAGTTCGTTTTTACAACCACTAATCTTATTTCTTATAACACTAGGATTATATTGTTTAGGATCTAAATTTAGTCCTTTTAATATCTTTTTAATAACGCTAAGAGTGTCTTCACTATCCATGATAACAAAGTTTGATTGATATCCTAATTCATTACAATTTTCTCTTAGTATCTTTAAACCAAATGAATGAAATGTAGAAACCTGGATTTTTTTTGATACATCACCTATCATATGATACAATCTATCATTCATTTCTTTCGCGGCTTTATTAGTAAAAGTTATAGCTAAAATATTATACGGATTAATTCCTATTTCCTCTATCAAATAGGCTATTTTAGTGGTTAAAACTCTGGTTTTTCCACTTCCTGCTCCTGCAAGAATAAGCGTAGGTCCCTCTGTTTTTAATACTGCCTTTTGTTGTTCTTTATTCAAATCGTCTATTTTCATTCTATACCTACTTTCTATATCAATTATACCTTATTTTGAAAACAAAAAAAAGAATTATTAAATATTGGGAGGCTATTTTATAAAAACAGTTATTCCCATTAAACCAATAACCTATAATATTGTATGGGTTCTCTCCGTAACAAATTTTAACAGTATACGTATAATAAAGTGTAATTATTAAAAGGAGGATTTTATGAAAAAGAAAATAATTACTATTGCAGCAATTATAATAATTTTTATTTGTGTATCAGCTATATTATTTAATTCTTTCAAAAAGGATGATGATAATGGTCTTACTAAAGTCAAAGTTGCGGAGGTTGCACATACAATTTTTTATGCACCACAATATGTTGCAATAGCAAATGGTTATTTTGAAGAATATGGAATTGATATTGATCTCACTTTAGTACCAGGTGTGGTTCAAATTAAGTGATATCACTCGTCAATTATTTGTACTATTCTTAATTTTCTGTTTGAATTAACGTATACTTTGTAATCTTCCAATTTTTCTTTAGTATCAATATACTCTAAAAATCTATTTTCTAAATCTTTGTATTTTATATAATGAGAAAAACATTTTTTAGCGTTTTTCTTATATTTGTTGCAATTTAATACATAATAACCTCTATTTTTTAAATAACTAATCCCCATCTTACTGCCACAATCTTCACAGTAAATTTTTCCGTCTAACAATAAATTTTCTTTCATTTTAAAGGTCTTTTTTCTCTTTTGATTTTTCTTCTTTTTTATTAAATCAAATATTTTTTTATCTATAATTTTTTCATGTGTATTATGTATAATAATCCATTCGCTTTGACTTCTTTTAATTCTAGTTTTATTTTTATAACTTATACTGGTCCATACGTTGCTTACTAAACATCCTGTATATTCTTTATTATTTAGAATATTATAAACACTCGAGGAAGACCATTCTGAATTACTAGGTGAAGAAACTCCTTGTTTATTTAAATGTTCTGCTATAGCTTGATTACTTTTACCATCTAATGATAATTTAAATATTTTTTTAACTATTTTAGATGTCTTTTCATCTATTATTAATTTGTTTTTGTTTAATGGATCTTTTTTATAACCATAAGGAGCTCTACTTCCTAGAAACAATCCGCGTTCCTTTTTTGTCTTCAAAATAGATTTGATTTTTTTTGAAGTATCCTTGGACACCATATCATTAAATAAAGCTTTAAAAGGCGCTATATCATTATTATTGGTATTTTTATATGTATCAACCCCGTCTAAAAGTGAGACATATCGAACTTTTTTCATCGGAAAATATTCCTCTACATAATATCCTGTTTTAATATAGTCTCTACCCAATCTTGATAAGTCTTTTGTAATTATCATATTAATTTTTCCATCTTGAATGTCTTTTATCAACGAATTAAATCCTGGCCTATCAAAATTGGTTCCTGTATAACCATCATCAACATATTCTTTATATAAATTTAATTTATTTTCTTTTAAGTAATTATAAATCAATTTTCGTTGGTTTTTTATACTTTCACTTTCGCGATTTAAAGATTTATCTGAATCTTCTTTAGATAATCGAATATAGACACCAACATTATAATCATTATTCAAGCTATCAACCTCTATAAAAAATATGCGCAAAAAAAAGTATTAGAATTCTAATACTTTAAATTTCTTTTTTTCATTAAAAAATAATACAAAATTTGTATAGCACCAATTACAATTGCGATTGTACCTGTTGTTGTTATAGTTTTTAAAATATTATTTTCTATTAAATTTCTGAGCGATGAAGATATAATTAGCTTTGTATAATTTACTGCTATATCATACAATAGCGAAGACATGACCATAATAGTTAGCCCCGATACTATTGTGGTTCCACCACTCCATGCTGCAAATTTATAAGTAGACCAACTAACTAATGCAATAAACGCCACTATTATTAACATAATTATAATAAGAACAACCTTCAACATAGGACCAACCAAACTTCTTAATGCATCTACATTATCTTGCCCAATTTTATCAAACAATTCTGGAGCCGTTGGTACCATTTCTATTATTCTATCTGCATTATCATTTATATATTCCATTATTTTTTCTTTTTCCTCAACGGAAAGAACTAATCCAGAAGAAGATACAACCTCATCAAAATTTATTTTAATAACTTTAATAATTTCTTTTGAATTAAGTTTTGGCTCCTTTTTATTATAAAGAAGAGCCTCTGTCATTTCTGCATAATAGTTAGAAATAATCTCTCTGAAATTGTCTTTATTAAGTATACCACTTAACAAATCTTTTTCTGGATTGATATATTTTATTTCACTATTTAGTTCTTCAATAAAACTGTTTTGACCATTGTAAATTAAAGTTTCTGTAGTAATTTCTTTTAATAAAATTTGTACATTCTCTTTGACAACTATTTTAGGAACAGCGGTCAAAATCAAATAAAAGCATATTACAAAAAACAAAATTACTGACAAAAATAAACACGCAATTTTTCTAAAAACATCTATTATTTTATTCATGTTTATCACTTTTCCTATTTTTAATAATTAATTTTTTTACTTTTTCCATTAATTCATTGTTAGCATCAGTTAAGTCATCTGTTTTTATTTTATATGGTTTCCCAAAACAAATTGTAATGCTATTTTTTTTAAATAGTTTGTACTTTCCTGTGATTGAAAAAGGTACTATTGTACTATTTGTTTTATACGCCATAGAAACTGCTCCATATTTGAAGGGCATTATTACATCATCTGTTTTATTAAATGTTCCTTCGGGAAAAATTCCTATCAACTTATCTTCTTCTAATACTTTAATTGCGCTCTCTAACGCATTACGATCTTTTTGTCTTCGATTAACCGGAATACAGGCCATTCCACTAAAGAAGTATTTACCTATTCCCTTAAAAAGTTCATCCTTTGCTAAAAAGTGAATTGTTCTTTTTGTACTACACATCAATAAAGGAGAATCCCAATTGTGCGTATGATTACCGCACACAACTACAGCTCCTTTTTTAGGTATATTTTCTTTTCCTATTATATTAGGTCTATATAAAAACATAAACAAGCCTTTTATTACTGGTCTTAAAATTCTATATAAAACTGCATCTATTTTCATAATATCCTCCTAATCAACAATTACATTATATCATGTAATTGTTTTGGTATCACTAAATTTTAACCACTGGTGCCGACAAAGTGACAGCAGCAATTCTCTCAGGTGATATGGATATTGCTTTTTGCGGAAGTGAGGCTACAATTTATGTCTATAATGGTGGCGAAAAAGATTATCTCAAAACTTTTGCTCAGTTAACTCAAAAAGACGGAACGTTTTTAGTCTCTAGAGAAAAAATAGAAGACTTTACTCTAGAAGATTTAAAAGGTAAATATGTAGTAGGCGGACGTGCAGCCGGGATGCCCGAAATGACTTTTGAATGGGCTCTCAGAGAATCCGGAATTGATCCTAGAAAAGATTTAACTATTGATACGAGTATAGAATTTGCGGCTATGAGCGGAGCATTTATTGGTGGTGTCGGGGATTTCGTTACACTGTTTGAACCTACAGCTTTGGAGATTGAAAAGCAGGGATATGGTTATGTGGTGGCATCAATCGGAGAATTAGGAGGAATTGTGCCATATACATCTTACAGTGCAAGAATTAGTTATTTAGAAAATAACCCCGAATTAATAAAAAACTTTACTAAAGCAATACAAAAAGGACTAGATTTTGTACATAACAATGATAGTGAAGCAATAGCAGAAGCAATATTAGACTTTTTCCCTGATACAGCTTTAAATGATTTAGTTGATGCGGTATACCGTTATAAAAAACAAGATACTTGGCCAAAGACAACTACATTTACTGAAGAATCATTTAATCACTTACAAAAAATTATGATAGCTAGTGGTGCTATTAAAGAACCTGTTGATTATAATTCATTAATATATATTAAGGATTAAAATGAACAAAACCATTTTAAAAATAGAACACATTAAAAAAGTATATCATGACTTATCTGGAGAAATGGAAGCCATAAAGGATATTAATCTTGATATATACGACAAAGAATTTTTATCCATTGTTGGGCCGTCTGGTTGTGGGAAGTCTTCCTTACTATCTATTCTATCTAACCTAAGTACATCTACGTCAGGTAAAATAGTTTTTGATAACTATAACGTTAAAATTGGATATATGCTACAAAGTGATTCGTTATTTCCTTGGAGAACTATATTAGATAACTGTTTGATAGGCCTTGAAATTTCAAAAGAACTAACCCCAGAAAAAAGAAACCGAGTAATAGAGATGTTGAATATGTACGGTTTAGGAGAATTCATAGATAAATATCCTTCTTCATTATCTGGTGGAATGAAGCAAAGAGTGGCACTGATTAGAACGTTAGCAACAGATCCAGATATATTACTACTAGATGAACCTTTCTCAGCTTTAGATTATCAAACTAGATTAGCACTATCAGACGATGTATATAAGATAATTAGGAATGAGGGAAAAACCGTAATAATGGTAACTCATGATTTAGCAGAAAGTATATACTAAATTAACATAACAAAAAAAAGATTGATTTTTCAATCTTTTTTACTTCTTTGCAGTATCTTTTCCATAATTTGGTTTGCAGGCAAACACATCATCAGACCATAATGCATTAACTGCTTCTTGCTTGCTATCATAAAGAATTCCTTCGTATCCACTATAAGTACCATTCCAAGAAGCATGTGTTACATCCCAACCATTGTCTTTTGTACCAAATAAATGTAAAGCAAACCCTACAAAATGTTCATCATTTGTTCTTACTTCTGATACATCAATATTATTCATTTGTGCATATACCGCTTTTATTTTATCCGCTTCTGGATACATTAATCTTAATGCAAACTTACCCGCAGTTTGATGATCATGACATGGTTCAACACTAACAATACCATCTTCTCCAAAAACATAAGCGCTAATAGCACCAACACTATCAACTGTTGTAAAAACCTTGTTAGGAGAAGTTGAAGCAAATTGTTCTTCTGCTCTTCTTACCATTTCAGTACTTTCCAATCTCCATTGTTCTGTTAGACTATCCATTATATCACTCCCTAATATAATTATACCATAATTTCACTGTTTTACAACACTTCAACAGTAGAACTTTACACTCAAAATTTCCGCCTTGCCATTCTGTCTATCAGTATCACGATTAACTATTGTTATACTCTCTATGAACTCATTTAAGAAGTTTAGTTTTTCCTTATCAGTTAAAAGTTTCCAATGGTCAACTATATACCTAGAAATCTCTGCTTTATTTATATCAGGTTTCTTTGTATAGTCTTGCTCTAAACGAGATAGTCTAGTTTCATTTGCTTGAATTATATTATCTAGTTCTTCACTCATATATTTGAATTGGTTATAATCTATCTTTTCTGCCATAAACAAGTTCATAACTTCCTTTTGCTTTGCTCTTTTGATAGTTAATAACCTCTTAATATCGTTTATTTCTTCTAAGTCTGCATCTTCCTCTTCAATAACTACATCTTCAATACTATCAAATTCAGCAATATTGTTTTCCAGGTATTCTATAAATGCTTCTTCTGCTTTTATATGAGATACATATCTAGCAGTACATATTTGCTTTTCTTGATTAACGCATCTATAAGCATTGAATAAGTTCCTAGTACCATCTTTTCTCAATCTACCTATAGTCCTAGAAGTTGTTAACTTCTTACCACATACTCCACATATTAGAGTACCACAAAAGTACACATCATCTTTAGGTCGATTAGTATGAACTTTAGTTTCTATCCTTCCTATTTTATCTTGCACCTTATTCCACATTTTTTCACTTATAATTGGCTTATGATGTCCATCCCCTATATAGTAATCTTTTCTACCTATGCCATACCTAACTTTACCTATGTAAACAGGATTAGATAATATTAATCTAATTAACTTAGGAGACCATACCCCCACAAATGTTTTTGTACCAACAACATTACCATCCTTTTTAATGTTGATTGTTTGTCCTGCTCGTTTAGTAGGTATACCTTCAGCAGTTAGAGTTTTAGCAATAGCAGTAAATGGTGTACCCTCTGCATACATTTTAAATATTCTTCTAACAACCTTTGCTTCTTCTTGTTTTATTATGATAACTTTATTTCCTTTTTCACGTCTATAACCATATGGAGTGCATCCACAACATAAAGTATAACCCTCACGTGCTTTTCTACCAAATGCATCTTTAATTCTTTCAGCAGTTAACTCTCGTTCGTGTTGACCGAATAATCCTTTTAATAGTGCCATAAACCTACCATTAGAAGATGTTATATCAACTATACCACCATCACTTATTGACCAAACATCAACATTGAACTCTTTAAATAAATCTATGAACTCTTGAGTGTCACTTATACTTCTTGTTAATCTATCAAATCTTTGAAGTAACACAACATCAATTTTTCCATCTTTTATATCTTTAATTAATCTCTTAACATCAGGTCTACCTTCAATGTTCTTTCCACTTATACCTTCATCAGCATAAATGTCATAGACCTTAAAGTCATGACCTTTGGCAAAGTTAGTAAGGTTTTCTTTTTGTGCTGAAATAGAGTAACCTTCTTGCACTTGTCGTTCTGTCGATACACGTACGTAGATACCAGCATTCTTTAAATCCATACTACTTAACCTCCTTATCGGTAGGTTGTAGCATTCTAGGTATAGATGTTTTAACGAAGAACTCTAACATCTTTGCCTGTTGCTCTTTGCTTAATTTAATTTTTATATTTTTACTATTCTTTGATAGTCTATCTTTCATAAGTAATTCCTCTTTCATTTAAACTTATGAAATTCAAAGCAACTTTTTGCCTTGAATATGACTATGAACGAGTAAATAAGCATACTGCCACAACCGAATGACGATTGTACCAGCCTTTACCCAATAAATAAAGACCCTTTTAGACTTGTTTTCACACCCTTTCCTCGTATGTTCTTTATAACCTACTATGTAGCACAACTATTTAAACACTTATTTATATACCATTCTCGGCATATTTCAATATTAAATTAATCAAATGCTTGATTTAATAACTAGCAAAGTCTAACGGGTCTTCATTGATTACTATTAAACCATACCTAATACGAAGTAATTTCTTGATGTTGTCTATCAATCTCGGTCTATCTTTTTCTTCACCATTAAAGACTTCAGCAATTATTGAGTTAATATGTATATTCAAACTCTCTTCATACATACAACTTCCATAATAACCAGTTGCTAGATAAAATGCTATTACCTCTGGCATTACATACTCCTCAACGAATTGATTAACTTTATCTCCATGTGGACTTATTATCAACTCAAACTCATCATCACTAATATCATTAACACCACTTTTTAAAAACATACTAATCTCTCCCTCATAGTATCTTGTCTACAAATCCATACTTTAATGCTAACTTTGAACTCATCCAAGCATCTTTATTAGTAGCATCTTTCTTTATTTGCTGAAATGACCGATTTGTTTTATCTGCTATAATCTTCCATAACTTGTTATTCAAACTTTTAGAATGGTCTAACTTCATTTGCATTTCAGTAACTTTACCAAATGTACCTGATGACACCTCGTGAACCATAACTTCGGCATTTGGTAGAATGTACCTTTTTCCTTTTGCGCCATTAATCAGTAGTATACTTGCCATACTGGCGCATTTACCAATACCAATAGTAGAAACATTACTTTTAATCATATTCATAACATCATAGATAGCAAGACCACTAGCAACACTTCCTCCAGCAGAATTGATATACATTGTAATATCTTTATGACTTTGTATATCTAGTTTTAATAATTTCTTTATAATCTCTCTTGCACACTCATCATCAATCTCTCCATCTAGGTATATAACTCTACGCTCTAGTAGGTCTATTGAAGATAATTTCGGCATTCGTTTACTCTTGTAATCCATCTAATTCCTCCCTTTAATAAATTACAAGTTTATAGTACCAAACTTCAAATAATTAACATTACAATTCTGAATTAGGAAAAAGTGTAGACCCCCTATATATTTAAGTAAGGTGTTGGGAAAAGTATAGTTTTTTGACACCCTAAAATATTTGAGGAAAGGAGGTACCCATATGGGTAATAGTGATAAGTTCATAGAGGAAATTAATCTTCAATTGGAAGAATTAGATAAGTACTTAATTGAATGTGACAACAAAGTAATTCTAATTCCATTAGAAGAAATTGTTGCAACTGGATTGTTTGAGAGCATAGATGAAATCGAAGTATTCTTTTTCTCATTTGACGGAGAATATTACGGAACTGATATTGCTTTCATTAAGTATATGAAAGATTTGTATACAGGAATGTTAGATGAAATGGATATCAATCGTTTATTCTGGTCTTAAAACAAATAAGGAAACCCTTGAGTTTCCTTAATTTCAATGATTACATTTATTTCGTATATATGTGAAGCAATAAGCTTATCAGACAGGATTGTTGTTTTAACTAAAAGACCTGCCGAAATAAAGTACATTTATGAAATTAAAATGGCCAATAAATCTACTCCTATTAATAACAGAAAAACGCCTGAATTTAATACGTATTATGACATGATTTGGAGGGATTTAGATGTACACATTCAGTAAAGAACATCGTAATTTCTTAAAGAAAATTAAAATAGAAAAAGCTTTAATTAAATTAACACAAATAAGTATTATCGTAGGATTCTTGTTTTTGTGGGAATTATTAGCACATTATGAAATCATCAATACTTTTCTATTTTCTTCTCCTTCAAGAATAATTAGTACCGTTAAAAATTTATACTTAAAAAACGATCTTTTAGGACATATAGGAATAACTATATATGAAACTTTATTAAGTTTCTCGATTGCATCTTGTGTTGGGGTTATAGTTGCAACCATTCTTTGGTCTAACAATTTTTTCGCAAAAGTGATGGAACCATATTTAACAATTATAAATTCATTACCTAAAGTTGCACTCGGACCACTTATAATTATATGGGTAGGAGCAAGCGCTAACTCAATAATTGTTATGGCATTAATGATCTCTTTAATACTAAGTATTATAAATATTTATAATGGGTTTGTTTCAACCAACGAAAATTATATTAAAGTATTGAAAACTTTTAGCGCTTCTAGGACACAAATATTTTTAAAAGCTGTCTTACCCTGTAATAAAACAACTATTATTAATTCACTAAAAATTAATATTAGTATGTCATTAATAGGTGTCATAATGGGTGAATTGCTCGTATCAAAAAAGGGACTTGGTTATTTAATTATGTATGGTTCACAAGTATTTAACATTAATTTAGTAATTACTTCTGTATGTATTCTAGGAATTGTCTCTTACATAATATATTATGCAATATGTCTCATTGAAAAAAAAATTAATAAATAAAATATAAAAAAGGAAGTAACTTCCTTTTTTGTTTTCATAAAGTTTTATTAGTACTTTCCTTGTTATTATTGATTGTTGTAAATAATCAATTGATGTTGACTTCTAGTACATGCTACATAATATAGATATTTTTCATCTTCTGTATATTGATTATCATTCTTAGTGTAAATTATAGTCGCGTCAAATTCTAACCCCTTAGCAATATAAGATGGCAATACTACTAGATTTTTATTAAACTCCTTGGTATTTCCAGACAAAATGTTAATTGCTGCAATATCATCTTTTAACAAATCGTATATATATTCGCTTTCCTGATCCGTTTTCGTTATGACAGCAATTGACTTGCTATTTCTTTGCAACCCCTCAATATCTTCTATTAATTGTTCTTTTAAATCACTTTTTTGACTTTTAAATATAACAGGACAATTATTATTGTGTCTAATTGCAGAAATGTGTTTTAATCCTAAAATGTTGTTAGTATGTTGAATTATTTCCGGACTTGAGCGATATGTTTTAGTTAATTCTAAATAAATGCTGTCTTTAAATATTTCGTTTAAATCATTTAACGATTTATACTTGTAATAGGGATTTATTGTCTGATTAATATCACCTAATATAGTAAATCCACTTCTTTTAAATATTTTATTAATAATTATATATTGTAATCGACTATAATCTTGCGCTTCGTCAATTACAACCTCTTTAATATTTCCTTGATAGTCAAAGCCTTCCAACATTCCTTTTAAATATACCAATAAACAAGCATCCTCATACTTAATTAATTTATGTGAAACAGTTTCTGTTATTTCTTTTTCAGTAATAACGCCTTTATATCCTTCTGTAAATTCAGCACTTTGTAAAAAGTATTTATATATTTTTTTGTAATCCTTCTTTATATTTAATAATTTATATAAATTAGATTCTATACTCTTTTGTTTTGACTTGTTACAATTATAATACTTTCTAGAATAATATTCGGCTATATGTTTAACTCTATCAAAAGGCAATAATTTATTGTACCTATCGTGGAATAAATCATTTAATTCTTCTTTGGTTATTTCAAAATCATGACAAATATAGTCTTGTTCGAACTTAATTTTCTTAATTAAGTTTTCTACATATTTATCTATGTATTTTATTATTTCATCACTTTGTTTATATTTTACTAACATTGGATTTTTTTCTTCATATTTATAATATCTTGCTACAAACGAAGTAAAAGATTCAACTTGGTTAAACTCTGGTAGTTGTACTTTTAGGAAATCATGAAATGTTGTTTGCATAGTATTGTCCTCACCAAGTTCAGGTAGTACATTGGAAATGTACTCAGAAAAAACCTGATTAGGTGAAAATATTAATATGTTTTTTGAATTTAAATTTTCAATCTTATAAAGCAAAAATGCTATTCGATGTAGTGCGACTGAAGTTTTTCCACTTCCTGCTATTCCTTGAACTATTAATATTTTATCTTCAATGTTTCTAATAATTGCATTTTGTTCTTGTTGAATAGTGTTAACAATATTTTTCATCTTATCACTAGATTCTGTTGCTAAAACTTCTTGCAATAGCTCATCATCAATGTTCAAATTATTATCAAATACTCTTTTTATTTTTGCATTCTCAATTTTAAATTGTCTCTTGTTAGTTATTTTGCCTTTAATAATTCCCTCCGGTGCAATATAACTAGCTGGTCCTGTTTCATAATCATAAAACATTGAACAAATCGGTGCTCTCCAGTCATGAACTAAATATTTATCGTTTACTTCATCCTCAACGTGAGTTATACCAATATATACTTTGTTGCATCCCGAATCTTCTTCAAAAGTGATTGCACCAAAATAAGGACTGTTTTGGATTCTAAATAGTTTTTGAAAATATTTTCCTTTATTCATCATCATTGATATTTCTAAATCATTATCAGACATCATTGACCGCATTTCTGTAGGATCCATGTCATGCTGAGACTCCCAAATAAATTTTTGAAATTCATGGACCTTCTCTTCTCGGTCATATAACTGTTGTCCTAGCTCTGATATTTTGTTTCTGACTACTTCAACGGTGTCCTTTAAATAATTTTCTTCTTCTCTAAATTCTTCCTTAGATAAATTCATTTTACCTCCTTTAAACGCCAAAAAACGAACCTTTGCCGAAGCGTGGGGTCGTTTAATTTTAATTTATACAGGTTGTAAATTACATCACGTGAAAATAAATATACAATATTTTTTATTTCTTGTCTAGTTTTTTTTATTTTTTATCTTGATCGTATGCATCACACATTACTATAAAAAGTAATAAAAATGAACTTAGTATAATTAAAAGTAATGGTGAAATAGTAGTAATTAAATCTAACCTATCAAGTCCAATTGTAGATGGCATAAATCTATAGAACGCAAAACTTAAAATAGATGACATGATTACCGAATATATAACAGTAATTACTCCTCCAAATACTAATGCTCTTTTCTTGTCGATTGTTATAGTTTTATTAGTCATATTTCCACTCCCTTTATTCTTATCAAAATAATATTATCATCTGCGTTAAGGTTTGTCAATGTTTTAAAATATATATAAAAAAACAATAAATTAGTTATTGTAATTCTATGTTTGAACGGGCATTTAAATCTAGATTAGCAAAATCTCCTCGCTGATACAAGAAATATCCTGCTGTAGCGATCATCGCCGCATTATCAGTGCAATATTTCATAGGTGGAAAACTGCAATTAATATCGCTTTCTATACAACTACTAGATAGCTTATTGCGTAATCCATTATTTGCCGCAACACCTCCGGCAAGTATTAAATTCTTTACATTATAGTCTTTTAATGCTTTTAGTGTTTTCTTAGTAATAATATCCACTACTACTTCTTGAAACGATGTTGCTAAATCCTCTTTATTAACAGTATTTCCCCTTTGCTCTTCATTGTGAACTAGATTAATAACTGCACTCTTTAGTCCACTAAAACTAAAATTATAACTATTGTCGTCTAAAGGCATTGGCAAATTATAGGTATGTTTTCCAAGTTGTGCCATTTTATCAATTACTGGTCCACCAGGATAACCTACACCGATTACTCTAGCTACTTTATCGTAGCATTCACCGACCGCATCATCCAGTGTACTACCTAGTTTTTTAAAAGAATATTCGCTTTCCATATAAACTAATTCAGTATGACCACCACTAACAACAAGCGCTATTAATGGATACACCATAGTTTTTACTAAATTATTAGCATAAATATGACCGGCAATATGATGAACCGGAATTAATGGCTTATTGTGGATAAACGCTAAAGTCTTAGCAGCTTCCACACCAACTAATAATGAACCAATTAGTCCAGGACCAGCAGTCACTGCTATAGCATCGATTTCATTAATAGTCATGTTAGCTTTATTCAAACAATCTTCAATAACCATAGTAATATTCTTTATATGGTGTCTACTAGCAATCTCTGGAACTACTCCACCAAAATTAGTATGGATATCTATTTGTGATAAAATAACTGTTGCTATCTCATCAGAGCCGTTTCTAATTATTGACGCACTAGTTTCATCACAACTACTTTCAATTCCTAAAATATATACATCTTTCATTTACATCATCTCTTTTTCCATTAATATACCATTACAATCTTTATAATAATTACTTCTAATCGCTTTCTTTATAAATCCATATTTTTTATAAAGATTAATTGCTTTTATATTATCTTCTCTTACTTCTAAAGTAATGTTTGTAATTTTTTTATTTTTCCCTTCTTCTATCATATAATTTAAAAGAATAGACGCTACTCCTTTATTACGATATTCTTTTAAAACATATATATTATCAAGTTCAAATCGATCATATATGTCTTGATATTGAATAATTGCTGCTAATTTTTTATCCACAGAATATGTGCATACTTTTACATATGGATTTGATGTCATGGTATTAATAAGTTCGTTTTTTTGTTTGTATATCTCATAAAAAGTGTTTTGAGCTTCTAAAATAAACTCCATATTATTAATAGTCAATTGGTTAATCATTTAATTTTTCCTCAGCTTCTGTTAATTTTAAATACAAAGCATCAACAGCATGTGGATTAATTTCTGGACGTTCTTTATATTTGTTAACAATCGCCACAAAATCAGGGTCATATTTATTGGTATTATCAAAAGAATTTAATTTATCATTTGAAATAAGAACATATTTACCCGGCAAATTATCTAATGTTGCTTTTAAAACTTCTATGTTTATATATTGACCTTTTAATATTTCATTACCATCTCGATCAAAAATCCCACTATATACATAGCCACGTCTAGCATCAATTATTGGGATAAAATAATCGTTATCTGAATTATCTGATATTGCCATAGCTTCTAAACTAGAAATAGTAGATATTTTCTTATTAAGTCCCCATGCAAATGTTTTAGCAATCGTTAATCCAACTCTTATTCCAGTAAATGATCCCGGGCCATTAACTACTATAATTTTATCTATATCTATAGGATCAGTACTAGTAGAAACAAACAGATTACTAACTTCTGATAAAGCTAAAGATGATAAATCACGATCTAGTTTTAATTTAATTTGACCTATACAATTGTTTTCTTTTATAATAGCACAATATAAAAAACTAGACGATGTATCTAGATATAGTATTTTCATAATATCGCCTCGCAAATATCTTCATATTGGCGACCATGTGGAATAAATACTAAATTTCTAGCATCCTCCCCTATGACTTTAAATTTAATATCCAATCTTTCTTCAGGAAGATATTCAGCAATTGTATCAGCCCATTCAATAATAACTACTCCATTTTTATTAAAATAGTCTTCAATTCCTACACCATCAACATTACCATCTAATCTATATACATCCATATGATACAGTGGCATTTCTCCACCCATATATTCCTTTATGATATTAAATGTAGGTGAAGTTACTGGCTCGTCTATTCCTAAGGCTTGGGCAAAACCCTTGGAAAATACCGTCTTACCACTACCCAAATCGCCATATAAACAAATTACCATATTCGGAAACTTCTCTGACTCTAAGTTCTGAGCAATTTCAATAGTTTCTATTTCATTACGAGTTGTTACTTTATAATCCATATATATCACCATTATCATTATAACAAACTTAAAATATATTATTCAACATATTTTATATTATTTACAATTTATAATGACAAATAAAAAAATCCACAAATAATGTGGAAAAAATACAAAAAAAAATTATTGGCAATGACCTATTTTCGCATTCACTATCGTCGGCACTTGAGGGCTTAACTTCTGTGTTCGGGATGGGAACAGGTGTACCACCTCAGTCATAATCACCAATAAAATATTTGGGAAATAATTCCCTGAAAACTTAGATAATGTGAAAGATCTAATCAAATAAACAAATATGATTAAATCCTCGATCTATTAGTACTGGTCAACTCAACATATCACTATGCTTCCATCTCCAGCCTATCAACCAGGTAGTCTTCCTGGGATCTTACTTTATAAAAAATGGGAAAACTCATCTTGAAGTTGGCTTCCCGCTTAGATGCTTTCAGCGGTTATCCATTCCCTACATAGCTACTCTGCGCTGCCACTGGCGTGACAACAGATACACCAGAGGTAGGTCCATCCCGGTCCTC
>JAFSFI010000009.1 GCA_017435255.1 Bacilli bacterium | reverse complement strand
TCAGTCCTCCGCTCGACCGACTGAGCTACAGCGCCATCGGGCGGGCTCGACGGGACTTGAACCCGCGATCTTCTGCGTGACAGTCCGACGTGATAACCACTACACTCCGAGACCATTATTGGTTGCGGGAAGAGGATTTGAACCTCTGACCTCTGGGTTATGAGCCCAGCGAGCTACCGAGCTGCTCCATCCCGCGATATACAAAACAAAATGGCGGAGGAAAAGGGATTCGAACCCCTGCGCCGCTTGCACGACCTCCCGGTTTTCAAGACCGGTCCCTTCAACCAGACTTGGGTATTCCTCCAAAATGGTGCCTAAGGCCGGACTTGAACCGGCACGAGGGTTGAATCTCGCAGGATTTTAAGTCCTGTGCGTCTACCTGTTCCGCCACTCAGGCATCAAATTGTCACGTAAATTTATGTACTAATTTATACGAGACTATTTGATTATAACTTAATTTACTTTTTTGTGCAATACTTTTTTTACTTTTTTTGCTTATATTTCCATACTTATATGATTATACTCCCATTACTTTGCCGTTTTTCTTTAAAAATAACTTCCTTAACCAATCAACAGGGATTACAGTTGAAGCTAATAACAGCATAAATATAAACTCATCAATAGGTAATCCAATTGTTCTAAATATAGCTCCGCCTTTATAAATTAATAACACCTGTACTATAACGATAAATATCATTATTATTAAAAACACCCTATTCTGACTTATGTTAGCTAATAAATTAATCCTTTGAGTTCTGGCATTAAAACTATTAAATATATCAATAAATATAAATAAACCAAAAAAAGCAGTCATTAGGTATTCAGTATTATGTTTAAAAAAAGATAAAACAAATGGGGACTTCAAAAAGAAAATACATAAGGCAGCAGAATAAAATCCGGTGAATAAAATTTCACTTATCATATAACAATTAATTATTGACTCACTTTTTTTCTTTGGCTTTTCATTCATATACTCCAACAGAGGAGGCTCAAATGCAAAAGCAAGACCAGCTAAAGTATCCATTACCATATTAACCCATAACATTTGTATAACCGTAACCGGTGTATCAACACCAATAAAAGGACAAATAATAGATAAACTAATCGCGCACATATTAATCGTTAGTTGAACTATAACAAATTTTCTAATGCTCTTAAAAATTGTCCTACCAAATAATATAGATTTAGAAATAGACATAAAATTATCATCCAAAATAACTATATCACTAGCTTCTTTAGAAACTTCAGTACCACTCCCCATAGCAAATCCTACATCCGCTTTTTTTAAAGCTGGCGCATCATTTACTCCATCACCAGTCATTCCAACAACCAATCCACAACTTTGTGCAATTCTAACGAGTCTACTTTTATCACTAGGTAAGCTTCTAGCTACAACCCTCAAGCTAGGTAAGATTTTCTTTAATTCCTCGTCTGTTTTACTATTTAATTCTTGACCAGTCAATACAAT
This sequence comes from Bacilli bacterium, assembly GCA_017435255.1. Lineage (GTDB taxonomy): Bacteria > Bacillota_I > Bacilli_A > RF39 > UBA660 > RGIG3091. The sequence goes on along the minus strand of JAFSFI010000009.1, from coordinate 20,654 downwards.
ATCACTCTTAGAATTAATTATTCCTACTTCCTCTGCCACTGCTGTAGCCGTCTCTTTATTATCCCCCGTGATCATAACTGTTTGTATATGTGCATTTTGCACCAATCTTACACCGTCAACAGCTTCTTTCCTAACTTCATCTTTAATAAAAACGATTCCAACCAAGCTAAGTCTATCAAATTTATCTATAACATATTCATTACTAGTCGCAAGAACAATTACTCTAATCCCCTTTTTTTGACTATTTAGGACTTTTTCCTTTATCGCATCAATATTAGCTATTATATCTTTTTTTGTACCATTTTCATCGTAATAATACTTACAACGTGACAAAAGCACTTCCGGAGCACCTTTTATTAAATTTATTCTCTTTCCATCATCAATTGTTGTGATGGAATATTTATTTTTACTATCAAAAGGTATACTATTAATTTTTATCAATTTATCGTTAGGAAAACCGGTAAAAAAACTAAGCAAAGATTTATCTGTAATGTTACCACCTATAATTTTATTTGTATTATGATCGTAATAACTAGCCGTGTTATATAAAATAGACTTTTTAACGATATCAAGATATTTAGGATATTTATTTAATTCAAACTCACTACCAAACTCTTTAAGATTGCCCGATAAAATTTCTACTACTTCTAATTTCCCTTTAGTTAATGTACCAGTTTTATCTGTAAACAAAATGTTTAAGCTCCCCGCAGTTTCAATCCCCAATAGTTTTCGCACTAACACATTGTTTTTAAGCATCCTTTTCATATTAGAAGAAAGTACTAAAGTAATCATCATTGGAAGGCCTTCAGGAACAGCAACTACAATAATGGTAACACTTAATGTAAGAGCGTATAAAATATAATTAAACATTAAAGGAAAATTTGTAATAGTGTTCTTAATTAATTGGATATCAAAATTATTATTTATGACTATAACAGAAAAAAGATAAGAGATTGAAACAAGAAAGGAACTAACATAACCAATTTTACTAATAACTGACGCTAAGCTTCTTAACTTTATTTTTAAAGGACTATCCGGTTGTTTTTCGGTTAATTCCTTAGCAAGACCACCATAAATAGTATTTACCCCTACCTTTTCTACTACCATAGTAGCTTCTTTTGAATACACAACCGTCCCTCTAAAAACTCTATTAACAGCAGTAATGTTTCCACTTAATCTGTTAATTTCTTCCTTATATTGTTCCTTAGTCTCACCATTCAAAGAAGATTCATCAACAGTTATATTTCCCGATAATAAATATCCATCCGCAGGTATTTTATCCCCCGCTTGAAGAAGTACTAAATCGCCAACAACAACATCATCAATAGGTATTTCTGTTATTTTGTCCTCTCTTTTAACTCTGCATTTTATCAAAGAAGCCTCTTCTTGAAGTTTATTGAAAGCTTTTTCGCTACCGTATTCAGAAATGGTTGATATAAAAGATGCAACAAAAATAGCAACTAAAATACCTATAGTTTCAAACCAATCAAAGTTTTTAAATAAAAATATCGTTTTTATCATCAAAGCAATTAAAAGAATTTTAATAATAGGATCCCCCAGGGATTCCAGTAACAAACTAAAAAAAGTATTATTATTTTTAACTTTTATATTATTACTACCATATTTCTCTCTATTTCTTATTACTTCATCATCATTAAGTCCATTTGTTATTTTGTCCATAGTTTGTCCTCCAATAAAATATATTAAAGAACACACGTTTTTATAATTAATTTTAATTTATATAAATCGACATTTTTGTTAACAAAAAAACTACTCATATGAGTAGTTATTTCAAAATGGTGTCCCGCTGGAGATTCGAACTCCAGACCCTTTGATTAAAAGTCAAATGCTCTACCGACTGAGCTAGCGGAACATATACAAAAAAATGGCTGCCTCGGCTAGATTCGAACTAGCGCATGTCAGAGTCAAAGTCTGATGCCTTACCGCTTGGCTACGAGGCAATAAATTTAATGGTGGAGAGAGATGGATTCGAACCATCGAACCCGAAGGAACAGATTTACAGTCTGCCGCGTTTAGCCACTTCGCTACCTCTCCAAATAAATGGTGCCGAAAACAGGACTTGAACCCGTAACCTACTGATTACAAATCAGTTGCTCTACCAATTGAGCTATTTCGGCACTAAATGGTGGGCGATATAGGACTCGAACCTATGACCCCCTGCTTGTAAGGCAGGTGCTCTAACCAACTGAGCTAATCGCCCAACTAACTAAATTGTCGCTGGACAATTACAAATATATCATCTCGGTATACATTTGTCAACAAAAAAATCACTTTTTTTATTAGTTAATCACTGTTTTTTTCACCAAACTCTTCTAATTTACTTTCTATCCATTTATCCAAATTATTTTTCAAAGGTATAAACCCTTCATTTGTTTCAACAATTCTAGTTCTTCTTTGATTATTAATTCTATAATCAACATCCTTAATACTTAATTTTACATGGTAATTTTCATCATCTGTATCAACAACTTTTACTTTTATAGTTTCTCCTATATTAACGTAATCACTTATATTTCTAACAAAATTATTAGATATTTCTGATATGTGAATCAAGCCACTATAGTATTCATCTAATGTGACAAATATACCATAGCTTTCAATACCGGTAACACAACCTGTTATAATTTTTCCTTTTTCATATTTAGACATTTTATACACCTTCTTGGTGTATTATAACATTATATTAATGTTTTAGCAAATCACTTTACTATTAAACAACAAAATAGTATACTATTTGTGGTGATTGTTATGGAAACCGAAAAAAGAATTTTAGAAATAATTGATAAAATAAGACCGTTTTTAATAAGTGACGGAGGCAATTTAGAATATGTCAAATTTGAAGATGGCATAGTTTACATTAAATTATTAGGTGCTTGTAGTCATTGCAGCATGATTGATGTTACACTTAAGGAAGGAATCGAATCTATGCTGATAAATGAAGTTCCCGAAGTATTAGGAGTTGTAAGAGTGGATGAATAATCCATTTTTTTTATCCAATTAATTTCAGGAATGTTTTTGTCCTTTAAAGAATTATATATTTTTAATAAAAACAACTCATAATCATTCATTTTATCCACTAAATATAGTATCTCTTTTTCCACAGCATCATCATCCAATACTTTTTCAAATAAATCAAAGAAAAAAGACGGAAAAAGCATTCTAGCCATAAGAAGTCTAGCACCATAATTTGATAAATTTGCTAAGTTAATGCATTCTCGTATATCAACATACTCACCATCAAAAAACATCTTTTTCAAATACTCTGAAACATCTCTTGAACGATGATCAATTATTAAGTATAAAGGATTATATAATTGTTTTAAATTACTGTAATCTATTCTCCTATGACTAACTACTAAATTATCCAAATAATTAGGTTTTTCTTCTTTTATAGTATCTTTAACATAACTAATTGCAACTTCTCCAAGCCCAATAAAATAATTTGTATATTTATTAAGTATTAAATATTTATTAATATTTTGGCTAATGAAAGACTCAAAAAAATCAATTTTATTTTCCCACATATTAACCCAATTACTTCTGTTCAATCTATTAATTAATTTATTGCTATTAGAAATAGAAATATTTGTTTTTATAATATCATAATAATTAAATTTTCTATCATACAAATTACTATTTAGCAATAGAACATACTTTTTATCAGCAATATTAGTAATAATTTCATTATTTTGATTTGGGATTATTTTAAAAAACATAGCATTGTTTTCTATTAATATCTTGTTAAGTTCGAATACAGATTGATAATCTAAGGAAAAATCTTTAAGCTTTTGAAAGATAAACTCTTTATTATCATAAAAAAAATAATAATCTTCACCAATCATTCTTAAACTATCAACATTTATATTATAAAAATAGTTTATAGCGTTCTTCATGAATATCCCTCAATTAATTTTATGTTAAAAGCAAAAAAAAAGACTTAAAGTCTTTTTTATTTTATTTACTACGTCCTCCAATAGATGAACTTATATCACTTAAACTTTGAACTTCATCTCTTAGAGCTGCGTTTTCACGCGCTTGAACATCTGCAGCTTGTTCTGCTTCAATCGTTTTTTGTTGAATGCCTCTTAGTAATTCTTCTCTTTGCATAACAAGTGCTTCTTTTTCTTTTTCTAAATCAGCTCTTCTAGATACAGCAGCCTCATATCTTGTAACTAGTTTAGCAACATCTTCTGATGTTACCCTTACAGCTACAGGTGTAGATATTTGTGAAGCTCTTGCTGGTTGATTTTCCGTCACTATCACTCCACTTTGTACAGCAGGAGTTTCTGGAGTAACTTCTTTTGGTACAACTTCAACCGGTTCAATAGATTCAGTAACAGCTGGTTGAGAAGTTTCTTTTGCCACTAAGCTAGGAACTTCCTGAACTGGCTTTACTAAACCCTCTTCAATGGTTGGATTAGCCGGTTCTTCTTTATGAATACTTGCATTGGCAGCCAATTCACCAGCCTCCATTTTAGAATCTTCTGTACTAACAGGAGCTTTTTTAGATGTATCGCGAACTAAACTTCTTTCAATAATACCATTCAACTCATTATTTAAATCTTGTATATATCTTTCAATCATTGCTTTTGTCTCAGGATCACTAGTTCTTTCGGCTTGCGCCCTTAATGAGTCTATTGTGTTACCTAATGATATAATTATATTAGCCTCTCTTTTTCTTCTAGCAACTATTGCTTTATCTTCTTCGCTCAATTCAACAGGCAATTCATCTTCTGTTTGACCTTTACCTACATTCTTATCTTCTACTGGTGGTTTTAATCCTCCTGTTAAATCGTCTACCGTTAAACCTGGTTCAGGTTCTTGTTGAACAGGAGCAGGTATTTGTTGTGCTTCAGCTTGTGGAGCTGGCCTTTTATCAGATAATCCACTTAACAAATCTTCATTTGTCAAAGATTTATCTTCTCTTTCAACAGAAGCTACTGGAGCAACAGGAGCAACATCAGTTACAGGTTTTTCCTTACTTCCTATTTCTTCTTCACCAAATACAGAAGTTTTTCCATCCGCAGAAACGAATCTTCTTAAATTAGCAATTTTATCTTCAAAAGTATCAGCCTTTCTATCAATGCTTAACCCTTGTATTACACTTGCATCTACTGGTTCATTTACCTTTCCAGCTACAGTATCACTAAATACAGCACCTTCTAAAGAATCACGTATATAATCTTTAGTACCAGCTCTCATTTCTTTTGCTAAACCTTTGTGTAGTTTCTTTGTTTTTCTCTTCTCTATAGCAGCAGCTACAGCCATTGTTATAGGTCTAAGTTTTCCAAGTAAAATTCTAGGAACTCTAATTGGTTTTGGTCTTTGCACAGCAACGGCTCTTTGAATATCTTCTTCTAATAATCTAACTCCGTATCTAGCTAATTTGTTTTGATAAGATGCAACTCTATCGTATGCTGCAACAACTTCTGAGTTAGTAACATTTTCTCCTCTTTCGTGCTGAGTTTTTAAGGTATTAGCTTCAACTAACGCTCTACGCATTGCAGTATAATTTTTATTATACTTCCTGTAAGCTCTATCCAGTCTCTTTTCACTTATCTTAGTTTTTAAAGAAGATATAGTACGTGATGTAAGTTTAGCAATTCTTAACTTAGGTCTTTCTCTTCCACCAACTCTGGAAGGAGCCTCTGTTTCCCTAAGAATTGTTTCTAATTCTTCTTCTTTATTCATAGCAAAACCTCCCTTTTCTATTGTTCATCGTCTTTTGAAAGTTCTTTTAACACATTTTTAATTCTTGCCCATTCTTCGTCTGTTTCTACACTTCCTAATTTAGGGTCTTGTCCTTCTTCTCTAATTAATGAAGCTACATAAATAGTAACATTCCCAGCGTCATCTGTTTCATTTTTTGTATAAACAATATATTCTTTTTTTGTATCTGTAAATTCGAATGTTAATAACACTTCTACTTCATCAATTGATCCGTCCTCTAAAACGATTGACATAATTTTTTTATCTTCTGACATTTTATAGTCCTCCTTTTCATTCCATATATATTCATTTTACCATAATTTCAAGATAATTCAACATAATTTTGTTATTTTTTCTTTTTTAAAACGAAATATCTACACTCATATGCACAATACTTATTAATATATTCATCTATATAACTATATTTATTGATATCAGTGGCTTTTTTGTTGCTGTCATCATAAAAACCTTTAAGTCTTAACTTGTTATAAGCATAATCACCTAAAATATAATCAAAACCTTCAAAATATTCAGTTGCAAGATTTAAAACTTCATCCAAATTAAAGGCATCTTTATACTCCTTTATTAATTCATATTCTTTGTTATTCAAAATTATTTTCATAAACATCCCTCGTTTTTTATTGTATCATTGTTACCATCTTTTGTATATTATTTTATTAGTTTATTTACTATCTCTGAATCATTTAAGCCTCCAAAATAACAATCAGGAACTACTCCTTGCATCATTTTGATTGCAATCGGTATTTTTTGACTTATCACTACTCTTCCTGTTGCAATTGGCATATATACTCGTTGGCTAACATCTATATTAACATAAACCGTTACTAAAGCATTGTTAATCCCATAATATTCTACCTCTGTACCAATCTGTGATTCTACTTCTCCTGCTATAGATAACTTAACAGGAATCTTAGGTCCCAAATTAGATAAAAGTGTATTGTCAGTTATCACTCCCATAGGAATTTCAGCAATTATCCCTTGTTTCAACTTATCAACACTAGTATTTATTAAAAAACTGTCCGACAAATCAATTATATCTAAATTTCCTTCTTCAATAGCCCTAAAATGTTTTATCACCGTTTCAGTAATCGCATTTAATACCGTATTAACGACCACCGGATCAAAATCAACGGTTTGAATTTCATCGTTTTTATTTCTTTGCACTATAAATAAATTATTAAAATCCAATTGTTTTATATTTTCAGTAGTTACCGCATAATTTACAACATATCTTGCAATCCGTCCAACTTCTAATTCTGCATAATCCATCAATTTGTTACCAAATACTCCACCAACAAAATCTATAACAAAATAAATTGCAACAAAAACAAAAAGAATAGTAATCAGCAAGATATTTTTCTTTTTTTTAACTTTTTTCCGTCTTAAATGTATCCTCTTTCTCAAACTTTTCACCTAATAAAGTATATGATTAAAAAGAAAAAACTTTGAAAATTCTTTCAAAGTAAATATTATCCTATTAACTCTTTAATATCAAATCCAAAGTGATTCATAACAAAATATCCTACCACAATCAAAATAGCAAGCAACACTACAGTTACAACAAATATCAATATATTTCGTTTTACAGATGATTTTCTTTCTGTTTCTTCGTCAAAATCAAAATCATGTTCAGACAAATCCATAGATCTTGTATAAAAAGAATTGTCTACTTCTGTTTCCTCTGTGTCTTCAAAATCATCATCTTTTGATGTATCAATTAATCCAGTAATATCAATTTTTTCATTTTCATGTGGTGCCTTAACTTGAAGATCAATACTTGTTGCAACCAAATCACTAAATAAATCATCATCATTTTCTTCGATCTTTTTAAGATCTTGTGCCAAAGTCTTAGAAGTAATTGTATTTATCAGTTCTTCAAGTCCTTCATATTTATCTTCTTCTTTATCTTTATCTTTCGATAAATATTTTTTGTTTAAGTCAGACAAAACATTATATTCATCGCTCTTTAATTTTCTTTTTTTCTCAAGTTCATCTATTTCATTTCTATTTTTTCTAGCTTCTTCCAAAACACTATTGATATCAAAAACTTTAATCTCTTCTTCCTGTATTTTAGAACTTTTTTCTATTTCTTTATTTCCAATTATTTGCTGATAATCCTTAATTTGTTGATAACTCTCTCTACTTCTTTTAGGTTCACTCAAAGAGGTTAATTCAATTCTAGTTTGAGTATTAAAGTCTACCAATTCTTCAAACCCAATTTTATTGTTCAAATCATCATATAGATGTTTGTTTTTTGAGAGTCTACTACCTATTTGTTTAGATTCATTATTATCATTATATCGATCCAAGCGGCTTTTCATTATATCACCCCTTCTACTATATACATTTTAACATATTATACAAAAAAACAAAATATTACTAACTAAAATAAAGTCAATTTATGTAAATATACACTAGTATTTTATTATAATTTAGTATATACTTTCATTGAAGGAGTAGATTTTATGAAAGCTAAAGTTAATAAAGATATATGTATCGGTTGCGGTGCATGTCAAGCAATAGCACCCGATGTGTTTGAACTTGAAGATGATGGTCTTGCGGTTTGCACACAAGAAGTAATTGAAGAAGATAAAAAAGAAGAAACAGAAGAAGCTATGGAAAGTTGCCCTACTGGTGCAATTGAAATAGAATAAAAAACAAAGAGCACTAGATTATCTAGTACTCTTTTTTTGTTGTGTTAAAACATAAAGTTGTTTTACTTCTTTAGGATTTAAAACCCTATATTCACCAGAATTAAGATTTTTAATATCTAAAAATGCAATACGTTCTCTTTTTAACTTTAATACTTCATATCCTAAGGTTCCAAACATGTTTTTAACTTGATGATTACGTCCTTCATGAATTATAATTTCAACAGTTGAAGTTCTTGTTTCTCTATCAGTTTTTCTCACTTTTACTTTTGCTTTACTGGTTTTTTTACCATCTATTACAACACCATTTTTTAAAGACATCATATCGCTAGGAGTTAAAAACCCTTTTATTTTAGCGATATATACTTTGTCAATTTCATTTTTGGGATGCATTAAATTATTAGCAAATTCACCATCATTAGTTAAAATAAGTGCTCCTGTAGTATCGTAATCAAGTCTACCTACAGGGTAAATTCTTCTATCATCTTCAATCAAATCTATAACAGTTTTTCTACCTTTATCATCACTAGTAGTAGTTACTACTCCTCTTGGTTTATTCAAAAGATAATAAACTTTATCTTCTCTATTAATTTTAACCCCATCAACAACGATAGAAGCCCCATCTTCTACTTTATATCCTAGTTCTGTAATAATTTTTCCCTCTACCATAACTTTCCCCGAAGAAATTAACTCTTCTGCTTTTCTTCTAGATGTTATTCCACTAGCAGCTATAACCTTTTGTAGTCGTTCCATTTCCATCACCTAGTGGAATTATAACCTTTTTTTTACCCAAATACAACACTAACTAAAATAATACTTATAATAACAGCCATAAGATCAGTTAATAAGCCAGCCCACATTGCATGGCCAATTTTTTTAATCCCAATGCTACCAAAATATAAAGATAGAACATAGATTGTAGTGTCAGTTGCTCCTTGTAAAGTAGCAGCCAGTCTACCTAAATAAGAATCAACTCCATAAGTTTTTATTATATCTATCATAACTGCAAACGATGCATTTCCAGAAATAGGTCTAATAAGTGCCATAGGTAATATTTCTATAGGTATTTTAAAAAAAGAAAATACAGGGTCCATAAATTGAAAGATATTTTCTAAAAAATTACTTTTAAGCAAAATATTTGTAGCAAATAACATGGCCACCAAATATGGAAGCACTGATATCCCTAATTCAATCCCTTCTTTAGCACCAGCGATAAAACTGTCATAAATAGATACTTTTTTTCTTATTGCATAAACAATAATAAATAATACTACAACAGGAAGTAAATAGTTTCCTAATCTTAGAAATATCATTTTTTCCTCCATATTTTATATAATAATTTATCTAGTATTAGCCCAACAAAAACACCTAATACTGTAGCCATAATAGTTGTTACCAATATCATACTAGGATTACTAGAGCCATACATACTCCTAATTGCTATAATATCTGTAGCAATAATAGTAACTCCACTAGTATTTAATACTAGAAAAGTAATCATACTTCTACTTGCTTTCTTTTTGTCAGTATTAAGTTCATTTAAAGATTTCATTGCTTTTAATCCAAACGGAGTAGACGCATTATGAATACCAAGCATATTAATAGTAAGATTAGAAGCAATATATCCTAAAGATTCATGACCTTTTGGAATATCAGGAAAAATTATTCTAAATAACGGAGTCATTAAGTTAGCTATCTTATCTAGTAATCCTGCATCTTTAGCAATATTCATAATCCCACTCCATAAAATCATAAGTGGTAACATTGATAGAAAAATAGAAAATATTTCTCCCGGAGCATTAATAATTTCATTATTTATAACTTCTGCATTACCCGTTATAAAAGAAAAGAGTATTCCTAAGATTATAAATACTCCCCATATTTTATTCATCATAATATTCACCTAAAAATAGATTTTATAAAATCTTTGATTCTCTCTATAATGTTCTTCTTATCTTTTTTTACCTTAACAAAAATTGTTTCTCTAAATATTTCTTCATCTTTTAGTGTTACTATAACCTCTCCTACTTTATCATTATTTTTATATTTCTTTAATTTTAATATTTCTACCACAACAGATAATTTTTGGCTTTCGCTTTCTGTTAATGGATAAGAAAAAGATTCTTTAACATATATTTCTTCTTTATAAAAATTATCATCTATATCAAAGTTGTTTTTATCAATAATTAAATGATATTGATAATTATTAAAACCATATTCATACATATTTTCATGACTAACATATTCGTTTGGGTCATTTAGTGTAACAGCAGTCAAATTAAGATTATCTTTAGTAGCTGTTGTAACTAGCGTTCTTCCAGCTTTAGGTGTATATCCCGTCTTACCTCCTGTAGCAAATTCATACATGGACAACAACTTGTTTCGGTTATGCCAAATATAACTTTTTTCTCCGGTGGATGTTTCCCACTTTTTAGTTCCAGAAATTTCACGGTATACATCCAGCTTATTTGCATAACTAGATAGAATAGCCATATCATATGCTGTAGAGTAATTTTGGGTTTGTTCATCTAGTCCATGACAATTTTGATATGTTGTATTTAACATGCCTATTTCTTTAGCTTTTTTATTCATCATCTCTACAAACTTCTCGTGTGTTCCTCCAATGTAAGTTCCAATAACAATTGCCGCATCATTTCCACTTCTAAGTAGCAATCCATATAGCAAGTCTTTCAATGTCATTTTTTCTCCTAGTTGAATATATATATTAGATCCATACATTGTAAGAACCTCTTCTCCAACAGTAACAATATCATCTAGATTTCCATTCTCTATAGCAACAACTGCTGTCATTATTTTAGTTATTGACGCTACTAACCTTTCATGGTGTATATCTTTTTGATATAATATCCTACCACTATCCATATCCATTAAAATAGCAGATGACGCAGTTGTTGATAAAGCAAATACATTAGTTGAACTTATTAAAAAAAGTATTATGAATGAAAAAAATAATTTCTTCACACCATCACCAATAAAGAATATGAAAAAAAGGACTTTTTTAGTCCTTTTAACATCAAGAATTTTTATATATTTTAAACAATTCTAGCATCTCTTGAACAATTCCTTTGTCATCATCATATTTATTGGCATTTTCAATTAACTCATTTTCCACTTCATCTAAAGGAATATATCTTAGTTCAAAATGACCTTCTTTTTCAGACTCCGTATACTCTGTATTTTGTAGATTTGGATGTTCATTGGTCTTAATTTCATAATAATAAATTTCTACTTTTCTATTTTTACCCAACTCCGGCCAATCTTTATAATATCCAAAAGAACAAGCAAATGGTTTTAAATCATTATTATGAAGTTCAATTCCAGTTTCTTCTTTTATTTCGCGATTAACTGTATCTAATAAATCTTCACCAATTTCTACTGTACCACCAGGGAACTGATAATAATGATTAGAATACCCTAACATTATTTCATTTTTAGAATTTATAAATAAAACTTTTGCCTTTCTAACCACCTCAGACATATCCTCTTCTTTTAAATCATCTCTATTTATTATTATTTTCTTCATAAAAATACCTCTTACTAAATTTATATTCTTTTTAGAGTTGTTTTTTCATACATTTATTTTTATTTTCATTATCAATACTATTTACATAAAGATTTAAATCTCTAAATGATAAATTAGGGCTAACTGAAGAAATCTCAGTAATTGTTCTCAATGGTGCTCCATCTTTTTCCTCATAATATTCTTTTATACTTCCTATAGCATCCTCTTCACTATCGTACTCATATATTCCCTTCATTTCCCCATTCGCATGTTCCATATGATATACTTTATCATTGAAATAATATAATAATGCACAATGCATATGTACTTCTTTATTAATATCTGTTACTGTCTCATCTTCATAAAACCTAGAACAAAATATTTTTGTCTTTATACCTAATTTTTCAAGCAAATGTTTCATTAATAAACTTTGTTCAACACATGTTCCAATACCATTAGTCAAAGTTTCTTCTAAAGATGAAGTTCTATATAATTGTCTAAAATTTTGCATTTCATTAATATGTTTATTATTACTTGTATCTTTCCACCCATAACTGATATGATCTACCATAAATTGAAGAACATCCTCTGGAGTCTTAACATCATCAATACTCATTCTTTTAACTACAAACCTATTATTTGCAACAACTTCTTTAACGGTATCTTCAATGGACATATTACTAGTATCTAAAATATAATTATCGTCAAATTCCGCTTCTTTAAATTCATTTAGAAGAATCAAACTTCTTTCACCCATTCGACAATCAACAGGACGCAAACTATCTCTTTCTACAATTGTTTTTTCATCTGTTAATAATACTGTAAAACTTATTTCATAGTCTTTAAATATCTTCTTTAATTCACTAAATTTACCTTTTTTAATTATATAATTAAATACCACATCATAACCATTTTCTAAATAGTTATTAATTAGCATAACTGAATTTTCCCAAAATAAATCTAATGGTGCATCTTCTTTCCAAGGAGAAATTCTTCCTCCAACGAACTGATTATAAATATCATCACCTTCAATTAATACTGATTTACTTAGTGAAGATGCAATCTTTTTACTAATCGTACTTTTACCAACACCAGCTGGCCCTGTAATTATATATAATTTACTCATATTTATCTTCCTTTCTCAAGACAAGATAAAAGGGACCACAAGGATCCCTTTAACATTCACATTTTAAATATCAACTCGAATGTGATTAACCTTGTCTAACTTTATTTCATATATTGTAATTTTCTTCATATTAATCACACTCCTTTCCTGTTTAATTACACCCAAATATTAACATGGCAATAAATATAATGTCAATATTAATAAGGGTTCACTAAAATTATATCATAAATATTAAAAAAATAATATTCTTAAAAATCAAAATTATAAATGTTATCTTTATAATGGAGATGGTATTATGAAAAAAGGATTTGATAACAAAAAATATATTAAAATTCAAAGTAAAGCAATTAAAGAAAGATTTAGATTATTTGATAAATTATATTTGGAAATCGGTGGTAAACTATTTGATGATTATCATGCTGCAAGAGTATTACCAGGTTTTAAAAAGGATGCTAAGATCAGTATTTTTCGAGAACTTAAAAACGATTTAGAAATTATCTTTTGCATTAGTGCTAACGATATTGAAAAAAATAAAACAAGAGCAGAATTTGGAATTACTTATGATATGGAAGTTATGAGACTAATAGATAATCTAACAAATTTAGGTTTCTGCATAAACTCAGTCGTAATTACTTTATACAACCACCAAAGTAGCGTTGATAATTTTATAAAAAAATTAGAAAGGCACAACATAAAAACATATATTCATACATATACCAAAGGATACCCTAGTGATGTTGATACCATTGTTAGTGATGAAGGATATGGAGCAAATCCGTATATTGAAACAACAAAAAGATTAGTACTCGTTAATGCTCCCGGTCCTGGCAGTGGAAAGCTAGCTACATGCTTATCCCAGTTATATCACGAACACAAAAGAGGAATTAATGCAGGATATGCAAAATTTGAAACATTTCCTGTATGGGACTTACCATTAAAACATCCTCTTAATGTTGCTTATGAAGCGGCTACTGCAGACTTAAATGATATAAACATGATTGATTCATTTCACTTAGAAGAATATAATGTTACGGCAGTTAATTATAATAGAGATTTAGCCGCCTTTCCGGTTTTAAAAACAATACTTTCGAGAATAACTAATTCGGCTATTTATAAATCACCTACTGATATGGGAGTAAATAAAATAAGCAAATGTATAATGGATAACAAGATAGTAGATTTAGCTGCAAAAAAAGAAATAGTAAGAAGATATTATCAAGAAATGGTTAATTATAAAATGGGAATGGTTGATATAGAAGTACCTACAAAAATTAAGCTTCTCATGAACGAATTAGGAATAGATGAAAATATTTTAGAAGTTATTAATAAAACAACAGAAAAAAGCAATAAAGAAAATAAAAATGTATTAGCAATAAAATTACACAACAATAAAATTATTACAGGAAAAGAAAGTGATTTATTAAGCGCACCAAGCGCTCTTGTTATAAATGCTATCAAAACATTAAGTAAAATCCCAGATAATATCGATCTGTTAAGTCCATATATATTAGAGCCAATTTTAAAGCAAAGAAAAAACCATAATAACAATCCTCTTCAATTGCAAGAAGTAATCATCGCTCTTAGTATATGTTCTGTAACAAACCCTATGGTAGAACAAGCTTTAACTTGTTTAGATAAATTAAAAGATTGCGAAGCACATGCTAGCTATATTGTTACGAGCGGTGATAAAAAATCATTAAGTAACCTAGGAATTAGACTAACCTGTGAAGCCAAATTACCTTCCAACAATTTGTTTTTTGAATAAAACAAGAATTTTGAGTAAGTTTTAAAATTTTTATGTTGATGTAAAAACCAATGTTTTATTATTATTGATATTTATCTTTATAAAGTGCTATAATCAAATTATAGGAGGCTTAATATGGAAAAGAAAAACACAAACAACGGAAATTATGCTGTAAAAACTATAATCTTTTTATTAATTGTGGGATTATCATGTTTATTATTTTTTGGATTAGGAAATAAAGAAAAAACAACAAACGAATTAATCTCTTTTGGAATTTTAGTATTTTCAGAATTTTTAATATTCATTTCCATTATCATTTCTAATATACAAAAAGATGATAATATGAATTTGCTTTTTGCTAGCATATTGTATACATTGGCATCCACAATTCTTAACTATGTAATAAGGTTATCAGTTATTAAAGATTTAATTATTTGGAATATTGCAATATTCATGATTTATTTAATAATTGTAATATCTGTATCAGCAAGAAAAAAATAAACATTAACATAACAAAAGCTTATACAAAAAAGAAAAATAGTTGAAAAAACTATTTTTTTTGTTTAATTTTATTATCTGTTTTCTTTACTTTGATATTATCTGGTTCAAAACAAGGATTAGATAATATATTCCCAAAATCGTTAAGGCCACCAGATATATACAGTTCATGATTTTTAACAAATGTATCACTTAAGAATATCTCTTTGTCTTTTCCCGCAGTAATAATTAATCTATTGTTACCGTGTGCTATAGCATTTCTAATAACATTAATAGCTACAAAACTTTGAGCAGTTTCAAAATCACCACTATTAATATATTCTTCAATTACTCTTCTATCATATTCCAATTGTGGATCAATTTTCATTTTTGATACATCTAAATCTGTTAGGTCCGGCCTTTCAAATTTATTACATTCCATTGCATAACTAACAACATTAGCTTTCATAAGCATTAAAGTATATTGAAATGATAAATTTAAATGTTCATCAAATAATTGTTCTTTAAAGAAAAGCAGATTGGGTTTTTCACCTAAAATTAGATATTGTTTCCTCATAGCTATATATCTTAGAATATTATTTAAACTATTGGCTATATCATGATTAGGATAATGAATTAGTTTAACTATAGACGAAGCATATTTGGGGAATTCTTCATTATTATACATAAAATCTTCCGAATACACTGATTCTAAGTACTCAACTATTTTGCCAGTATACTCTGGTTTTATTTTCTTGTCTGTAATTTCAAATTCTAAACCTTCTTTTTTTAATTGTTCCAACACATCATTAACATCATGTTTTTGAATAGCATCTAAACCAAAACATTTATTTAATTTATCAAACAAAGCATTTTGGCCACTAAATTTATACTTTTCTGGAACTTTTTTAAATTTTATTTCTCTGCATACAATACCATTTATAAAATTTAACAAATCTTCTCTATCAACAACCACATCTTGCTTAGGAATATCATATAATTCAAATATATTAGTTACACCTAATCCTAAACCATAAAAATCTTCTACAAAGTTGTGATAAGGCCATAATAATAAATCTCCTTCAAAAGTTAAGTTGCCATCATCATCATGATTTGCAATATGAACAGTTGCAATATCACCTTTCTTTTGAAAATATTCGGCATGCTGAAACGCATTTCTAATTTTAGTTACATAATCATACGGTCTAGTTCTAGAATCTGTCTTACTAACAGATAACATGTATGGAAAAGGGCCTTCTTTAGATGGATTAAACTTAAAATGTTCAGCTAACTTTTTTGAGTATTCATAAGCCGACATAACAGCACCATATCCCATATCTACCATTGCTTCGCTTTGATAATTTAAATACTGAAACAAAGAATGATCTTTTGTATCAGAATTAGCTTCTTGCAATGCTTCTCTATTAAGTCCGACTAATAGAGATAAAATACTAGTTTCAATAGCCGTTAATTCAATTACTTCATCTACAGCATCAGATAAACTCACATCCGAAACAACATTGTTATAAACCCTTTCAGTATCATATCCATCTTTATATAGTTCATATATTTTAGTCATACCATTATACATATTTCTATAAAAATATAATTCATCAATTTCTTTTACCCTATATGCTTTTTGTTTAATCTCATCATTAATATCATTACGTTTATTTCTAATATAAGCTTTCATAAACACCCCTAAATAAATTAATTACAAATTATAACATAAATAATTATTTTTATCAAACAAAAAAGAAAGACCAAGTCTTTCTTCTATTCAAAATAATCTATCTTAATCGCATGCTTTACTTCTTTCATAGTATCGCGAGCCTTTTCTCTAGCACGCTCGCTTCCTTCTTTTAATACCGATTCAACTTCATCCATATGTTCTTCATAATATTTTCTTTTTTCATGAATTGGCTCTAAAGTTTCCACAATATTATTGATAAGTTCCTTTTTACACGCAACACAACCACGAGCCCCAGCCTTACACTCGTTACAAACTGTCGATAAATTTTCGTTATTAAATAATTTATGATAATAATAAACCATACATTTATCAGGATCCGCTGGATCATCTTTTCTTATTTTGTTTGTATCAGTTACTGCACCCATTACTTTCTTATTAATAGTTTCAGCGTCATCACACAAATAAATTGCATTTCCTAAACTCTTACCCATTTTTTCATTGCCATCTAAACCTCTTATTCTAGGATAGTTACCTAAAATCGGTTCTGGTTCTTTTAAAGTTACACCATATATATAATTAAACTTTCTAACAATTTCTCTACATTGTTCAATTAATGGTAGTTGATCCTCTCCACAAGGAACACATTCTCCTCCAAAACAAGTAATATCAGCAGCTTGGCTTACTGGATAACCAACAAATCCATAAGTTACACTTTCACCTTCTGTACCAAACAACGCTTTTTTTTGAGAAATTTCAGTTTTTACTGTTGGATTTCTATATAATCTAGCCATTGTCACTAGATTTGAATAAAAAACCGTTAATTCTGCTATTTCAGGTATTCTAGACTGAATAAAAAGAGTTGACTTTTTAGGATCAATACCTATTGATAACAAATCTATAGCAAGCTCATATACATTTTTTCTAACCTTTTCTGGATTATCAAAATTATCTGTTAAAGCTTGAACATCAGCGATTTCAAAATATGAATTATAATCATCTTGTAATTCTACCCAAGATTTAACCGAACCAAAATAATGTCCTATATGTAAATTACCTGTTGGTCTAATCCCAGTTAATATTGTTTTTTTCATATTATCACTCCCTTAAAAAATATTTTATCATAAATAGTTTAATATTGCTATTAGATAATTATGTATAAAAAGGAATTTCATGGAAAAAATAATATCAAGGAGGAAAAAAATGAAAAAGTTTTTATTAGTAATAACTACAGTACTTTTACTAGTTGGTTGTGAATCAGTTATGAATAATCCCACAAAAAGAGTAGAAACATTCTTAAACAAATATCAAACCATGGATAGTGAAGTTTTATCTCAACTAGATACTACACTAAATAACGATAACACATTAACTAATGAACAAAAAAAAGAATATAAAGAACTGATGAAAAAGCAATATCAAAACTTAACTTATACCATAAAAGATGAAGAAGTTGATGGAGATACTGCAACAGTTAAAGTAGAAATAGAAGTTTATGACTTCAATAAAGCAATGACTGATTCAGATAATTACTTACTAGAAAACCAGGATGAATTTATAGACGAAGAAAACGAAATTGATAATGAAAAATTCATGGACTATAAAATAAATCAAATGAAAAACACAAAAGAAAAAGTAAAATATACAATAGATTTTACTTTAACCAAAGAAAATGATCAATGGATGCTTGATAATGTAGATGAAATAACAAGACAAAAAATCCATGGAATTTATAATTATTAAAAAAGCAAAAAAATTGATATGAACCCCGTTTCTCAGACATAAGAAACGAGGTTTTTTATATGTCAAAATCAACTTATGAATATAAAATAGATTTATATAATAATTGGAAATCTAATTATCAATTTCATAATTATTGATTAAATATAATATAAAATATTAAATGATTTAATAAATTAAATTGATAAATATATTTAATACTACAATTATTATAGGATTAAAGTAAAATTAAAAGAATTGTCCCCCGTAAATTACAGATTACAATCCTCTAATTAAAAATTATTTATAAACTATTCAACTTTTGAGTTTTAGTTCAATTACATTATTTTTTTATAATATAAAATTACTGCTAATCTTCTTTTGTCTTTTTAAAATAACAATATCCTGTATAAGCAACCGGTACTGCTATAATAAATCCGATAATATATATCATATTATTTTTAGATTTTTTTTCTTTTGGTTTTGTTATAGAATTATTTTCTTTTTGTTCACATACTGCATATAGCTCAATCTCATGGACACCGTCATAAACCTCTGAGTAGATTTTGTTACCCGATATATTATATTTACCGCCAGACTTGTAACTAGTACCACTCCCATCTTGATTTGTATTCCAAGAACAAATAAATTTATCTTTCTCTATAGTTGGCAATGAAATAGAATTGTTTTTCCAATTTGCTACTAATGTTACGCTATCTCCATCACTACTTAAATTTTTAAATTTAATATTGGTGGACTTTGTTTTTTCACCTGTCCAAGCTTTATTTGCATAGTAAGCGGTGTCTTTATCAATATCTTTTGATGTCCACCCATCAAATTCTAATTCACTCAAAATCTCATCATCAACCTCTACTCCGGTATCATTTTCATGAGTGATTATTTTTACTTTCTTAATAGGATTATTTATTTTGATAGTATCATCATATACTGCACCGTTAGGATTTTCGTCGATATAGCCACCATTCATTTCATAAATAATAATGTATTCGGTAGCACTCCAAACAGCATACAGAGTAGTATCAAGATCGTTACTATATGCATCTTCCGGTTCATATTCAACATCAGTTGCATTTTTATTTGTACTCCAACCAACAAATTCATAACCTTTTCTAGTAGGAATACTATCGCTTAATGTTAAATCGATCCCTTGCTCTTTTGTCTGTGATTTTGGTGGTTGTTTACCACCATTCGCATTATAAGTTATAACATAATTTTTTATTGGTAGTTCTTCTTTTTCCCATACAGCATATAAAGTCATAGAAGCATTTAATGAATAAACCGTACCCGAACTATATTGAACATTTGTTGATGCAGAATTGGTGCTCCATCCTAGAAAAATATAGCCATTTCTAGTTGGTTTAACATTACTTATAATTACGCTTACACCTATATTTGAAACTTGTTTTGAAGGTGCACCTGTTCCTCCATTTGCATCATAATTTATTGTATAAGTCGTAATCGGAGTTTCTGCTTTCTTCCACACAGCATACAAAGTCATAGAAGCATTTCTTATATAAATATCTCCTGAATGATATTGAGCGCTTGTTGCGCTTTTATTAGTGTTCCACCCTACAAACGTATAACCATTCTTAAATGGTTCTACTGGGCTTATAATTAAATTAACGTTTTCTGTTTTTGTTTGGGCTGAAGGTGCCCCCGTTCCTCCATTTGCATTATATGTTATGGTATATGTATTAGGATTTTTCTTCCAAACCGCATACAACGTAGCAGAGGCATTTGTATTATAAATATCACCAGGTTTATATTGTGCTGTTGTTGCTGTCTTACTTGTGCTCCATCCGAGGAATGTATAGCCACTTCTTACAGGGACCGCAGGCCTTATAGTTAAATTAACGTTTTCTGTTTTTGTTTGGGCTGAAGGTGCCCCCGTTCCTCCATTTGCATTATATGTTATGGTATATGTATTAAGATTTTTCTTCCAAACCGCATAC
>JAFSFI010000008.1 GCA_017435255.1 Bacilli bacterium | reverse complement strand
TTTTTTATACCAGGCATTTCAATTTCTAAAGTATATTCATTTTCTCCTTCTTTAATGTCAGTTTTCATTATTTCTTTATGCCTTGATTCATTAAAGAACGGATCAGCAAAGAAACCTCCAAATATATCGAAATCATTTTTTCTTGGCATTAACATCATATATATCATCTTCCTTTCAAATTGCGTAGAGCCTTTTTAGGTAGCGCATAATTAATTATTAACACCTGTAAGATTATTTTCTCTTACATATTAGTTATACCACTTTTAATTAGCACTGTCAACACAAAAGTGCTAATTAGCTTGTTTTTATAAAAAAAGTTAAAGACAAAACTTATTTTCATTAAAGTTTACATCATAAAAAAAGAATATTTATCTCTTTGCTTAAATTTCTCATATATTAAACTCCTTAACAAATTGCTATTTATATGTCTATTTAATCATATTTTTTAATAAGGATTTTCTTGCAACATCACCTTGATAAATATATATACAAAAAAAGCATCATTTTTGGTGTTTTTTTTATATTTTTTTCTAATTTTTACTGTTTTTTACATAAAATATGCATTATCTAAATTCTAGTAATTCCTTATAAAATAAGGATTTATGGAAGGGGTTAAATAAATCGTAATCAAGCAATTTATATTATTTTTATTTTCGTTCATAATTATCACTTCCTTTATTTTTCATACTATCATAATACTCTCTTAATCCTAAATATCGATTGTTCCATAAATCTAATTTACCATTTAAAGAATATGAATAAATTAACGTATTTGTTTTACTAGTTTTTGTATCTTCTACTGTGTATTCTTCTTTTAATTGCATTACTTTATCATATAAATCTTCATAATCAGGATCCTGGGGCCAGGTTTCTTTTTGAATTTTATTAGTTAATTATACCCCTTTTTTTATTTCGTTGTCTATGATCCACATTATATCTTCTATCGATTTATCAATATTAAATATTCCATTACCAACCGGGTAGTAAACTGGATAAACTTTATATTTATTTTTATTAATTTTTAATTCATGACATACTTTTCTATTTTCAGACACCGATATTTTTTTATTTAAAATAATGGAGCTCACTTGATTACCAAAAGTAATGATGACTTTTGGTCTAATAATATCTATTTCTTTAAATAGTAATTTAAGATATTTTTTTAAAACTTCGTCAGGTAAAGGTCTAGCGTCTATTTGTGTGCACTTTCCTAAATTAGTAATAAAAATTTTATTATTCTCTATTTCCTTATAAACATAATCACAAAATTCATAATCCCAATCTTTTGGTTTCTTTTCTTGAATTTTATTAAATACATCTTCACTTAATAAATTAACACTATGAAAAAGTTTCCATATGTTTTTAGTTCCCAGCCATGGAGATTTTCTGCCATTCCAAGTTTTGCTGCTGGCAATATTTCTACCAGTAGGATTCATAAAGACAAAACAAATATCAGGGCTCATCTCACATCCACCATTATAAATAGAATCTAATTCTTTAGCTCCATATTTTTTTTGTAATCTATCATAGCCTTTCTTTAGGTCTGATATTTGCAAAAACATTCACCTTCTTTACACCATGTATTAAGTTTTATTTATATACTTAATTTATTTTATTAATATTGTTTTTATATATAGTAATGGTATACATTTCTAAACTTGCATCATTCTTATCGTATAAGACATTATCTATAATTAATACCATATGATAATAATCTTTTTTATCCCAACAAAATACAGCATAACTTCCGTTATCCAAAATTAAATCTTTTATTTTTATATCCTTACCATAATCTATTTTATTGGTATCCCGCTCTTTCATATATGTTTCAAAAACATCTATATCATTAAAAGAATCACAATCCAGTCTTTTTGCTATGGAGCACAGATCATTATAAACATCATTATATTCTTCACCAAACATTTTACAAAATGTTCTAATAACGCAATTGCTTTTACCTTCATGATTAGATATATAAAATTCACTAAACTTCATATTAACTCCTCTTAAATTTCTATTTTTTGTTTTTCCTTTCTTTTTGTTCTTCCATATATCTGGTTTCGAGTTTATAAACATTTCTGTTGTAAGACATCATAGAAATTTCTTCTAACACTACATCACTAGTTTCCAGTCCAACATAGCTTATATCCTCTAAATCTAATACAACTAAATCACCTTTTTTATGTTGCTGAGACGGTAGATATTGCTTACCGCCAATCTTACACCCGGACACACCAACAATCCTACCTAAGTTTTCCTCTTTAGGATCGTTCCATATATACCCTAAACTTCTAATGCCACTATATGCTGTATACAAATCCTCATAACTAATATTATTAGTATCAGCATAAGGAGCTATTTCAACTCTAAAATGAACATTATTTCCTGCTTCATAACATTCTCTAAGATATGTAGGTATTTGATATATAGAATCTAATTCAGTTTGAAAAATAGCATTCTCAGATTTACCAAATTTTATAACGTTGTCACCAACTCTAAATGCAATACAGGTAAAACCAGAGCCAATATATTCAATATCTGTTCCAACATCATTTTGACTTCCACTTCTATCAACATAATCCTCATAAAGGTCTTTTAACATAGACTTAACATAATCACTAAAATTGTCTACTTTAACTTGATCTAAATTATCTTCTTTTCTTATTCTTCTATTAACAAGAATCAATATAACACTATCGATTATCTCTGATATGTATTTTTCTTTATCAGAAGAATATTGTTTTAATTTATCAAATAATTCCCTAAATTGTTTATCTTCACTATTCACAGAATCCCCTCCAAAAACTATTTACTATAATAATTAATAACTTCTTCATATAATCTAGGTGTCTCATTACTTAAATATTCTTTATTCTCTAATAATTTTAGAATATAATTTCTGCCATATGTTGTTAGAACATAAGAAAACATCATATAATAATTTTTATATTTAGTACCACCACTTATCATTTGTTCTAATGTAGCATCAAAAGAATCTTTACATCCATCATATTGATGGGATAATGTAGTAGCTAGTCCCTCTGATAACCACACCATTAATTTTGCATCATTAGTATATTTTCTATGACAAACATGTACAAACTCATGAATAATCAATTGTTTTAAATCTGTTAATGTGTGTTTATTGTGTCCTTCTGTTTTCTTGTATTCTTCTAAGTTGAGAGTATAAATATTATAATAGTTATTCATCTTAAAGGTTAACCCGCATAACCAAGCTGGCGCTTCCTTTTTACCCCAAATTTTCATACAACTATTCCTAAAAGCATCTAAATTATCAAAAAGTTTTATATTAGCTTTTTCTTGAAAACTAATCCCATCAAAAAAATCTACAATCTCTTTTGAAGAGAGATTTATATGATCTACTAATTCATTTATGTATGAACTATCACACTCTGTATATTCTAAAACTACATATTCGTTACTCTTTTTCATTTAGACACCTTCTTTAATTTAATTATAACATAAAAGAGTAGACTCATGTTCTACTCTATATAGTTTTATAATAAAATTTTAGTCTTTTTAATTTTTATTACCTATTCTATTAAACGGAAAAATAGTTAACTTAGCAATTCCCTCAATATCGTCTTCATGAACAAATCCTACTTCTATACTTCTACTATCCAAAGATTCTTCCCTATTATCACCTAATACAAAATAACTATTTTCAGGGACTGTATTTCTTTCTAACAATTCATCTAAATTGAAATCATAAGTAGCAGTCCCTTTATCTAGATATGGTTCTTTATAATTTTTCCCGTTTATGTATAATTTATTATCTATAAACTCTATAGAATCTCCCGGAAGTCCTATAATTCTTTTAATAATTTTTGTTCCATGGCTCTTAATAACTACTATATCAAATCTTTCTACACCATGTCTTTTATATTGCAATTTATTTAAGATCATTATATCTCCACTTTTTAGTGTACTGTCCATAGAACTACCGTTGACTTGAACTGGACAAATTATGTAGGACTTTATAAATAAAACTACAACTATAATTGCCACATATGGAACTAATTCCTTGAAAAACTTAACTATCTTACTTGACTCTTCTTTTTTTATCTCTTTATCCTTTTCCATAACAAACCAAAAAAATAAGACTTATGTAGTCTTATTTTTGTCCTCTTTCTTTGATTCTGAATTGACCAACTACATTTCTTAAGAATGTTAATTTAGCACGTCTAACTTTACCTTTCTTAACAACTGTAATTCCAGCAATTTTTGGTGAATGTACTGGGAAAATTCTTTCTACACCAACACCATATGAAACTTTTCTAACTGTAAATGTTTCAGAAATTCCAGCTCCTTTACGGCTAATTACAACTCCTTCAAAAGCTTGAATTCTTTCTCTTTTTCCTTCGATGATTTTAACATCTACCCTAACTGTATCTCCAACTCTAAATTCTGGAACATTAGGATTCATTTGTTTTGCTGTAATCTTATCAATTACGTTCATGATATCTCTCCTTCTTTCTGTTTATTTGATCATATAAATATTTACAGCGGATCAACAGTTTGTCTTAACGACTAGATGATTATACTATAAATTTATTTGTTTTGCAATACTTTTAGGAACAAAAAAACTATACATAAAATGTATAGTTATTGTTTTTACATATTTGGTTGGTTAAAGTTTTGCGGTTGTTGCATACCTGTAGGTTGCCCCATTGGATTCATTGGTTGTTGCCCATTATACATAGGTTGTGGTTGAACAGGTTGTTGTGGTTGTTGGAATCCAGCACCGAACTCAAAAGAGTTTACAAAATTAATTACGCTATTTACGTATCCTTCGATTTTCTTAATAATGAAATTTGGTTTACCTGGTCTATTTAGGAATAATCCAACAATGAATTTAAATTCAACAAGTGAAATAATATAATAAACAATTGAATCAGCAATATCAACTAAACCTTGAGCCGGTACCAATAAATATCTGTCTAAATCCCCCAAAGAAATTTGTTTACCATAATCCAAATATGAATTGATAACTGCAATCAAATCTTTAATAGAACCGATTCCTAAACTAACAGCGCCAGTAATCAAATCCCAGAATAGATTAAATAAAGTTATTGCTGCAAAAAACGATACAACCCTGACAAAAATATTCTTTGTTTTGTCATCCATTTCACAAAATATTAATACTAATGCAGCAACAGTAAGCATTGTACCCCAACCAGTAAATAAACATGCAACCAAAACCAATGATAATAACCCTGAATTAATTTTTAATTTACTCATTACTTTACTCCTCCTATTGTAATTATAATACACAATTATCAAAATAATCAATACTAAAAGAAGTAATATTTAATTCTCATGCAATTAAAAAAGCAGTACAGTTACTGCTAATTAAACAAACATAATTGTATATATCAATTATCTACTCTTACCTTCTTTTTTCTCTTCAGGTTCCATATAATATTCCCTATTCATTATATATTGCATTCTTAAATATAATTCGTCTTCTAGGATAGCAATTTTCTTTAACATTAATTCCATCTTTTCTTCTTTAACATACTGCTTATATTTATTTATTAATTCCATTCTAAACTTTTCAGCCTCGTTAAGGGCTAATCTTAAACCTTCTCCAGTTTCATCATCATTTTCATAAACCACTGATAAAAGATTAATCAAATAATCAAATTTTCTTTTAATCTTTTTATCTACCATCTTCTCAATCAACGATGGATTAATTAAAATCATCCTGTTAACATTAATTGCATCTTGAAACTTTAGTTTAGGATTTGGTTTTATGTTATACCCAGATATTTTATCATACTCAAAATATTTAATATCTTTTGAATCCTTATTTTTCACAACTAAAAATCTCTGTTCTTTTCCCATAAAACCACCTCTATTATTTTTCTAATAAATCAGGACGTCTGTCTCTTGTCCTTTTAAGTGCTTCTTGTTGTCTGTATTTTTCTATTTCCGCATGATTACCACTTAATAATACGCTTGGTACTTCCATTCCTCTATATACTCTTGGCTTAGTATATGTAGGATAATCTAATAAGTTATTATTAAACGAATCATTCAAATGTGAGTCTTTATCGATGACACCATCTAATAATCTAGTAATTGAGTCAGCAATAACCATACTAGGTATTTCTCCACCAGTTAAAACATAATCACCTATACTCAACTCTATATCCACTATACTTCTTATTCTATCATCAAAACCCTCATAATGGCCACAAATAATTATCAAATGTTTTTCTTGTGACAAATCATAAGCCATTTGTTGATTGTATCTTTTCCCATCGGGAGTAAGTAATATAACCCTAGATTCTTTTGTTTTTATATCATCCACCGCATCCATAATTGGTTGTGGAGTTAAAACCATTCCTGCCCCTCCTCCATATGGAGTATCATCTACTTTGTGATGTGGATCAAGCGAATAGTCTCTAAAATTAATTACATTTATTTCTACCAGTTTTTTATCTATTGCTCGCTTAATAATCGATTCATTTAAAAATCCATCAAACATTGAAGGAAATAAAGTTAAAATATCTATTCGCATTCTAACACTCCTTCCATAGAATATAATATCATTTTTTTGCTAGATAAATCTATTAATTTTACAAAACTTTTCACATAAGGAACTAGGTAATTTTTCCCATCCTTAACAAATCTGATAACTTTTCTATTAGGACTAGGGCTAAATACTTCTGTAATTTCCCCTAACAACTCATCATTATTATAAATATTAAGTCCTAATAAACTAGAATCTAAATACTCGTCTTCATCTAAATTTAATTCACTATCCAATATATACACATCATCCTTTATAAACGGCAATACTAAATTAATATTATTATATCCTTCCATAGTAATCATTTCATAGTTTTTGTGTCTTCTATAACTAGATATAATAAACTTATTTTTTTCTTTACCAAAGTAGATTTCATTACCTGGTTTAAATGCTTTATCTTTAAAGTCAAATTCACTAATTATTTTAATTTCACCTTTTATACCATGTGTACTAACTATTTTTCCAATAAATATATATTCCATAATATCACCTATTTAATTCATAAAGAATAATTGAAGTAGCAATACTTACATTTAAACTTTCTACTTTTTCATTCATATCTATATAAATATATTTATCACACATATCTAAAACTTCCGAACTAACACCCGATCCTTCATTACCCATTACTAATCCATATGCTTTTTTATCTTTATCAGGGAAGCTTCTTACATCTTCTCCATATTCGACCTTAGTACCATAAATAGGTATTTCTCTAGATTTTAATTCATTAATTACACTTTCTAAATCTCTATTTATAATATTAATATGAAATAACATTCCTTGCGTGGCTCTTACTACCTTTGGATTATAAAAATCAACAGTATTTTCACCCAACACAATAGTATCAACATCAAATGCTACACTACTTCTAATTATGGTTCCTAAATTACCTGGATCTTGAACGCCATCAAGCATCAACACTTTAGAACCCTCTATTTCTTTTTTACCACTAATTTTACATAAACCCAAAACAGTTACTGGGGTTTCTAAAGAAGATATCTTATTTATGATCTCGTTAGTAACAAAAATAGTTGGAACATCTAAAGGAAGAACTTCATCTTTTTCAATGATTAATTCAATTAAGTTACCACTCTTATAAGCTTCTAGTACTAGATGTAAGCCTTCTACTATAAATGTATTAGTTCTTTTTCTATATTTTTTATCTTTTAATTTAATATAATTTTTTATTCTTTCATTTTCTAAACTCGTAATAAGCATACTTCTCACCTACTTTCAATTATACTATAAAATTAATCTTCTTTCATCAGTTTTCTAACGCTTTTGTATTTAGGAAAATTTTCCTCCACTAAACCCCAAAAGTTTTTAGAATGATCGTGATAAATAAAATGACTTAATTCGTGCATAATAACATAATCCAAACAAATTATATCTTTTTTAATCAATTCTAAATTTAAAGTAATTTTATTTAATTTAGTGTTACACACTCCCCATCTACTAGTCATCTTTCTAATAGTTAAAGAAGGATATGGAATTTTTTTATTATAAAGAGAATAGTTATAATTTAATCTTTCTAAGAATAATTTAGCTGCTTGTTTTTTATACCATTTGTCAATATCTAGACCTTTAGGAATAAAAACTTTAGATTCTCCTAAAACCACGTCTTTATCATTAGTATAAATAACATCATATCTTTTACCTAAATAAAAGAAATAATTATTTTTATCTAGTTTCTTTTCTACTTTTTCAATCATTTTAACAATAGAAGGAGTTGCTTCTTCTAAAACTTTGGAAATCTTTTTATCTGATATTAAACTATTAGTAGTAACATATATAGTTAAATCTTCCTTTACTCTTATATAAGTATTTTTATTAGTTCTTTTTTTTATTATATCAACGTCATATAACTTATTTTTTATTTTTAATTGCATAAAAACACTTCCCTACAAATTCATAAATTAATATTAATAAACAAGAAGTAATAGGAATTAATACGAAAAACTGAATAAAGTATACATCTAAACAATTTAAGCATCTATAAGTAAGCAAATACCATATTCTTAAAATTAAATATAATAAAATAGTAACAATTATAGGTAGTAAAAAAGGATTTGTATTAAATTTGTTAATTATAATTTTATAAATAATAAAGTTTACAATACTTGCTATAGCAATCACTAAATTTATATCACCAAAAAACCACAATATAGTAGAAAAATCTAATGAGAAAATCATAAATAAGCTAAACAAATATATGAACACTACTTTCATTTATATCACCTTTATAAATTATAACATATGTGTATATTTATATCTAGTTAGCAACATAATATATCTAGGAGGAATATTATGGATATAGATATTAGAAAACATATTATTAATAATTTTAAAGATGACGATATTACAACATTAAGAAGCGCTATTGAAGAATCAATTCAAGAAAAAGACGAAATTGCGCTTCCAGGAATGGGAGTATTTATGGAAATTCTTTGGACAGACTCCAACGAAGAAATGAAACAAGAAATATTAAATATACTACACAATAGAATAAAAAAATAAAACCTTACATTTGTTGTAAGGTTTTATTATTATACTTCTTGAATTACAGTAATAATCATAGGTCTACTTTCAGTTTCTTTATATAAGAATTTTCCCAACTTATCTCTTATAGAATTCTTAATTGCAGTATAATCAACTTTACTAGCTTCAGGCTCTATATTAGCCTCTATAACTTGCAAGCAAATTTCTTCACTTTCTTTTAACAAATCCCCGCTTTCTTTGACATATACAAATCCTCTTGTTAATATTTCTGGACCTGCTAAAACCTTTTTCGTGCTTCTATCAAGTGTACAACTTACAATAACAATTCCACTGTCACCTAACATTTCTCTGTCTTTTAACACTAATTCGCCTATATCGCCTTGACTCTTACCATCTATTAATATTTCATCAATTTCAACTTTGTCAAAATCTTCTGTCAAAATTCCATTAACAAATGTAGCTACATCACCATTTTGTTTTAATATGATGTTTTCCTTAGGAACACCAACTTTTTCAGCAAGTTCAGCATTCATAACTTGATGACGATACTCACCTTTTACTGGAAAATAGTATTTAGGATTCATCAAATTAATCATTAGCATTAAATCTTCTTGAGACGCATGATGCAATAAATGTTTTTTTGCGGAAAGTGACACAACGTTAACATTTGCTTTAGCAATTTCATCCATAACAAGAGCCATTCTTTTTTCAATCCCCTCATAAGGTGGCTCAGTAATGAATATTGTGTCTGTATCTTTTAATTTAATATATTTATCAAATCCTCTTAAGATTCTTTCTAAATTCATAAATGGTTTTTCTTTTTCATCAGAAATTAATACTACTACCCCTTTATCATCTAAATTAGATAAATCACCTATTTTATTTTTATCAATTTTTAAATATCCCATTTCTATAGAAGACATAATGGTTGTTTGTAGGGTTTTACCCATTATAATAACTTTTCTTTTGGTTTTTGAAACTTCATCGAAAATCTCTTGAACTCTTGCTATATGTGCTGGGAAAATAGTAGCAATGATTCTATCTTCATTTCTTTGTAAAACTTTTTTAATAAAATCATCAATTCTATTACTTGGACTAGTATGTCCTTTTTTTTCTGCATACATAGATTCAGCAAGCAAACATAATACACCTTGCTTTCCTACATAAGCAAGTTTTCCTATGTCTGTTTTATAAGGCCCATCAACTAAGTAATCAAATACAAAGTCCCCAGTATAAACAATGGCACCATCTTCAGTATATAATACAAAACAAACAGCATCTGGTATTGAATGAGTTACACTAATAGGAAATAAAGCTAAATCCCCAAAAGTAAGTTTGGAATGTGGTCTAATTTCTTTTATATTAGTTCCTATAATATTATTCTCATCTAAATCACGTCGCAATATTTCTAATGTAAATTTTGTACCATATATAGGTAAATCTGGCATTTCAAACAATATATCTGCTACAGCACCCATATTGCTATCATGTCCATGTGTTAAAAATATACCTTTTACCCTTTCTTTATTTTCTTTTATATATTTGTAATCGGGCAAAATATAATCAACACCTAATGTTTTATCGCTACCGTATTTAAGTCCTGCATCAAAAACAAAAATATCTTTATCTACTTCAACTACATACATGTTTTTTCCGTTTTCATTTAGTCCACCTAAACTAAAAATTCTAATTTTACTCAAAATATTTCTCCTTTCTTTATATACAAGTTTAAACAACTTGGTAATTATAGCAAAATTACTCTATTTTTGCAAGTTTATCTAAAGCGTTTTTTGCAGCTTCTTGTTCGGCTTCCTTTTTACTAGGAGCACTTCCTCTACCATAAATGATATTATCAATTCTAACTACTATAGTAAATGTTTTATTGTGTGAAGGACCTTCCTCATTTTCTAGTTCATAAACAAGTCCCCTTTGTTCTGTTTGAACATATTCTTGAAGTACAGACTTATAATCTTTAAAGAAAGATATATTAGGATCTTCAATATAAGGAACCACAATAGAAAGTATAACTTTTTTTACTATATCGAATCCCAAATCTAAATAAATTGCACCCATCAATGCTTCAAATATATCTGCTTGGATTACTTTCTTGTATCTTCCACCATCTGCTTCTTCACCATGACCTACTTTTATATAATCACTTAGTCCTAAATCACGAGAATATTCAGCCAATGCATTTTCACACACATAGCTAGCTCGTATCTTAGTCATATCCCCCTCTTTAAAGTTTTTATTACGATATAAATAATCACTGGTTACCAATTCTAAAACTGCATCACCTAAAAACTCTAATCTCTCATAGTCTGCTTTTAAATGATTTTCATTAACATATGAAGAATGGGAGAATGCAGTTTGATAAAGTCTCATATCACAAGGAACTATTCCTAATCTTTTAAATAGTTTATTCATATAATCACCATGACAATTATATCAAAAATACAAAATATAGTCCAACTATTATTGATTAATAAACAAATTAATAGTAAAATAATTTCATGGTGATGGTATGAAATATGTACTTATTTTTTTAATCAAAGTGTATCAAAAAATTCCCTTACCAACTCATTCCTATTGCAAATTTATTCCCACTTGTTCTAACTATGGAATAGAAGCAATTGATACTTACGGAAGTATTAAAGGAACATTTTTAACAATAAAAAGAATATTAAGGTGCAACCCTCTATCCAAAGGAGGCTATGACCCTGTACCTAAAAAGGAGAAATTATGAAAAAGAAATTATTATTAGTCACATTATTATTACTTGTATTCCTTACTACAGGTTGCTTTAAAAGAGACAATATGGAAGGAATTCACATTATTACTACTGCTTATCCAATAGAATATGTTACTAACGAATTATATGGAGAGCATTCTGTAGTTAATTCAATATATCCAGATGGAACAAATATTTATGAATATAAATTTAAAGACAAACAGTTAAACGATTATAGCAAAAAAGATTTATTTATTTATTTAGGATTATCTAGTGATAAAGACATTGCATTAAACCTATTAAATAGAAACAATGATATCCTACCTATCGATGCTAGTTTTGGAATGGAACTAAAGTATGGAATTGAAGAATTGTGGCTAAACCCATCGAACTTACTAATGATTAGTCAAAATATTAAAAACGGTCTACAAGAATATATCCATAGTTCATATCTAAATAAAGAAATAGATGAACATTATGATGATTTAAAATTAAAATTATCAGAACTAGATGCAGAAATAAAAGTGACTGCAGAAAATTCAAGCGTTAAAACATTAATCGTATCTAACGATGTCTTTAAGTTCTTGGAAAAATATGGTTTTGAAATCATCTCTTTAGATCCAGATACTGTAACAGACAAAATAATATCAGACGCCACTACATTAATTAACGATGGAACTAATCAATATATAATTATCTTAGAAAATGACAAGGAAAATGAGCATATTAAAAACTTAGAACAAAACACGACTGTTAGTATCCTAACATTCAAAAATCTTTCAAATATTACAGACGAAGAAAGAAACAATAGTTACGACTATGTAAAACTTATGAATGAAAATTTAGAACTTATAAAGAAGGAAACTTATAGATAATATAGAAAAGAGGATAAAGTATGAAACCTGCAAAGAATATTTTCAAATGGTTTAGAAAAAAAACAACACCTATTGATAAAAAAAGCAGTCTAGAGAAAAAAGTCATTTCTAAACAAGAAAAAATTAGTGAAGATAAAACTACTAAAAACATTCCTTTATCCCCTACTACTCCTAATGTTCCAAAAAAAGAAGTAGTTTGTGAAATTCCTACTAACAAAAACGAAAGAGAAACAATAATAAAACCTACTAGAACTATAGGGATAGAACCACTTCAAGAAGTAGACAAAAAGCAAAAAAAATTAGACTCAACACTAAAACCAGAACAAAATAAAAAAGATGATATTAAAATAAAAGAAGATATTGAAAATTATATTCCAAGTAAAATATATGCTAAAGATACTGTTGAAAATGAAGAAAATTATAATGATATCAGCATTAAAACCAATACATTAGATGAAATCGAAAAGATGTTAATAATAAATTATAATGAAATTCAAACTATAAAATACGAACTAGATATATTAGAGGAAAAAGAACAAGATGAAGTTATATTAGATGAAACAGAAAAATTAATCGAATATTTAAATAAGTTAATTAAACGATTTGAACAAATTAAAAAAGAATTTTATCAAACTAATTTGGATAAAATAACTGTTCATGCAAATAATGACAATTACATATCTCAATTAATAGAAGAATATAAAACAACTATGAAAGATAATAACCTTAATGAAAGTGTATTAAAAAACATAAAACAAATAGAAGAATATATTAGTTTAATTGATGACATAATTTTTATTGAAACAAAAAAAGACGATATATCTAACAGGTTAAATAGCAAAAAAGAAACATTAAAAATAAGAGATCAGGAGTTTGATGAACTAAAAGACAAATATACTGATGTAGAAAAAATAAATAATTATATAGGTTTATTTTCAAAAGAATATAATTATATAATAAAAGAAATTGAGACTAAAGTATCTAATGCTACTAATATCACAAAAAAAGCTGAGTATAAATCTGAAACAGCAATAAATTATGCAAGACTATTAACTTCTACGCTTGTTTTAGCAACTACCCCTGCAATACCATTTACAAGAGGTGGAAACATTTTAAAAATGGGATTAATGATAGCAGCAGTATCTGGTATATCTTCATCAATAAAAGTTCGTGCTAAAGAGTCAAAAGTAACTACCAAAATAAATTTTATAGACTACGAAGAAGAAATATTATCAAATATTAACAGTATAAAAGATATGTCTTTAATGATAGACAAAAGTATGGTTGATATAAAAAATATCAAAAAAGAATTCCAAAAAGAATTTAGTGAATATGCCAACTTAATTCCTGAATATTATGAAATGATGGCCAACTTAGATTCGATTGAAAAAGAGTTGTTAGTAAAATATAATATTTCAAGAGAATATAATCAAAAGTTAAATACAGTATTAGAAAAAAATAACACAAAAGTAAAAAGACTAGAGGAAGAAATTCCCAACTAGTCTTTTTTTATAAAACATCTTAAAACTATGCTTCATTTTCGTAAATCCTTATCTCTTATCAAGAATAGTTTTTTATTTCGATAAAAAGCATAAAAAACTTCTTTTAAATCAACACCTTCATCGTCTAAACAATTATATAACCATTTATCAGTTTTATTAATTTGACGAAGTGTATCATAATCAATCTCACCGTCTAATATCAACGGCATTGGATATTCTCCATACAATTTGCTATCTTTATCAAAAACTGATAATTTACCACTTGTTTCTAACACCGCATAATCCACTTCTTCAATACTTCTTATATGTTTCTCTCTCAGTTGAGTCAAAAGATCATCAATATTATAACGTTGTTTAACCATCTCTCTGAAGTTAATTTTACCCCTATTTATAATAACGGAAGGATTACCATCAAAAAGATTTCTAATTTTTGAATTTTTAAGCGATATATAAGACATCCCAACTTGAATTATAACTAATAATACAATTGGAAATAACGACAAAAATATGCTTTCACTCCTATTTTCTATTGCCATCGCAGCAAGTTCAGCTATCAAAATAGATACAATTAAATCTACCATCCCAAGCTGCCCTATCTCCCTTTTTCCCATAAATCTATATATAGCAGTAATAACTAAATAAAATATAACCGTTCTTGATAATACAATTACATAATCCATATATTTCCTCCTAACTTTATTATGACAAATTGCATATTTTTTTATACAAATCATAATCTATATTAGGAAGTGAAAAAATGTTTATAACTAAATATATAAAGAGTTTATTACTTATCTTACTATCCATTATGTTTTTATCTATCACAATCGGAACATTTAATTATTTTAATATTATTAATTCTAAAGCATTAACTATATTTGAAATAATATCCGTAATTATATCTATGATTATTGGTGGAATATATATAGGAAAAAACAGTAATCAAAAAGGATTTTTGGAAGGAATAAAAGTTGGTTTACTAACTATTATAATTTTATTTTTATTTGGATATCTGGGATTAGAACAAAAAATTAATCTATCTACACTATTTTTTTATATAATTATTCTTATCTCCTCTATTTTAGGAAGTATTCTTGGTATAAACAAAAAAAGTTCTGATTAGAACTTTTTTTAATTTAATGCTCTTGTAGCCGCTTTGTCAATATTAGATTTTAATAAATCCCTTATTACTAATCTTATTCCATAGTTGGTACTATTGGTATTAGCATTACCTCTTCCATCTGACTGAATTGTATAAACCCATTCACCATTAGTATCGGTGGTCCAAAAAGGAATAGTGTCTCCTTTGAAACATTTTTTTGCATTAGGACATTTATATGATGCAGCAGTACATCCAAAATCAGAAAGTTTTGGCATATCAACTTCAGCACCATATAAATCTATATTATTTTTAATTAACAAAGTCTTAGCAGAATCAATAATTCTTTGAGAAACTATGTAAATACTAGCATTATAATCATAAAAAGCAGGAGCTTGTAAACTTGTATGGAACTTAATTTTAGGATTATTATTATCTTGTTCACCATACCTAGATATTCCTGTAGCCATTGAATAATAACTAACCAAAGAAACAGTGTCATCTTCAAATGCAGAATTTGCTATTACAAACCATTTACTACCGTCATTTAATTGAATAACATTCCCGGGTGAATATGCTGGTTTTCCTACTTTTGCTTTAATAATTTTTTCACTGCGATCTTGAATTTTTATAACCACTACATCCGTATCAAACACTTTATCAATATAAGCAACACTCTGGGAATGAGAAATACAATTAGCATTTATTTTATCTTTATCAGTTGTAATAGAATTTATAGTTAGATCGCTTTCCTTAATCAATGGAATAGCATATCCTGCCTCATCTAGAGCAGAAACATAATAGTTATAATTATCCCCATCATAGAGAACCATAATAAAACTTTTATCTTGTACCCAATTAGCGTAAGGAGACTTTTTAGTTGAGTTTTTTTTCTCCATTTTAATTTCTGAAAAAGGAATAATCATAGCTTCATCTTCTTCTATATCGTATGGTAAATCTTGACTTGTTATTGCAACAGATACAGCATTTACCATAGACTTAACAGAACTTATATAAGTATTTTTTCTAGACCTATCAACATATTTACTTATAGACGGAACAGCAACCAACAAAAGCACACCCAAAATAATAACAACTGCTAAAGTTTCAATAAGAGTAAAGCCTTTATTATTGCTCTTTAATTTTATTTTTTTTCTCATAAGTCCCACCTATCTTCCATTATATATTTTACTATCGGCACTTTTTTTTGTCAATTAAATGGAAATCAAAAAAGACCAATACGGTCCTTTTATTGCATATTATTCATTGGCATACTTGGCATTACATTATTATTTTTTTTCTTTTTTGAGTTATTAATTAATAGAGCAACTGTTCCACCACCTACTATAACTCCACAAGCAATTAAAATAATAATTAAAGTTGTATTACTACCTGACATAGAGAATTCAAAATTAACTTCGTTTTTCTCACCATATTTTAAATCCCATGTTAATTCTTTTCCATCTTTTGATACAGATGTCGCATTATTGCTAACACTCTTATGTGGTAGTTTTATTTTATACTGCAAGTCAAACATATCTTGATATGCAGAATAATCTGTGTCGTCTCCTTCTTCGCTAAAATCAAACACAAAATTTGCTACATAATTATTACCTTTTTTATAAAAGATTTGGCTATCATCAAAATTTTCTTCTTCCCCAAATTTCTCATTAAAATCTACAATAATTTTTTTATCCTTAGTAATATCATCAATATTTTTATATGTCTTTGTGATCTTAACCCCAGATATTGTAGCATCATCTTTTTCTTCAGTAAATTCCTCTACTTTAAATCCTTTAGATTCTAAGAATTCATAATCATCTACACTTACACCAGAATTAGTTTCTTCATCATAGTAATCATCTTCTTCATCCCAGTAGTCTTCGTCTTCATCATAATATTCATCATCATCCCAAGATTCATCTTCACTAGAGTCATATATTACATTTCCATCTTCATCAGTAATTGTTCCTTCTACACCTTCACCAAATTCAACATCATCTTCATCTAGTTTCCAATCAGATTCACCTTCGCTCCAATAGTCTTCATCCCAGTAATCTTCGTCTTCATTCCAAGACTCATCTCCCACTATGGAACTATCAACTTCCATTCCATAAAGGATTTCAAGTGTTACACTCTTATCATCCTTTACTTCCATACTAACATTATATTTAACACATCCGGTTAAACTAAATGCTAACAAAATTGCAAGTAATACCCTACATACTTTTTTCATTTTTCTCACTCCTTTATTATAATAAATATAACATACAATTTATTTAAATCGAAGTTCTAATTTTCATCAATATGTAAAATAAATGTAAAAAACTAGATTAAAAGGAATTCCAAATAATCTAGTTTTATTTATAAATTATTATTTTTTATTAGCGTAATACTTTTCAATAAACTTATCTCTATATTCTAACATTCTATTTTCCTTAATTGCTTCCCTTATTTCTTCGGTTAGTTTTATTAAAAATCTAGTATTATGAATAGATAAAAGACGTCCACCTAACAATTCGTCCGAAGTGATTAGATGTCTTATATATCCTTTAGTAAAATTACGACAAGCATAACAATCACAATCTTCTTCAATAGGGGTAAAATCTTCTCTAAATTTTAAGTTTCTTAAATTTATTTTACCATTTCTAGTAAATGCATTCCCATGCCTTGCAATTCTTGTTGATAAAACACAATCAAATAAATCTACACCTCTAATAACCCCTTCTATAATATCGATTGGATCTCCTACTCCCATCAAATACCTAACCTTGTCTTCAGGCAAATATTTAGTAGAATAATCGATCATTTTGTACATTGTCTCTTTATCTTCACCAACACTAGTACCACCAATAGAATATCCATCAAAGCCTATTTTCACAGTTTCAAGTGCACTTTTTTTTCTTAGATCCTCAAATTCTCCACCTTGTACTATTCCAAATAAACTTTGCCTAGGATTAGAATGAACTTTTTTGCCACGTTCAGCCCATCTTAATGTTCTTTCTA
The DNA here is from genome assembly GCA_017435255.1 of Bacilli bacterium. Lineage (GTDB taxonomy): Bacteria > Bacillota_I > Bacilli_A > RF39 > UBA660 > RGIG3091. The sequence goes on along the minus strand of JAFSFI010000008.1, from coordinate 87,046 downwards.
TACTCTTTTCCATATATTCATGCGTAACAGGAAAAGGAGGACATTCATCAAAACTCATAGCTATATCACTGTCTAATAAATTTTGAACACGAATTGATTCTTCAGGTGTTAAAAAAAGCTTAGAACCATCCAAATGACTTTTAAAGTGAACCCCTTCTTCAGTTATATCCTTGGGTTTAGCCAAAGAAAAAACTTGAAATCCTCCAGAATCAGTAAGAATTGGTCCTTTATAATTCATAAACTTATGAAGTCCACCTGCTTTGTCAATCAATTCTGGTCCTGGTCTTAACCACAAGTGATAAGTATTAGATAAAATAATACCCGAATTACAATCGTATAACTCGTCTGGAGTTAACAACTTTACAGTTGCTTTAGTACCAACTGGCATAAACATTGGTGTTTCATAAGTACCATAATTAGTCTCTAATGTACCGTGCCGTGCCATACAATTCTTGTCTTTACATATTAAATTATATTTAACTTTCATCTTTATACACCTCATTGCTAGAAGAATTATACCACAATTAACCTAAAAGAAAAAGAACAAATCGTGATTAATGACTGCTCTTACTTGCTATATTCTGTAATTCAAATCTATACTTTTGACTAACATTAGGATATTTTTCTCGATCAACCTCACCAATAAAATCATTATATTCCTTTTATTTTTACTTCCATATATTCTAATGTCTCGCACTTTCTATAAATTTTTTAAATAACTTCTTACTAGATTCTTTATGCATTATATTTTCTGGATGCCACTGAACACCAATTGCAAACTTCTTATTAATGTTTTCAATCGCTTCTATTACGCCATCGCTAGAGATCCCCACCACTTTAAAAGAACCAGCTTCTGTAACCTTCTGTTTATGTCTGCTATTAACTAAAAGTTCTTCCTCGCCTATAATGCTAAATAGTTTTGAACCCTTATCCAATTTTACAAAATGAACCTCATCTATATCCGGTTTATTATGGCTCAACTTTGGTTCTGTAAATTCTAATGCATCACGATTAATGTGTGTTGCTAAAATCTGCATTCCCAAACATATTCCTAATATAGGAATATCCCTTTCTATACAATAATTAGCAATATAGAAATCATATTCATACCTTTTTAATCCACCAGGCATTAAAATTCCATCGCAAAACTGCAATTGTTCGTCTAACATTTGTTTTTCTTCTTCGCTCATTGCAGGAACTTCTTTTGACGAAAAACTTCCATACTCAACTAATTGAGTAGGCAAAATCATTACTGGATTTCCACCACTATAAATTATTGCATTACGATATGATTCCATAATAACAAGCACATTATTCTTTCCGTCACTATCTGGTCTTGCAACAATCCCAATAATTGGTTTATTATTCCGCATCTTCTATTTTCTCCCAATTATTAATACTTCCTAAATCATAAACGTTTGTATAACCATATTCAATAATTTGAATAGCAGCACTCTTGCTTCTACTACCGCTTTGACAATAAACTATAATATTATCAATTTCACTATTTGTTATATCTTTTATTTTCTCCTTAGTTATTTCATCATAAGGAATATTAATAGCACCTTCAATATGAGCTTTTTCATACTCTTCTAATGTTCTAACATCAATCAAAATAGCTTTTGATTTACTTACAAACTCAAATGCCAAATCACCTTCTATAGTCTTGTATAATGCTTCCCCGTTAATTTTCTCATTACCACAACCAACTAATAAAACAATTACAAAAATTAACAACAATATTTTTTTCATATATCCTCCTAATCAACAATTACATTTTTATCTAATTCTATTTGCCTATATTTTATACCACAAACATCAAACATTTTTTTAGATGCCATTACACCATCTGTATCTTTATATTTGTCTGATAAATATATTACCTCTTTAATTCCAGATTGAATAATCGCTTTTGCGCATTCATTACAAGGAAATAAATCAACATATATTTTAGAACCTTCTAAATCTCTTCTTCCACCTCTAAAATTTAAAATTGCATTAAGTTCAGCATGACAAACATATAAATATTTAGTATTTAGCGGACAACCTTCTCTATCCCAAGGAAAAGCGGAATCCGGATAACCATTAGGAGTACCATTATAACCAATTGATAAAATCCTATTATCATTAGATACTATACACGCCCCTACTTGAGTATTAGGATCTTTACTTCTTTTTGAAGTAAGCCTTGCTACCGACATAAAATATTCGTCCCAAGATAAATATCCTTTTCTACTTTTATCTAATACTTTTGTCATACTTATACCTCCTATATTTTAATATTTAAAGTAACACTATATTAATTACCAAAATATAATTTTAATAATTTAAATACAAACCAATTATAACATAAAAGTATTTAACAATTTTAAAAAATTCAATAATTATATATTAAATTTTGATTATTACATTATAATGTTTAAATTTCATGCATAATAAAACCCTTACTTATAAGGGCTTTAATACAATATGGTGTCCCCAGTAGGACTCGAACCCGCATCTATCCCTTAGGAGGGGATTGCTCTATCCTGCTGAGCTATGGGGACACAAATAGATTATAACATATATTTAATTTTTATAAAAGAAAAACAAACACAATGTTTGTTTAACGCCAATAATTTAAAACAATTAAAACCAAAAAGTTAACTGCTACACTTAAATGTTTTCTGGTTATATATAAAGCCTCACTAATTGCTACTGCATTATCAACTATATCAACAATCCAACTTTCAATATACTTAGGTACCTTAAAGGCTACAGGAAACATGTGTGATGTAATGATATCTTCTTCCCTATCATTTAGTTCAAAATGCTTTTTAGAATTAATTAAAGCATATTTAGGATGATTTACAAGCACATCAATACGCTTTGTAGTATCTATATCATTATTATCAACAAAAAAGAAATCATGTAATAATCCTGCTCTAGCAACATCTTTATATCCTAATTTGAAAAATTTTGTAACTTTATAAGAATAATAAGAAACTCTAACACAATGATCAAATCTATTTAATCCATGATGCGTAATATTTTTGGTTTTGTTAAACTCTTCATTTTCTAATATATCTCTTACTAAACACATATATTCTAAATCATAATATTTGTTATCATTATCCATTAACTACACCTCTAGCCATACTTTCACATATTATCACATTTAATAGAAAAATGCAACCAATAAAAAAGAGGACATTACATCCTCTATCTATATAAACGCTAAACGTTAGCGTCCTAATTTATATTATGTTCAAAAAATAGCATTTGTTACATTTTATTATAAAAAAAGACCTAATGGTCCTCAATTCTTTAAGATTATTTTTTTTCTACAAATTTTGACATACATCCTATCATAACAAACAGCATCGATAAATCCATTATTAAGTCCATAAGATTTAATTCATTATTAAAAAAACGATATATATTTAACATTATTATTCCAGCAGAAACTATCAATGATGCATAAAAGAGAAATTTGCTATCCTTTTTAATTTTCATTATACAACCTCCTATTATTTACATTATAACATGGATTTTAAAAATTATGTTATATTATATTAAATTAATTCATATTTAAGATGCACATGTTTCAATATTCATTTTATTATTTTTTATTTTAAACATAATACTCCCGTCATTATCAGTCCTATATATTTTAGAATCCTCTAGATTTTCCAATACACTATCATTTGGATGACCATATCTATTATTCTTACCTACCGATATAATTGAATATTTAGGATTGATTTCATCTATAAAAGTTTTACTACTACTTGTCTTACTTCCGTGATGACCTACTTTTAATACATCAATATCTTGTAAATTATATTTTTTTATTAAGTCTCCTTCTACTTCTACTCCAGCATCTCCCATAAATAGAAATTTGTAATTATTTAGTTCTGTATAAATAATAGATGAATTATCATTTTCATTACCATAGTCTTTACTATTCAAAAAATATAATTTACTATCCTCTATATTTAATTCATCAGCACAAGAATAATATGGTATTTTCTTTTTATCTAAAATCTTAATTAATTCTTTTTCTAAATCATTAAACTGCCCACAATTAAAGATTACCTTCTCTACTTTAAAATTATTTACTAAATTAATTGACTCTCCCATATGATCATAATCCCCATGAGTAATAATTAAATAATCCAATTTTTTTATTCCTAAAGATTTTATCGACGGAATAACAGTACTATTTGATAAGCTTCCTCGGTGCAGTCTATATTGCCATTTTTCTTGTTCATAATTAATTTTTCCACCTGTATCTATTAAAATACTTTGACCGCTATCATAGATAAGAGCACTATCGCCTTGTCCTACATCCAAAAACAACACAAATCGCTCTTTAAATATATAGTGATAATTATGATGAACAAGCAGAATAAAACAAAATAATAACATATTAATCTTATTCTTCTTCCATTTAATTAAAACTAGTAATATAAATAAATAATATATTAAAACAACAATAAAAGAAGTTCTTTTTAATATTAAAGTTCCAGGCAATTTAACACATATATTTGTCATAAATTCTAATATATTAATAATTGTTGATAAAACAGAATCAAATATTGGAAAAAGAAATGTAATTAGCGTTAAAGGAAACAATAAAAAAGATATTAACGGAACAAAAAATAAATTATAAATAAAACTTAAAATATTAATTTGATTAAAATTATAAATACTGATTGGTATACCCATTAAAAATGCAATAAAAGAAGTCATAAGTAATTTCATAAAATAGTTTCCCTTATTGTCTATTAGATTATTAAATAAAATTAATGCACCACTTACAATAGCAGAAAATTGAAAACCAACTTTAAAAATTATAAAAGGATCTAAACAAATAATAATTGAAATCGTTAATAAATAGACATTTAATGTTTTTAAATTTAATTTAAGTAACCTATTAATAGTTAGTAACAAAAATAACACAACCGCCCTTAATATTGATGGACTACATCCAGTAATAAACAAATAACAAAACAAAAACAATGTAATAATAAAGTAAGCAAACTTTTCATTCATATGAATTTTTTTAAATAAAAATAACAAAATTCCCGATAAAATGGATACATGCATACCGGAAATGGCGAATAAATGACTTATTCCGATAGATTGATAATTACTAATCATATTATCATCTATATACCTATCATCACCCAAAATCAAAGCGTATAAATACGATGAACTTTTTAGTTTTTCTAACCTGGTAATTATAAAATTTTTAAGACCATATAAAAAATTAGAGTTATCGTTTGTTTTATTAATTTCATTTATATCTAAAATATAAAAAATATTTTCATAATATAAATATTTTTTATAATTAAACACATTAAAATTAGTGTTATCATTAGGCGCTTTCAATTCTCCCTTAACAATCACCTGATCCCCTAAACTATATTCATTTGTAAAGTTTTCTTTTTCTTTTAACGATTTAAAATAATAACTCGCCTGGATCTTCTCTTTACCAATTAATCTTATATTTAAGTAATTACCATCAATAAACATATCATCAATAATACAATTAAATATAATATCATCTTCATCGTATTTACTTTCTTTTGGAATATTTATATATAGAAAGCAATATAACAAAGAAAAAAAGAATATTATATAAAATATCCAATTATACTGTAATATAATTTTTAATTTTTTCAAAAACAGATTCCCCTATGCCGGACACATTCATAATGTCTTCAATAGACTTAAATATTCCTTTTTCTTCGCGGTACTCAATAATGCTTTTAGCTTTAGATTCACCTATCCCGGGAAGTGTCATTAATAACTCAAGTGATGCAGTATTGATCGAAATTTTAGTATCTACTTCACTAGCAATAATATCGCTTTTTTCAATACAACTTTCATTTTCTACTACTTCGTTATAATTTTTACATTCATTGTTTTCAATCTCTTCTTGCTCTTTTATTTCATTAAATCTAAAAACCTCATCACTATTATAAATAACAATAACCATTTCATCAGTTATATATTTACTTAAATTATTAACACTAGTATCAGCGTTTTCTTTTAATCCCCCTGCTATTTTAATTGCATCGATTACTCTAGAACCTTTTTCCAAAGAATATACTCCAGGTTTATTAACGCTCCCTTTGATATCAAATTGATAATATTCTTTTTCGGTTTCCTTTTCTTCTACTGTCTCATCATTCTCAAAAGATACACTCTTTTGTTTTTCTGATACATCAGAAATTTTATTATTAACTATTGCATATATACCAAAATTAGAACCTAGTACAATAATTAATACAACAATACCTCCTATTATAGTAACTTTATTATAATTAATAAAATCTTTTACTTTATCAAAAAATTCCATAAAAAAACCTCCTTAAGGAGATTATTCTCTTTTTATCTTTGTTTTCCTTTGTTTTTCGCTAAATTTTTTGTATTATTCTCAATTGCAACCCTTTGCACTATAGTAAGAGCTACAACCAAGCATATTGTAAAACTTCCACCATAACTTAAGAATGGTAAAGGAACCCCAGTCATAGGCATAAGTCCCAACACCCCCATCAAATTTATTACTATATGTAAAAATATATAAAATGCTACTCCATAGCACATTATTGCATTCCTATTATTAGTACTATAATGAGCAACAACTATAATTCTAGATAGTAAAAATATATAAAGTAAAATTATAAATATTCCAAATAATAATCCCATTTCCTCAAGTACGATTGGAAAAATAAAATCAGTATGAGAATCAGGTAAATATAAGTACTTTTGGGTACTATTCCCCAGTCCTTTCCCTAATAATCCACCATTATTAATTGCAATATAACCATTACACACTTGGTTACCCTGATCATAAAATTTTTCCTCACTACAAGGATTAGAAAAATCAAATCTTTCTACTTGATGCTGAAAAAATAAATTTCCACCTTTACTAACTATTACTATAACTCCAATAATAGCAGCAAACAAAACTATTAATGTTGTTCTAACTTTAATTTTAAGATCAATTGGTACTGTCACAAAAATAAATCCCACTATACCAGCAAATATAATAGCAGTACCTAAATCCGGTTGTAATAAAAGAAGAAAGACAATTATTCCACATAATATCAAAGGAAATAAACTAGTCGAATACTTATCTAACTTGTTTTTATTTATGTCATAAAAACTAGCCATCCATACAATCATAATTACTTTTGCAAATTCACTTGGTTGAAAAGTAAATGGACCTATATCAATCCAAGAAGCAGCACCACCTTTAATTTTTCCGTAAAGAAGTACCAAAGCAAGAATAACTGTTATTGCAAGTAGCCCGGGCCAAGATACAAAACCATAAAACTTTGTGGAAAACCGAATTGCAACCAACGAGAAAAGTACAGCAACTAACAAAAATATAGCCTGTCTTATAACAAAACGATAAGGACTAGAAGAATATCGCATGAATGCTGCAACATTCGAAGACGAAAATACCATAACTAACCCAATTACAAATAGCAAAGTACTAGTTAATAATAACCATTTATCAATATACCTTAGTATTTTCATTTAGTACCTCCCTCTTATTTACAAAAAAGTGGCATTCCTCGCCACAATCATTTAATTTATTTTTATTACATATGGAGTATCTTCATATCCGTTCCCACTTGTTATTTCTACATTAGATTTCAAGTTTATAACAGGACGAACATCAAATTGATCATCAATGGATTCTCCATCTATGAAATCCCACATAGCATAAATGTGATCGGTATGACGTGAACCCATGATAAACCAATAATCACCATTATTTAAATAATAATCAAATGATTCCTCAATTGCACCACCTGCATATATCACTTCATCTAACGATATTAAACCTATTGGTTTAGTTAAAGCCTTATTTCCCTTATTGCTAGTTGTAAGAGTAAATAAATCACTATTTTGTGGGCATTTAAATATAGGCTTAGCATAATTAAATGGACTAAATCTTTCTGATACCCCATAATTAGTCAAATTATCACCATAACCTAGCGCAGTATCCCCTTGGTCCCATAAACCTGATGAAGAAGCTATACTTCTATCGTTACAAAATCCTGCATCTGCTAAATAAGTAGAATAATCTGATAAATTTTCATCATACCAATCATCTAAAAAATCTTTAACAGTACTGTTGTTTATGTTAGCATGAGTATCAGCATAATTATCACTTCCAGGTGTCCCGTACATGTATCCTACATATGCATTATCTCCGCTTTCATCATTAAACGCTGATTGCCCAATACTATCTTGTGTAATCAATCTTATACTTCCATCTTCATTTATTCTTACTACTCTCCACAAATGATCCGCAAATAAAACATAGTTATTTTCTACAGGTCCTCTAAAATAATATGTTGTTTGATTCCCTTCAGTATTTTGATTAGTATAGTACAATCCGTCTTCATTTAATTCTAGAAAATCAATCTTTCCATCACCTTGAACAAGATTATTACTTAATATTTTTTGTACTAGTGTATCCCTTTGAAGTTCAGGTATTAATTCACCATCTGTAACAGGACTACCATCTACATATTGACCAATATCTAAAGTTATATTAATATTTTTTGTTTTGTCTTCCGGATCTTTTTCCACTACAGGATCATAACCTACTTTTATAATAGCAGTAACATAAGGACATGCGTTTTGAACATCACATCCCTCAATTATGGTTCCTTTTCTAATTCCTTCTATTGTGACATATATGGCATCGCTTCCAGTAATTAAATAATTGGCACCTTTAATTTCTGCTTTTATATCACCGTAGTTAGTTATATCAACCTCATATGTAACTTCATCTCCCGGTTGTACTAAATCAACATTAAAAGTGGCCGTTGTAGCAGAATAACTTGGAGAAACTAGGTTTGTTGCACCACCTTTTAAATTTGTTGTTCTAATATCAGAAAATTCTACTCTCCAAGAAGATGTTACTACAGTAGAACCATTTATGTTTAATTTTGTTGATACTAACGCATATCCTACCGCCATAAAAACTATAGCAATACACATAACTATTATTACCACTGTTTTCTTTCTATACATATTGAACCCACCTATCACATAGTTATATTCTATATTATTTTTTCTTTTCTTTTTGTTTTTTTATTGCTTTTTCTATTCTTTTAGTCTCTATACTTTTACTCAATTTTATCGGTATACTTTCTCTTTTCTTTGTTAGAATAGTCATAAGTAAAAATGTTATTAACGGAAAGATAAAACTCCATTTAATAATTAAAGATAAAATCGATAATACTATAGTAATTATCCCAAGAGCAATAATTAAATATCTTAATATCTTTCTCTTTTTTAAATTTTTAATATTTTGATCATTTGTTAATTTATTCATTTTATCCCCCAAATAATAAATATATTACACCAAAGCCAATAGCCAAGATTATTACAAATGCCAATAACGCAACAAAAGATGTATTAGCAGCTTGTGCTGTAGTTGGTCTTGTCGGATATGTTCCTATTGTTTTTTGACGTTCATTTTCTTTCTTTGCAGCAGAAATAGGAACAACTTTAGCGTTATATGATTCTAAACTTCTATTTAATTCATTAATTGTATCACCATCATAATTGTTTAACCTCAAATATGTATTATCACTAGATAACGCCTCATAACCACACGTACCGTTTTCAAATTTTACAGTTTGAGTGTTTTCGCTGCTAATGGTAGCGCCATTAGCATATTCATTAGCTATCTTAGGTAATGTATAATTATCAAAATCATTACCATTATTAAATATAACTGTACGTCTTGTACCATCCTCACTAGCTAAGCTAACTACTCTTTGATTTGGCGTTGCAGAAGGAACATCAATTTGTATAACAGACATAGTACTAGGATCTCTACTATTATCAATAAATTCTTCTATAGCTTGATAATTTGAATCTTCGTAGTGTCTATTATTATAATCTACATCTACATCAGAAACACCATGCTCTGTATTTTTCATTTCATCCAATTCATTAACGTTTTCACTAGCAACATCCAATTTAGAGCCTTCCATAGGTAGATTGTTTGTATCTACCTCAAACACATTACCACCACGATCTTCTTTAATGTCGTACCCCATTAATTCGGCTAATTCAATTGCTTGTTCTTTAGAATTAGCAATTATATAATATGAATTCTCACCATTACTTCTAGAATAACCTATTTTAAAATCCTCATCTGGAATGTTTGGATCATCATTATGAAATTTATCTTTTAAATTTCTTAATGCTAGTGGCATCTTTTCTTCATAATCAACATTTTCTTTTGTCTTATGCATTATATCATTAATTCTTTGAAACATTGCTTTTCCCTGTTGTTTAATTGCTTCTTGTGACAAATTAACATCATCTAATGTTATTGTTAATAATTCTTTCTTTGTTGCATCTACTCTACTTAAATTTACATCTAAGTTATCTTTATCATCTTTATATAATTCTAATAACAAATTATCTATATATGGTTTGCTTACTTCATCAAGTTCGAAAGAAATTTGCGGAACTCCAGTAACACCCGGATTACTACCAACCACCTTTAGTCCTTGGAATGTAGCATATGCAGTAAGTGCTCCCAAGACCTCATCGTTTTCTAGAGACAACACATCATCATTCGTATAACTAACACTTCTAACAGGTCTACGAGGTGTATCAAAATTTATTGTTTCAACTTCCTCTTCCACTGGTTGATCTACAATAGCTGGACCAGGTTGTACTCCATTCTCGTTAGGTTTTATTTCAACAACTTCAGAAACAGGTATAGCCTCACCATTATTTCCTTCTGTACCATCAACATTTCCAACTTTTGGAGCCCCCTGTTGAATAGGTATTACATCAGGAACATTTTTTGCTTCTTCGCCTTCCAATATAACTACTTCTTGTGGATCAACATTTTCTTTTATGGCTTCGACTATTGGGTCAGAACCATTATTGCTACTTTGCATAACAGCATCATCTTGACTAGAAACAACATTAGGTTGTTCAACCACTTCGTCTTGCTCTAATGCATTTATCATGTCTTCTTGTGCTTCGTTTGCTACTTGCCTTTTTAACTCTGCTTCTTCGGCTTGGGCTACTTGCGCTACTTTTTCTGCTTCTTCTTGAGCTTGAGCTACTTGCGCTGCTTTCTCTGCTTCTTCTTGAGCTTGGGCTGCTTGCGCTGCTTTCTCTGCTTCTTCTTGAGCTTGGGCTACTTGCGCTGCTTTTTCTGCTTCTTCTTGAGCTTGGGCTGCTTGCGCTGCTTTTTCTGCTTCTTCTTGCACTTGAGCCGCTCTTGCAGCATCTTCTTGAGCTTGTTGTAACATCTCAGCTTCATGAACTTGGTGCTCTATCTCTTCTATTCTATTTTCGACAATTTCATCATAATTTTCTATTACTTTAGTAAGGTTTGTTCTAATGGATTTAGGAATGCTTTCATTTTTAGATAGTTCATAAACTATATCACGAATTTCCTCATCAAAATCATATGTCAATAAACTATTTATAATATCTGCTAAATTACTACTATTAACATCATTAGAATAAACTAAATTTTTTATTTCATTTTTTGTATAAGTTTGCGACACAAGTAATCACCTCTATTATTCTATATAAAGAATAACATATTTTTTTAATTTTTGCATTATTTTTATTAAAAAAGTGCCTCTAAAGGCACTTTATTCTATAATTTACTATAGGATACTTTTCAAACATTACTAACCCATAGTATCTATTACAATAATTAAGAAACAATTTTAGGTGGTCTAAAGATTTTTTGATATATAATAACATCGCAGTTAACTATAATATTCTGTTAAAAAATCATCTAAATATTTTATCCAATCCTCTGCATCTTCTTCATCAAACAATTGATATAACATTTCTACAGTTATATTATGTCTTTTTTCTATTTCTCTTTTGCCTGAAGAAGTTAACATCATATTTTTTAACTTTAAAGCTTTTTCAAACAAATGACAAACACTACTATCAGCACAAATCTTTTTGTTTTTTTCTAAGTAACTATTTGGAAACTTGTTTTTATCAAAAAAAGGCTTACCGTATTTTAAAGAATATGTAAAAATCCTAATTAATCCATTCACGCCAACAGCATCACACATGTCCGCATCAGATACAATTTTTCCTTCTAATGATCTAGGTCTTATACCTTGTATCGCTTTACTATATCCAAAATTTTCTATAGCAGCAATTACTTCTTTTTGAATAGATTTATCTATATTAACTTCTCTCATAATTCTTTTGGCATTTGTTAAATTTTTAGCATTTTCTTCTCCAAACAATTTATAATCATCAACCTCATGTAATAATGCAATTAAGGATGTTATTTCTACATCCGCGTTTTCCTTTTTAGCAAATTTTATAGATAAGTTGAACACTCTTTCAATATGAGCGATCCCATGTCCAGAATCATCGTTTTTTAATAATTCATATACTTTTTTTCTTACTTCTTCTATCATTATCACTATATCCTTTTTATTTTTTATTAAAACATATTTAGTTTAGATTTAATAAATAATATTTTTTCCTTATCTTTAGCACTCTTCTTAAATACATTCATTCTGTATTCATCACTTAAAGAACTCTCATATACTCTTAAATACTGTTCTAAAGACAACAACTTATATTGAGCGTCTTCCTGTTGATATATTTTTATATCCTCCTCACAAGTGTTAGCGAAATTCTTTAATCCTTCTATCTTAGCATAAGAATAATGAATATCATCTTTTAAGAATGTGTGTTCATGTTCATCAATAAGAACATAACCAAACTGTTCCAAAAATTGTTTTAGTTCTTCCCAATCATCGCCTTCTACATAACGACTAGGAATTAATATATCTATATCATCGGAAGAAAGATCGCTATCAGTTAATACTTCTAATCCTAATGAACCATACAAAAGCGGTGTTATTCCAAATCTTTTATTGAGTATTTGAGCATTATCTAAAAATTTATTAAACTTTACATTCTCCATAACTAAACTCCTTGCTATATATTTAAAAAATACCTTTATTATATTTTATCATTGCATAAAAACTAATACCTAATCCAATGATTAGTCCAACAATAATAACCCCATTACCAATCAAGTTAAAAATTTCTTTGCCAGTAAAGATAGTTAACATGGATAAAATTCCTAAAAGGATAACACTACCTCCAATAATTATTGTACCAATGCCTACTTTTCTACCGAAAGGTACTCTATCTTTTTCCAACACACGATATCTATGATAAAAGTGAAGAGACGATATATTACCTTTCATATTTAAATTTCCCATACCAACAAGTAAACTACCTAAAACCAACAGAATAATACACGAAGACATAAACAACCTCCCTACTACTTTTATTTACTAGCCAAATACACTATTGTCTCAACATGATAAGTATTAGGGAACATATCCGCAACTAATACATCATCAATGTTATAGTTCTCACTTAATAACTTCAAATCCCTTAATAAAGTATTTGGATCACAAGAAATATAAATTATTTCTTTAGGATTAATTTTTAATATATTATTAATACTTTTTTTATCTAATCCACTTCTCGGTGGATCAACAATTATTAAATCAACATTTTTAAATTCACTTAGTCTATTTTCTACCTTATCACAAATAAAACTAATATTTTTAATCTTATTTAACTTCTTATTTTCATTGGCATCTTTAACTGCATCACTTACTACTTCAATACCAATAACTTCATTTACAAAATCAGAAACCAATATTCCAATTACACCTGTCCCACAATATAAATCTAACACCTTACTATAGTTTTTATTTTTTATATAGTCTCTTGCTTTTTCAAATATTTTACTACATACTTCAGTGTTAACTTGAAAAAAAGATTTGGGAGAAATTTTAAATCGTTTACCTAAAATTTCTTCATAAATAATGCCTTCACCTTTAATCAACTTATTGTTTAACCATATTACATCGATATTAGTAAGCCTGCTTAACAAAACATCTTCAGGAACATTTCCTTCTATATCAAGCAAAATCCCACCATTACTCCTAATTGTCACTTCTAAAAAAGAATGTTTTTTTAATATATCTTTCAACACTTCAATAACGTCATTTATTTCCTTTTTAGCAATAACACATTTATCTATTTCTACTATATCGTGGCTCTCTTCTTTATAGAAACCAAGTTTTTTATCCTTAACATGAAACTTAACTTTATTTCGATAGTTGGTATTTGAGTCACTAATAATTTCCTTTATTGGCACTTCAAAACCAAAATTCTTTCTAAACAATTCTTTTACTTTATTAACCTTGTAATCTAGTTGTTCATTATATTCTAAATCAATAATATGACAACCTCCACACAACTTACTATATGGACAAATATTACACCTTTTAACCTTCTCTATAAAAGAGATTACTTCTCCTTCTAAAAATTTGTTTTTTTCTTTTTTTACTTTTACATTAACAATATCACCTTTTAAAGTGTTTGGAACAAAAATTATTTTTCCATCAATTCTAGAAACGCCTCTTCCAAAGTGATCTAATTTTTCTATTTTTATTTGATACATAATATCGCTCCTATTCATTTCAATTATACCGTATAAACAAAAATAAAAAAACAAATAATATTATTAATGGTGATGTTATGAATAAAATTATAAAAACGATTAGAGAAAAAACTGGTAATAGTGACGATATTATTGTAAGAAATATTAAAATTTCTACCCAAGATATCTATATTATATTTAGTGAAGTATTATGTGACGGAAGAAACATTAATGACTTTATAGTAAGGAACATTTCCAAACTAGTACTAACAAATAATACAACTAATCTATATTCACTAATTTTTAATACAATATCTGGAACTAATTTAAAAGAAACAAAAAATATATATGAAGCCATAGACTATATATTTAAGGGTTTTTCTTTAATATTAGTAGAAAATAAATTTATTATTGTTGAAATGCGTGCATCAATTGATAGAGGGATTAACTCTGCCGAAAGCGAAGTATCAATAATCGGACCAAAAGATAGTTTTAATGAAAACTTCAATACCAACCTGGGTCTTATAAGAAGACGAATAAGAACTAATGAACTCTACTTAAAAACATTATTTATAGGAAAAAATAGTAATACAAAAGTAGGTATTTGTTATATGAATAATATTGCAAGAGATGAGTTAGTTAATAATGTTGTTACGAAACTAGAAAAGATAAATATTGATGGAATAATCGACTCTGGATATATAAGGGAAAAACTTATAAAAAAAGATAGTGTCTTCCCTGTCATCAATATTACAGAACGTCCTGATAATGTATCGCAAGCTTTGCTCGAAGGAAAAATAATTATTATTGTAGACAATTCACCATACGTAATGATAATACCTACCTTTTTTATAGATTTTTTACATACACCCGATGACTACTATCAGAAGCCCATTAATACTTCTTTTATAAGAATAATACGACTTATCGGTTTTTTTATTGCAATATTTCTTCCCGCATATTACATTAGTGTAACCACTCATAACACCTCTTCTATACCAATTAGCCTACTAACAAATTTTACATCACAACGATTAACTGTTCCATTCCCAGCTTTTATAGAAGCCTTAATTATGATTATATGTTTTGAAATATTAAGAGAAAGCGACGCTAGAATTCCTTCTAAAATGGGTACTTCTGTTTCCATATTAGGAGGTTTAGTTATAGGTGAATCAGCAGTAAGCGCCGGACTGGTTTCACCAATTATGATCATAGTAATCGCTATTAGCGCAATATCAGGTTTAATATTTACTAGTAACGCTTTAACATCAGCAATTAGATATTACAGAATTTTTCTTTTAATCTTATCTACTTTCTTTGGAATATATGGAATATTTATTGGACTAATCTTTTTAATTACCAAACTTTGCAGTATTACTTCATTTGGTTTTCCTTATATGGCACCACTATCACCTATTATTAAAAGTGAGTTAAAAGATACAATTATTAGAACCAAAAAGAAAAATAAAAATAATAGAAACCCGCTTCTAGCACCACAAAACATCACAAGGGAGAAATAATATGAAATATACAAAATTTATATTAATATTTTTATTATCGTTATTTATGACTGGATGTGTAAGTTATAGTGATTTAAACGAACTAGGTATAATTGATATGGTTGCAATTGACAAAATAGATAACGAATATGTTGTAAGTATAAATATGTTACTTCCTAATGAAAATGATTTAGAAAACAAAAAAATTTATACTTCTAAAAATAGTTCTTTAAACGAATGTCTAAATGACTTATATTTATCTACAACAAAAAAAATATCTTTTTCTCATCTAGAATTACTTATTCTAACTCCTAACCTAGTAAAAAATGACTACGATGAAATAATAAATCTATTCTTAAATCGTGTCGACTCTAGAAACACTTTTAATACAGTTATAGTAGATACCCCCGCCCAAATATTTAATTATAAATCAAAAGACATAAATGATTTAATAAATATCAATAGCGAACAAGAAGGTACAGTTACAATTAAACAATTTGACCAAATTATTAAAGATATCTTAGAACTTGGCATTTCATACATTCCAAGGATCAAAATAGAAGAGGAAATAAAAATAGAAGGATATCAAAGTATTTACTATCAAAATAAATTACTATCACAAGAAGAAAGTATTGGCTATAATTTTATATCTAACAAAATTACAAAACTTCTATTTACTGTAGATGAAATAGGTTTTATTACTGATCAATCACTAACAAACATAAAAGTAGATAACAACAAAATAACCATCAATATTGACACAACTTATCAGATAACTAGCAATAATAATAGCATTAAAAATGATAGTAAGATTGCAAAAAAATACAAAGACGAAATAAAAAGATATATTAATTATTACTTAGACAAAAATCCACACAACTATTTTTATAATTTAATAAAAAAACATAATTATAAATACTATAACAACAATATTAGAAATATTAATTTAGAATTTGATATTAAAATAACAGCAACTAAAATAGATAATTCTAATATTAAAGGAGGAATGTTTAATGAATAAAGATAGTAAGATATCTCCTTTAGAAGTTTGCTTTTTATCTAGTTTCTTATATCGTTCTTTTTATATAATTGGTTTTTTTAATCTAATTATCAAAATATCTAAAGAAGATTCTATATTTAGTATTATAATAAGTAGTATTTTAGGTTTAATGATATTATATGGATATTTTTATATAAATAATAGTCTACCTAATCATAATATATTTAATAAAATTAAAAAAACTTTTCCCAAGATAATATCTGATTTCTTAATTTCAATTTTAATAGTTATATTTATTTTTATATCAGGATTTGTTCTATATAATTTATCAATATTTATTAAATATAATCTTTTAAATGATATTAGCATTATACCAATTAGTATTCTCTTAATAATTGCTGTTATGTATATATCAAGTAAAGGAATAAACACTATTACCAGAGTTAGTGGTATTTTAATATTCATATTTATTTTATTTGTAATTATATCGTTTATATCGTTAATTAATTATAGTAACCCCATTAACATATATCCATTACTTACTAATAATTTTTTTAATATTTATGAAGGAAGTATATACTCTTGTATTTTAAGTGTAACCCCTATCTTTCTACTTTTAATTATTCCAAAAGTAAAAATAGAAAAAAATAGTAAATATCATAAATATATGTTAATTACTTATATTGTTAATTATATATATATCTTAATTAGCTTCATATTAGTTATATCAATCTTAGGAGTAAAACTTGCTAATATAATAAATTATCCTGATATAGTAGTATTACAAAAAGTATCACTTTTACATTTTATAGAAAGGATAGAAGATTTATTATCATTTAAAGTTATGTTCGATGGTTTTATTTTTCTATCATTAGCAACCTTCTACATAAAAGAAGGAATTAATAATTTATTTAATATTAAACCTAATAAAACCACTATAATGGTTATTAATATATTCATATTAATAACCAGTTTATATTTAAGAATAGTTAATATTAAAATTATTGTTTACTTATTAACAATAATTCTATTTATACATTGTGCATTAATGTTATTTATAAGAAAGAAGTAATGAATCAACATAAAAACCTACTAATTATTAGTAGGTTTTATGTTTAAAAGTTTTTAACTATATTTTTAATTCTTTTGATTACTTTTTTTTCTATTCTAGATATGTAAGATTGGCTTATCCCCAGAAGACTTGCAACATCTTTTTGAGTCATTTCTTCTCCATTAATTAATCCATATCTTAATACCATTATCTCTCTATCTCTAGGGTCCAATCTATTAATCTCATCAATAACTATTTTTCTATCTATATCATCTTCTAAACCTTTTGTTACAATATCTGGATCTGTCCCCAAAATATCTTCTAAATGAAGTTCATTTCCTTCTGGATCATAACTAAGTGATTCATCAAAACTAACTTCCGTTCTTATTTTTTTATTTTTTCTTAAATACATAAGTATTTCATTATCAATACAACGTGATGCGTATGTAGCTAATTTAATATTCTTATCCATACTGTAAGTTTTTATTCCTTTAATTAAACCTATTGTACCAATACTTACTAAATCCTCTAAGTCGACTTTAGTGTTTTCATACTTTTTAGCTAAAAAAACTACTAATCTCAAATTATGCTCAATTAATTTATCCCTAGCAGTTAAATCACCATCATTAGACAACATTAAATAATACTCTTCCATGTCACGAGATAATGGTTCCGGCAATTTATCTGTTGCACCAACATAAAATAAAACACTACCTAAATCTAATAATTCTCCTATTATTAATAAAATACTTATCATTTCATTCCTCCTATTAAATCATTATGCAATAACATATTAACCCCTTCTATATTTAATTTATTGTCAATTACTCCTATTAATACATTGGAAACTTCTATACTTTTCTCAATGATTAGTTTATCAGCTACTACACATTTTAAAATGCTATTGCCACTTGCAGTCATATATGGAACTAAAATAGCATCTTCATAATTAAGCGTTATTTTATTAGTATTAGCTATTACAATCGGTCTTTTTTTATAAGGATCATATAATCTATTACCAGTATCTAAAAAAGCATTAAAATGATAAATTTTATTTTTATAATAAAGATCTACTTTATAAAAATTACTATAACAGTTCTTCATTTTCCTCATACTTTTAATATAACTATATATTATAAAAGGACTAACTATCACTAAAACAACTAAGTTGATACCAAAACCATTGTTAATAAACATCAAACCTTGATTTCTATAATTTATCTGAATATCAAGTAAATATATTCCACCTCCTAAAATAATACTAGATAAATAAAGATATAATAAATTGTTAAAAAAATATTTAATGTTTTTGTAAGAAAAAGTTATTAATACCATTAAAACGCTTATCAGCATTTTAAAAAGAAATAAAGATAAATTATTTAAACTTATAAATAAAAATATAATTGATATACCCCCAGTAATAGAACCTAAAACAATTCTATAAAATTTAACATTTCTTTTTAAGACAATACTAACTGATAATAATAACAATAAATCCATGGTGATATTTAACAATAATACTAAATCCACATAAACCCTCATATTAGCACCACCATTATTATGATATAAAAAAAACACGATGTTTCGTGTCGTTTTTTGTTTACTCATCTAATAATTCATTAAGCGTTATAATATCATAACCTTTTTGATTTAAATAATTAATAATAGGAATTAATTCTCTCATCAAACTTATATTATTATCTAATGAAATTATAGAACCGCTAGTAACATTATTTTTAATATCATTATAAGGAAAAGAAGATGTGATTATAGTAGGCATTATAGAATGCATCTTGCTATTTTTACAATTAGATATTAAAATATCGTTTTCGTGTTCGCTATAACAATAATTCATTTTAGAATTAGTTAAATTTTTTATAATCTTATTCGCTCTTTTAACTTCATTTTTTTCGTAATTATCAGATAATAACTCTATGTAATGACCGTTCAAAAATATTTTCTCTAGCACATCAATATCATTATTAATTATTTGACTTGTGACAAAAAAATTAACTTTAATTTCCTTTTCTTTTAAAACACTTAATATATCATCAATATAAAATGTATCTTCCATCAAAAACACTAAGCTTACACTTTGTTTGCTACTATTTCCTTTAACTATATATTTATCATAATTATTAGAAATGTTGATAGTAGGCAAAAACTCTTCAAAAACTAAAAGCCCCTCATCAAAAGAACCATATTTTTTCATTTTTTCATAACTTTTATCAGCATTTACTTTAAGGCCGCATATTCCGGGAATAATATTGTTATCTATCAAAGTAGCATCGATACTTTTTTGTTCATATTCTACCATAACACTTTGTATTTCTTTCATAATAGGATCATTTCTTTTTACAATATTAACCGCACTATCTGTATAATAAAAACTAAAACAAATAAGAGTTAGCACACCTGTTAAAGAAAAAAATTTCTTAATCATATACTTTCTCACCTATATAAGTATATGAAAAGAAATTTATAAATTTGCTAAAAACAATTCAAAACACAACCTTGGGTTATTGTTGCCACTTTTTATCATATAATCTAAATCAAAAAAATACTCCAAGTTTGTAAGCAATATTTTACTAGAATAATTATACCCTTTTTCCATAGCTAACTTAACCCTATAGGGATGAATCTTTAATAAACTAGCAATCTCTTCTTTAGTATATCCTTGTTGTAAATATACTTTAACCTGATACATGAGTCTAAATTGATCAGCAACCATAATAATTATTTTACTAATATCTTCACCTTTATCAATAAGTTCTTGGGTTATAGAATAAGCTCTTTTTTTATTCTTTGCAACAATCGCATCAATCAAAGAAAAAACACTGTCTCCCTGTAATTTTATTACAGCTTCATTAATATCCTCTATTGTTATAACTTTCTCATCTAATTTTAAACATTTAAGTTTATCCACTTCATTTAGTATTCTTTCATTACAATTATCACAATAATCAATTAAATATTTAATAGTTTTAAAATCCATTTTAAAGTCACCAAGACGTTCTTTTATTAAATTATCAATTGATACTTCACCAGACAAAACAAATTCTTTATTAATTAATTTAACTAGTTTACGCCTAGTATCCAACTTATCACAAATTAGTATTAATATATTTTCACTACTAGGATTTTTTAAATATTTTTCTAATAATTCTTCATTGTGCACAATAGCACCCTTCGGTTTACTACCAGAAAGAAAATATGCATTATCACATACAACTACCTTATTACTTAATAGAAAATTATATGTATCTAAATCTTCTATAGCAACGCTTATAGGAGTTTCTAATAAATCATATTTAATAATCATATCACTAGTCAAATTGTGCTTTTTCAAAATATCTTTAATTCTAGAATTAATAACTACATAGTCACTAGATTCAATAATATATGTATTCATAAGTACCTCCCATAAAGATTATAACAAAAAAAAGAATATATTTCTATATTCATAATTAACTTCATGAGGTATAACACTACACATATTTTTGTTTAACACCACTTATTACTTTAATGGGTTTTATTTTTGTTTTGTCTTTTTCGTAAACTTTATAAATTGCTAGTACTTCATCACTAGAATTAATAAATACAATAAATTCTTCATCATATCTATTTTCAAGTATTCTACCATTTCTTATTTTATTTTCTATATAACTATTTACTTCTATAAATTTATATCCGTCCAAAGCATCTTTAATAGAAATAAACTTATATTTATCATTTTTTATTTCTTCTAAAGTATAACTATTTTCTATTTTAAAATTACCCTGTTTTGTTCTTTGTAAATCTTTCATAACGCAAGGGATATTTATCTTTTTACCAATATCCCTAATTAAACTTCTAATATAAGTTCCTTTACTAACATGTACTTTGAATTTAAACTCATTATTATTAAATTCTAATAACTCAATATCAAAAACCTCTATCTCTCTTTTAGGAAGTTCAACTTTAATATTTTCTCTTGCATATTCATAAAGTCTTTTACCATTTACCTTTAACGCTGAATAGATAGGGACTTCTTGTATACTTTTGCCTAAGAAACTATTTAACGCTTCCTCTATTTCTTCTTTACTAATAGAAAAGTTTTCTACTTCTTCTAATATGTTTCCAGTTATATCTAATGTATCAGTATCTAATCCAATCTTTACTGTTGCAATATACTCTTTAGAATCACTAATAAGAAAATCCACTATTTTTAATCCATCATTAATAGCAATTCCCATTATACCTGTAGCAATAGGATCAAGTGTTCCAGTATGACCAACACGTCCAGTATCAAATTTTTTACTTAAGATATTAACTACATCACGACTAGTCATATCTTTTTCTTTATTTACTAATAATATTCCATTCATAACAACCTCTTAATTAGTAATATTATTTATATATTTTTCTATTCCATCTTTTACTATTCCTATACTATGATCTAGGCTTTCTTGCAACTCAATATACTCTAAATAGATTGGATATGCTTCTAATAGTGCTAGTTTTTGATTTATTTCTTTATCTATATAACTAATATCCAGATTTAATGATTCTTCTTTTACCAATCTCTTTTGTAAAGATTTAACATCATCTATTAAACCCATAATTTCTTCGTGTTCTTTTAATTTATTAGATATTTCTATATATTTATAATACTCTTCACTATTTCTTATAATATCTATGATTTCATCAACTTTATTTAGAATTTTATCTCTCATCTAGTTCTCCATCTAAACTCCATGTTTTAGCATCAGTAACTTTTACACGAACAATTTTACCAATTAGTGATTCATCACCTTTAAAATTAATTAACTTATTAGTGTCAGTATATCCATATAATTCATTTTTCTTATCACTTATTCCTTCAACTAATACGGGAACATATTCACCAATTAACTTTTTATTATTCTCCAAAAAGTATTTATTAACAACATCGTTAAGTTGATTTAATCTCTGCTCTTTTACACGTAATGGGGTATCATCTTTTAACTTGGCCGCAGCTGTATTTTCTCTTGGAGAATATATAAATGTAAACGCATTATCAAATTTACAGAAATGACAAAGTTCAACTGTCTCTTTAAAGTCTTCTTCCGTCTCGCTTGGGAAACCTACAATTATATCTGTAGAAATACTAACATTAGGAATTTTTTCTTTTATTTTACTAAATAAAGTTAAATAATCTTCTTTACTATATCGTCTTCCCATTAATTTTAATACACTAGATGAACCTGATTGAACTGGTAAATGAATTGCCGGCATAATATTTTTGTGTTTAGCTATAACATCAATCATTCCATCAGTAAAATCCCATGGATGACTAGTTACAAAACGTATTCTAGGAATATTAGTCTTACTTACTTCTTCAAGTAGTTCTTCCATTCCATAACCAAGTTCTAAATCCTTACCATAAGCATTAACATTTTGCCCCAAAAGAGTTACTTCTTGGTAACCATCACGAACTAATTGTTCCACTTCTGAAATAATATCTTCTTTTAATCTACTTCTTTGTTTTCCTCTAGTAAAAGGAACTATACAATAAGTACAAAACTTATCGCAACCATAAATAATATTTACAAACGCTTTATACTTACTATCTCTTTTAACAGGCATTCCTTCAATTATATTTCCCTCATAACTAAATACTTCTATCTCAGATTTATTGCTCTTAAAATTCTCGTTTAGCAAATATGGAAGCCTATGTAAATTATGAGTTCCAAATACAAAATTAACCCATTTATATTTGGAGATTATTTCTTTTACAACACCTTCTTCTTGGGCCATACAACCACAAAGACCTACTATTAAGTTAGGGTTAGAAGACTCTTTTAAATGCTTAAGTCTTCCTAACATACCAAAAGCTTTATTATGTGCATTTTCCCTAATAGAACAAGTATTTAAAAGAACTAAATCACTAGACTCGTAATCTTCACAATAAGTAAAACCTAATTCTTCTAAAATAGCTTTAATATTCTCACTATCATGTTCATTCATCTGACATCCATATGTTTTGATATGATATGTTTTACCTATTCCTATTCCCTTTATATCATTACTATACATCTCTATATCTACTTTACTCTTTGTTCTACGTCTAGCTTCAACATAATCTGGTAAATTCATATACTTCCCCTCATTTCCTAAAATATTATATAACAAAAAACCCAAAATAAAAAGTAGAACTTATGCTCTACTTTCTAATAATACATTACTAATTATATTATCAAGTTCATTTGTTTTATTATGAATAACCTCTTCTTTAATAACATCATAATTAGCTTTTACCATATTAACTAACTTTTTCATATTAGGTAATAATGTTTTTTCTTCTAAATTATCCATTATAATTTGTAAATTAGTTAATTTAGTATATTTACCATAATTATTAGTTTTAATATATGTATCATATAAATTTTTAAATGAAACTATATCAATGTCATTAAATCTCTTATCTTCAAGGATTTTAATTGTTGTATAAATGTAATTATTGTTAATAGATTTGTCAAGAATGGTCTCCCCTTTATTATTCTTTATATTTGGCATAAAGTTTTTATTTTTCTTTAAACCATTAATTATCTCTAGTACATTTACATAGTTATAAAGTACTAAGATATGAGCAAATGTATTACCTTCATTATTTTGATGGTTAACATCCCATTTTTTATTTTTCATATGTTTTAGAACCAGTTCATATTGACCTTTTTTAAGGAGTCTCACTAGAACATTATTTCCAAGCTCATCACATATATTAATATCTACTTTTCCTTTAGTTAACAAAAAATCAACTAGTTCAAAATGTTCTTCTCTGATAAGCTCAAATATCAGGGAAGGTTCTTCTTCACACGCTTTTATGGCTTTTGCCTCATCATAAAACATCTTCTAACACCTCTTATTTCACGTGACAGTTAAATATTTTATCAAAAATGATTATTTTTGTCAAGATAAGTCCCACAAAGCAAAATCTTAAAATTGTTTTTTTATTAACATAGATGGTTTTTCCATACTAGATAAAGTTGATATATAATCACCATAAATATCCATATTGTTAGGAATATTATATGCTGTAGTAATAGCGTGATATTGATTCAACAAAGATAATTTGTCACTTGGTGTGGCTTCTGTTTTGGTCATTGTTTCTGCAGTTGTGGTTAATATTTGCGTAGGTATTGCAACCTTTTGTCCATTAAAGAAATCCCTAACATTAGTTGGTGCAACTAATGTTTCAACAGCATACTTCCTAATGTCACTTACATCATCAGCATCGCTATAATCACTTTTTGCTTCACCACTAGGTATTATACCCATCATGAAATACGGACATGTTTGTTCACTACTTTGAACATATAAAAATTTTTCTGCATGCCCACAATAAGTGTGTCCCACACTTTCCTTATAAGCTTCTTTATCAAAATTAATTACTCCAAAATTAAATCGCTCAAAATCAGATATTTTTTCAAAAATAGAGCATTTTATCATTATCCTATAATAATTTAAAATAGATTTTGCCTCTTCTCTATCGTACCTTAAAACTTCGTCAATATTTTCTGTTATTGCCTTTAAAAGTTCATAAGACTTAAGACTTTTTGGTAGACCTAACACATCTTTTCTAAAATCGCTATAATTTTTAGAAGAAAGAATTTTATAATCAATACCTAACATATGACATAAGTTCATAGGAAATACTTCAAACTCAAACTGCTCACCGTTCGATAATATAAAGTCATATACTTTATCTTTATAAAATTTTTCATATGCTTCTACCGATTTTATTAATTTTAACGCAGCTTGTTCGGCGTATTGTTCTCCAGGATAAGGTGCTTTTGAAGCCCATACATTAACGAAATTCAATTCTTTCAATGTAATCATACTATCTACCCCCAATTAGTGCGCTAATTATATCACAAATTTTAAAAAATGTCAAAAAAAAAAAACACAATCATGTGTTTTTTATCTTAATCCACAAACTTCTTCTGGAGTTCTAGTATCATACATAATACTTACTGTTTTTAATGCAAAATTCTTTTCAACTTTAATTTCTTTAATCAAAGTATCTGTTTTTTCATCATAATAGAAAGTTGTATCACCCTCTGCACAACTATAGAATGTAAAACCTTCTAAATATTCATTATAATATTCATTTAAATTTTCTGATTTTCTTAAAGTAACTAGTTTAACTACATTATCTTCATCACTTATAAAATAACTAAATCTAGGTATTTCTAAATCTACACTATCCGTTTTATAATTAACACTTAAAAATGTACGGTTAAAAACTAATACCAATGCGATTGCTACAAGAGCAAGAATTACTATTGCTTCAAATATATATCTTTTCTTTCTAATTTCTTTCAATTCTTTTTTAGAAACTTTAGGTTCAACCACTTTTTCCTCATTGGTAACTACTTTCTTTTCTTTTGGTTTCACTACCTTTACTTCTTCTTTTACAGGAACAACAACTTCTTTCTTATCTGGTAATTTTTTTACAACTCTTTTAGTAGTTGTTGTTTTAGAAGCAGTCTTACTTGTAGCTGTTTTCTTTTCCGTTTTAGGATTAGATGATGCAGTCGCTGCTTTTGTTTTTGTAGAAGCCTTTACTTCTTCTTTCTTTTTTGCTACAGTTGCCCTTTTAACAGTAGTAGTCTTAGCCTCTTTCTTTGGAGCTGCTTTTTTAGCAGTTGTTTTAACAGTTTTAGTGTTTTTTACTTTCTTTTCTTCATTATCCATAGTACATCCCTCTACTTTCTTCTTTATTATATAATATCTTTATCGTAAATTCAAGATTAAATATTCTCGTAAAAAAAGAAACAATAATCAATTTGTTTCTTAATAATTAGTAACAATAACTTCTTCCACTTTTCCTCTTCCGGTGCCTTTCGAATTTATATTTCTTTTAGCTTCAATTATATGAATATTAAAATCTTTATATAGTTCATTTATTAAAGGTGTATTATGATTTGAAAGCATTACTTTTACACCACGTTCATCTAATTCTTTATAAACTCTTGCTAAACGTTTTTGTTCATTCTTTCCAAAACCTTCTTCCGTATAAGAAGTAAAAGAAGAATTAATTTGATCATAAGGTGGATCTATATATACAAAATCCCCTTTTTTAGCTAATTTTAACGTCTCTTCAAAATCAGTATTAAGTATTTTAACATCATTCATATTTAAATACATATGAACTACTAACAAATTCTCTTTATCATAAGTATTAACTTTTGTTTTCTTATTATACGGAACATTAAATTCTCCTTTAGAATTAACTCTATATAATCCATTGAAACAAGCCTTATTTAAATAAATAGTACGCGCAGCTTTAGCATAATCACTTAATTTATTAAATTTCTCTTTATCTCTATCTTTATTTCTTAATTCATAGTAAAATTCTTCACAATTCTTGACTTCATAGCTGTTTAACAATCTGCACATTTTACTATATTTATCTTCGTCACACATAACATTATAAACATTCATAAGTTCACTATTACTGTCATTTATAACTGCACATTTAGGAGCTAGTTCAAAAAACAAGGCCCCTCCACCTATAAATGGTTCATAATAACAATTATAATCTTCTGGAACATATTTCATAAGTTCCTTTATTATTTGACGTTTTCCTCCTGCCCATTTAACAAACGGTTTTGCCTTAATCATATTAACCCTCCTAACAAAACTAATTGTATCATTTATTGTTTTAATTTAAAAGTATTAGGCGCGTATTTATATACTAATAAAAGAGATATTAATACATAACAAATAGCAAACACCGTAACAATTGTTGCAAAAGTAATGGTTGGAACCTTGACATCAATAAACATATAACAAACAAAATAAGTAATTCCATTAACCATACCATAAGTACCACTTTTAGCTTTCATATCAATATCGTATGGCTGTAATAAATAATAAATAACTAAATGATGAACTGAAAAAAATACTGATAATGAGACTATTGAAATAAACAATAAAATATAATTTAGATAATTACTTGTACCACCAGTAACAAATAATAATAAAGGAAGTCCTATAGCAAGTACTAAAGTTGGTATCATATTAATTTTAATTAATGTCTTTAATCTAGTTTTAAATAAACTAAGAATAACTTTTGGTTCTCTATAAAAACGATATGCAAGCATAGAATTATCACAATTAATAAACATTGCCTGTGTTATTGTGCTTCCTCTATTTATAAAATACATTATAAAGACAAAATAAGGTAACGACTTAAGCGGAATTTGATTGATTTCACTATAAGAACTTTTATCTATATATGATCCTATCATTAAAATTATTAAAACAACCGCTATTATTACTGCAAATTTAATTGCAGATTTTGTAAGTAGACTCCTATGTCTTTTCATAAATAAATCATTAAAATATTCATAACCTTCTTTATTACTAGTAACATTATTACTTTCAATCTTCAAAGAATACTGTTTTTTCATATTATCATTAGAAGCTTTTTCTGTATTAAAAATAACACTATTTAAGTTCAACATTTTCTTGTATATTTGATTATAATTATTATTTTTCAAAATATATATTAATGATATTATTCCTAAGATAAAGAAAAGTACAAATATTGTTATAAATACTATTGGTGTAATACTATACCCAAAATAAGGTAGTAAATATGCCAAAGAGAGTCCCACAAGTGATACACTACCTATTAAATAAAAATTGTTTTCACTTAAAACCCTATTTGTTATATCATAATATTTTAAGAGTATATAATTCCCAATTAATTTAGTTAAAACCACAAATATAGGTAACAAAATTAATAAGAAAATATTAACATTATACATATATCCATATAATATAACTGCCGGGTAAAAGCTAATTAAATTTTCTAATAAAAACCAAATTAAATGAGATATAGCATATTTTTTTGCATTCATCCTCATCAGTATCATTGCATAATATTTATTTTTAGTAGGATTAAACATGAATGTGTTAAAAATTCCACCTATAAGCGTTAAAAAAACAAAAATATTTACAAAAGAATTAGAATTTTTCAAAAATTCCATAGGTATTAAAAGAAAAAATAACAAATATATAAATTTCCCTAAAAACGGTTTTATTAAAGTATAAACTCCAACACATAAATTAATTAAAACATCCAAAAGATAACTATGATATAAATCTTTAGGAATCTTGTTTCCTATTAAGGGAAGTTGTCTCAACCTATAAATAAAAGCATTTTTATTATAAGCATTATTAAATTTAAAAGAATTAATAACCACATTAAACATTATCTTCACCTTTTAATGTATTAATAATTTTTTCTTTGAATTCCTTTTCGCTTAAATTATTTTTAGTCATCTTTTCTAATTTTCCTTTATTTAAGATTACGATTTCATCACACAAATCTAATGCAAGTTCCATAATATGTGTAGAAAAAATCAAAATCTTATCTTTTTTAATCTTTTTTAGTAGTTTTTTCATTTCCTCTGCTACTACCACATCAAAGGAAGTAAGTGGTTCATCTAATAACAATATTTTGGGATTATAAATAATATTGACTAGCATTTGCATTTTATTTTTCATACCGTGGGAGTATTCTCTTAATAATTTATCTCTATCTTCTACATCAATTTTTACTAAATCAAAATATTCATCTATTGTCTTCAAATCTTCTATTTTATCTTTATTTATATCTATAAAAAACTTTAAGAATTCTCTTCCTGTTAAAAATTCAGGTACAATAGGTGTCGATAAAACATACCCAATATCACTAGACTCTATTTTTTTATCTTCTTCATTTAACGAAAGAAAAAACTCGCCGGAATTAACTCCTATATCTTCATTTAAGCAGTTAAATAAAGTTGTTTTTCCAGCACCATTTCTACCTAAAAGTCCATATATTTTTCCACTTTCAAACTCAAAGTTAATTCCCTTCAACACTTCTTTTTCTTCATAACTTTTTATTAAATCTTTAATAACTAATTTCATATGCTTCTCCTCATACAAAAATTATATCATAAAATTAAAAGTTTTTATAATTTATATTGACTATTAAGCAAAAGTTCATGTATAATTATTTTGTTGCCTTGGTAATGGAGACGTACTCAAGAGGCTGAAGAGGCGCCCCTGCTAAGGGTGTAGATCGGGTAACTGGTGCGAGGGTTCAAATCCCTCCGTCTCCGCCATTATATAAATAAAGCATAACAAAAGTTATGCTTTTTTTGTTGGTTATTATAAAAAGAAAAAAGAACTTAAAATAAGTTCTAATTAACATATGGTGGGCTGTTAGGGATTCGAACCCTAGACCCACTGATTAAGAGTCAGTTGCTCTACCAACTGAGCTAACAGCCCAAATTACCACCAACGCTATTTGATTATAACACATTTTTAGTAATTTGTACCATATAAATTTGTTTTTTTATAAAAAAGAGACATTTAAGTCTCTTTTGTTAATTAGTTTTAATAATGTAAGGATTATCTATAGTACCATCTGCATCTTCATTAACTACTTCTACGTCTCCCCTCAAATTGATTACTGGACGTATTCCGAAAGCATCGGTAGTATAAGAATTATATATGTGATTATTACCGTCAGCATCATCGTAATAATACCAGTTTCTTGTATCACCACCGCCATATGCTGCAGCAGACATTGTCCACCAATAGTCGAAATTTACTAAATAATGATTTTCAGTTCCTTCTGTTATCAGTTTTCCACCGGCATATACTACTTCATCTATTGTTATTAATCCAATAGGAAATCTCAATTTTTTATTTCCTTTACCACTTGTCGTAAGCGTAAATAAATCGTTCTTTTGAGGACATACAAACTGTGGTTGATTTGTATTATATAGCCTGTTATATGCTCCATAATTTGTTTCATTTGTCCCATATCCCAATGCAGTATCATACGACGACCACATTCCAGCGCTTGGAGCTATACTTCTATCATTACAAAATCCAGCATCAGCTAAATAACTTGAATAACTTCCCATGAACATCATATACCAATTATCTAAATTTGTCTTTATTTGGCTGTCATTTGTATTCTTATGTGTTTCCTTATAACTTGTGCTTCCTGGAGTTCCATACATATATCCAACATACGCATTATCATGATCATAATTATTAAATTTACTTGTTGATGTAATATTCTCTGTTATTAATCTAACGCTTCCATCTTCATTTATTCTTATTATTCTCCATAGAATATCTGTCTCTACATCCACTAGTTCAATGCTTGCACTTCCACTCATGTAAGTTCCACCTAAATTATCTGTACAAAACCAATCTGGGAAATATCCACCAGTTACTAGTTTTCCATCTGATAACTGACATACGTAAGCACAGTTACCAGAGTCGTTATCGACACTCGATTTTCCATCATAGTGAGTTAATTCTACCCCATTATACATACAAGCTTCTCTCTGCACCAAACCTTTGCCAAACTGTACATAGTTGTTATCTACAGCTCCTCTAAAGTAATATGTCTTTTTATTACCTTCGGTATTCGTAGATGTATAGTACAATCCTTTTCCATTTGTATCACTACTTGCTTGACTAAAATCTATTCCTGTTTCACTACTTACATATGTACTTGCTACATTATCAGCGTAAACTATATTATTTTTCAATATTTTGGTAGTTAACAATAGATTTTGATTTATATTTGGATTAGATGGCGTTAACTGTTGACCATCATCTTGAATAGTAATGATATTCATATTAATTTCCTTAGAGTTTTCACTAGGAATAGATGTAGCATTACTATCAAACTCTACTGATATAGAAAAAGTTACAGTTTTCCCAGCCTCTAGTCTAGTTTGACTTTCAATTCCTTCAACATCATATATAATATATGCACTACCACTAGTATCTATAGACACATCTTCAATAATAGCGTTTACTGTACCAGAATTAGCTACAGTAATACTATAAACCATTTTATCACCTGGTTTTTTTAAACCTGTATTAATAGTGGCATTAGTACTAGAATAAACTGGAGATTCTAACAAATATGCATCCCCAAAAGCTTCACTAGTGATGCTCGTAATTTCTACTTTCCATGTACTCGTAATAGTACTTACACCATTTATGCTTAATCTAGTTTGTAAAGCCGCAAACACTACAGCCATTACTAAAACCGACATTACCATCGACAGAATTATTATATTCTTTTTCTTTTTCATAACATCCCTCCGGACTATTTATAATCTACATATAGTATACTATTTTATTATTTCTTAAATCAAGAAAAAAAAGAACTATTGCTCTTTCTTTACACTTAAAATTTTGGATTTAACACTAAATGTATTAAATCACCTTTTTTTATTTTTGTGCCTGCTGGTATACTTTGACTAGTAACATAACCATTTCCTTCAACATCGTACTCTATGTCAAGAAGATTTAATAAAGTCCTAGTTTCTATCAAACTATATCCAACTAAATTAGGCATTAAAATGTTTTCATCGTTAGTAACAAGAAATATTTTATCTAATTCTGACACTGTTGTATTAAAATTTGGATATTGTTTTATTATTTTATCTCCATTACCGATTACTACACAATTTAACCCTTCATTTTTTAATGTATTGGTTATCTCATTTGTGTTTTTATTCACAAATGAAGGTAGTTGATATTCTTTTAAATCTTTTACATCTTCCTCTAATTGTGTATCTATTTCTAAATATTTACTAATATTAGCAATCAATTCTTTTATAACATCTTTCATCGCCCAAACACCGGAATCCCCATTATCCTTAGCCGAATAATAAACTATTATACTCGGATCATTTCCAGGATAAATTCCTGCATAACTACGAATAACACTACTACCATATCCTCCTTTATCCGCAACCTGAGCTGTTCCAGTTTTAGCAATAGTATCATATCCTTCCATATAATATATATGTCCAGTACCAGTTGGATCTTCAATTACAGTTCTCATTAATGCTTTAATATTATTAACTGTATCTTTACTAGCTACTTGTTCTAGTTCCTTTTTTTCGCCTTGATATACTATTTCACCTGTATGGCTATCAACTATTTTATCTACAATATATGGTTGCATTAATACACCATTATTAGTAAGAGATGTCATAGCCTTAATATACTGGATAGGAGTTGTGGTAATCCCTTGTCCAAATCCAGCATTTAATATTTCTGTTTCGTATTTAAATGCAATTTTCCCGGCTGATTCATTAGGAAGTTCTATTCCTGTTTTAGAACCAAAACCTAGTTTTTGATAATAAGATTTTAAATACTTACCATCACTATCCATATATCTATTGATGAGGTTAATTACACCCACGTTACTAGATAAAGTAAATCCATAATTAAAAGTAATTTCTCCCCAACCTTTACGATCGTGATCCCCTATTTCAGTACCATCTTTAGTAACATAAACACCAGACTTAAAAGTTTCTTGCCCATTATATTTTCCTGTTTCCATAGCAGCCATATACGAAAATATTTTCATAGTACTTCCCGGTTCATATGCATAACTCGTGTTGTAATTAATATAGTTAGTCATATTTCTAATATTAGGATCATATGAAGGTGTACTAGTCGACGCTAAAATTGCTCCTGTTTTAGCGTCAGCAACAATTATATTAGACCACTCAAAATTAGCCCATTCAGCTTTTTCTAATGCGCGCTCTAAGAACAACTGAATATTAGAATCAATTGTTAAATACACATCATTTCCATCAGTTGCTGATACTGTGGTTTCTTTTGTACCAGGTATTTTATATCCACGTCTATCTTTTTGATAAAAAGTAAATCCATCTTCACCACTTAACTCTTCATTAAACTGTTTTTCGATCCCCATCTCACCAACAATAGCTTCTTCACTATTTCCTTCTTCATCTTCCACTACTACTGTTTTAGCATAACCTAAAGTATATGAAGCAAAATCACCATAAGGATAATATCTTTTTTGTGTTTCTATAAAATCTATCCCTGGAAGACCTAAAGATAAAATTGCATCCTTAGTAAGTTCAGTTAAACCTCTTCCTTTACTACCAAATTCTGTTTGATATACACCTTCTTTTGATAAATAATTTAATATCTGTTCTTCACTAATATCTAGTATAGTAGCAAGCATTTGCGCTGTATATTCCTTATCTACTACATGTTTTGGATTAGATATATCTGTAGTTCTTGATTCTGATAAATACGCTATTAAAGTATAAGATGAAACATTTTGTGCTAAAACATCTCCATTTTTATCATAAATATTACCTCTTTTAGCTTTCAATATTTCAGTCTTAGTTGTCCTACTACTAGCAAAATCCTGTAAATTTATTCCATCTATTTCTTCGGATAACGATAACTGAACAGCTCTAACTATAATTAAAACAAAAAAAACTAGAGCAACAATAACTAAAAATAAACTTATTCTTATGTTATTTTGCCTTAGTTTCTTATCCATTATTAATCACCATCTATTATCTATTATTACTTATTGATTTAATATTACTATTATTATAACTTAAACCTTGCTCTAGAGCAACAGATTTGATATTATCAAGCGACGCTAATTCATTAACTTTCATAGCCAGGCTTTCATTTTTCTTCTCTTGTGTAGAAATTTGTTTTCTAATTTTTTCTACATCAAAATTTATTTTAGATAAGGTAGCTTGAGAAAAAACAATTCCAAAAGGAGACAATACTAACAATACTAGCGTAAAAGTATATAACAATCTTTCAAATTTACTCATTTTTAATACTTTCTTCATACGTTTTTTCTTCATGATATCACCCTATCTTATTCTTTCTATTACCCTTAATTTAGCACTTCTAGAACGATTGTTATTTTCAAGTTCTTCATCTGTCGGTACTATTGCTTTATTATTAACTAATCTATACTTACTCATATATTCTTCCGGTATATTAGGAAGTCCTTTTACCATATCATCTATATGAGTTTTTTCCTTAAATATATTTTTTACTATTTTATCTTCTAATGAATGAAATGTAATTACGGCAACTCTACCACCAATATTTAGAATATCTAAAGCGTCATTTATTGCTTTTTCTAAAATATCCAACTCATGGTTAACTTCTATTCTTATAGCTTGAAAAACTTTCCTTGCAGGATGTTTATCTCTTTTAGCCTTCATAGGCATCGCACTCTTAATTATTTCAACTAACTCAAGCGTATTTTCTATATGCTTTGTTTCGCGATATTTAACAATAGCTCTTACAATGCTTTTTGAATATTTTTCTTCTCCATACTTGAAAAAGATATTAACAAGTTCCGCTTCGCTATAATTGTTTACTACTTCATATGCAGAAAGTGTATTGTTTCTATCCATTCTCATATCTAATTTTGCATCTTGATGATAACTAAATCCCCTGTCAGCTTCATCTAATTGGACTGATGAAACACCCAAATCAAATAAAATACCATCAACTTTTTTTACATTTCTTTTTTCTAATTCTTCTTTTAAGTTAACAAAATTACTATATATAATAGTAAAATTATCCCCTATTTTTGATAGTCTTTCTTTACTATATTCTATAGCATCACTATCTTGATCAAAGGCGAAAAGACAACCCCTTCTTACTCGCTTTAAAATTTCGCTGGAATGTCCAGCATACCCTAATGTGCAATCAACGTAGATACCGTCATCTTTCAAATTAAGACCTTGGATTGCTTCTTCTAGTAAAACGCTAACATGCATAATTATTCACCCGACTCCCAATTTGAATCAAATAAATCTTCAGCAATATTTGACATTTCTTCTTTGTTGCTATTATAAAAATCATCCCATTTACCTTTATCCCAAATTTCAAGTCGATCCCCCACGCCAACTATTACACATTCTTTTTTTAAGTCAGCGTAGGAAATCAATGGAGAGGTAATATTGATTCGACCTTGTTTGTCAAATACTGTTGCAGTAGCGCCTGATAGGAAGAATCTCGTAAAACTACGAGCGTCCTTCTTCGTGAAAGGTAGACTTTTTAGTTTTCTAGTGATTTTGTCCCATTCTGTTTTCGGATAGACAAATAGGCACTCTTCAAGACCACGTGTAACAAAAAACTCTTCCCCTAAATCCTCACGGAATTTAGCAGGCAAGATAATACGTCCCTTTTCATCAATATTATGATGATACTCACCTATCAACATAAAAATCCCCCACTTTTCACCACAATCAACCACTGCTACTATTATACTACTATTTATTACCCGCTTTGTAAATAGTTTAAATTTTATTTCGTTTAAAAAACAAAAAAAGAATGTCAATTTGACATTCTTTTATTTTACTAGAATTTTTTATTGATTTCTTCTATCAAATTAGTTTTATCAATATAATCATCAAATCCGTCTTTTAAGTAATGTTTAGCTATAAATAATTTATCTTTATTTAACAAAACAATTTCTTTACTTTTGTTTTTTAATTTATTAATTTCTTGTACAACATTTATTCCATTCATTAAAGGCATTTCATCATCAATAAGAATAATATCGTACTTCTCTTTATTTTTGACCCTATCAATCGCATCAGCACCAAACATAGATATAACTACATCATAATTTTTTCTTTCTAATGCATGTTTAATTTTTCTTATTTCTTCTTCATCATCATCAACAATTAATACTTTTTTAGTGTTTCTTCTTGTTTTAATATATGAATCAACTTTTTCAGTTAAACTCATTTCTTCATTTTTAACAATATGTTGGTCTAAAGTAATAGTAACCTCAGTCCCTTTAATATCTCCTGCTTTAATATACATGGTTCCACCTAAAGACTTAATTATTTTATATGCTAAAGGTAAATCAACATCCAGTTTTTCCGTCTTTAGGTAATCTTTTTCAGTTAATTCTAAATCTTGGTCCATAATATTATTAATTACCTTTATATCTGTCCCACAACCTGAGTCCTCTATAGTTAACATTATTCTGCAAACATCATACTTGGTAAAAGAATTAACTTCAACTTCTACAAATCCTTCAGTAGTATTTTTAATTGCGTTAACTAAAACAGACATTATTACTTGCTTTAATTTAATAGAATCCCCGTATAGTTCTTTTGGCATGCTTTTGGCTACCGAAAAATTATATCCAACATCATTTTTTATATACGATTTACCACGTTTTTTAACATCTTCTAAAAGAGAATAGATATTGTATGTGTTTTCTACTTTTTTAAGATTAATATTATCAAAAGAAGATATTCCAAGAACTTCATTTATTAAATAATTAATTTTTTGATTATTTTTATCAATTGATTCGACCACAAAATCTATATCCTGTTTAGTCATCTTACTAGATTTATACATACCAATTTGTTTATTAATATTTTGAACAGGCTCTCTTAACCCTTGAGATATTTTAAATAAAAACACTGATTTTTCTTCTCCTGCTCGCTCGATAATTTTTCTATTTTCAATTAATTCTTCTACCATCTTTATATCAGGATTTTCAATAGTAAAATACATACAGAACGCTACTATTGCAAAACCACTATTTACTAAAAACAACTCTGGAAATATCTTTTGCGCAATTACGATTATCGTAAAAAATACAATGACTAAATACAACGGAATATACTTTTTACTTTTTAGGTTCTTCCTATTTAAAATAATAGAAATAACCATGGCAACTATACAAGCTCCAGCTAAAATATAAATCAAATTTACACTTAATCCTACCGGCAATAATAATCCATTAGTTTCCAAGATTTCTATCGGTAAAAATAAAATTATTGCAACAACTAAAGCAAATATAAGACTCATTCTTTTTATTGATAAACCTTGTTCGTTGAATACCCCTCTTTGTTTTCTACCGGTAATAATTGTATACATAGTAAACGAATATATCCAAGATAAGAAACCAGTAAAAAGCATTTTTAATGTAAACGAATACAACGGGTCGGTTGCTTTAATACCATTTTGTACTAAACCGAAATTAATAATTTCTAACAAACAGCTTAAAAATGATGATATTACAATAAATGAATAAATTTTGTTCTCTACATAATTTATTCTTTCTTTTGTAAAATATACAAACATTAATATTAAACAAACTATAAAAGACATAATTGTATAAGATATACTTAGCATAGCCTCACCTCTATTATTAATTATAACACATATATCACTAAAAAAAAGATGATTTTAAATCATCTTTAACATTAACTTAATTTCTTTACTTTATTTTTCTTAGTAATTACCCTACCATTTATACTATAGTTGTTAGGATCCATTATATTCTCATTTTCCAAAGTTTTAAAATCTATCTTTTTGTTAACTTGAGTAACCGGTATTTCATCACGTTTTACATAGTATTTAGGTACATAAATTTCTGGGCAATTTTGTCTAACAATAGCATCGATTTCATCATAAACACTACTATCTACATCATCATTTTTAAATACTACATGTGCCACAGGAACTTCACGCTCTTCTTCATCATTTAGTTTAACACAACAACAATTATCAATTAATGGATGAGATTTAATTGCATCTTCCAATGTTCCAAGCCAAATCTTACCACCGTTTCTAGTAATCATTCTCTTAGCTCTTCCCTGGTGATAAATTCTTCCTTCTTCATCCATATAACCCAAGTCATCTGTGTGGCACCAAACTTTACCATCAGAATGAACTCTAAGCATATCTGCAGTAGCTTCAGGATTATTTAAATATTCTTTCATAATAGTAGGTCCAGAAACACAAATTTCACCTATTTCTCCATACTTCTTCTCTTCATCTGTACCATATTCGAATATTGCTACATCACAATGTTTTAAAGGTATACCAATACTTCCAACCTTTAATGCTGGCTTGATTGAATACACAACACCTGCCATGGTCTCAGTCATACCATAACCTTGTTTAATCCATGTATCACAGCCTTTTTCATTACAGAAATCATGATATAAATATTCCTCTTCAGTGTGAAGTTTATCACCACCTGAAATAGGATCTGTTGCAAAAGATAAATCTTCGATGTCAGATTCTCTAATAGCTTTAAATAATATTGGACCAGCCATATAAACATTAGGTCTCGTTTTCTTAATTAATTCTGGATATTCGTTAATATCAAACTTAGATATTAAATTAACTGATACTCCACAACACATTAAACAATATGTTGCATTAAAATAGTAAGATACTGCTGGTGGTAATATGCTCATAGATGTTTTACCTGGATAAAACTCCATTTCACTAGTTTTAAAAATATGGGCACTAGCACTAAATGCATCATTAGTTGTTACTACACCTTTAGCACCTCCCGTAGTACCACCTGTATACATGATAACACTAGGATTTTGTCCTCCCCCAATAATAGTATTCATACTTTTACCATTATATATATCTTTCCAATCCTCATAAGTCATAAACATATCATATGTTTCTAATTTTGCTTTTAACTCTTGTTGAGCTCGCATGGTATCACTATATACTTTCTTCATTGCTTTTAATGTAGCGAACGGTGATTTTTCTTTAAATTCTACTTTTTTGCTATCCTCATAAAGCATATTTAAAACTGCTACTTTAGGCATAGATTCTGTTACTGGAACAGTAATAATCTGATCTACTGTATCCCAAAGGCCTAATTCACAACTTTTAATAACATTATCAACAATAAATGGCACTTCTGAAACAAACAAATATTTAGAATTAGCTAATTCACACATTGTTTTAATTCGCTCTGGACTTTCATCAAACTTAATTAAATTCGCTGTTGCTCCCATTTTGGATAATGCAAACCAAAAGAATATAGCTTCAGGAACATTTAAAAATACAAATGAAACCATATCTCCTTGTTTTACTCCCATAGTAGTTAGCTTCTTAATCTTATCTTCTACTTCTCTTTCAATATCTTTACGAGTATACTTCTTTCCATAATATTCTAATAATGGAAAATCGAAATTCCTAGTCTCATGAAGAAAATTATCATACGCATTAACTCCTGTTGTAATAGGCATTTCTTCATATTCATACCACTTCATCCATGGCTTATCAATTGTCGCATACCCAGTTAATTCTTTCTTTCCATGTCTTTTTACCCTAACTTGACCATCAAGTCTTCCAATATTTTGTTCATCAAATTTTAATTTTTTCATAACATTTCCCCCTATCTTAAGTACTATGCTCTAATACAATTATAACTTTTTGGTTTGCTTATTACAACAAATTAGACACTTACTTTACACAAAAAAAGCGCAGTACAAAATTATTAAAAACCTGTACTAGCGCTTTCAATAGCACCTATTATAATCACAAGTAATAAATATTGCAAGTTTTTTCTATTATAAAAAGCAATCAAATGATTGCTTAAAGTGTTTTATTATTTATTTTATCAGTTACAAAGTTGATAAACTCTTCTTCACTAACAGTAGTAGTACCTTGTTCACCAAATTTACGGTAGCTTATTGAATGTTCTTCCATTTCTTTATCACCAATAATTATAGAATATGGAATCTTACTAGTTTGAGCTTCTCTCATGCGATATCCTAGTTTTTCATTTCTATCATCTAATTCTACTCTAATATTTAATTCTTTTAGTTTTTCTGTTAATTCTTTAGCATATTCACCATGAATTTCTGGGTTAACAGGAATTACTACTAATTGTGTTGGAGCTAACCAAAATGGGAAAGCACCAGCATAATGTTCAATTAATATACCAATAAATCTTTCTATAGAACCATAGATTACCCTATGTAACATAACTGGTCTTTTTTTGCTTCCATCACTATCAATGTATGTTAAATCAAATCTTTCTGGTAGATTCATATCTAATTGAATTGTACCACATTGCCAAACTCTACCTAAAGAATCTTTAATATGGAAATCAAGCTTTG
The DNA here is from genome assembly GCA_017435255.1 of Bacilli bacterium. Classification (GTDB taxonomy): domain Bacteria; phylum Bacillota_I; class Bacilli_A; order RF39; family UBA660; genus RGIG3091. The sequence goes on along the minus strand of JAFSFI010000008.1, from coordinate 46,215 downwards.
GCCCATAAAAAGCCCCATCCCCAGGATTAATTTTGCAATCATGACCAGCTTTATGACAAGCATCTTCTAAAGCTTTCTCTGATTTATTCCATATCTCTATATCACCAATATATTTTTCTTCAGGTCTTGTTGATAATTCGATATCATATGTAAGTCCAAAAATAGAATACATCCTGTCAATAAAACTAATTAAATTAATTACTTCTTCTTCGATTTGATCTTCTCTCATAAAAATATGAGCATCATCTTGAGTGAACGTTCTAACCCTAAACAAACCATTTAATGCTCCGCTTGCTTCATGTCTATGAACTTGCCCTAATTCACCAATTCTTAGTGGTAAATCTTTATATGAATGTAACGAATTTTTATAAACCAACATTCCACCCGGACAATTCATTGGCTTAACTGCAAAAGTTCTTTCATCAATTTCACTTGTATACATATTTTCTCTATAGTTATACCAATGTCCTGATAACTCCCACAATTCCTTATTTAACATGATTGGAGTTTTTATGAACTCATATCCCTCTTTAGTATGTTCTCTATACCAAAAATTTTCTAATTCATTTCTAAGAATCATTCCTTTGTTTAAGAAGAAAGGAAATCCAGGGCCATATTCGCTCATCATAAATAAATCTAATTCTTTTCCTAACTTTTTATGGTCTCTTCTTTTTGCTTCTTCTAAAAACTCTAAATGTTTATTTAAATCTTCTTCGTTTTCAAAACAAATACCATATATTCTTTGTAACATTTTGTTTTTAGCGTCACCCTTCCAATAAGCACCACTAAATTTTAATAGTTTAAAATGCTTTAATTCTTTAACAGAATCAACATGTGGTCCACGGCAAAGATCAGTAAAATCACCTTGAGTATAACAAGAAATAACAGTATCATCTTCATCCATTCTAGAAATCAAGTCTATTTTATACGGATCATCACTAAATCTTTTTAATGCTTCTTCCTTAGAGATTTCTTCTCTTACAATTCTTTTACCATCTTTAGCAATCTTTTTCATTTCTTTTTCTATTTTTGCTAAATCTTCTTCTTTAATTACATCTTCTCCTAAATCAATATCATAGTAAAAACCTTCTTCAATAACTGGTCCTACCCAAAATAATGCTTTTGGATATAAATGCTTTACTGCTTGCGCTAAAAGATGGGCACAAGAGTGATTCATAACACTTAGTTTTTCATTTTCTTTAATATTAATCATAATTACCTCCTATAAAAATAAAAACTCCTGCTAATATAGCAGGAGTGAATTACACGGTACCATCCTTGGTTTAACTTAATTAATAAATAACGGTTTTATCCGGAAACATCTTTCGAGTTCTGCTCCTAGGTAGTAATTATTAAACTATTAACTATTTTCCACCAAACAATAGCTCTCTATTTAAATTATTTAATAATCGTGTCCTATTCACTGCATTTCACAATTAATTATAACACAAAAGGAATTTTTGTAAAGTTTTTATTATAATTATAATCTTTCTCATTTTCATATTATGATCCAACACTAGCATACCTTTTAGTACCTTGATGAAAAACTATGAAACATGGAACTAGATATACAAATACAATTAAAGGAGAGAAAGCATATAATATATTATTGCTTTTACCTATAAAATATAATAATGGATAATAATTTACGAATGCATATGGAATTATAAATGTAAAGAATAGTACAAAACCTTTCTTAAAAACTCCAATTGGATATTGAGCCATATGCTTACCACCATCTGTAAAAACATTTCTTACTTCCAAACCTTGAACCGTTATAAAGCAGTAAGAAGCTGCAAGTAAAAATATCCCAAAGAAAATTGCAATTGAACTAATCATCATTAATAAAAGACATATAACTCTATATATAGTCCAATTTATATTTAAATTAACAAGCGATATTACCATGATTATTAATGCCTGAATAACACGGCACACTTTAACAAAATCAGCATCAGAGCACAATACTTGCAATATTATGTTTTGTGGTCTAACCAAAACCCTATCAAAATCACCATTTATTATTAACCTGTCGAACCTATCTATTCCTCTTGCAAAAACTTCACAAATAGAATAACCAAATTGAATAACAGAAAAACATAATAATACTTCGTAAAGTGTAAATCCTTTTATATTATCAAACTGGTCAAATAAAGATAAAATAACAAAATAAAATGAGAAAAAAATAATTATTTGTGAAAAGAAAGATATTATAAAAGACATTTTGTATTCCAGCATAGACTTAAAATGTAATTTTAATGATTTTAAATATAATTTCATACTATCCTCCTTGTACTACTACCCTTTTTAATGATTTATTAGTCATAATGTATCCAATTCCTACAATTAGAACAATCCATAATAATTGAATACCTAATCCAAATAGACCTTCTTGTAAACCTATATTTCCTGTATAAATCCTAAAGGGTAAATCATTGACATATCTAAAAGGTAAATAATTAGATATTACTTGTAAAAAATGAGGGAAAAACGGAATCGGCACCACTAATCCTGATAACAAATCAGCAATAGCGGCAAAAACTTGAGGGATTCCTTTTTCATTTAAAGTTTTCATTGTAATTACATGATACAAAGTAACAATTGATGTCATCAATAAAGTTCCTGTTATAAGAGTTAGTATAAATAATATGAAATTAGCAAGTCCTATTGGAAGTACCATATTATATGGTTTAGGTAGAAAAAAGCTTATTATTAAAACTGGAAAACATCTTAAAGTAACAGCAGATAATCTTTGCCCAATAATCTTTGCAAACCATATAAAGTAAAGTTTTTTAGGCCTAACCAACTCATAAGCAATATTTCCATTTTTGATTAAATCAAATATTTCACCATCCTTATATAACATATAAAAAAGTGAAAAGAAAGCTTGATTCAACCATAAATATGATACCAGTTCACTAACTTCCATCGGGTTTTTACCACTACTAGACTCATAGAATGCTAAATAAACCATAATAAAGATTAATCCAAAAAACAATTGTGTAGCAAGCCCAGCATATGCTGCAGCACGGTATTGAAGACCAGTTATAAATCTTAATTTAAAGTATGAAAAGTAAAATTTCATATTTGATATTCCTTATATAATCTTACTATTATATTATCAATATTTTCATTATCTATTTCCACATCTTCAATTGCTACTTTTTTAGATACCATATTTAAAAAATCAGATACATTTATAAGATTTGAATCAATTACAAATTCATATCCATCAATAGTTTTCAAGCAAGATATTATGCCTTTGTGATTTAACTCCAATCCCTCTTTTGTAGTAACACTTAAATATTTATTATTACCATACTTATTTTTTAATTTTTTCAAAGAGCCGTCATATAGAACCTGGCCTTTACCAATCAAAATGATTCTCTCTGCTAAAGCCTCTATATCACTCATATCATGTGTTGTAAGGATGACAGTAACTTTTTTCTCCTTGTTTAGTCTTTTAATAAAATCTCTTAGAATTTGTTTAGATACTGCATCAAGACCAATGGTTGGTTCATCCAAAAATAATATTTCGGGATTATGTAAAAGTGATGCTGCAATCTCACACCTCATTCTTTGCCCTAAACTAAGTTGGCGTACAGGCACCGTTATTATGTCTTCTAAATTAAGTTCGCGGATCAACTCATCTTTTGTCTTCTGATATTCAAGTTCATCAATTCCATAAATATCTTTTAACAGATCAAATGTATCCTCACTTGGAATATCCCACCACAATTGACTTCTTTGTCCAAAAACCACGCCAATTTTTTTTACATATTTTTCTCTTTCTTTCCAAGGTGTCATACCGTTAATAGTACATTTCCCCTCATCTGGAGTTAAAATACCACTAAGAATTTTTATAGTAGTACTTTTACCAGCACCATTAGGTCCAATGTATCCAACTATTTCACCTTTTTCAATAGAGAAAGATACATCTTGGATAGCTTGAACTAATTTGTAGTCCCTCTTAAAGAATGATTTTATAGCATCTTTAACACCACTCCTTCTTTTCGCAACCTTAAAGGTTTTGCGTATGTGTTCTACCTTGATGAATGACATTTATTATCACACTCCTTTACAACGCAAAAAAGCCACATTTTTATATGTAGTCCCTATAAAATATGTAGTTTTCTTTGCAAACGTCAAAAACATTATAAAATACATCATATAAAAAAACAATACTTTTTTTAACAAATTAAAAAAAGCCATTAAGGCTTTTAATTGATTTTTGTTCCGCAATTATTACAGAATTGCATACCACTATTTAACGATGAACCACATTGAGGACAATTCATAGCACTAGATGTTACTGATGTATTTTGCCCAGCATTATCAACAACAGCATCAAATTGGTTCACATTTGATGCAACTGGCGCTTGATTAAATATGTTAGTGTTCACCGAACTATTCTGCATTCCTATCGATTGATAACTACTGTTAGCTGCAGATTGCCCATAATATTGATTATAATTAGGTTGCACAACTGGTTGAGGTTCCGGATTATAACTACTAGGTTGATATGATGTTCTCGAACTTAAAGAACTATAACTAATTCCACTAGCATAACCAACATCATTTTGATTATTCAAATTAAACAAAATCATAATAATTGAAATTAATATCCCAGCTGGTAACATATAAAAGCCAATACCATAATTCATATCCATAAAACCGGATAAAGAATCTGAATATTCTTTATATATATCCATCGCTTTAATTAATATAACAGCGTTATAGATAACTAATGTTCCTCCTGCGGTTAAAGCCAACAATGACAAAACATTAGCACCAATACACAAGAAAAATACAGCAATAGCGATTAAAACCAAAATTGTTATTCCCATACTTTGATCTTTGTCTTCTGCTTCCTCACCCACCTGAATATATATAGTACTTTCTTTATCATCCGAAAACTCACTTGAAATTGTCATCTGTGGTAAAAACAAGCCACCTATTGATACTACACATAGCAACAACACTAACAGTTTTACACCTGAATTCATTTATATTTCACCCCGATTTTATTCTTTTATATCTGCCTTATAAATAAAAGGCCATAAGGCCCTTTAACTAATTTACTTTACTTCCGCATTGATGGCAGAATTGAGTACCCGCGTTCAATGCTGTTCCACATTGTGGACAATTAACAACTGCTGGATTAGAAAAGTCTTGAACAGGTTGTTGCATATTGTTCATTGCTGGTTGCACTTGACCAAACGATTGAACTGGATTCTGTGCAACAGATGTTTGATTGTACGTATCATTGTTTGCTGGCATTCCCATAGGTTGTTGTACATCGTTTACTGGTCCACCAACAAATGGTTGATTATAACTAGGTTGTTCGATTGGTTGAGTTGGTTGATTATAGTTATAAGGTTGATATCCCTGATTATAATTTGGTTGTGCATAACCCTGGTTATTAACTCCAATTCCTATTCCTTTTTTCTTTAGAACAAACTCACTGTAGCAAATTGCAGCGGCAGCTACAACTAGTCCTATAATCAACATATAAAACCCTATTGAGAAACTAGTTTTAACTCCTTCTACTTGAGTTTCACCCATTACTTTACCTACATTAAATGCACTATACACAGTAATACCTGCTCCTAGTCCTAACGGTATTAAAGAAAACAATTCTTTCTTTAAGAATAATAATACTCCACAAGCAACAATAGCTAATAAAACAAATATTCCATCATGTTTTACATAAGTTATAGATTGGCTAAAAATTGGAGTACCAAAAAGTTCTGCAGTTACTGTTGCATAAGGTAAAAACAGACCTAAAAAAGCAACACCCAAACCTCCTAAAGCAATCCACTTAATATTCTTCTTTACAAATTCCATTATAAACACTCCTATCTTAATTTATATTCTATCAAACAATGTCGATCAATAATAGTAGTAAATTTGTTTTTTTTAATCACTTTACACAAAAAAATAAAAAGCCATGTAAAATGGCTTTAATCTATTTTATCTAGTTTTACACTTACTAGTTTACTAACTCCAGACTCTTGCATAGTAATTCCATATAAAGTATTAGCATACTCCATAGTTTTTTTCTTATGCGTAATTAATAAGAACTGAGTTTTATTACTATAATTGTTTAAATATTTACCAAAGTTATCTACATTTGCCTCGTCAAGTGCTGCTTCTACTTCATCAAACAAGCAGAATGGTACTACCCTAACATTTAGAATTGCAAATATTAAACTAATTGCAGTAAGTGTTTTTTCTCCTCCTGATAAAAGAGAAATTGATGCAAGTTTCTTACCAGGCGGTGATGCAATAATTTCTATTCCTGTTTCTAATATATTATTAGGATCTGTTAATTTAAGAGTTGCTGTTCCACCATGGAATAATTCTTTAAAGACTTTTTTAAACTCTATTTCTATTTTTTCAAATGTAGTTAAGAATTCTTCCTTCATAACAGAATCCATCTCTTCAATTATTTCTAATAAAGTCTCTTTTGCATTTAATAAATCATTCTTTTGAGAAGTTAGGAATTCATATCTTTCCGACACTCTTTTATAGTCTTCAATTGATGCTAAGTTTACCATTCCAAGACGTTTAATATTATTTTTATAAATGTTAACATTAGTTCTAGCCTCACTAGGTTCTAATTCTAAAACATAATTATCTTTAGCCTTTTCAAAAGTTAATTCATAATCTTCTCTTAATATATTTAAATGATTATCCAATTTAACATCTAATTTACCTAATAAAATTTCTTGTTCTTTTAACTCTTTTTCAGTTTTATAAAGCAAGGAATTATTCATTTTATTAATTGCTTCCATTTCATCTATTTTCATAGATAATTTATCTTTTTCTTTAGCTTTATTGTTAATGTCTTTAATTAACTCCTCTTTCTCACGATTAACACTATAGTATTCATTCATTAATCTTTCTTCTTCTTTAGAAAGAGATGAATCAACAACATGACCTAAGCTATTAAGTTCATTATCTGTATTTTCAAGACTACTACGAAGAATACTGTTATTATTTTCTTTATTGTGTAATATTTCTTCAATTTCTACTAGTTTAGACTTATTAGAAAATAATACTTCTTCTAATTTAGAAATTTCATCATTAAATCTAACTATATCTTTATTAATATCTGTAATTACTACTTCTAATTCTTTTTTATGTCTGTTTAAATATTCTAATTCTTTTTTCTCACTAATGATACTCTTACCTACATGTAAGCTACCACCAGTAATAGAACCACCAACATTTACTACATCACCATCAAGTGTTACTATCTTATATCTTTGGTTTATTCTTTTACTAACTCTATTAGCAGTATCAATATTATTTACTAGTATTACATTTCCAAGTTGATTTGTAACAACTCCATAATATTTGTCACTATATGTAACAACATTTGAAAATATATCAATAAATCCATCTTCATTACTTAATAAACTTAATGTTTCGTGATCTATTCCTCTAGGTTTTATAACTGCAATAGGAAAGAATGTTGCCCTACCTAAGTTATTATCTTTTAAATAATTAATCGCACTTTTAGCACTTTTTTCATCATCTACAACAATATATTGTTTACTAGCTAAGAGAGCTACTTCTAATGCTTTAGTATATTTTTCATCTACCTCTATCAAATTACCTAAAACATCGTGAATGCCAGAAAGTCTAGGATTATTTAAAACAGATTTAACACTGTTTGATAGACTTCCACCGGATGAAATATAATTATTTAACACTTCGATCTTATGGCTTACATTTGTAAGTTCTCTATTTTTATTATCTAAATCACTTAAACTAGAATCTTTTCTTTTCTTTAAATTAGAAACTTCAAGTTCTATTTTACTAACTTCGTCTCTATTATTATTTACTTCATTTAATAAATCTTCTATATCTTTATTTAATAAATATAAATCATTTTCTAACTTTAATTTATCTTCTTTTAATTTAGAAATGTTTTCATGAACTTTACTATTAGATGCATCATATTTACTACGTTCTTTAAGAATATTCATTTCACCATTAAGTTTTTCTTCTTTCTTAGTAAGTTCCAATAATCTATTATTAAATTCATTAAGTTCAACGTTTAATTTACCTAGATCATTTTTACTTTCAATAAACAAGGTATCATCATTGTTGCCTTTTACATTTAAATTAAGTATTTTATTATTTAATTCCTCTACGTTTTTCTTAACTTCTTCATATTGGAAATTCATCTCTTCTATTTCATAAGCGATTAGCGCTACTTCAATATTTTCAAGTTTTTCTTTATTCTCTAAATACTCTAAAGCTTTTTTACTTTGTTCTTTTAAAGGTTCTACTTGTACTTCTAATTCACCAATAATATCATTTACTCTATCCAAATTATTATGAGTTCTATCAAGCTTCCTAATAGCTTCTTCTTTTCTCTTTTTATATTTTAATACTCCTGCTGCACTTTCAAATATAGTACGTCTTTCTTCAGGAGAATTAGATAATATTTTACTAATATCTCCTTGAGAAATAATGTTAAATGCGTCTTTTCCAATTCCGCTATCAATAAATAAATCGGTTATATCTTTAAGCCTACATTTATCACCATTTAAGTAATATTCATTTTCTCCTGTACGATAAACTCTTCTTTTGATAGAAACTTCATTATAAGGTATCTTTAAATAATTATCACTATTATCAAATGTTAAAGATACACTAGCTACATTAAGTGGATTTCTTGATTTTGAACCAGAAAAAATGACATCTGTCATGCCACTATCACCACGAAGTGATTTAACTGATTGTTCACCTAATACCCATCTTACTGCATCTACTATATTACTTTTACCAGATCCATTAGGACCAACAATACAAGTAGTTTTACCATCTAGACTTATAGTTAATTTTTCTGCAAAAGACTTAAATCCAGATGCGCTTATTTCTTTCAAGTACATACTTATCACCCTATCTACTATAAAAATTATACTATAAAGTTAGAATTTTGACAAACAATAAAAAATATGTTACTATGAATTTGTCAAGGAAACTTGCATAAAATAAAAAAGGAACATCTAATATGTCCATGTTGGATGTTGCCGTATATTTTGGGTTCCACCTAATTCATAGATGAGTTAGGTGGTTTTCTTTTTATATTAAAACTGTATATAGCAATAATATTAAAAGGAAGATAATAATTACTTGAGATAAGATTAAAAAATCTTTCTTGTTCATTGTATCACCACCTCCCTGCAAGAGATTTGGCAACCACCCAACTATTAAATGTTCCTAGAATAATTATACTATAAGTAAACTTCTAGAACAATCGAACAAACTAATATTTTACATTTTATAAAAAAAAGAGAAATTTCTTTCTCTTAATTCATTGCGTCTTTTCTTGAGAAGTTAAGTCTACCTTTTTTATCAGTACCTATTGCTTTAACAATAATTTCGTCACCAAGTTTTACAACATCTTCTGTTTTTTCAACTCTTTCTTTTGATAGTTTTGAAATATGTACCAACCCTTCACATCCAGGCCAAACTTGTACAAAACATCCAAACTCTTCAATTGCAACTACTTTAGCTGTATAAATTTTTCCTTCTTCAACTTCTCTTACGATATTCTTAATCATTTCAGCAGTCTTATCGATAATTTCTTGATCAGAATGATAAATAATTACTCTTCCATCATCTTCTAAATCAACTTTAACAGCATTAATATCACTTACACTAGTAACATTACTTGCTTCACAAATGATTTTAGTAATCATTTCTCCACCTTTACCAATAACATCTTTAATTTTTTCTGGTTTAATCATAAATGTTAATGTTTTTGGAGCATATTTACTAACTTCTTTTCTTGGTTCAGCAATTTGTTTTTGAATAACATCAAGTATTTCCATTCTTGCATCTTTCGCTTGCGCTAAAGCTTCTTTTAAGATTTGTTTAGTAATACCTTTAATCTTAATATCCATTTGTAATGCACAAATACCATCTCTTGTACCAGCTACTTTAAAATCCATATCTCCTAGGTGATCTTCCATACCTTGAATATCAGTTAAAATAGTATAATCATCACCATCAGTAATAAGTCCCATAGCAATACCAGCTACTGGAGCTTTAATTGGAACACCAGCTGCCATTAGAGACATACATCCAGCACAAATTGATGCTTGACTTGATGAACCATTACTTTCTAAAATTTCACTAACTACACGAATAGTATATGGGAATTCATCTTCACTTGGAATAACTTGTAATAATGCTTTTTCACCTAATGCTCCATGACCAATTTCACGTCTTCCAGGAGAACCATATCTTCCAGTTTCACCAACTGAAAATTGTGGGAAGTTATAATGAAGCATAAATCTTTTTTCATCTTCTAGAGATAATCCATCTAATATTTGATGTTCACCTAATGCTCCCAATGTAGTAATAGATAAACTTTGAGTTTGCCCGCGAGTAAACAATGCAGAACCATGAGTTCTAGGTAAAATATCTATATCAGTTGATAACGGACGAATCTCAGTCATACTTCTTCCATCTGCTCTAGTTTTTTCTTTAACAACTATTCTTCTAAATAACTCATATTCTATTTCTTCTAATACTAGTTTTACTTTAGTTAATAATTCATTTAATTCTTTATCTTTTAATTCACTATTCTCAGCCTCATATTTAGTAACAACTTCTTCTTTAACTTTGTCGATAGCTGCATATTTTTCAAGTTTATCTTTAATACGAAGAGCTTTATCCAATTCTTCTTTACAAAGATTAGAGATTTCTTCTTTAAACTCATCAGTGATTTCTAATGTTTCATATTCCATTTTCTCTTCACCGATTGCTTCAATAATCTCTTCTTGGAATGCCACTAATTCTTTAATAGCTTCATGGCCAAACATTAATGCTTCTAACATATCATCTTCTGACACTTGTTTAGCACTAGATTCAACCATGTTAATAGCATACTTAGTACCTGCTACTGTTAAATCTATATCAGATTTCTCCACTTGCTCAGGAGTTGGGTTGATTACAAATTCTCCATCAACTCTACCAACTTTTACACCTGCTATAGGTCCATCAAAAGGTATTTTACTAATACAAGTAGCAATACTAGAACCTAATAATGCAGTAATTTCTGGTGAATTATCTTGTTCAACAGATAATACTGTATTTACTATTTGCACTTCATTTCTAAAACCTTCTGGAAACAATGGGCGCATTGGTCTATCAATCATTCTAGCAGCAAGTGTTGCAGCATCAGTTGGTCTACCTTCTCTTTTAATAAATCCACCAGGTATTTTACCTACAGAATATAATTTTTCTTGATAAAGAACCATTAACGGGAAGAAATCAGATAAAATATTAGCATTCTTACTAACTACAGCAGTTGATAAAATTACTGTGTCCCCATATCTAACTAGTACTGCACCATGAGCTTGTTTAGCTACTTCACCATGTTCTACAACTATTTTTCTTCCTCTAAAATCTAATTCAAATATTTTCTTTTCCATTTTACTTCTCCTTTACTATTTTGATAAGTATTTATTTCCCATTTGTTTAATCATTTTCCTTGGTAAATCTTCTCTTTCGTTTTTAGTAACTTCATTAAATGATCTAAGTGATCTTGTTGATACATGTAAAGTTCCAACTTTAGGAATTCTTCCTGTCCTGAATGGATATTTTTCTTTTGTATTTAAATCTAACATATATTGTCTACCAAATATATTAGCTTTCACAAATACAAGCGCTGGTTTCACATAATTCAAATGAACAGTATGATCATAATAACTAGTACCTATAGAATCAACCTGATATACACTACCAAAATATACTCTATTTGTATCCATTTTAATCCCCCTCTCAAAAATAAAGACACCCAAAAAAGAGTGTCTACTTTTTATTATTATTTTCTTAATCCTAACTTCTTAATTACTTCACGGTATGAGTTAATATCGTTTTTAGCTAAGTAATTTAATAAGCTTCTTCTTTGTCCAACTTTTCTTAAAAGACCACGTCTAGAATGATAATCATGGATATGTTCTTTTAAATGTTCAGTTAAAATATTAATTTCTTCTGTAAGAATAGCAATTTGAACTTCAGCTGAACCAGTATCTTTTTCGTTTTTAGCAAAATCTTTAATGATTCTTGCTTTTACTTCTTTAGTTAAAGCCATTTTATAGTCCTCCCTTTCATAATTTATTCACTATCATCCAAGTAATGGTCGGAAGAATCCATCACCTAGAAGAAGTAAGCATTAATAATATACCTTATTATTAATAATAAATCAAGTGTTTTTTTAAATCATTTCATCAAATATTGATGCATCATAATCAAGTGTTGCTATTACACTATCTTTTTCATAATGAGAAAACAACTCATCTATAACTTTATATGGTAAATAAAATATATCTATTCTTTCTATCATTAATTTTGGTATATCTTTTATCCCATATTCTTTTAAATAATCAATTACTTCTACTACATTATCTTTATTAAGTAAAAACGTCTCAATTATCTCTTTGTCGTATACACTTAAAAGCAAATTAATTTGTTCATCACTAAATCCCTTGTTTTTTAAGAATTCCATCTTTGCCTCCTCCTACTACCATACAACTATTTAAACCGTTATTTACTTTTTCAATTTCAGCAATACTTAATCTTGATTTAGAAATTGCAGAAACTAGCAAAATTTGTTCTGGATCTTTTTCGTCAGAAGAAATTAAATCAGTATTAATTAAAAATTCATAATTACGTAGCAACTTCCTACGAGATATTAATACACCATTAATGTCATATGTAGCGTTAGTTCTTTTGTATTTAGAATCAAGTTGTCTAACCATTGAGGATTCTAATGTTTCTTGCGAAATCTCTATTGGTAAACATCTATCAAGTAATTCACTATATTTATTTCCTCTTAAAATAACCTCTGCATCCCTTGGAACAGTACTAGATACTTTTTCTTTGGTAACGCCATGCGAAGTATCAGAATCAATAACCGATTGCAACAACTTTGGATTACCATTAGTCTCATACTGATATGGAATTCCTAACTTTTTAAAAGTATACAACCTATCAAAATATGCATCTCTAAATCCCCATAACTTTGAAGGAAAATTATATATATATTGTTCTTCACCAAGTTCTATAAACGCATCAGTATATTCCATAATTCTATATGAACCTAGCGTTGATAAAGGAAATTTACCACTATCTACTGGAAATTCATATAACTTTAACTCTTTTAAATGCCTACAAAGTGTAGAATGTGGTAACGTTATTATTGCAGTTTGACGCTCTAATAAAAATTTTCTGTCATATCCAAGGCTTTCTAATAAATTCAAATTTTCGACAAAATCTCTATGTCTACCTATAACTTTATTTCGATTACTATCCTCAACTTTTTCACCATGATCAATAATAGTTGACGGGTTTCTTCTTCTAGTAATATTCTTACTATCATCTACTTCATCAGAAGATGGAAAAAATATTGGTTTATAATTCCTTATAAATTTACTATCTACATGGGCATCTTTAAAAATCTTACATGCTTCGTCAATAATGTCACTATTAGAATATACCAATAAATTAGTTAAGAACGGCATAGATTCTTTACTATTACTTACAAAATCAAGTTTATTTCTTTTAATACTTTCAAATATGCTATCAATTTTAGACAAATTTCCTTGTCTGGTTAATAATTCTATCAATTCATTACTAAGTAATGATATATCATAGCCATGTTTTTCAAATATTGGTTGCATTTGCTCCAATGCAATTTCAGGTTTTTCTAAATCTGTACTAGTAACTTCTAACATTTCAATAATTTGCTCGCCATCTTTAGCCCTTGAATTAACTAAAGTAAAACGTTCAAGATTAAACATTAATATTTGTTTTAGATATTCCCCTTGTTCTTCTTCTTTAATCTTTAAAAGTTCAAAAACTCTTTTAATTGTATCGTTAGGAATATATCCGTCTTTAGCAAAGCCATTTAATTCTTTTTCCAAAGCGCTATAGATTTCTATTGTCTCTACATTTGTTTCACGACGTTCAATAGACTTTCTTAAATTTCTACGTTTTATATTTGCTCGATAATTTAATTCTCTTAAATCTTCTTTCTGTCTTTCTACTAAATCAATATCGTTTGTAACAAGAAAATATGCAGCATTTATAACAGTTTTTAATTCCCTTTCATCTTCCTTAACCAAAAGAGAAACTAATTGTTGAAGCTCATCACTTGATATACCTTTTAAGGATGAAAAATCTTCTTGCTCTTCTTCCGGAAATACTTTGTTTATTAAGTTTAAAACACTAGATAAATCGCTTGCCTCATCAAACTCTCTTTCGATTGTTCTATACTTTTTTCAATCAAACTAATAATTTTATCAATTACACCATTTTTTCTTACCATAAAATTACCTCAATTATCTAAATATTTGTATTATCATAACTACTTGAATTTGCTTCTTTATCTTCAAGATAATCTAAAATTTTTATACCCAATGGCAAATTGGTTTTGGATAGTCCCAAAAAATAATTTGTAACTTCTTCTTCATCTAAATTTAAATCCGAACAAATATTATTAGTAGTTATATTAGTTTTTACTTTTTTATCAATAACTTCTTTAAATATTTCATCGCCAACTAGAAGTTGTTTTTCTTTTAAATCACTCATTTCTTAGATTCACCACCTACGGAAGTTTCTTTATTATGATTATGTAAAGCAGATACTCTAGATTTTAATTTAGCAGATATTTCCTTAGTTTTATTAACATAAATCTCTAAAACTTCCGGCTCATTTATTGTCTTTCTCAAATTATCAATATCACAATTATTTCTTCTTGCTTCCAATGTTGTAATCCATCCCTTAGGAGTATCACCTTTTTTACCAGAAACGTGTAATATTCCATAAATATTACTGTCTAACTTAACAAATACAACCCTCGCTTGTTTTCCTTTAGATTTTGGTTTAAGTTTTTCTAAATCTGTTCCTCCACCCATTTTACTTCTATCTTCTACATTATCGTTTTTCAATTGTTCAATAAGCAAGAAAACATCTTCCAACGTTTCATTATCATATATTGATTTTATATCCCTATTTATTGCATCGCTTAAGAATAGCACAATATTAGGAGTAGATAATGGATCATCATTGTACTCAGCCAATGCCTGTTCCACTTTGTTAGATGAAACCTCTGTTACAGCTGAATTATTCTCAATATCGTTAACTTGTTCGATCGAATCTTTATACTCTCTTAAAAATTGAATATGAGTCTCTATATTTGCTAGTTCTTCCTCATAACCTGGAGTATCTTGATCAAAAAGACCTTTTATTGTTAAAGTTTCAATATCCATTAGAGAAATCAAAGCATCAACAACTTTAGTAATGGATTCATCACCAAATGCAAATTTCCATTCATCGATAACATCTTCTAGTTCTTCTTGAGTTTTACAATCCAATAATAATTTAGCTACCGCTTTTATACTATTCAACGCTGATGGATTAAACTGTTCTTCTAAGCGATTCTCAATAGCAATAATTTCTTCTTCGAGTCCATTATTATCACCTGTATTAACAACACTATCTTCTAATGACAGTTTTTCAAACAAAGAATTGTTTTTAGAGTTGATATAAAATAAAATTTCATTTTTTTCACCAGTTGATAATGATGACTCGTTTAATATTTTAAATAAAACTTCCATTTTAGAAACAATTTTTTCTGGTTCTCTCAACTCATCCATCAGTCTACTGTGCTCTTCATGTTGAATAATTGTATATTGATGCTCTACAACTTCATCTGTTAAAGTAGTACTCCTATTATCCAATCTTTTATTTATATCATCAAGAAATTCTTCAACAACTTCAATCTGAGGAATAACATCTCTTCCAAATTGTAAATAAGCTTCATAAATAACTTTATACTTTTTAATAGTTTCATAATAACTATCACCTAAACCCAAAGCATTAACCACATAACTAGCTTGCTCATCATTTAATTCAGCTAATCCAAAAGGATTATTTTTGATTGTTCTGATAACTTTATGTAACTGTCTAATCTCTTCAATTTTATGTTCTTCATCACGTCTTTTTTGATCTAATACAGAAATTTTTTCTTCTAACAGATTTATTAACTTGTCAAACATACAGATACCTCCATATTCTATATTTAATTTTACCACATTTTATCTTGCAACAAAAGAAAAAAAGAGCATTAGCTCTTAATAATTTCTATTTCTTAAGAATGGAGGCAATTCATATTCTCCATCAGAATCATCTTCCTCATCAATTATAGGAGTTTCTTTAGTTTCTACCTCTTTAATTCTTCTAGTTGGAGTTTGTGCAGTATTATAAAGCGGTTCTTTATTTGCTTTATCAAATCCAGTAGCAATAACAGTAACTATTACTTCATCAGTAAGGTTTTCATTAATAACAGATCCAAAGATTGTATTAATATCAGTATTAGCAGCAGCCCTTACAACTTCAGCAGCTTGTTCTGCTTCAAATAATGTTAAGTTCATACCACCAGTAATATTTATAATTGCATCTGTAGCACCAGAAATCGATGTTTCCAAAAGTGGACTAGACACTGCTTGTTTGGCAGCCTCAATAGCTCTATCTTCTCCCATACCGATACCAATACCGATAATAGCGTTTCCTGATTTTTCCATGACTGCTTTTACATCCGCAAAGTCAAGGTTAACAAGACCAACTACAGCAATTAAATCCGAAATTGATTGTACACCACGACGTAATACATTATCTACTTCTTTAAATGCTTCTAGCATAGGAGTTGTTTTATCAATAATTTCTCTTAATCTATCGTTTGGAATAACAATTAAAGTATCTACATGTTTCTTTAATTCTTCAATACCTGCTAATGCGTTTTCCATTCTTTTTCTTCCTTCAAAAGTAAATGGTTTAGTAACGATAGCAACAGTAAGAGCACCTAGCGCTTGTGCGATCTCAGCAACTACTGGTGCAGCACCAGAACCTGTTCCTCCACCCATTCCACAAGTAACAAACACCATGTCTGCACCGGCTAATGCTTCTTCTATCTCTTTTTTAGATTCAACAGCAGCTTCTCTACCAACCTCTGGCTTAGCACCGGCTCCCAATCCATCTGTAAGATTAGCACCAATCTGAATCTTAACATCAGCTTGTGAATTATTTAATACTTGCAAATCTGTATTTGCAACAATAAACTCAACACCTTTTACACCTGACTCTATCATACGGTTAACGGCGTTTCCTCCGCCACCACCTATACCTATAACTTTAATTTTTGCTAATTGATCCATTTCTAATGCGCCAAACATTCCAATTCCTCCTTAGTTTCCAATAAAGTATCCAAATACTTTACTGACGATCGTATCATTTGTTGTCTTCTTTATATTATTTTTGTTATTCAACATTTCCTCTATTTTTTCTTCATCAAACATGTCCGAAGACTGATCGCGTAATTTTAATTTTTCATGATAGTACTTAATTATTCCAGAAGCACTAGAATATTTATTGTTTCTAATTCCTATCGTCGTAATATTAAGTGTATTAGCAGTAATCCCTAAAGTATTTTCTACTACATAACTAAATCCTGTTAATTCACTTACACCACCTGTAACAATTATATAACTTATTTTTCTTTTTGTTAAGTTATTTATTTGTTTTTTTGCAAGTTTTAATAATTCCACAACACGAGATTCAACAATTTCAGAAATTTCATATTGATTAATAATAACTTTATCACCGTTTTTGGTTTCTATTTCTAAAACATCATTAACATCTGCATATCGCCTAGAACACACCGCAAAATTTTCCTTTAGCGTTCTAGAGGTAGTTAAATCAACACCATAAACATATGAAATATCTTTGTCTATATTTTTACTTCCTAAGTCTATATTTGCTTCTTTAATTATAATCCCTTTATTAAATATAGATACATTAACCGTATCACTACCGACATTAATAATAGCGCCTAAACTTTTATCAGTATCACTAGTCTTTGCTTCATAATAGTCACCAATACTACCAAAAGTAATATCTTCAACCTCTATTCCACACTCCTCAAAGACTTCTAAAAAAGGAATAATGTTAGAACTAGGGGCAGTAGCAAGTACCGCCTTAACTTCCAAATATTCTCCCGATAGTCCTCTAGGATCCAGTACCCCTTCCTTATCATCAACAGAAAAAGTAATAGGGATTACTGTTACCAAACTTTCTTTATGAGATAATTGATCTTGAACAGACTCTTCTAGCGCATTGCTTATATCTTCTCCGCTAACACCATTATCTTCATTGATAATTCTAGTAGTACCAGCCACAACACTAAATCTTCTATCATTAGAAGGAACCGTGACAATTGCTTTATCTATTTTTACTCCTATTGAAGGCTCTATTTCTTTTATGGCAAGCCTCAAAGAATTCACAACCAAGTCTTTATCAACAATCAAACCTTTCTTGATTCCTGCTGATCTTACATTAGTAGAAGCAAGTATATTAAAACGATTATCTAAAAACTCGCTAATTACGATTTTAATACTATCACTACCAATATCTATCCCTGTATAAATATCTCTCATATCATCGCTCCTACTTTCAAAATATATTATACTATATTTTAATATTATTTCAAACACTTTTTAAAAAGCAAAACTCTAAGAATATTCATTCCTAGAGTTTTATTACAAGCTTTTAACATCAATTTATTCTTTCAACACTCATTGTGGCAGGAGTTTGCCAAAGTTTTATTTTATCCAAATAATAACGATCCCCTTTTTGCCATCTAACAATCATTTTATAGTTTATATCTATGCGATATTGTTTTGCAATTCCCAAAGTGTGAAGTTTATACATCTCCGCATCACTAACAAGTAAGCCGAAACCTCCATTAAAATAGCTCCCATCTTTATTCCAATCGTAAAAATCGTGAATATTATAATACAACGTCATTTCATACATTCCATTCTCTTGTGTAATTTGACCTACCATGGTTGCTCTAGTGTGTCCCACAGCATACCACCAACCAATATCTGCCAAATCGTCCAAATGTTCTGAAAATTTAGTGCCTGTTAATTCTTTATTGGTTGCAAAAGTAAGTGTGTCACCGTTTTTAACAGTTTCTTCTGCAACCTGCATTAAAACGTTCGTGTTTTTAGCCAAATACTCTTTTCCTCTATATGTCTCAAGTAATCCCCAATCATTATTAAAATTATATGTAGTTCCATCGTTGTCTAAAAAATGTTGTAAAGCTAATGCTGCCGGCATCGTTCCAAAACTTGCAACCATTGCTTGGGCCCTTGTCTTACATCCCACACAATTTCCAGATTCTTTGTTATATGATGAATTTGACTCCCTTGCCAGGTTATCCTCTGTAGGCGTTTCAGGTTTAAAGTCCAGTCCATCAACCACAGAAAATCTAGAATCAAATTTTTTATTCGGATTGGCATCATATGTATCATCTAAACCATCACCATCACTATCAATAAATACAGGATCCGAAATATATTTCAAATATATTTTGTTATCTAATACGACTACCTTTACTTCTTCACCATTCTTCAATCCATCTTTATCTTGGTCATCATTTTTCTGCATTTCATTATAAGAAAGCCCTTCGAAAGGATTAAGCCCAGTTGCTGTTGTAATAGTCCCGTCACAGATCAATTTAGTAAAATAATCAGAAATACCATCATTATTACTATCGGTTCTATAATCTTCTGTTTCTTCTAAAATTCCAACATAATTTTCATATAAATCTTCAGAATTTTCAGAATAATAAAATTTACCACCTGTATTTTCTGCTATTTCACTTAACAAATTACTATCTGCTTCCCATCCTAATCCTATAGTTAATATTGTTATGTGTTTTTCATTAGCCAATCTATATATTTCCTCATATTTATAAGCATGATGGGTATCCAATCCATCAGTTAAAAATATTATATATCTTTTTGCTTCTTCTTTATCTTTAAACATATTAATTGCTGTATATAATCCCTGTGAACCATTAGTGCCAGAATCCAGCTCTCGTCCATTGTCGTTAGATATATTAAAAACATCTGTAATCAATTTTTTCTTATCACCTTCGCTATTAGAAAATCCATTATTTAAAATTTGTGATGTTCTTCTAAATAAAACCACTCCTGCTCGATCCTCATCTTTTAACGAAGAAATAAAGTTACTCATCATTTGTTTTCTTGAATCAGTAGGATCATTCGTATCCATACTAGCTGATATATCAATAACAAAAACAACATCTAAATTATTATAATTGTCTCCAATCAAATAACTAAGATCTTCAGCCCACATAGCATCATGTTCTGTTTTATCAATTAATATATATTTAGAGAAGTGATTAACATGGGCATATGCCTTTCCGTCTTCAATTGTTGTTTCAAGTTCTTCTAACATTTGTGTTTCTTCATTGTAATAATAAATAGTAGGATTAGCATTTTCATCCAAATCAATAGAATTTAAATCAAAGCTGATTACTGCATCTATTTTGGATTGCTCAACGTTAAATTCATAAGCATCTAAAATATAACCAGCAATATTTGAATTTAAAAGTGAAACATTAGCTTTGGTAATAGATAAAGTTTCATACGCATTACCATTTAAATCTTTAACCTCTACGCTTGCTATTCCATCATCTGAAGTTTTTGCTGTATCTATTTTTTGATCTTTTTTGTTTGGGTCAGTATTAGTTTCATATATTTCTATATAATCCCTTAATCCATCTCCATCTGTATCTTTTTGTGTTGGATTAGTATTGAATTCGTTTAATTCATCATAATCGTTCAATCCATCTTCATCCGTATCACTCATATGTACAGATGTCTTCTTTTTTAATTCTTCACTATTAATTAGTTGGTCTTTATCAAAATCCTCAGAAGCATCCTCTATTCCATCTTTGTCGGTATCCTGTTCTAGCGGACTAGTTAAAATAACATATATTTCTTCATAATCACTTAGCCCATCTTCATCAGTGTCTTTTTTTGTAATATCTGTACCAAAAATTATTTCTTCATAATTTTTTAATCCATCATTATCTGAATCACCAGCATCTATATCACCTATGTTTTCTTCATTATAGTTATTGATCGTAAAGCATTGTTCCAAGTTATTTTTTTCTAACTTTGCAGTAATGCAAACTTCATTAGTACCAGGAACAAAACTTATTTCATCGAGTTGCCATTTTTTAGATTGATTCAATTTTTTATCTAAAATATTTAAGTTACCACTTTTTACATTAATAGAAACATCAACAATTTCTTCTTTTGTAATAATATCGCCATTTAAAGAATCAACCTTCTCTGTTAGATTATATATATTCTCGTCTATTTTTGATAAATGTTTTTCATTTATTGTTATCGTATTTTTATTTTGTTTAGATCCATGTACAAATAGTAATGCACCTGCTAACGATAATAATAACATTATTATAATAACAATAACTATTAACAAATTTCTTTTCTTATTATTCTTTTGCATTATCAATCACCACCTAAAATGATACCCATTTTTTTATGGTATGCTCATACTCATCCTCATACCACCAAACACCTATTTTCATATTAACAACCTTACCCGAACCAAATTCAAGTACATAATAAGGGGTTCCTACTTTACCTTTATCATAAAATGACCATACTTTTTCATTGTCATTTGTATAAATGGTACCATCTGCTTTTCCAAGTTTTTCTTCAACTTCCTCCACAGTAGTACCTATTGTTATAAAGTCAGCAAAAGTTACTTTTCCAATTGCATCATAAAAATTAATCTTTATGATGCGTGCTTCAGAATAACTACATTTATCTTCTTTTTGACAATGCATAGCAGCATACATAACTGGATTATTGTTTTTATAAAATAGATGTGGCATAAATCCATCAGATACAATAAAGTCATTTTTTGAATAATAATTGTCTTTATAAGAATATCCCTTTTTCTCATAATACGAAACCTCTTCACCGATTAAAAATCCTTCACCATCTACATCAAAAGAATAATATGAAAACTTTTGTTGTCCTGAAGCAGGTTCTTTAACTTCTTTATTTGAATTAATAACAAATATAAATATAACAATTAATAAGATTGTCAATACAATAAATATTGGAAATTTATTTTTCATAATTGCCTTTTTTAAACTTTGCATCATTGGTTTTCTTGGAATATTAACTTGAGTTTGATTGGTTCCACAATTAGAACACACAATCTCACCATTATTTAATTTTTTACTACAGCCAATACAATACATAAACGCTACTCACCTCACAAAAACCAACCCTATTATTAAACTAATTATATATCTTTATCAAAAAAATCACAACAAAAAACTGTTAGCTTACAAGCTAACAGTCTTAATTATCAAGAAACAACCAGTTGAAACAAGTATCTCAAAAATGTACCTGTATAATTTCCTAAATTAAATATAGAAACTAAACAAACATTACACACAGCTACAATAACAGGAGATAACAGAAGAAGCGAAATATTTATCTTGTTTCTATGTTGTCTAATTAAATTTTGCATAAATTTCCACTATATAATCTTCTAATAGCTGTTCCTAAACTGCGTCCGACATTTAATATACTTTCTATTCCTTTAGCAAAGGCATTAATGACACTTCCCGATACATTAATTCCTCCACTTATTTCTAATAAATCGTTTTGTTTTGTTATTATTTTCACGGTATCTACCTCCTAATTACATTTTAATGGTCTCACGAAGCCATCAATTACACCTATTAAAAACAATATTCCTGAAGCTATTCCTATTCCACCCCAAATAGTAATACCTCCTCCTTTAATATTTTTTAACTCATTACTATTAATCTCTAACATCAAAATCCCCCCTTAATTAAATTATAAATATATTCTAAAATGGTCTTTTTGCTAACAATAAATTTTGATTCAATAACATTATTTTCTATTAGGTTGGCATCTTTAACATCAATATCTAATATTATTTGTTGATAAAAATTATTGTTCTCCTGTACTATATCACTAATACTTTCGACTTTATATTTATACTTATTTTCGTCTATATAAATATAATTGTTTTTTATTATTGAATCCTTCCTATCTAAAGATACTACTAAGTTTAATTTATTGTCCTTAACAATTCCTTTAACTAGATAATAGTTTGTTATCTTAAAGGATTTATTTATTATTAAAATAAATGTTATTATAAAAACTAAAAACACAGTCCATATGAGTATAAGGTTTGGAATTTTTCTTTTGTATTCTAATAAATAATCTCTAATATCAAGCATATTTAATTTTCTCCATATTTATCTTATTATCAAACATATCGCTATTGTCAAATCTATGAGAAATATAAATAACTGTTTTACCATCTAAATAATTAAAAACGTTTTTTAGAATTTCTCTTTCCTTTTCTACATCCACTTGATTAAGTGCTTCATCCAAAACATATATACTACTTTCTTTAAGTAAAGATCTTGCTAAAATAATTCTCTGTTTTTCACCACCACTAATATTAAATCCATTTTCCTCTAAAAGCATTTCATAAGATAATACATTCTTCTTTACTATCTCATCTACCTTAGTAATATCAGCAATATTTAAAAACTTGTCATAATCAACATCTCTATCTAAAACAATATTGTTATAAATAGTATCACTAAATAAGTTTTCATTTTGACCAATATAACAAATTTCTCTTCTTATATCCATAACATTATAATCATTAATATCCTTATTATCTATAAACACTTTGTCACGTTCTATATTAAGGAATTTCATTAATATCTTCCCTATGGTACTTTTCCCAGAGCCACTATTTCCATAAATCATAATTTTTTTACCAGAATCAATTTGTAAATTAATGCCTTCAAATATATTCTTACGACCATTATAAGAATAGTCCAAATTATTAATTTTAATATTTCCTTTTAGTTTATTTCCATTATATTTTTTATCAATCTCCATCTCTTCTTTTTCAACTTCATATAACTCTGTTACTCGGTTAATTGAAATCTTACTTTTTTTAATAACTAACTCCATTTCTATAATATTTTTTATCGGTTCTAAAAAATATATAATCATACCGTTGTAAGTTATTAATTCTCCTAAGCTCATTTTTTCTTCTAACACAAATATTGTTCCCACAAAAATAATAAGAGCAGTACCAATATAATTAACTATATCTTTAATAAAATTTTCTAAATTAAAAAGTTTTTGAAACTTATAGCTAGAGTTAAGATAATTATTATATTTACAATATAGTTTATTAGTAGATATCTTCTCTAATCCCAAGGATTTAATTGTATCCACATTATTAATAGACTCAATTAAATACGAATTTACTATCGCAGCATCTTCTTGATTCTTGTTTATATAATATTTAAAAAATTTATTAAATATTTTTATAACAATCAAATACATAATAATCATAATAATTCCTATCAAAGTAAGACTTGGGCTAATATTATATAAAGTAAAGAAAACAAATATAATTAATACTAAATCAACAAAAAAGGTCATAAACAATCGACTTATTGACTCTTTAACATCACTTAAGTCATTAATTCTAGAAATAATTTCTCCTGTAGTTCTGTTTTTATAAAACAAATAAGGAAGTGATATGATGTGACTATAAATATTCATGATTAGTTTATTATCTAAAGTATGATTTATAAATACTAATAAATTATTTCTAGTTAAATCTATAATAGATTTCAAAATATAAAGAAAAATAAATATGAAAATGATTAAATTTAAATTGTTTTTTGAAGAATAAGTAAGCACATGATCTATAATAATCTGAAAGTTAAAAGCTGTTATTATACTAACAAGGGTATATAATAATGAAAAAATAAAAATTGAAATAAACACATGTTTATACTGAATAATAGTCTCAAAAATATTATTAAATACTTCATTATTCTTTTTTAAGTTTGGTATCTTTTTATTGGGTATGAAAACTAAGTATTGATTTGTTGAAATCTTATTATATTCTTCTAGTTTATATTTAATAATCCCTTCAGCAGGATCACTTATAGTTATAATACCTTTCTTTTTATTAATATTCATAACTACTACAAAATGCTGATATTTTTTATCAACAACAACATGCGCAATACAAGGTAATAATCTTTTATCTAATTCTAGTATATCGCCTTTTAATGCGTTCGTGTTAAAGCCTAATTTCCTACCGGCTTCTAATAAATGAAATGCAGTAGTACCTTCTTTTGTTGTTTTTGTTAATTCCCTTAAATACTCTTTTGAAACTCCACCACCATAAGTTTTAATAATAATAAGCAAGGAACAAACACCACAATCTTTAATATCATCTTGTCTAACCCACTCATATTTTTTTAACATCGTATCACCTCCTTACTTTAATTATTCTCTTCTCAAACATTGTTTTCCTAAAAAAATAAAAAAAATTAATTTTTCATTAATTTTTTCTTAACACTAGATTTTACTTTTCTTCTTAATTTATTTCTACTTCCTTTATAATTGGTAGTTATTGCTATCACAACAATTATCCCACTGATTATATAAACATATATAGGTATTTCATCATCTATTTTTTCAAATTTAGCAACTAACGTAATATTCTTTTCTACAGGGAGTGAAAAATCATAAATTTCCTCATCCAAATACCATCCTAAAAACTTATAATTTTCCTTTTTAGGATTACTAATAGGAACAACCGAATTGCCTCCAATTACTTCTACTTTTTTACTTTTTCCATTATAAGAAAAAGTTACGATATATTCTTCTTCAATATCAACAAATTCATAATCTCCCCAGATACCAGCCTTTTCACT
This sequence comes from Bacilli bacterium, assembly GCA_017435255.1. GTDB lineage: Bacteria > Bacillota_I > Bacilli_A > RF39 > UBA660 > RGIG3091. Next base: position 20,471 of record JAFSFI010000008.1, on the reverse strand, counting down.
TTTTGCTACTATCTCCTTATTTTGTAAATCTTCTGTATATTTGTATTCTCCATAAAGATATGCAACTTTTGCATATCCTAAAGATATTAATTCCTCTTGTAAAAAGTTATTGTCATAATGAACCCATACTAAATGTCTGTCATATTTATCAAATTTATCACTACCATCATCATATTCTAAAATTATTTCTTTAGCATTTGTTAATTTTTCACAAGTATAATTACTAGCTTCTTTTCCAAAAGGTTCTTCTTCTTTTGTTGGATGCACGGTCTCTGGTGTATCTACCGCTAAAAATCTTGCTGTTATTTCTTTATTATCTAATACAAATTTAGCTGTATCACCATCAACACATTTTGAAAATTTAACTTCTACTTTTTCATTTGCAAAAACCGGGTTAAACCCTAAAACTATTAATCCTAAAAACAATACATATATCTTTTTCATTTACTTCACCTATTATAAAAATTATAACATCAATTAATATATTTTCAAATATTATCCTTTATATTGGCCACCATTTATATGCAAAACTTGGCCTGTCATAAATTTAGAATCATCACTTGCTAAATATACAAACAATGGTGCAATCTCATACGGCTGACCAGCTCTTCCCATTGGTACATCAGCAGCTAATACAGGAATTTTGCACGGTTCCCAACAAGCTGGCTGTAAAGGTGTCCAAAAGAAACCTGGAGCTACCGCATTAACCCTAATTTTCTTCTTAACTAAATTGCTGGATAATGATCTCGTAAACCCAACAATTGCCCCTTTACTAGTTACATAATCAATAAGTTCTGGTTCTCCATAGAATGTTGTTATACTACTAACATTTATAATTGATGAACCTTCACTCATATAAGGGGCTGCCGCTTTAGTTAAATAGAAAATAGAATAAATATTAGACTTCATAGTATAGTCAAATTGTTCATTACTAATATCTTCTATATTTTTCTTTTGATACTGAACACCCGCATTATTGATTAAAATATCAATTTTTCCAAAAGCGTTTAAAGTTCTATTAACAACCTCTTTACAAAAATTAGGATCTTTTAAATCACCAGGTATTAAAATACATTCACCACCTAATGATTCTATATATTTTTTAGTATCGTTAGCATCCTTATGTTCATTAAAGTAAGGAATAACTACTTTAGCCCCTTCTTTTACAAAATGAACAGCAATACTTCTACCTAACCCAGAGTCTCCTCCTGTTATAATTGCAACTTTTCCATTTAGTTTTCCACTAGGTTTATAATTAGGATTGTCAAAAATAGGACGAGGAACCATCAAATATTCATACCCTGGCTGCTTAGTCTGCATTTGTGGAGGAAACTCAACTTCGAACCTATTACATTTTAACCCTGTTCCATTTTCTAAAAAGCATTGTTTCCCTGGAATATTACATTCTTCCAAATTATAAAAATAACTTTTATTTTCTAAATTATCATTCACAATATCACTTCCCATATTAATTTATTCTATTATAAAAATATGGTTAAAAAAAAACGACTACTTAGTCGTTTTCAAAATCTAATTATTATGTTTTACTTTTTGTAATCTTCTAAATGACATAAAGGCAAGAACCAATGCAACAATTGAAACGATTAATATAACACTTACCATATCTCCTGTTGATGGATTTTCTTCATTATCTGAATTGTTGTTATTAGGAATAGTATTATTCATTTCATTAGGTAATATTTCAATTTTACCATCTGTATTAGTATGATCATCTTCCGGTTTTACTTCTCCACCAGGAACAACAACATCATCATTCTGATTATTATCACCTTCCGGATTATCATTATTTAAATCATCGTTATTTTCAGGAGGAAGATTACCACTACCATTATCTAATGATTCTTCAACCTCATTTGTATATGCCTTTATTAAGAAATGAAATGAAGCGTCTGCAGCAACATCAACATATGTTATTCCATCAGCAGACAAATATTGCACACCCTCAACCATTTCTATATCATCCCACGGATCACCATCTTCTTCCCATGAAGTTGAAATGCCAAATACCAATTCTTCATCATCTTCAACTTCCACAATTACACTAAACTTATCAGAAGTTATAAATGCGTTATCAATATTTATAGTATTAAAACCAACAAATGTTGATGTCCCTTGAGCAACTAAGTTAGATTGTAGCACTTGGCGAGTTTCACCGTTTGCAAAATATACCTTATACTCTTGACCAACAGTTGAAAACCAAATATTTAGTTCTTCTAAAGACTCGGTTTTATCACTTTTCTTTTCAAAAACATTTGCAAAATATAGTTTCTTTAAATCAGGATAATAAATCTCCTTATTTAATCCTAAATCATCATATCCATAAACATTATCTTCAACCTCTGTATCTATGTCAAAGAATCCAAACACGCCATTGCAAATTAAAACATCATCATATGATACATATTGATATCCATTATCTCCTATAGTAATAATCAAATCGTCACCAGAAATTTGAATTTGAGAATCTGTAGCATCATAAACTTGTTTTACTTTTTCAACAACAATTTCATCCGGAATAGCACTTGGTGAATTAATTCCATCAGAGTTAAACCCCTCTGTATCATTGTCATAAAGAATTTTTTTAATTTCAAGAAGACGCTCAGAAACACTTTCGCCATAAGAGTTTTTTATTATAAATGCGCCATTTCTAGTAGGTTTAGACGAAGTGTTAAAAGAATCTTTAGAAACATTATCATCCCAACCAACAATAGTAACAGCATGATTTGCATTTTGGTTTGCAGGAACTTTATTACCTTTTTTATTAATATATTCTTCACCATCATAATATTGATACAAGTTGGCACTACCAAAGTTACTAAAATTTACCGTTGTGGCTAAAGCACCGTTAGTAACTAAATATTCTTTAATATCTGCAATAGTATTTGCATTACAACTTCCACTATTACCAATCCGAGAAATTGAATTAATATCTAGCGTAGCAGTATTATTTAACACTTTAGATTCAGGAATCACAATATTTTGTTCATATGATTGCATCAATTCGGAAAAAGGCAACGTAATTTCTAAAACAGGCCCCCAATTATTTCTTAAATATGCTGAAGATAAATAAGAATTTCCTCCACTATTAATAGTTCTGTTAAAAGTTAAACGATTATAACTATGTGTATTTTGTGTAGCAAGTTCCAAATGTGCTTCACTTAAATCATAAGTTCCTTTACCGTTAACTAATAAATTGGATTCGATTGATGCATTTGTTGCAAAAGCCCAACAAGAACCAGTTTGACCTTGATCTTTTACTGATGTAACTAGTCCGTGCTCTCTCAAATCATATTTAGTATCACCAACACTTCCACCAACTAAGCTTGAACTTGAATTACCAACTAAATTAAACTTATCTTTACTATTATTTTTACATACAGTTGGCATAGTAACTTTTTCTTTCTCTTTATCGCTCAATGCAAGCCAGTGTTTATATTCTTCTGTATACTCGCATTCTTTTAAATATATAGTATTGCTTTTAGCGTCAACCCCAACAAAAGATACAGCTAAAATTATTACTAAAATCACATATAAATATTTCTTCATAAGTACCTCCTAATAAATACTTCTTATCCTAAAATGATTATCTCAGCACTTATTTATATTGACAATAATGTTTTTAAAAAAATGTCAATATCAATGTATAAAAATGTAAAATAAAATTACACAAAAAAACCGAACCTTTCGATTCGGATTATTTCCACAATGGTGGGCCTGGGGGGACTTGAACCTCCGACCTCACGCTTATCAGGCGTGCGCTCTAACCACCTGAGCTACAAGCCCAACTGTAATTCAGTTGTACTTTTACATTTTATAATATTTTTTTTAATATTGCAAGTTTTTTTTAAAACTTTTTATAATTTTTATCAAGCACTAACTATTCTACAGTTAATTCAGTAAAATCTTCTATTAAATTAAAATCATAATATTCTAAGCTAATGATGACTTTATCATAATTATCACCAACTAATCTAGCATAATTACCAAGTTCAAATTCTATTTTTGTAATATTAGAATTACGATAACCTAATGTTATATAATTCTCTCCCGACTCTACTTTTGAACTATCTTCATTTAAAACATCATACAACGATTGATTATCTATTTTATATTTATTAGCTTTTTCATCTATTAATACACTTCTTATAATTAATTGATCTAATATATTAGTATTAAAATAATCAAAAACTATTATTGGTTTATCTATAATAGATTTATACACACCATCTTCTTCTTTATAAAATTTATCCCCCTCAATATAATAACTTACACTTTCTTCGCCTTTACTTAAAGTAAACAAATCCTTATTATTATATTTTTGTCCCTCATATACATATGTATCTTCATCTAAAGTAACTGTATATTTATAACCAAAATTCTTATTATCAATTAGTTCGTATCCATCTACTTTAGACTTAATACTTCCACCACCAGAAACAACATTTACAGGATTTCTAATAATTACTATTAATACAGCAAAAAGAATTGCGTACAACGCTAATATCATAATTGAACGATACTGTTTATTAGTAAACAGTTCCTTAAATTGAAACTTGCTTTCTTTGTTATTCTTTTCCATCATATTCCTCATTAAATACTTTACCAATTAATTCTTCTTTATTTACACCATTTAGATAATCTTTGCATTTCATCTTTTTTTTACCTTCTACCTTTATCTCAGTTAAAACAATTTCAGAATCTTTTGTAGAAACACCAATTCCATCCTTATGAATTCTTACTATTTCTCCATTCTTTTTAGAAGTATAAACGTTATCTTTGACTATTGCTTTATATATTTTTACAACTTTACCATCAAGCATCGCATACGATACAGGGAAAGGATTTAACCCCCTTATTTGGTTGTATATTTCTAACGATGTTTTATTAAAATCAATCAATTCATCTTCTCTTTTAATTACGGGAGCATACGTTGCCTCATCATCATTTTGTTTGATTCTATCATTAGTACCCTCAATAATACTAGGAATAGTCTCTAACAATAATTCTTTACCTATAACCATTAATTTATCATGAATATCTCCAACAGTATCATTAATATCAATTAACATTTCTTTTTTACTTATAATATCACCAGTATCCATATGTTCATCCATATACATAATAGTAACACCTGTTTTACTATCCCCATTAATAACGCATCTATGAAGTGGAGCACCTCCTCTTAATTTAGGTAAAAGTGAAGCATGAACATTAATACATCCATATTTAGGCAAATCCAATAATACCTTAGGAATTATTTGACCATAAGCACATGTTACAATCATATCCGGATTTAACTTAACTATATCATCATAATCTAATCTAATCTTTACAGGTTGATAAACTCTAATATCATTTTTTAACGCTACTTCTTTAACCGGAGAAAATTTTATTTCATGATTTCTTCCAACTTCTTTATCTGGTTGAGTAACAACACCTATTACATCATAATTTTCTATAAGTCCTTCTAATACAGGAACGCTAAATTCAGGAGTTCCCATAAATACCACTTTAATTTTATCCATATTATCACCCAAAATTATTATAACAAAATATATATTTTTAGTAAATTTGAATTTTTAGAACAAAACAAAAAAGAGCCTAAGCTCTTTAATTAATAAGTTGTTTTACTATCAAAGTAATAACTTCCATCCTCTGCTAATTTGAATGTATATTCAGTAGTTGCTCCTTTATCAAAATATTCTTGGCTATTTGCATTGTTTCCAGAACCAATAATTTCAGTGGCATCTATTGTTTTATATATATTTTCTGCAGTAGACATATATATTTTTTCTGTTAATACGATTTTATCGTTTACCTTTTCAGCACCAATTAATTTACCATGCATAGAGTGAGCCACAGCTCCACCACATCCGCCTTGTTCTATTATTTCATAATTTTCGGATGTTGCATTATATTTTATTGTCGCACATATATTTTTAGACATACCAGACATAGGGAAATATACTCCTTCACTCAAATGAGTATAACCATTATCCTTACCATAAATTTTATTAAGTTCATTTAGTACAAGACTACCGCTTAAAGAATATACTTTTGCTGTTCCCCAATATTCTTGTCTATTTTCCAAAAAGACAGCAGAATCTCCTAATTTATTAACAACCAAAGTAGTCAACAACTTAATTTCATCAGACACTTCTTTGTTAGTTATATTACCATATGAACCAAAAAAATCTTTTACATCTCCATATCCCGGATCTAAGTTAACATAATTATATAAATCTTGTACTAAAACACTATTTAAATCTAATGGCTCAGCTTCTCCTTGTTCCTCCTCTTGTTTTTCATTTTCTTTGTCATTTTCATTTTTATTATTTTCTTTTTCTTCTGTCTTGTTATCATTATTTTTCTTTGTATTAAATATTACTGTTCCACTTACAAACATATATGTAATAGAACCTATTAATACTGCTATTACTACTAATAACGAAATTACTACCCCTTTATTACTTTTCTTTTCCATTCTTTCACTCCTTATTTATAATCGCTCGATATATAATTGCTCAAATTAATTTTCTTCCAATTTTATTTTACAAACATAAAATAAATTTATAATATAATCTTGTTGTTTGTGCTGCTTTTAATAAGTATATGCAAAAATTAATTGAAATTTTTTTCGACATTTAATGTGATTTCACGGCCGATTGTTCCGTCACTTAATATTGTAGTCATTTTATCAATTTTACAATATTTAATTTCAACGTTTTCCCAATCGACTTCTGACCCAGCTTTAGTTGTTCCATCTGGATACTCTGCACCTGAATTTTCTGCAAGAGTAAGGTCTTTATTGCCATCATTATGGAAAAATACTCTACCATCGTTAGGACCATTAATAAGATATTTTTCGTTATCTGCTCCAAGACAATATCCAGAAAGTGTTACTCCTTCATATTTATTATTATCATAAGATAAATCTATCATACCAGTAATTAAAATTTTTGTATTCGGTGCATCTTTTGAAACACTAACAGTATCCATCGATATATTTATATCAATTTCATCATCATTTTCATTTTCTTTGTCATTTTCATTTTCTTTGTCATTTTCATTTTTATTATTTTCTTTTTCTTCTGTTTTGTTATCATTATTTTTCTTTGTATTAAATATTACTGTTCCACTTACAAACATGTATGTAATAGAACCTATTAATACTGCTATTACTACTAATAATGAAATAACTACTCCTTTATTACTTTTCTTTTCCATCCTTTTAATCCTCCTTATTTTACATATATATTATACATGATTTTCTTAAGGATTGAACAGCAAAAATCAAAGCAATTGTAAACTTGTGTAAAATTTTATTCAAACAAAAAAGTTCTTAATCTAAGAACTCTTCATTAACTTCTTCATCTATCTTTTTATCTATTTCATTATCAATTACATCATCATCTATAATATCCCATTCATCCTCGTCTTCATCTATTGCAATTTTTACTTTAGTATCCCCTACAATCTCAATTCCTAATTCTTTTTCAATAGTATATACTATCATTCCGTTTTGAATTTCCGCTTTTACGCAACTTGGTTGTCTTAAACTTCTAACAATAATCTCTTCATCTCCAGATATATTAGAATTGTTTTTTCTTGGGACTACCACAGTTTCTTTATATGTATCAGTTTGTCTTACAACTTCAGTTTTAGTATCGTCTTGGCATGAATACCAAATATTAATATCATAGCTTCCTTCTACAGTAATTGTATCTCCTGCTTTATATCCTTTAAAATTATGGCTCATGGTTTTCAGTGATAACTTTTTTGTAAAAATTATACAACTTCTTCAAGTTGTTTTAGTTTAAAATGTAAATCCACTGTCTTATCTTGATGTATTTCTATTTTATCAATTATTTTTAAAATTAATTCTCTTGGTGGATTTTTTCTTGCTTTTAAATATTCTTTTACTATGGTTTGAGTTTCAAGTAAATCTTCTACTTTATTATTTTCTTTATATTCATTTATACTTTGATTTAACTCATCAATTTGTTTTTGCATTTCATGTTTTTGTTCTTCAAATTTATCCGTAAGTTTCTTATATGTATCTGGTGTTATAATGTCATCTAATCTATCCATGTATAACTTTTCAATTTTTAAATCAATGGTTTTTAGGTCTATCTCTAATCTACCAACTTTTTTCTCTAAATCAGTTGTATATGTTGTTAATGTCTTTTTTCTATTTTCAACCAAATCATCATATCCAACTAAATTAATATATTTATTACATACATTTGTAATAATAGATAAAAGTTGATCTTCAAGATTATTGTAGTTCATTGTATGTGGAGTACACTTATTATACGCACTATTCTTTCTATAATAATTACAATAAGTATATACATATTGTTTTTCAATAGGTCTATTATCTCTTTTAGGATTACCTACGCCTATTAAATGTCCACATTCATGACAAAACATTAATCCTTTAAATGTTCTTTGATATTCTGGTGTTGGTTGTCTAAAATTAGCATCTAATAGATTTTGAACTCTATCAAATGTTTCTTTATCAATAATAGGTTCATGTGTGCCTTCAACTATAACCCAATTTTCCTTATCATTTTTAATAATCTTCTTTTCTCTAAAACTTTTTTTGACATGAACATTTTGTACCATATCTCCAATATACATTTGATTACGAAGAATGCTTCTAATTGTATGATAATTCCATTCGTATGGGTGTTTTGCTTTAATTCCTCTTCTAGTTCCTTTATATACCTCTGGTATAGGGACTTTCTTATCAGTTAAATATTTCATAACAGCACTTTGTGATTGTAGTTCTAAATACTTGTCAAATATTTCTCTAACAACATCTGCAGCTTCTTCATCAATAATCAGTTTATGTTTATCATTAGGATCTTTCTTATATCCATATACAGGAATACCTCCCATATATTCTCCTGATTGTTGTTTCATTCTATAAACCCTTTTAATATTCTTTGATAAATCTCTAGAATATTTTTCATTTATAAAATTGTTTAAAGCCGCATATTCGTTGTTAGTATTTTCTCCATTTCCTGTATCTATTTGTTCTTGTATTGCAATATATCTAATATTGTTTTCAGGAAAATAGTAATCAAGAAAATAACTACACTCAAAATTACTTCTACCTAGTCTTGATAAACTTTTTGTTATAACAACTTTGATTTTACCTGCTTCCATTTGTTCTTGTAATTTATTCCATCCAGGTCTATCAAAATTTGTTCCAGAACATCCGTCATCAATAAACTCTTTACAATTTGCACCTATATTACCATTGCGATCAATAAAACTATTTATTAATCTTCTTTGATTAGTAACACTTTCACTCTCATCAGTTGGTTTTTGTTTTTCACTTTCTTCATCAGCAAGAGATAACCTTATATATTTAGCTATTTCTTCTGGTTTATATATGTTTAGTAATGCTTTAACTACTCCACAATCATAATTCATATTTTCCTCCTATTTCTAGAATTCAATACAAACATTTCTAATATAACCAACCGAGTACGGTACATGGTTATTATATCATAGAAACATTATATTTTCAGTTATTTTGGATAAATTTATAAAACTTTTTCTTTTAAATATTGTTCAAAAAATTCCTTGAAGTCTAATTTTAAAACATCTAATATATTTACACCAGAATCATCATAAAATAAATTTATTTTTATTTTTTCTTTTCTATACATAAAATCACCTTTCCTTTCTAAATATATGTTTAGTAAATTGAAATAATTATTTTTTTACATAAAAAAAGGACTATCACTAGTCCTTATATATATTTTTATATTTTAAATTGTTCAATTTCTCTTGCTATATCAAAACCATTTTTATTTGAGTCAAAAGTCATAATGTTTATATTATTTTTAAAATAAGTATTATTATCATATCTTATAAACAATTCTTTAAATAAATCTAACTTTTCATTATAAGTTAATTTTTCAAAATCTTTTACTATATTAATTTCATTATCATCAAATTCTAATCCTAATACATTTCCATTATCTATAATTATATCTTTTGTTTCAGTTAATCCATTATATAACATTGCATTATATTCTAAAAACACATTACAAGCACTTTCAGATAAACCTAACAAATCCATTTTAAATATTGTCATTTCTTCTTCATCTTTATTTAATGTAGGATTAATTTCATTTTTATTATTTATTTGATTATTATTTAACAAACCGAATGTATATAGAATAAATTTAACTTTTCCTATATCATTCAATTCTTCTACCTTTTCAAATACATTTTTTACATTAATTGTAGTTTCTGTAATATACATAATATCTTCCTCCTTTTATTACATCACTATATATAACGAATTTAAGCCGTTTTAAGAGGTTTTAATTTTTATGACTTATAGTTATATAACCGAGCGTCTTACAATTTGATATTCTTGTATTAACTACTTTAAAACGACTTTTTTCTTCGTATAATTAATCACTTAAAAAAAGAAATTTTGCAAGACTTTTTTTACATTTTTTTAATTATCTTTCTAATTCATCATCATTACTATTTTCGTCAGATAATTCTTGAGTCGTTTCTTGTTTATCTAAATCAAGTTCACTATCAATTCTTGCTTTTTCTTTTTGTAATTCTCTTATTCTTTCAGTAAAAGCAAATGGTTTATCAAGTTCTTCTTTTGCATCATTTAATTGTTTCTTTGTATATTCTATTTGCTCTTTAACTGTTTCAATTTTAGTTTCAAAACTTTTAAGCATATTCTCTAATTTAAGAATATTACCTATTTCATCAATATTATTTATTTCTACTTTATATTTACCAATACCTTTTATATATACGACAGGGGTAAATCTCAATTCTTCTCGTGTTCCCACAATATCAAAGCCACTTATTTCTCCTATCTTGATTTCCTCTCCTGTCTTTAACAACGATAAAGTTTGATAAAATTTTGTACTCGCATCTTTTCTTGAATCAAAGAATTGATCTCTTATTGTTATTTTGAAATTATCAGCAGACAAATCTTCTACTTTATTTATATCTTGTTCCAATCCGTTTAAATATCTTTCTTGAAATTTTAATTGTTGAGGTAATTCTCTATTACATTTAGATTCTAATTCAATTCGTGATTTATCATATCTTGATTTAGATAAATATAATTGTTTCAATTCATTTTCAATTTTGAATTTATCAATTATTAAAGGATTACCACTTGCTAATGCTTTTACTTCTGCATAAGTAAGTGTATCTCTATCTAAATCTTCTGCTGTTCTTCCACCACCATTTGAATTAGCCATTATTTGATTTATAAATGTAGATTTTGTTTGAATTAATTGATAAGAGTAAGCATCAAAACTGCCTTCAGTTACATATCTATATATTTCTACCTCTTCATTTTGATTTCCTTGTCTTAATATTCTACCTTCTCTTTGTTCTATATCACTTGGTCGCCATGGACAATCTAAATGATGTAAAGCAATTAATTTATCTTGAACATTCATACCTGCTCCCATTTTAGAAGTAGATCCTATAAGTATTCTTTTATTACCTGTTCTCATATCTTCAAATAGTTTTAACTTTTGAGGATTTGTTTTAGCATTATGAATAAATTCAATTTCATCTTCTGGTATTCCTCTTTCAATTAATTTATTTTTAATATCATCATAAACATTAAATGTTCCATCATTTTTAGGTGTTGATAAATCACAAAAGACAAGTTGTGTAAGCTTGTCTTCTTTATTTTCTAACCATATTCTATAAATGTTCTCAATAGCCATATTAACTTTTGAATTAGGTAAGTCTGGCATATTTGGATCTATCATTCTTAAATCAAGTGCTGCTTTTCTTCCATCATTGGTAACAAGCAACATATTATCAATTCTTGGATCACATCCATTTCTTATTATTTCACTTCGTTCTGCTAATTTCTCAACATAATCTCCTAATTCATCAGTTTTGGGTGCTACTATTGTTTTATATTCTCCACCTTTTAATTTAGGAACTGGTAAGTCTAACATTTTTGATGTTTTAATATCAGCAACTTCTTTAAATAAAGTCATAAGTTCAGGAATATTAAAGAATTGAGCAAATCGTGCTTTTGTTCTAAAACCACTACCATCTGGTGCAATTTCAAAACTATTAACTATTTCTCCAAAAGTTGATGCCCATTCATCAAAATGTTCTAATCCCATTTCTCTTAATCTATCCATTTGAAGATATTTTTGCATTGCAAATAATTCTCCCATTGAATTGCTAATAGGAGTTCCTGTTGCAAATACTGCTCCTTTACCATCATTATTTTCTAAAATATAACTTATCTTCATATAAAGGTCAGTTGCTTTTTTACTTTCACTATTATTAATTCCAGCAACATTTCTTATTTTAGAAAACATTGGTAAGTTTTTAAACATATGTGCTTCATCTACAATAAGTTGATCTACACCTAATTCTTCAAATGTTACTACATCATCTTTTTTAGTATCATCTAATAAGTTTTTTAGCTTTGTATTCATACTCATTTTAATTTGCTCTAATTTCTTTACACTTAATCCTCCTCCTTCTTCCATTTTTATTCTATCTATTGCTTCTGTTACTTCTTGTATTTCTTTTTCAATATGTTTCTTTTCGTATTCTTTACTCATAGGGATTAATCCAAAACTAGAATGTGCAATTAAAACTGCATCCCATTCTCCTGTTGCTATTTTTGCCATTAGTTTTTTTCTTCTTGTTTTTTCAAAATCTTTTTGAGTAGCAACTAATATGTTTGCTGTTGGATATAGTTTTAAAACCTCATTAGCCCATTGTCCTAATAAATGATTAGGAACAACAAACATTGGTTTACTAACTATACCTAATCTTTTTAATTCCATTGCACTTGCGATACATTCGTAAGTTTTACCAGCACCTACTGCATGAGCAAGTAAAGTATTACCACCATATAAAACTCTTGCAACAGCATTCTTTTGATGTTCTCTTAAATCTATTGTTGGATTCATTCCATCAAATGTTAAATGACTACCATCATATTCTCTTTCTCTCATACAATTAAAGTTTTCATTATAGATTTTAACTAATCTATTTCTTCGTTCTTCATCTTTCCAAATCCATTCTTTAAACTCTTGTTTTATTAATTCTTGTTTTTCTCTTGCATTAGCAGTTTCTACTGGATTTACTACTCGTCTTTCATCTTCTAATTTGTCATAGACAGTTATACTTTGAAGATTAAGAGTATTCTTAATTATTGATAAAGCATCTGCTCTATCAGTTCCCCATACATTAGTATTTTTTACTCCATATCCATATAAACCACTTGCTTGAAATAACCACGAATTAATTTCTTTTGCATATTTAATTTTTAATCTTGTTGCATTCCATCTACTTATATCTAATAGTTCACAACAAAATTGATGATATACATCTTCTGGTATCCAAGTAGATCCTAACTTAACACTTATCTCATCATATTCAAGTGGTATAGGTTGCACTTGTTCTAGTGCCTCAATATTTCTATCATACTTATTATCAATATTTACTGATTTAACATAATTAAGTTTTTGTTTTACATTTCCACTTAAATACTCACTTGCTATTACATATCCTTTATTAAAATCATTTAATTTAGATGGATCTTGATAAATTAAATTACCAAGTTCATCAATAATTTCTTCTTCATCTTTTGGATATAATGTTTTCATATAATCTAAATCTACACATCCACGATTATTAAGTGAATATCTCAAAGCATCTTCTGCTGTTTCAACACTCTTTGCTTCTTTACTTTTTCTTATTGTTCTTTTAGTAAAAACATCTCCCTTAACATATACAGGTTTATCATCTTCTTCATCTTTACTAATTTTATTTTCAATAGAAGTTAGTAAGTAATAATCTGGATCTTCGTCAAATGCTCTTTGATTAACATTATCATTTATATATCCATGCTTTTTAACAAACTCATCATAAGAATTATTTAATTTACTTTGTGCAAGTTCTAATTCTTCATCACTACCATCTTTAAGTTGTATATCAAATACTTTTCTTAAATCATTTTTTACTTTACATAAACCAATAATTCTTTTTGCAGTCATTCCATCTTGAATTGAATATGGAACTAAATTAGAATCTTGTCTTTGATATATAATATCTTTATCATTTATATTCTTTATTACAAAAGCATTATTCTTTATTCCATCTTCTACTTCTAATATTTCATATTTATTATTTTGTTCATTTAATTCAAACTCAATATTTTCAAATATGTTAGGTGGTAAATTGTTTATTGCATCAATCATTAATTCTTTTAATGGTGTTTCTATTGGACTTAAAGTATTATCCATTCCATAAGCAGTTGAATGTAATTCCATTTTTCCAAGCATCATCTCTGGATGATTTATATAATAATTATTAATTGTTATACCATCATCATATTCACTAGTATAAATCCAATCTTCATCACTTATATCATGTTTTAATTCGTCCCTTTTCTTTAAGAAAATAATATCAGATGTTACCTTTGTATTTGCATTCCCTGTAAATGTATTGTTTGGTAGTCTTATTGCTCCAACTAATTCTGCTCGTTTAGCAATATATTCTCTTACCTTTGTATCTTTCTTATCAAGTGTTCCATCAGTAGTAATAAAAGCAATAATTCCACCAGATCTAACTTTATCTAATGTCTTTTGAAAGAAATAATCATGTATCATAAAGTTTTCTTTATATCTCTTATCTAAAACTTTATAATTACCAAAAGGAACATTACCTATTGCTACATCAAAGAAATTATCTTGAACACTAGATTCTTCATATCCTTTTATTTCTATTTTAGCTGTTGGATATAGTTTCTTTGCAATTCTTCCACTTATACTATCTAACTCTACTCCATATAATCTATTGTTATTTAGTTCTTCTGGTATTCTTCCAAAAAAATTTCCAATACCACAAGATGGCTCTAATATATTTCCTTTATTAAATCCAAATTTTTTAATAGCATCATAAATACCATCTATTGCAACATTAGGTGTATAAAAAGATGTTAATGTTGATTGTCTTGCTTGATTATATTCTTCCTCACTTAAAAGATTTTTAAGTTCATTATATTCTCTATTCCAATTATCTTTTCTTTCATCAAAAGCATCAGATAATCCTCCCCAACCAACATATTTAGTAAGTATCTCTTGCTCATCACTTGTTGCATTACGATCTTCTAATTCTAATTTCTTTAATAATTTAATTGCATTTACATTATCATCAAATCTACTTTTTGCACCAAAATTATTATCAACTTTATCATCACTAATATGATAATTAATTTTAGGATATTGTTCTTCTTTTGGTTGTTCTAATTCTATACCATCTTTATTATAATATTTTGATTCAATAACATTAGTTTCAATTCCATTTTGAGTAGGTATTAGTTCTGATGTTCTTACTATATAATCTACTTCTTCATCTATTTTTTCTAATTCCTCTTGTTCAATTTCTTCTTGATCTATTACCTTTGTGCTAGGGATATTCATATCAAATTTTTTATCATCAAAATTATTCCAAAATATATGAACTATATCTGGTGATAATGTTATTGAGAAATCTTTATCTTTATATAATTGTTGTAAGAAATAATTTTTCTTTATACTATCATTTATTTTTATTTCATCAGTTTTATCAGCATTAAAATATGTAAAAGCATTTTCATTATAATCTGCTAGTGGACTTTTTAACATTATTGATAGGTTTCTTTTATTACTAGCAATATGTTCCCATACTTGTAATTCTACATTTCTAACTTCAAAAGTATTTTGATATTTAGTATCAAATGAATTAAATATATCACATATTTTATTTGCTAGTTCTTCTTCTCTTGTTGCAAATAAAGACATTTGTATATTTTCATATACATCTGCTTTCTTCTCATCTTCAACTCTTATTTCTTCAATGATTTCTTCTTTTGGTTGTTCTCTTTTATCCTTATTAATATAAGAATATTTACTTAATAAATTATTATAAATACCTTCTAATAACTCATGATTATACCCACTTGCATTAGATAAGTCATTTAAAGTCCCATTTATTTCATTTTCATTTTTAAAAACATTTTCATTATATTGATTTAAAATATCTTCTCTAATAATTGCATGAAGATTAGATATATTTTTCGCATTTTTTTGAAATTCATTAAACATAATTGCTGTTTCTTTATTAGCAATTTGCATACATTTTAAAATATCTTCATCATCTAACTTATTTACACTTTCATAACTACTAGGTAAGTTATAAATATTAAAATTAGATTTAGATAAAAAAAGTGAAGTTATTGTATTAGATACAAACTCCACTTCTTTATCAGATAATCCTATATAATTATCTTCTATTTTATCTTTTGTTATTTCTTTAAATGTTTTATAAAAATTATTATCCAAAGATAAATCACTATCATGTAATACTTTATACTTATCTTGGAAATAACTTAATATTTCAATATCTGCCATGTGATTATATTTCCATATTCTATAATCTTTTCCATATGTTTGTCTTACGTCAAAAACATATATTTTATTATTATCTTCAAGTATAGGTATCCCTTTACTCTTTGGTTTAATTCTTCTATCAATTTCATTACTATTCCATTCATCAAATGTCATGAATAATCTTCCATAAGGATTATAAGAATAAAGATTCAAAACATTATCAATACTATATTTATCTAAAATGTTTGACCAATAAACTATAAACTTATTCCAGTTGTTATTATTTTCTTTTATTTCAGTTAAAGTATTATCTCTATTATTTATAAAATCTTTCTTAAACTCTTCTTTCATTTTTTCAACCTCCTAACTTTCGTTTAAAAAATTGCTTAATATTTTTTCTTCTAAAATATTCAAAATAAATTTAGTAGTATCATTTTCGTATTCTAGTATTTTGATTAAATCTATTAACTCATCATGATACCTTTTATCTTCTTTCATTTCATTAAATTTTTTTATTTGTTTTAATGTATCATTATATTTATATTTAAGTGCTTTATATGGTAATTTTACATTCTTAATATCTAAATTCTTATAATAATCAATTAAGATTTTATTTTTAGGATTATAAGTTGCACCTAATCCCATTTCAAAGATTAAATCATTTAATCTTATATCTAAATATCTACATAATTTTTTTAATGTTTTAAGATTAGGACTAGGTCTTAACCCACTTTCTATTTTAGATATTTCAGAACTATTAACTCCTGATAATCTTCCTAATTCTCTCATTGATATTCCTGCTCGTTCTCTTGAACTTTTAATTATTTCTCCTATGTTCATCTATTTTCTCTCCTTCATCTAACAAAGATATTAATATTAAAGAATTTCGTCCATTCTTTTTTATTTTTTGTTTTTCAGTTATTGCTTCATATTTAAAATTATATTTTTCACTATTTTCTTCTAAACTTGTGATGTCGCTCAATGATAATGGTGGTGCTATATAAAGTTCAGCAGTTACCTTTCCATTATCAACTACATATTCAACTTCTTTATCAACTTTTCCAAATATCTCAACAACTTTATTTATTAAGTTATAAAGTTCAGTTCTTTGTTTTTGAGTTTCATCATTTACTTTTGGTTGTTCTTGTTTAGGTTGTTCTTCTTCATCAAACTTTAATTTTTCTACTGTGTGATAAGTATTAACTAACCTTTCAAGTGGTCTTACCTTTCTATCAATCATTCCTTTTTTATAACAACTAAACTTTTGATATACAACTGTGTCCCTAAAAATTGGGTATCCAATCGTTGGGAATATTATTGTTTTAAAATGTAATTGTTTTATTTCATCAGCTGTCATAAGATTTCTAGCAATTAAACTTGTTCCTTTACTACCATTATTATTCATAAAACTTAATGAATAATTTAATGATGTAGTTTCAATAGTTTTATTACCTAATCTTTTTGATATTGCTTCTGCTGTTTCTTGTGTATTAGTTTTAAGATAAGCAAGTCCACAGTTATCTTGGATAATTTGACTTACTTCTTTTCCATACAAATTATCTAATTGTGCGAAACTTTGTAAGAAGAATTGAAAATACATTCCTCTACTTCTTGCTACTGATACTATTGTTTCAATATCAGATAATGGTGGTGTATTAGCAAATTCATCTAATAAAAAAACAAGATCATATGGTAATCTCTTGTTTGGTTGTGAATTACATAATAATACTAATGTCTTATATATTAAAGAAACAACTATTGATACCAAAGCATAATATATTTTTGATTCATCGGGAATACAACAATATAAGACTGTTGGTTGCTTTCCTAAAATATCAAATTCAAAATCTGAATCAGATGTTATATTTTCAACATTAATATCATCAAATAAAGTCATTCGTTCATTAAATATACTTGTAATACTCTTATAGGTATTTTCTGATGTAGTTATTATTGGTATTAATTTATCTTTACTTTTTAATCCATAAGATTTACCTTCAACATATTTAATTAATGTCTTTAAATTTTTACCAGCCATTGAACTATTTTGAAATTTCTTTATTGATGATAATGTTATTTGTTCTCTTTCAATTTTTCCATCAGCATAATCTTCTAAAAATAATGAAATAATACCATATAATAAATCACTAGCACTATTATTCCAAAATGCCTCTTTTGCTGTTTTATCTTCCATTATCATTGTTGATAAAGAACTTATTAACTGATTACACTCTGCTAAATGTTCTATTGATTCATTTTGATATTTCATTTTTTCTTTTTCATTATTACACTCTTTTGCTAATTTATCATTTTTAGTATATAACTCATATTCCTTAATAATTGGCTCAAGTATATTCAAATGATTTGATAGACTTGGATTTCTAAAATCTAATGTTAATATTTTATATCCTTGTTCTTCAAACATTTTACTTGTTGTTTGAAATATTTCTCCTTTTGGATCAGTTATAAATACACTCTTTTTAGTTTTTGCAGTTGCTATAAAACTACATTGTGGTATAACTGCTGTTACTGATTTACCACTACCTGTTGATCCTAAATAAATCCAGTGAGGGGTATTTGTATCAAACCATACTTGTTTATTATCTTTTGAATAATAAACTGGAAATCCACTTTCATTAATATTATTAACCTCTTCTTTTTTAAAGTCTTTTTCTATTTCTTGTTTTGTTGCCCATCTTGCACTACCATGTTCATTATTATTTCTTATCTTTTGTCTAGTTATAAATGGCTCAACTAAATAAAGAAATATTAGCATCAACGATACTATAAATAAAATTACTGCATAAATAAATGGCATAATTATCTTTCCATTTCATCATCTAATTCTCTTAAAACATCATCAAGCATATCTTCATCAATTACTTTATAATCTTTTATATCTTCATTACCTGTTTGTAAATCAATTAATCTATCAATAATGTCTTTTCTAACATTGGGATCACATTTGTTTAAATAAGGACCAAATGTCGTTAATAAAGGATTATCCATATCAGGTTCCTTATAATCATATACTTTTAAATCAGTAGATCCGAATTTATCATTTATATCAACTATAATATCTGCTAAATCTTCATATTTAATAACAACCTCTTCACTACCATTATCTACATAAACAAGTCTTTCATCACTTTGTAGTATTTCCTTAACTTCTTCTTCATTATACATTTTTATTTGATTTTGATTCATTTCCATTTACATCTTCCTCCTTAATTAAATCATTTAAAAAAGCTATCTCATCTTTTAATGAAATAGCCATAATTTTATAACATTCTTTTTCAATGTTATTTTTTGTATTTTTAATTTTTGTTTCATACTTTAATAATTCTTTACTATCAATTTTTATTTTATTTTTTATATTTCCTAATAATACATTATATTTATTTATCATACTTTGCATATTAGAAAATTCTATATTTAATTTTTGAAAATCCATAATAACCTACCTTTCCATTTCATTTTCTAATAACCAATCATAATCATCAGTATCTATTCCCATATACATATCTGTTCTATCAGCTTCTTCTAATTTTTCAATAGGTATATTATGTTCTAAATAACCTATTGTTATATAATCTGCTATCTTACTAGATGAAAAATTATAATATTCATCTTTCAAATATAAATAATGTGATAATTCGCAAATCCTTTTTGCATACTCATCACTTAATTCTTTCTCATAATTTCTTGCATTTATATATATTGAATCATAAATACAATATATAGTTAAATTTAATTTATCTTCTTTTGATAATCTCTTATACATTTCTAATTTTTCCATTTTAATTCCTCCTTTTTGTATAAAAAAAGATAGTATTTCTACTATCATATAATTTTCGTATTATTGAAATAATGCGAACTAATCACTAAATTGTAATTTGTAGTTATGATCACATATTTATTTTTCTTTTAATAAACCTTCTGTTGTTAAAATATATAAATTATCTATTGTTTCATTAATATATTTTCGATCATGAGATACACTTATAATTGTTCCATCATATTCAC
>JAFSFI010000007.1 GCA_017435255.1 Bacilli bacterium | reverse complement strand
TATAATATATATAATAAATATTAAAAAATAATGATTGTTTTTTTAAAATAAATTGATTTAAAAATATACATTTCATTTATTTTTGATAATAGAGTATTGAAATGCTCGATAATAATAGGTATGATATATTTATTATATATGGTTTAGTTTATTTAATATAAAACAATTATAGAAAGCAACATAATATCAATTATCGGAAGTTGAGTAGGTACTTCTTTTTTTATGCTTTCCTGCTTAGTCTTATATCTTCTTGAGTTGATATATGTATTTAAAAACAAAGTGTGATTCCTTGCTACATCCCACATATTAAACATATCACTATCTAGCAATATATCTAATAAATCAGAATATTCTAAAATATGTTCCATACAAATTAATCTTTGTATTTCAATCAACAACTTAGAAACCTCAGTATAAGTTAATGAATCTACTTTAGAACAATCAAACCCATTTATAAATATTCTATCACGATCATCATATTGATATTTATCAGGATTATCCATATGCAAATGATATCTATACATTCCAACCATACTTTCAAGTTTAATTGGTAATGTGGCATTAACTAGAGTACAAACTAACTCTTTTACTGCTTTCTGAGTAGTGGAGTTCTCATAATAACATATAACATGATAATGGGGCTTCTTCCCCTCCCCTGTCGGGTCAGTATCTTTATCATGTAGCGGACTAATTGCAAATGGTAGTCCTGTCATCTGTAATCTATCAAACCAATCACTTGGCATACTTTCTGGGTACATTACAAATGCCCAATTTCGACCTTTTAATGCCATAAATAAAATCCCTCCTAAAAAATCAATTTCCTTATTTTTAAGGTATTTTTGTCACGCGTCACACAGACCCCATTGGGGGGTGTCGTAGTAACCCCCCAATTTATTTATTTTTTCTTGGCTCATTGGCGCCAAACCCTAGGAAAAACAAAGTTATTCCTAGGAGATTAAAAATTATTGTAGTTGTATATTTGTAAATAGACTTTCACGGCATAAAAACTATCGTATTTATTCCATGTTCTATTTACAAATTTATATGTACGGAACTAACTTTATCTGTATTTAATAAAATTGAATGATTACTACTAAATTCTAAATATTGATTTCTAATACATATAAGTTTATCTGTATCTGATAATTCACTATCATTTAAATATGATTCAAACATAGTAAAATAATCTTTACTAGCTTGCACATAACCACTAATTAAATTTATTCTAAATATTATATCTTTCTGATTAAATTTCTTCATGATAATTAAACACCTAATTTCTTTTTAGAATTACAAAAATACATACAATTCATAATAGTAGTTAATCTTTTAGTATCATAAACAAAACATTCAACAACATTATCTTTTACAAAATCATTAAATATACATACTCGATCTTTAAAATAAAATTTTGCTAACCAATAATAATTAGTAGTGAATAATACTTTTTCTTTCTTATCAAAACCTAAATCATTGTGTAACACATAATACACTACATATCTCTTATCTTTTTTCATATTCTCACTCCTTTATATATAAACCCCTTAATGTTCCCAGCACAGCGTTGCTGTGTGCTGAGAACTATCTTTTTATTCCAAATAATCTATAATTTAAATAATCATATTCTTCTTCAGGAAAATCTAAGCTTGTATATGTGCCCCTATATAATAATGGCTTGTCTTTATTAAATGCTGACATGTATTTTGTTTTGTAACTCTTATATGCTTTCTTATAATTAAAGAAATAGAATTTAGTTTTGATATCATATTGTCTTTTTACTTCTTTAGATCTAGTAAATGCAAATTTATAATCATCAAATTCATATACTACCCTAGCCCATATAATACCTAAATGTATTATTGGAATCTTTATATATTTTTTAATACGCCTATATTCGCTTATAACATCCCTCATATACGTTATTATGCGTCTAGGGTGCTGAGATATTAGATACATATCTTTGATGTCAAAATGCCTATGAAATTGATAAAAAGTGGCTATTTGTTTTGGGAAATCTCTAACTGATATACTAGAATCATAATAAGACTGTATCTCATCAATAATAACTGTTGAACCTGGAATCAATGAATATCTATTATCACAATCATCAACGGTTATAATATTTGAATATATTTTTCTTCTTTTATCTAATAAAATTGGAAAATTTGAATATATTGTATTAACTCGTGTAGGTACTCCCATACATTTTCTAATTATTCTTTTAATTAATCTATTATCTTTTTTATATATTTTTTTTGCTATACCTCCAACACTAACAAGTGTTTTACCACAACCAGGTATACCATGTAACCCTATTACACTCATAACTACTCCTAAAATATAATATTAAATAATCTATTTATTATTTTGTAACTAATACTTAATATAAATATCAAAAACACTAAAAAATAAATATTAACTCCTAATGTAAAAATAACTTCATGAAAAGAATTAAAAGATGTAAAATCTACCCAACTAAAACATTGTAAAGTTTGTAATTGTTCATAACTATAAAATAAATACATAATATCTAATCCTTTCCATGCCTAGAAACATATGCATGTTTACCATTTTTAGCATAAGTTCTTTTTTGATCTGAATCCCATTTATCATGTTTATAACGAGTATATTTAAAATCATATTCTTCTTTGACATTATGAAATATTACTGATAATAAAATTAAAATTATAGAACATGCGCACATAAATGCTAAAAAACTTACTCCTGGAAATATCTCGAAATTGTTATATATTCCAAATACCTTTCCAACTATGTCAAAATAAAATTTAACTATATCTAACATATAATCACCTACCTAAATAATCGTAATAATAATATTACTGGACTTAATACTACTAAAATTATTACTATTCCCAAAAATAACTGACATATTGAATATAAAAATGTAAATTCTTCAGGTAATTCTCCTAGTAATTGTTTAGATAAACTATATAAAGTATCTTCAGAATTTAATATCGAATCTATAACGGGATCGATTGTTTCTTCAGGTATTTCAGGTTTAATATTTAAATTTGAAAATATATTTTCCCCTTTAGAAATAGTTTTTATTAAATTACCCTCAGCATCATATATATTCATATCTTTAGAATGAATATATTCTAAATTAGTAGCTATAACATAATCTAAAAATAAATCTTCATAATATGTATTATCTGCATAAGAAGTATATTTAACTAAAAAGAAGGAAGTTAAAGAAGTTGGAGAAACATAAGATAAAGAATTAGATATATTATAACCCAATTTTTGGGCAGAACTTAATTCTGATAAATCTATAGAACTGTCAGAAGAACGGAAAGTAGGTTTATCTTGATACATCAAAACAATAATATGATTGTTATATGGTATACCAGGATTGTTTTGAATAGGTTTATATCTTGATTCTTGATATGTTATTAAATAATAAGGATAATCTTTTAGAGCATTTTGAAACTCTATAGAATTATAAACATATAATAAATATTCTTCTTTTTGTTCAACTGTTATAGGACTTTCGATAAAAGTATAATGATAATCGGCAGCACTTACATTACTAGGAGATATTAAGAAAATAAATATAAATAATGGTATAAGATATAATATTTTTTTCATATTAAATACCTCCTAAAAGTCTAAGTATTAATCTAACAAGTAATGCAAATATAACAATAATAAAAACTATATAAACCCATATAAATTCATAAGGTAAATAACCTAATATTTTAACTGCTAAATCAAACATCAGATCACCTACTTAATCAATTTAATAGCAATTAAAATAACTGTTACTATTAAACATATATATAATACTGATTGAACTATTTCAGGTAAACTTGTAAATGCTATAACTACACAATCACCTAAAGCCTGAAATGCACTGCTTAAACCACTAATCAAATCAGGTAATTTTTTTACAAGGCTAGTAAGACTTAAATCTATACCTTTACCACTACTATCAGATGAATCATCTCCTCCAGTAGCAACATCAACTGATGAGCTAGGCGGATTATAAACAAAATCATTATATGTTACACTTGAATAATCGTTTTCAAAATATATAACATCAAAATACTCTGCATAGTATTTAACTATTGAAGTGTTTTGAGTTTTATGATCTAAATTCAAAATATAAAATATAGGTTTATTTAAATTGTAATTACTAAAATCTATAACATGTTTAGAAATATGATCAGTAGATTTTAATATTTTATATTCATAGGCAGATGTAGAATCTCCAAAATAATAATAAGAAACAAAATTACCTTGATAATATAATGGAACAGGACTACTTATATTCTTTGGTATTAATCCAATGGCATATTTACCTTTCAAATCAACTTCTGTCATTTCTTCTTCAGGAATCTGTAACTCTGGAGTTTTAAAAGATATAATATCGTTATCATAAGAAATAGTTATTAAAACATAATCATCTATACCTGTTAAATCAAAAATATATTTACCATATTTGCCGTTCCATTTAATATCAGTATAAGAAATATAATCATCAGTACTACTAGCATTAAATGATATTTTATCCCATGATTTATTATCGGCAGAAAGATAATATTTAACATTCGAAATAGCTTTGTTATAAACATTAATTATATATTTATCTTGATAATCTCTGTATTTATCAGGACATATATTAAATACATTTATAGGGGCAGTACAATTAAAGTGCTTACCTATAAGTTCAAATTTTAATTCATATGTATCATATAAAGATGCATCGATTAAAATCGTCTTAGAAGTAGTAAATTTATCAGAATAACTTCCGTCAGAATCCAAATTGTAAGTAAACGCTTTATATTCATAACCCTCATAATTATTCAATGATTCAAAAACTATTCCATCACCCCAAGTAAAATTATAATTAGTCCATACAATAGACGAATAAACATATAGATCGTTAAAATTATCATAATTAAACATACCAGTTTTGGTATCATATAAATTATGTTTTTCCCAAAACTCCATATCTCTGTTACCAATTATAGATAATGATGTATTACCACAATTATTATGAAGATCACCTATACAAACATAATTTGATCTACTTAAAATATCAAAATAAGTTCTACCACCATAAGTTTTATTAGATATGAAAGATAAATCATCTAATTGAAAACGATATAAAGTAACATCATGCCAACGGCCATCACTAATATACGAATTTATTATAAATCTTACACCAGAATCATCAATAATTATTTCTCTATCCTTACCATAACCTCGATTAGAATAATAAACATCAAAAGTTTGATCGTTTTCATTATAATCAATTAAAATAGGAGTATTTTCATAAAAATCATCTATGCCACTACAGCCATAGGGACACATCTTATAATAAAACACTTCTTTTAACTGGTTGATTAATGTTGAGCTAAAATCTTTATTATGTAATATTTGGAAATTCTCTGTTCTTACTTCTGCATTTACTGAAAAAGGTAAAATCATTACAAAAGCAAATATTAAATATATTAATATTTTTTTTATTTTCATAATAAACCTACCTCCTCATATTCTGTTATTTCTACATAATTTAATCTTTCTAATATTTTTAATATGAAATTGTATTTACAAAAAATAGTTAATTTATAAACCATTTTAAATACCCCTTTCTGATAAAAAAAGAGAGACAATATAAACTTTATTATAAAAATTTATATAGCCCCTCTACTCTATTCTTTTAATTAGAATATTTTCTTTAATAATCTAACAGCTGTATAACAAGCTATTACTCCGAATGGAACAAGTAAGATTGGATTACTTGTAATGATACTCATTACTTGAACAACCCATTCAAATACAGCAGTAATTACTTGCCCTAAAGTCTCTAGATATGTTGCTAGAGTCATTGCAGTACCTTCCATGCCAAAACCCTCCTTATTTCTTTTCTAATATATTTTGTAAAAAAGAGATTGTCCTCTTTAATACCCTTTCTTTTACACTGACTTTTGGTGGATACCAAATGTCCATTACATTGATTATTAATAGCACTTCATGTCCATAACTATTTTTATGACCTATTTCATAATCTACATATTTAACTACTTTGTAGTAATACTCTTTTTTGTTTGGATTATAGTAAACTACTATATTCTTAAACATTATTATTTACCGAAAGGTGATCTAGTTGTTGGTTGAGATGTTTTTACTAACTCTAACTCAGCAGCATCTAAAAATACCTTTTTTTCATAAGTATCTGTTAATTTGATAATTATACATTGATACTTATTACCATTTTTACTAGTGCGTTCTTCTAATGTTGCATCTAATTTTTTAGCATCCATTGTTTGAACCTCCTTTCCTATTTAAATTTAGGGGAGTTGTCATAATCTGAAAAGAAAGGGACTCCCCTATTGATAAACCAACATGAAGTGAGAAAGGTTTATCATAAGTATTAATCATAAACATCAGGGGGATTATGATTAACGATAATAAAATGCGTTTTGGAAATGCATTTTAATAACCTGATTTAGGTTATCTAATTAATATATAACCTATTTTAGGTTATATGTCAATAACCTAATTTAGATTATGAGAAAATATATTTAGGAAGTGAGATTATGGATAATAGATTAAAAGATTTAAGAGAAGATAGAGATTTATTTCAAAAAGATATAGCTGAATTTTTAGATATGTCGCAAACAGGTTATTCAAAGTATGAAGTAGGAACAAACGATATACCAACCGATATATTAAAAAAACTAGCGTTATTTTATAACACTAGTATAGATTACATTCTAGGGTTAACTAATATTAAAGAGCCATATCCTAGAAAAAAATAAAATACTGATTAATTCAGTATTTTTTATTTGGATTATAATTATTGTTTTCTTTATCTAAAAGCTTTTGATATTCTTTATCAGCATAATATTCTACTTTAGCAATATTACGGCCCTGTTTTTTCAACTCTAAATTTCTAAAAAATTTAGCTATAGGTAATATGATAGCTAAAAGCAACAAAGTAAATATTCCTAATTCAATTGAAATACAAAATGTAATACTTAATAAAATGATTAATAAAATAAAATTACCAAACATAAATCACTCCTTATCTTACTACACTATCAATATATAATGTTTATTTTAATATTTCAATTAAAACAAATGAAAAACAGTGTATAATTTACACTATTTTTATTAATTAACATAACTACTCAATTATCGGAAGTTAAAGAAATAGAAGAAAAGACCTATTCAGGTCTTTCTTTATTATACTTTTCTAGATTGAATTTCTGCTATTTTTTCTAATACTTCCTTAGCATTATCTTCATTAATTTCTGTATAACCTAATTCTCTTAAAGCTTGTACTTTAGCAGTATTTAGTTCTTGAGTTCTACTAAGTTTTTCTTCGTTTTTATGTTCTATATCTTGAACAAATCTTTTGTGTGCTTCAGCTAATTTAACTTTAGATGAACCACCATTATTATATAAAGTTAATCCAGAGAATAAAATGCTTTCAAAAACAAATTGTTGATCAGAATTAAAAGCAAATTCCATTGGATCAGTAAATCCCATTGATTTAGACATATATGCTAAAATATATTTTAATTCTTTAGAAGTCTCCATTGATTGTAAATAATGATACAAATATACATAAGAATTATATGTATCTTTAGTATTATCTTCTTGTAATTTTTCTTTTAATAAATTAATAATATCAGTTAATAGTTCTTGTTCTTTTTTATTAAAACCTTTTAAATCAGCCAAAACTTCTTTATCTGAAGAATCTTTAACTCCTTCGTTTAATCTACCTTCAACTTCAATAATATAACTACCATCTACTTCAATATTATCAAGTTCAGTTTCTTCTTTGATATTTAACAAACTCATAAGTTTAGTAGCTTTTTCTTTTGGCCACTCCCCTAATGTATTTAATGCTAAATAGTTGTACAACATTTGTCTTGAAACTCCTAAGTATTTAGCAAGTCTTACTTTTGAAACCCCCAATTCATTTAGTAAGTTATTTAATCTCTCCATAACTACCTACCCTCCATATAATTAATTTTATCACAGGGATTTACATTGTCAAGTGTAAACTTACAAAGTTTGATTATTTTTGCAATGTAAAATCATGGTAAAATAAAAAGTTATAGTAAAACTATAACTTGCTAAATTAATACTTAATTGATAACTCCTCCGCCTAAGCAACAATTATCATTATCATAAAAAACAACTGATTGTCCTTTGGTTATAGCTCTTTCTTTTTCTAATAGAGTAACTTTTATATCATTATTAGATAAGAATTCTACTTTGCATTTTCTTAATTGGCCACGCGAACGAACTTTTGCATATATATCTTTATTTAATTCTTTTTTATCTACTAACAAATTAATATTTGTAGCCAATAATGTATCACTGAATAAATCTTCGTTTGAACCAACTATGACTCTATTATTTTCTTTGTCTATCATTGTTACATACAGTGGTTCCTTATAACTGATATTTAACCCTTTTCTTTGACCAATTGTATAATTAATTAGCCCTGAATGCTTTCCTAGAACAGTGCCATCTTTCAAACAAATATCCCCTATAATTATTTCTTTAGTTAAGTTATTATTTAAGAATGATTTGTAATCATCGTTAGGAATAAAACAAATTTCTTGACTATCTTTTTTATGACTAATCGTTAAACCAGCTTTTTTAGCTATTGTTCTTATTTCTTCTTTATTTTTATATCCTTGTAAAGGAAAAATAATATGATTTAATAATTCTCTGTTTATACCATACAAGAAATATGATTGGTCTTTTTCTATAACATCAGCCCTATATAGTCTTCCATTTTCAATCTTTGCATAATGTCCTGTGGCAATAAGATCACACCCGAGTTCTCTAGCTTTGTCGTAAAATAACCCGAATTTAAAATGTTTATTGCATACCACACAGGGATTAGGCGTTATACCATTTTTAAATGAATCAATAAAATTTGTAATAACAATATCTTTAAATTCCTTTTGTAGATCAATTACATAATGATTAATTCCTAGAATAGAGCACACCTCTTTAGCATCGTTTATAGAAATATTGCTTTTGTCGTCGTCAATTAATTTCATAGTAATACCAACCACATCATACCCTTGTTCTTTCAGTAAATATGCAGCTGCAGCAGAATCAACTCCCCCACTCATTCCTATTCCTACAGTTTTCTTATTCATATAACTTCACCACGAACTAATTATATATTATTTTTATTTAAATTAAAAGAAAAACCACTAAATTATAGTGGTAAACAACTTAATTAAATATGTTGATATTAATGTCTCAAACAAAGATAGCATCACTGCAATTAATACTGATAATATTAATATCTTTAAATATCTTCTCATTACTACTTTAAAGTTGATTATTTGTTTTAAAAATAAGTATTTAAATAATTTAATACAAAAAGATATTGAATAGAATCCTAATAGTAAAAGTAGCAATAAAAAACCTATTTGATGAGGGAATATATATACTATGGAACCTAAAATTCCTTTAAAACCATAAACAGCAATAATACTAGATATAGAAAATCCTATTATAAAGCTTTTTATTGCTATCATTATTAATATAATAGGTAGTCCTATTATTGAAATACCTAATAACCAAATAAGTATTATATATAATAAATTAGTAATTATTGAATTTAATAGAGAACCCCAGTAATTAATGCTTGTACCTTTCTTTATACAATTAAAGAAATTAGTTAATTCACTCGTTATTAAGATTTTATCATCATTGCTTAGCATAAACCAAAAAAATATTCCTGATACCAATGCTATAGTAATAAGACTAATTAAAAATACATATACTTTTTTCTGCTTAATAATACTATTACTAGTTCGTTTAAGTCCTATATTCATTATCTTCACCTAATTAATATTATTAAGTTATATAAAATTTATTACTAAATATCATTTATTTATGATATAATCTTAATAGAGGTGTGAATATGAATAAAACATTTACTAAAATTGTAGCAGTTTTCTTATTAATAGTTATGATATTATCGTTTGTAGCTACACTAATTTATATGTAATTAGCAACTGAGGTTGCTTTTTATTTTGCTTTCGTATATATTTTTTTATCAAACATATATTTATTATATGAAAAAAGAAAAATTTATTACTTCAACAATTATATTAATGATCGGTGGTTTTTTAACTAAGATACTCGGAATGATTATTAAAATAGTTATGACTAGAATAGTAGGTATAGATGGAATTGGGTTATATATGCTTATCTTCCCTACTTTTGCTCTTTTTATGACTATATCTCAATTAGGATTTCCAATAGCAATTAGCAAGTTAGTATCCGAAGATAAATACAATAACAAAAATATAGTTTTTTCTATAATCCCGTTTTCATTAATATTAAATATTATATTAATGTTTATAATAATTTTAATTGCACCAATACTTGCTAATGATTTATTAAAGGATCCTAGATGTTATTACCCTATTCTAGCTATCGGATTAGTATTACCTTTTGATAGTTTATCCAGCATATTGAGGGGCTATTTTTTTGGAAAACAAAGAATGATTCCACATGTCGTATCTAATATTACTGAACAAATAACTAGATTGATATTAATAAGTATAACTATTCCTGCTCTACTTAATAAAAGTTTAGTTTTTGCTGTATCAGGATTAATATTAGTTAATGTTGTTAGTGAATTAATGTCTTCTTTAATATTGTTTTTATTTTTACCTAAAAAGTTTCGTATCCGAAAGGAAGATATTAAACCAGATCCTGTAAATATAAAGGCGATTTTAAACATATCACTCCCTACTACCGGTAGTAGAATTATCGGTTCTATTGGTTATTTTTTAGAACCAATCGTTTTAACTTTTGTACTTTTAAAAGTGGGATATAGTAATTCTTTTATTGTTCGCGAGTATGGGATCGTTAGTGGTTATGTAATGCCGTTATTACTTTTGCCATCTTTTTTTACAAATGCCATTTCTCAAGCATTATTACCAGTAGTAAGCCGTGCTCATTCTAATAGCAATAAAAAATTTATAAAAAGAAAAATTAAACAAGCGATATTTTTTTCTCTTTTAGTAGGGATTCCTGCTACTATATTGTTTGAAATGATTCCTGAATTACCATTAAAGTTTATTTATAACACTACAGAAGGTATATCTTATATTAGGTTTTTAGCGCCAATTTGTTTAATTCAATATATTCAAGCTCCACTTGCAACTAGTTTAGATGCTATGGGTAAAAGCCGTATAAACATGACTACAACGATAATTGGCATTTGTATTAGAATTATATCACTTTTAGTATTTTCGGCCTTTAGAATAGGTATTTGGGGCCTTATATTAGGTATTAGCATTAGTTGTATATACATAACTTGGTACAATTATAAAAAACTAAGTAACTTTTTAAAATAATTACTTAGTTCCAAAGCCATTATTAAGTTCATCTATATTTAATCTTGTTAAGAATTCTTGATTAAAAAAATCTTCTTTTATTCTTTGATATATCGTAGGATCGGTAATAGCCACTTTACGGATAAAAGAACTAGTAAAATCTAATATAATTTTTTCATGCGCTATTAGCATTTCTTCCTCATCAGTACTAATCGTTTTATAATGTCTGTTTTTACTTAATATATATATGTTATTAATGATAAAAGCGAAGTCATCAAATTTTCCGTCGGTTATTTCGTTAAATTTTTGTTCAAAAGAAATATCGTTATTTAAGTATTGGTTTGCTAATAAACTTGGCCCTACAGCGTTCTTCATAATTCTCATAATATTTTTGATAAAATATAAATAATCATCTTCTGGGCCTAATTCATCGTTTTCCGTATCATCAGCAAAAACCTGGGTTGCTGCTTCATTGATACCTTTTAAATATTCATTATCTTTTGTTATTGGCCTACCAAATCTAATTCCTTGTTTTCGGCACAAGGAATGTAAGGTTTCATGAGTTGACTGATGTTTGATAACTCGAATATTTTTCTTATTTGCTGCAAACCCTTCATCTACATATATTTCATCTATATCCTCATTACCGCAACTCATCATGTTAGATCCATGAATTAAAAATAAAGGTGCTTTAAATAGAAAAGTGTTTTTAGAAATATTTTGTTCTAAATTTGTAATATTTACATCGTTAAAACTTCTAAAATACTCCCATATCATTCTCTTTTTATTTTTAATTATGTCCTGATTCATTAGTGTTCTAGTTTGTTTTAATTTAATGTATTCATCACTAAATGTATTTGACATAAAATCACCAAACTTCCTTACATATAATTTTAACATATCGAAATACAAGTGTAAATTTTGAAAGAAAAAACTACTGTCATAAATTGTAAACAGTAGTTTGTATTATTTATTTATTATTTCTCCTATACAATAAGGATAATCAATATCAGTAATTCTAACATTTACAAATTTATTATGTTTGATTGGTTCATTAATTTTCACTTGTAAATAGTTTGTAGTATGACCAACACTATAATTATCTTTATTTACTTCAACCAATACTTCTAATTCTTTATTCAAAAAGCTTTTCATATAAGATATTTCTAATTCTCTTGATAACATTAATAATTTTTTAGTTCTTTCTTTTTTAGTTCTTTCATCTATTTGTTCCATAGAACTAGATTTAGTACCTTCTCTTCTCGAATACGGAAAAACATGTAATTTAGAGAAACCTATTTCCTTTATATCATTAATACTATTTTCAAAAGTAACATCATCTTCTCCAGGGTGCCCAACAATAATGTCAGTTGTAATTGATATATCTTTTTTAATTTCTTTTATATATTTAATTTTGTCTTTAAAATGCTGTAAGTTATATTTTCTATTCATTATTTCTAATACTTTGTCGCTAGCTGCTTGAATAGGAACATGTAAATGGTTAACAACTATATTATTGTCTTTAATAACCTCTAAAATTTCATCATTTAACTCTGTTATTTCAATAGAAGATATTCTTAGACGTTTTAACCCCTTTATTTTAACTATTTCTTTGATTAAAGAGCAAAGATTGGTATTTATATCTACTCCGTAATTTCCGGTGTGTATGCCGGTTAAAACAACCTCATAGAAGCCGTTATTAACTAAAGAAGTTATTTCTTTGATTGTTTTATCAAATTCCTTTGATCTACATTTACCTCTTACAAAAGGAATAATGCAATAACTACAATAATTTTCACATCCATCTTGAATTTTAACGAATGCTCTAGTTCTAGTTCCAAAGTTTTCAATATACATGTCTTCAAAGTTTGTACCTAAGTCATTATATACTTTTATTAATTTATTTTTATTTTTAAAATATTCTTCAATATAATCAATAATTTTACTTTTATCTTTATTGCCTAAAAGAATATCGATCTCATCCATATCTAATTTAGGGTTAGCTTGAGTAAAACATCCAAAGGCTATAATTAAAGCATCTTTATTTCTTCTTCTTGCTTGTCTTATTATTTTTTTACTTTTAATATCACTAGTATTTGTTACTGTACAAGTATTTATTATATATATGTCGCATATATCATTAAAATCACAAATATCATAATTGTGTTTTCTTAATAAATCTACTACATATTCACTCTCATAAGCATTTACTTTGCAACCTAAAGTATAAATTCCTACTTTCATATTACTACTTCCTTCCAATAAAAAAATGCTATAACGTTAATATTATAGCACAATTATTAATTATTCTAAATTTTTTCTCAACTCTTTTAGCATCGACAAAAATTCATTGGTTTTTCGTATTTCCTCATTTAATTTATCCAAATTAGCTGTCTGTTCTAACATTATGCTTTCTTCTGTAGCCTTTAATCCAAATACAGGTGATATAACATCAGAGTTTTTAAATTCTTTTCCATCATAAACTTCACTAGCTGGTTTTATGTCAAAATCTGGTAATTTAACTTTTTCTTCTACTACTTTTGTTTCTTCTTGTTGCTCTACACTTTTATATAAGGCTTCTAATTCTTTTATTGAAATAGGTTCATTACCATCGTCTTCATATTGCTCAATTTCTTCATCAGTAATATTTTCACTTGCCTTCATAAGTTCATCAACACTTATAATTGCGTGCTCTTCTTGACTTGATTCAAATGCTTCAACTTCCTCTTCCATTGTAGGTTTTTGGTCATGTTCTATTATTGTTGATGTTTCTTCTTGGGGTTCTATGCTTTTTTCCTCCACTAGTTCATGTTCTTTTATATCTTCCTTTGGAAGGGGTTCTGCTTCTTTAATTTGTTCTTCTATAGCGGCTACTTCTACAGTTTCATTTTCATCTTTTTCTTCTTCCATTTTAGCAAGTTCTTTTTTTAGCGTTTCTAATTCCAAAAGCGCTTTAGTTTTTTCTAATTCTTCATCTTCTTCTACATATTTGATTTCTTCAATTTCTTGTGTTTTTTCTAAATTTTTAGTAATAGCTTCTACATCAATTCTATTTATTGCATTTTCATCTGCAATCATACCCAACCCATCATTGTTATTTTTCAAACTTTCCTTATTTATTTCAAGTTTTAGTTCTTCACTTTTCTTATCATTATTATTTTTAAATAACACATCTATAACTATAATAGACATTATTAAAACAAATATAACAACTAACAAACATATAATTATAGTCAGTTCATTTGACGCTAAAAAATCAAAAAAACTTGCCATATTATCACCTCATAAATATATAGTTAATAAAACTTAATACCGCTAATGATGCAGTCTCGGTTCTTAAGACTCTACTTCCTAAGGAAACAGAAATAAAACCGTTATCTATCATTTTGTTTTCTTCTTCTTTTGAGAAACCGCCTTCTGGTCCTATTACAACTAATATTCTATCACTTTCTTTGATGTTTGATAAGACTGTTTTTATGCTTTTTGACACCTCGTTTACACTACATAAAATTTTATAGTCATAATCCAATTTAATAAGTTCTTGGATTGTTTGTGGTTCCCTAACTTTTGGAATTGTTAATCTTTTAGATTGTTCGCTTGCTTCTTTTGTAATTAAGTTCCACCTAGTAATCTTTTTATTAATTTTATCATTAATTTTAACTATACTTCTATCAGTTATTAAAGGAATAAATTCTATCGCACCTAGTTCAGTACCTTTTTGCAATATATAATCCATTTTTTGCTCATTTACTAAACTCTGTGCAATTGTTACATTTATAGAATTTTCTTCCATATTTACTTTTTCTTTAACTTTTGCTATTACAATTGGAGTTAATTCAATAATTTCAGCAATAAATAATGATCCATTATCGACAATTTCTATTTTATCTCCAACGGAACATCTCATAACTTTAGTTATGTGATGACTGTCTTCTTTATTTAATTTATATCGATCGTTTACAATGTTACAGAAATATCTTTGCATTAGTCCTCCTTAGTTATGAATTTATAAACTTCATCTATTGTTTCATTAAAATTATCATAATTAACTTCAAACCAATTCATATTAAATTGATTATTAAAGAATGTATATTGTCTTTTAGCATAACGTCTGGAATTTCTCTTGATTAATTCTAAAGCTTCTTCTAAAGTTATATCGCCATCGAAATATTTATACAACTCTTTATACCCAATTCCCGTCATAATTGCTTTACTATTAATGTTTTTGTTATACAAATCTCTAGCTTCTTCGATTAGTCCTTCCTCTACCATTAATTCTACTCTTTTATTAATTCTATTGTATAATTCATCTCTATTAGTAGTTAATCCAATAATATTAAATGGATAGATTATTTCATTACCCTTACCATCGGATATAGTATTATTATTGATTTTTGTAAGGTCTCTTTCTAGTCTTTTTCTATTATTAATATGAACATTTATATTAGGATTAGTCTCTTTAATTTTATTATATAATTCCTCATTTGTCATATTAGAAAAATCATATGTATTAGACTCTTCATTAAAATTATAGTTATATAAAGCGGCCTTGATATATAATCCTGTCCCCCCTACTATAATTATATTCTTATTACGTGATGCTATTTCATTTATAGTTTTTCTACAATCCTTTTGATAATCATAAACAGTATAATTTTCTTCTTTTTCTACTATATCAAATAAATGATGAGGAACATTATCTTTTTCTTCTTCTTTTATTTTTGCTGTTGCTATATCTAGATTTTTATATACTTGCATAGAATCTGCGTTTATTATTTCGGCATCAACCCTTTTTGCAAGTTCAACTGACATTTTTGTCTTACCTACACCTGTAGGTCCCGTGATTACAATTATCATATTATCACCTATTTCTTATTTTTACTTTGATATGTTAACACATACAATTTATGTTTACTTGAAACACTTTCTTCCATGGAAGACGCAATAAAGCCTTTTCTCATAAGCCTATCTTTTAACATATTATAAAACTTTACTATTTCTTTAAATTCATCAGTCTTCTTTTCACCACAATAACCGACCGTAAAAGACCCATGGTTTAACACTCTATAAATATTTTCTAATGTTGTCTCATAACAACCATTACATAGATAATGAAACGATTCATCTCCAAGAGGCATCTCTTCTAATCGAGGAATAATAAATTCTTTCACTTCTATAGATTTATTTATAAAATATGGTCTAGATACAGCCAAATCTTTACTTAATGCAGTCTCAAAAAAAAACTCGTGATTATTATACTTTTTCCCACCCATTATAAATTTAACAAAAGGATCTCTTCTTGCTTCCATTTCCTTATACCATTTAGAATATAACATAGGATCAATTGTTCTTTTCCCACTTAAATATTCATAATACATACTAGGGTCATGATAAACATCTTCATAAAATTTTTTAATATGGATTAAATGATCCATACTCTCACCTCATGAGGTATATATTATCACAAAATTAAAAATAAGTACATAATTGTACTTATTTAAATTGAGTTATTTAGAATTATTTTTATTCATTAATTTTCTTTTAAGAATTAACCCTATAAATATAATATTTCCCAATAATGATATAACTAATAAAATATATATAATAATATTAAAATTAAAGGTAACTTTCTCTTCTACGTTATGAATAGTTATTTTATATATATTACTATTTCCTTCTTCATCAGTTACTACAATAGAAATAATGTTGCCATCTTCTAAATTTTTATTACCAACAATTTTAAATGTTGCATTTTCATCTTGAAGACTAACTTTAATTTTTAATTTTTTATCATTAGTATCAATATCATAAGAATATTTATCAGGATCAAAATCAATATCATATCCTTCTACTTCTATGTTAGATGCTTTATTGCTAGATGTTACAGTTATTTTTTCGTCACGTATAACAGTAATATGATATTCTTTTACATCACCATTTTCAGCAGTTACTTTAATAATATAGCTGTTTTCTCCAACTATTAAGTTTTCTTCGCCAATTATTTCGATAACCGCCTTTTTATCTTCAGATGCAGCACTTATCTTAAATTTCTCTATCTCATATGGTACATTAACAGTGTATTTGGTGTTTCCTTTAGAAAAATCAATCTTTCCATCACTTAAAGTAATACTCTTTAAATTATTATTATTGCTGCGGTCATCTTTTCTAGTTATATTAATAGTATATGTCTTTTCTATTTGATTCTCACTTTTAACTTTAATATATATTTTATTGTTTCCATAAGCTAAATCAACCGTTCTAGGACCATATCCATCAACAAAACTTGCTTTGGCATCATCTAATGTAGCAGATATTTTAATATTAGAAATATTACTATCTACATTTACACTATAAGTAGTGGTAGATTTGTTAAAACTAATCTTTCCAGAAGAAAGTGATAAAGATTTTAAATTATTATTACTACTCCTAGTATCCTTTCTATTAACATTAATAGTATATGTTTTTTGACTACCATCTTCTGCTGTTACTATAACATTTATAACATTATTTCCGTAATTTAACTGATGAGTTCCAATTCCAGTTATTGTTGCTTTAGAATCTGTAGCTATAGCACTAACTTGAATACTCGACGAGTCTACATTTATAGAATAAGTTGTTTGATTACTATTAAAATTTATATTGGCACCACTAACAGATAATGAACTTAGCGAATTAACTTTAGAGGCAAAAGAAATAGTTAATGGTGTACTTGTAAGAGGTACACTTTGATAATCGCTATTACCAAACGCTACATTACTAAAACTAACCGAACTAGTTCCTGAAGCAGCACTATTTGCTTTTATATTAAATTTAGCTATAACTAAACTGCTAACCTGATTGTTAGCATTGCGAATTAAGTTAATGGAATTTACATTAAAAACATTATCTAAAGAAAGCCATATATCTTTATCATATGAAGAGCTAGTTATAGATAGATTGGCGCCGGTTGATATTGAACCAGTGACATCTGTCACAATAAAATTCAAATTACTGACACTAACAATACAGCTTGTCTCTTCATTAGCCTTTAGTTTGGTTTTATTACAAGACAATATAACATCATTAACCGCACGAACATTTAATGGTGCAATTATTAACAATAATAAGATTGTAAAAAGAATTTTCTTTTTCATAACATCACTCTACTAATTATTCTCTTTTAATTTTTTTGTTGAAACTATTAAATATACTAGAAAAACAAATATTCCTAAAACTAATATAGGTGAAAATTTATCGCTAGTACTTGGATTTTGTTCCTTCGATTCTTCACCATCGGGTTCTTTTGGCTCATCATCTGATATAATTTCTTGATAATCAAGTTCAATAGTTATATTATTTACGTTGACTTCTTTTTCTTCATAATTGTCGTCTCCAACAATAACATCTTCTAAAGCAATTTCGCTGGTTGTTACAGCAGTATTAACTGCTTTAACTTTGAAAGTAGCAATTGGTAAATTACTTTTCATTTCTATACTTTCTTTTATCAAATTCATTTCTTTTACATCAAATCTACTGTCTAGAATTCTCCATACAGTATCATCATACGAAGATGAAACCACTTCTAAATTAGAACCTATGTTTAGTTTGGCCGAAATGTTAGTGACAACAAAATCTAACTCGGTTGCTTCAATCTTACAATTAGTTTCCTCACCATTTTTTAGCGCTGTTTTGTCACATATAACAGAAATATTATTTTCAGCTAAAGCAACTATAGGCATCATAAAAAACAACACCATTAAAAACATCATTTTCTTTATCATAATTACCTCCTATAAATTAGATATTATACCTTTATAATAGTGATATAATTTAGTAACATCATTTAAATTAATAGTATTTTGTCCAGCAACATCACCGGCTAAAACAAATATATCGTCCATTTCTATTATGTTCTTATAGTAGTGATATAATCTAGTAACGTCATTCAAATTAATTTTAGCGTCTCCTGTTACTTCACCTTTTACTATAATGATATACTCTATAGTTTCTTCTTGGTT
Source organism: Bacilli bacterium (assembly GCA_017435255.1). Taxonomy (GTDB): domain Bacteria; phylum Bacillota_I; class Bacilli_A; order RF39; family UBA660; genus RGIG3091. Next base: position 79,178 of record JAFSFI010000007.1, on the reverse strand, counting down.
GGTGATAATTACTTTATAACCTGTACCTAAATTAGAATAATCATCTACTTTTACGTTTTTAGAGTTATATACTTCAATCATCGAATCTTCATTCACTTCGTCAAAGTCGTCAATAGAACTATTAACATCGATTACTTTATATCCACTTTCATCGTCATTAATACCATTAGTTATAGTTATAAAATAATTATTACTATTTAAAAATATATTTTCGCTAGAGGACTCAATTACTTCTCCATCATTATCATAAACCTTTAATACTTTGTTATTTTCTTTTAACGTTACAGAAATACTTCCGGTTGTTATCTTTTGTCCATTTTTATAAAACAAAAGATAATAGTTTTCATTGTTTTTAGTAAACGCTTTAGCATAATTATTAGCGTCACCTTCAGCCTTTATTAAAACAATTTTAATGTTTTTTAGTGTTGATGAAAACTCCAAAGAATAATTACCTAAGTCAATTTCAACACTACCATCATTCAATGTTTCTTCAAACAAAACCACATTGTGAGTCATTTCATATTTAGCAGTAACGTCATGACTTTCTGCATCCACTTCAACGTTTACAAAAAACATAGCAATTAAAATCATTAAATATAAAATATTTTTTTTCATTATCCATCAACCCTTGTATTCAAAGTAATAGTACCTGCACTTAAATATGTATCAGGTTCATATCCCATAATCATATAAGTAATATTATCTTTAGCAGATACTTTTTTGTTTAATTTAATTTTTGCTAAATATTGTCCTGGTTTTACAAGACCAGATTCACCAATAATTTCATTCTTATGTAACACTCTAATCTTTATCCAAATATTATTGGTATCCAAAGAAATAAAATCTACTTTTAAATTATTTTTTATCAATTTGGGTTTAGCACTAATATATATAGAATAGCCCTCGCCTACGTTTAATAGTTCACTTTGGTAGTCAACATTAGTAGGAATCTTATTAGATGCGTTAGAATCAAATTTAGGTGGTCTAAAAGATTGTTTATAATGCAAATTAATCAACAATCCTACAATTAGTATTAATAGAATTATTAATACTGAACTCAACGTAATAAGCACTTTATTTTTCTTCATAGTAACCCCCTAAGATATAACCAAATCTATAAATCCCACTTTTGTATAATTAACATTACTATCATTTAATGAACCACTTAAAGTTAATTTAGATATATGTGATTGACCACTACCAATATCTGCACTAGAAATATCGAAACTTCCTAAAACGTCACTAACGATGGAATTATAATTCAAACTAACATTGATAGATGAAGACGAATTGTTTGTAATATTTACTGAATTAGAGTTTGAAAACCAACTATAAGTTGGTGCAGATAAATCATAAGTATGATTAGTATTATTCCACTCATAGTTAATTTGCTCATTATATGTAAATTCCATGGAATCCCAAACCGTATCTACTCGATACACAGGAACATCCACGTCACCAACAGTAATTGTAATTATCTCGTCTTCAAGAGCATTAACCGGTACTAATATAAGTACAAAAACAAAAACTAAGCATAAACACTTTCTTATATTCTTCATATAAACACCTACTTAACTTCAATAGAAACTTCTATTTCAGTATTTACCATTTGTTTTGCTTTGGTCTCTTCGTCATAATAAGTAAGATTGAACTTTCCTTTATAACCTCCTGTTGGAAGCTTAACTGTATTTAAAAATTCCATTTCATAAATAGCATATCCTGGTGGAATTAAATCAGACTTAGCAAGAACATATTCTTTTCCGTTTTGCTCTATTACTAATTCTAATACGACTAACTCACGTGATTTACCAGGGTTTTTAAAATACATTTTTACAAGTTTATCTTTGGTATTTATTAATGCAACATTAGAATAAGCTAAACTAACCGCCCCACCACCGTCTGTAACATCCATTTTGTCTTTACTATTATCTTCTTTAATAGCATTAGTATCAATAGTTCCAGGAGCATAATCTGGGGTTAATGCCTCATTATTCTTTTTAATTAAATTAATAACTAAAACAACACAAATAATTATTAATATAACCAAACCTAAATAAAGAAACGTTGTCTTTTTGTCATTTGTTTTTTTATCTTTAGTATTTTTGTTTTTTTTCATAATCCTCCTATTAGAAAGTAAGGTGGATAACTACTATCCACCTTATATTTATTATGTTGATCTTTACTGAACAGCAGTTAAAGATATAGTAAGTTGTCCTATTGAATCATTGGTGTTTGGATTAACTTGACCCTCTGTCATCATTGTTTGAAGCGTTAATTTGTATTCATATTTTTTGGTTTGATTTAACGTTGAATATACATCTGCCTCATCTAAGTTTCCTGCCCAGTTATAACATTTTTCAATATTACCTTCTAAAGTGCACCCCACAAAAGATGATGGATGACCACCAGCAACATCATATGTAGTTGCAGGATCAACGCTTTCCAATAATTGTGGTCTTATATATGTGTAATCATCTTCGGCTTCCCAATGAAAAGACGGAATAACAGCACCATATGTTGAATTATCTTCTATAAGAATTTTTCCACCAGTTCTAGTTGCATAAACTATTTCATGTTCAGAGTCTTCATTAATATTTCCAGTGTATGGAACACTACAAGAAGAATCATCGTATAACTCTTCAGCGTTATTTTTGTCGTCTGCAGTTACTATAATAGCTCCTGCATCTCCAAACCTACTTATCAGCTGATAACAAGTCTTTCCAGCTTCCCATTGATAAGCGGAAATTTCCTCGTTATATTTATAATTAAAACTCATGGATGACCACGAAATTGCCACTCTATATACAGGAACGTCCACATCCCCAACACTTATGCTTATATCTTGTGTTTCTGTTGGGCCAACTCCATTCACAGAATGCCATCCATTCCCTTCTCCGTATGTATTAGCATAAACACTTGTGGTTACTGCAAATAACAATAATGCAATTCCAAAACCAAATAATCCCCTAAATAATTTGTTTTTCATTTTATCATTCTCCTCCTTTATTATGCATTAATTATACCCCCCACCCCCCAGGGTTTGTCAATAGAATAAAGAGTAGTTTTGGTAGCAAATTTTTAAAATAAAATTCATGGTTGTATTAAAGCACTTTTTCTTTTTTAATTTATTATCTTGCTTTTATTGAAATTGTAACAGTACCTATAACATCTCCTGCTACAGGTGTCGTGGCTTCTTTTGTCGGATCATTTTCTAAACTTAACTGAATAACATATTCTTGATTTGATTTATACTTGTTCAGTTCCTCAGTAAAATTGTATTCATTTGTGTCGCCGGAATAAGAATAATTATATCCTGCTTCATAAGGAATTTCACCTGTCACCGGCACCTGAACCCCAGTAATAAAAGTTCTAAAAACATGGTATGTTTTATCTAAAGACGTGGGTGTCTTACTTACCACATCAGAACATTCTGAATCTTCATATATAGAAACACCTAACTCTGTTGCTGAATCAAGCATCGCTTGGCTTTCAACCGCACTGCAAACAGATTGTCCAATTAGGTATTCAAGCTTTCCAATTACATGCTCATATTCTTCACTTGATTTCCAAAAAGCACTAGGAACAATTTGACCAAATTTGGATTGGTCAACAATTACAATTTCTGCTGCATCACTTTTGGATAAAATATAGTATTCCTCAACTGCATCTCCTTCGTCTGCGCGTTCATTACACGATGAATCTTTATAAAGTGTAAACCCCTCTGATATTAAATATTGTGCCAATTCATAATCGTCAGTCTGAAGTTCACATAAAGAAGATGCCTTCCACCTAAATTCTTGCTCATTTACATCATAAGACCAATTGAATGCTAGGTTTGGCCAAACAAGCTGGGCCTCATATATTGGTGTTTCCACCTCACCAATTGTAACAGCATTCGATGAGCTGTTAAAACCTTCGCTATCGCGCAAAAACTCCATATAATTACCACTTGCATAAACGTCTGTAACAACAAATAAAAATAATACTGCTAAAAAACCAAATAACCCCTTAAATAATTTATTTTTCATTGTTCTCCTCCTTCTATTATTATAAATATATAATACCTTATTCTTATGAAAAAAGCAATATAAAAACAAGTGTTTCACACTTGTCATTTATTGTTAATTCATTGCTCTTTTAAATAATTTTTCCAATTCATATTTAGAATATGATATGATTGTTGGTCTTCCGTGAGGACAGGTAAATGGGTTTTCTGTCTCTCTTAATGTATCAAGTAAGTATTCCATTTGTTCTAAAGAAATATGATCATTAGCTTTAATACTCATTTTACACGCTAAAGTTATGGATACTTTTTCAGTAAACTTATAACTATCGAAACTCTCTTTAGAAATAATAATTTCTATTATTTTCCTAATAGATTCTTCTATGTGATTTATAGGTAACCAAAATGGATGACTTCTTATTAAAATTGTATTAATTCCAAACTCTTCTATTTCAAAGTTCAGTTCTTTTAAAAGATTAAAGTTTTCTTTTAATATAATGTAATCGCTATTTGATAACTCTATTTTTATTGGTATTAATAAATCTATCATCTTGTTATCATGTGTACCCATTGCTTTTAAATATTTTTCATAGTTTATTCTCTCATTGGCAGCATGCTGATCAATCATATACATACCATCTTCGTTTTCTGCGATTATATAAGTACCATGAACAAGTCCTACAGGATACATTTTTTTGATTCTTGTTTTTTTATCGTCTTCAAAAGGAAGTTCTATATTATTTCCCTCAAAGTCTAGAGTTATTTCTTCTACACTATTATATTCCTTAGTTTCTTCACTAACCTGATCGTTTTTATTTTCTATATAATTATCGATTATGTCTTTAAAACTTATATTACCAGTTTCATCTTTCTTAAGTTCATTACTCTTTTCTAGTGGCTTAGCGCTAGGTATTAAAGCTAATCTTTCCAACTCTTTAGTAATTGATTTGTTAATAAGTTCTTTTAAGCCACTAAACTCTGAGAATTTTATATCCATTTTAGTAGGATGAATATTAATATCTATTAAATATGGATCTACTTCAACATTTAATACTACTATAGGATATTTACCATCTGGTATATAAGTGTGATATGCTTCTAAAATCGTTTTTATTAAATCATTATTACGTATTACTCTTCCGTTTACTAATGTAGTAATAACGTTTCTTGATGATCTAGTGATTTCAGGGTAAGAAACATAACCGTTTATTTTATAATCTTTGTTTTCACCTTCAACTTTAATCATTTTTTTACTTACATCAAATCCATAAATATTATAAATTACTTTTAATAAATTGTTTTGACCATCTGTGTTTAATAATTCTTTTCCGTTATTAGTTAAAACGAATTTAATATTAGGATATGATAAAGCCATTTTATTAACGTAATCTACTATGTTGGATAGTTCAATATATAGATTTTTTAAATATTTTAATCTAACTGGAGTATTATAAAATAGATCTCTAACAGTAATTTTAGTGCCTTTTTTTAAGTCACTATTATTAATACTTTCAATAACACCACCATTTATTATTACTTCAGTTCCAACTTCTCCATTGCTAGTTTTTAGTATAACATGACTAACAGAGGCGATAGAAGGTAATGCTTCCCCACGAAACCCCAAACTATCTATATTAAATAGATCTTCTAAGGTTTTTAGTTTACTAGTAGCATGTCTAGAGAAGGCCATAGTAGCGTCTTCTTTATCCATCCCTACTCCATCATCTGTAACAACAATTTCTTTAACGCCACTTTCGATTAAATCTATTTTTATACATGTGCTTTTAGCATCGATTGCATTTTCAACCAATTCTTTGACAACATTCATGCATCGCTCTACTACTTCTCCAGCAGCAATCTTATTTGCCAAATCTTCACTCATTAATTTTATTTTGCTCATAATTACCTACTTTATTTTGTTTCTAAATCAACGTAATATGATCCATTAGTTGGGTCAACATAATAAACTGTTTCTGTATCCTCTACTGTGTTTTTAGCTGTAACTTTATAAAAACCATCGTTAGTTGCTTCTGCAGTAAACTCATAATTATCGCTTCCGAAGTTTTCTTTAACTATTTCGATAGCTTGTTCTTTAGTCATACCAGTTGCTTCAACCATTTGCTCTTCTCTTGTTTCTTCTTTAACAGGAACATCTGGATTTTTCTTTTGATTGTCATCATTGATAAATAATAAAACAACCCCCGCTAAAATTAATCCTAACGCTATAATAACGGCAACAGTTAAACGAATATTTTTTTTAATAAACTTCATAATTACACACTTCCTTCTAACTTATAGTATACTATTTTTTAATAAGCAAGTAAATCTATTTTATAACTCCTTTAGATATTGATATAATTTATTAGCCACATCTTTATTAACTGTTTCTTCTAATTCTTGTAGTGAAGCTTCCTTCATTTTCTTTAGCGAACCAAATCTTTTTAACAATTCTTTTTTCCTTTTTTCACCTATACCAGGTACAAAATCTAATATAGATGATAACATACCCTTACTTTTTATATTTCTATGATATGAAATTGCAAATCTGTGAACTTCATCTTGAATTTTAGTTAAAAATAAGAATAAATTGCTTTTATTATCAATATTTATAACATTTAGTTCTTTATCAATAATAGTATTGGTTCTGTGTTTATCATCTTTTTTAAGTCCTATGATAGGGATATTTAAATTTAATGAATTAAGTATCTCGTTTGCAACATTAATTTGTAGTTCTCCACCATCAATTACTATTAAATCCGGAGCTTCTTCTTCATCCATAGCTACTTTATAATATCTTCTATATAATACTTCTCTCATTGCTGATAAGTCATCTTTTACATCTGTACTAATCTTATATTTTCTATATAAATCTTTATTAGCTATAAAATCATCAAATACAACCATCCCACCTACATAAAATGTTCCAAACAGATGTGAATTATCAAAAGCTTCTATTCTATTTATATTAGATAAATTTAGGGCTTTTTCTAATTCTTCTTTAGCCTTTATTCTTGCTTCGTCATTTTGCTTTAATGTTTCCTCTTCTTCAACGAGTGCAACTTTTGCATTATCTGTAGCTAAATCTAATAATTTCTTCAAATCACCTTTTTTAGGGGTGTTTACTTTAATATTTAGATATTCTTCTAATAATCTAGAATCAACTTCATCATTAATCATAATCTCATTAGGCAACAAATTATCTTTTTCATAAAATTTAATTATGTATTCAATGATTTCTTCTTTTTCATCATCAACTATTGTAAAAATGTCTTTATGTCTTCCAAACAATAAACCATCCCTAATAAAAAATACTTGTACTGATAGATAGTTATTATTTTTATAATATGCAAACATATCAAAGTTGTATTTTTTATTTAAGTCTAGTTTTTGCCTTTTTAAAGTAATATTTATATCATCTAACATTTCTTTTAGTGATTTTGCTTTTTCAAAGTTCAATGCTTCACTAGCTTTATACATATCCTCTTCTATTTTTTTAGTAATAATTTCTGCATCTCCTTTTAAGAATGCAGTAATTTCATCTTTCATTTTACTTATTTTTTCTTGATCTACATCTTTATATTTGCAATACCCTAAGCATTCACCTAAATGATAGTATAAACATACATCTTTTTTTAAATTAGCACATTTTCTTAATGGATACATGCGATTAATTATTTCTACAGTTCTTCTTGCTGCAAAAACGTTAGGATATGGTCCAAATAATTTGTTTTTATTTTTCTTTCTATTTATATTCCTAACAACCTTAACTGTTGGATATTTATCATTACTTAGTTCTATGTAAGGATAACTTTTATCATCTTTTAATAAAATATTATATTTTGGATTATACTTTTTAATTAGTGTTATTTCTAATATTAAAGATTCTAGTTCTGAAGAAGTAACAATATATTCAAATGTTCTAATATCATTAACTAGCATAGCGGTTTTACCCGTTACATTACCGGTAAAGTAACTCTTTAATCTATTTTTTAAGTTTTTTGCTTTACCTACATATATAATCATTCCGTCTTTATTTTTCATCTGATAACTTCCAGGAAGATTAGGAACTAAAGACAATTTTTCTTTTATATGTTTTTTTACCTCTTCATTCATAAAATCACCACTCAGTATTATATCATAATATTTTATTTAAAGCAGTTATAGTCTACCTTAATTAACCAAAAAATTTTAAAACAACATTCTCATTAATTAAACTAAGAGTTTTTTACATTTTATCAATAAACGGTTCAACTTTATTAAGTACCCAAGAATGTTCTCCGTTTATTAAAGATGAATCACAATAAATACATATTCCTTGTGCATTTACTTCTATTAATGCTCCGCAATTAGGGCATTGATTTAGTGCAAAGGAAAAGTTATGTTTTACGTTTTTGTTTTTTATAAACTCTATATACATAGTATTTTTTTTCATATTAACATCATATTTTAAAACTGAATTAGAAGACGGATCTATAGTAGCATTTTGATATGTAAAGTATGCTTTGCACCCTATTACTTCCTTGTTTCCATCAATTTTATATTTTGTTATTTTTCTAATTTCTACTTCTTCTAATACTGTGCAGTTTAATTTTTTACTAGTTATACCCTGTTCTATATCACTTTTGTGAATATTGAAAAGTTCTGTTGACTCAAGAGGCATAAGCTCTTGTGTTTCACATCTATTAAAATGATCATAGATATCTAATACGCATTGTCGCGCACAATATTTAAATATATCTGAATTAAAATTACTGTCTCTAGTTTTAATTTTCGCAACTATATCCGCTTCTTTTTCAGCATCTGTATATACGTATCCTTTTTCCTTGTCTATCGAACTACTAGAAAATATAATATAAAATCCAATTCCACCATACAACACCCACAAAATTTGCAACACAGCAATGATAGGATCCATACTATAATACACCTCTTTCCATATAGGACAATCTATTTAGTACCCACTCATCAGCTGAAATCATATTTCCACAATAAGAGCAAGCATTATTGTTAGTTATGTTTATAGGAGCCCCACAGCATGAACATTCTACATCATGTAATTTTTTATTATTTGACTCCTCTTTTACACTTCTTCTTAAGCCTAAATAATAATTCGTATATGATAAATTTGAACTATCGTTCGCCCCCTTATATTTACATGTTATTTTCATCCCAATATGTTCAATGTTACCATTTTTTTGATATTGAATTATAAATGCTGACACCACATTAACATTTTTGATTTCATTTAGAATTGTTTGATCTATTTTGGTAATACTTTTTATGTTTTTCGAGTTTATTGATTGCAATCTTCTAAAGTGTGATACACCTTTTTGTTTAAAAGTAGTTGATGAAAAAAGATTGTTATCCTTTTGAATTTGCAATATAACTATCTTTTCTAACTCTTTTATTTTGGGATCATAGATTAAATAAAAATCCTCGTGTGTATCCTCTTTTATTTGAGCAACTCTCGCTTTAGAAAAATCAATATTTTTGTTAAATTTTTCAATTAATCTTTTTTTTGCTCTTTTTCGTCTAATAATTGCCCAAACTATTGCAGCAATTATAAATAAAAAGATTAGTAATATAAGGTACACCTCTTTCTCATATATTGTTATCAACAACATAACTGTTGAACAAAGATAGAATAAAAGTATACTCATAATAGCTTTTTTAGCCATATATCGAGAACCGTCTCTAGCCATAATAATACCTCCTAATTATGATTAAATTATATCATAAATTATTATTCATAAAAAGTAAGTTTTAAGTTATAATGATTATGGTGGTCATATGTTTACAATTAAAAATAATTATACCGATGAATTAGAAATTAAAAAGTCAAGATTCATAACAAATCTATATAAGATAAATAGTATTGATGAAATTAATAATATTTTATTAAGTATTAAAAAAGAACATCCTTTTGCAACACATTATTGTTATGCTTATATAATTAATGGATATAAGAAAAGTAGTGATGATGGAGAACCTGGTGGGACTGCAGGAATTCCTATTTTACAAGTTCTAGATAAGAATAATTTGAATTATATATTATGTGTAGTAATAAGATATTTTGGAGGCATTAAATTAGGTGCTGGTGGACTGGTAAGAGCCTATACTAAATCTGTTAGTGATGCATTGAAGAAATCTGATATCGTTGAACTAATTTCAGGATATCAGATTAAATTAGTTGCTTTGTATGAAGATCAAAAGAAAATAGATTATATATTAAAAGATATATATCATACTAAAGAATATAATAATGATGTGACATATTTTATTAATATATCACAAGATGATTTAGATTTACTTAGTTCATATAATTATGAAATTATCAAAAAAATTTACATAGAAAAATAAACCTATGGTTTAGGTTTATTTTTTTTCATTTTATAATATAGCAAAATAGATTCTCTCATATCATCTTGAATCGCTTTTTCTATATTGTCGTAATTTATTTCTTTTTTAAATAGTTCTATTTCGTCCCTTACAATCGCTTGGTAAAAAGGTAAGGCTTTTTCAACGCTTTCCTCTATATGTGGCATGATTAGTGGTAAGACATGTTTATTTTGTTCCATATTGGCATTTTTTATTTCTTGATATTCAATGTTGTTTATTACTTGTTGCTTATCTATTACAGTAGTAACTTTAGGACTTTGCAGTTTATAATATAGGTCTTTTTCAAATACAAGTCCTGCTGTAGTATCATACACCCATGTTGTACCGTCTTTAGTTGTTCTTTCTGCAAAACAATGATTTCCATAGTGAATATCACTACTATTCCTATATTTATCGACATATCTAGGTTGCAAGGTGATTGAATCTATATCAGCATCAACTAATCTAAAATCATCGTCACCAAATCCAAAAGTAATTAATAATGCTCTATCGTAGCATTTTCCTTGGCAATAATTGTCTAAAAGCAATAAGATGGATGCTGGAATCCCACCATAATATACATGTCTTAAATTTTCTATAAGTTCATCATCATACGGGCGAATTAAACCTTTTTTAAACCCCGATAAAATTAAACCCTGGTTTTTCAATTTGAACAATTCCCATTTTAATCTTTCTAATTTTGTTGCCATATGTAATTCCCCTTTAAAATTGTTTTGTATTATATCAAAAATAAGAAAAATTTACAAGAAAAAGACTATTGTTTTCATAATAGTCTTTAGTTAAACCAACGAATTAATACTTCTTTAGGAACAAAACCAACTTGTTTTTTTTCCATTTCTCCATTTCTAAATAATATCAAAGTAGGAATAGACATAACGCCATAAGTTTTGGCAACATCTTCTCTTTCATCTACATTAATTTTAATTACTTTAAGATTGGGGATTTCATTTGATAATTCTTCTACTATTGGCCCTATCATCCTACATGGACCACACCAATCTGCATAGAAATCAACTAAAACCAATCCTTCTTTGATTTCCTCATTAAAATTTTCATTATTTAAATGTTTTAACATAATTATTCTCCTATCTATATTCGTTTAAGACTGCATCAATCCCTGGCACATTAATTTTATCTTTTTCAATTAATTTTTCTATGTGTTTTACACTTATAACCTTGTGTTTTAACATAATGTTAATTGTCTCTCTATTGATTTGATCTTTATTCTTTACATCTTTATTATTTTCTACTAAATTATAAACATCTGTAACTGTATCACCAATACTTGAAACAACGTTTGTTAATATAGGCGTTGAATTAAGAATTTTATCCTTATATTTAGAATCATTAATTATCCCTACATCAAACATTGGTTGATTAAATAAGAATACTAATAAAAACGCTATAATGTAACCTTCTATAGCACCTACTATTGCTCCTAATATTTTTGATGGAATACCTAAAATAATTGTAAACTTTAATATTTTCTCAATAAAACCAGTAACTGCTAGTACTACTCTAAATACTGCCATTATTACACTAAAAACAGTAATAAACGCTACTAGTTGATAAAAAATAATGTTTAGTACAGTCAGTCCTTCTACTATACCGCCAAAGTTAAAAAACGGTAAGTGAAGACTCATCCATTCTGCAAGTGGGGTTTTTAAATAGAACGAGATAATAAAAACTAATAAGAAACCTACAGTCATTACCAGTTCTTTTAAAACTCCCCTTTTAAATCCTATAACTGCAGCACACAAAATAGTTAAAATAATTAGTACATCTACAATATTCATAATATCCTCCTTTATTTAAATATATTATATATTTTGATATTAAAATGTTTTTATAGCCTCATTATTCGATATTTTTAAATCTACAGAATTATTGTTTCGATTTAAAACACTAACTGTCTTATTGGTTCCTAACCACTGAACAACATTTTCGACATAATTAGCATCTCCTACACCATTAGTTAAATAACGATAATTCATCCAATTGTTATCGGTTTGAGCGCTTAAAACGTTTTCTCTTGTCGTCCCCATATCATTAGCGTACGCATTTAAAATCATATCCATGTTACCACTACCCATATTATAGCACTGAATAGCTGCCGGAATGTTATAATTCATATAATTTAGGCAATTTTGGAAATACATGCATCCCATTTGGATATTTGTTTCTAGATTTTGTATTTTATTATTATCAACTATAAACGAATCATATTTTCCTGTTTCATAATTGTATGCTTGTATTTTTTTTCCTAACCATACTTCGTTTTGAATCTGCATTATTCCAGTAGCACCACCAGGATCCATAACTGCTGAATGTTCTCCTTTTTCTTGGGTAGCTATAGCAATCATTAAGTCCGGATCTACACCATATTTATTAGCGTATAAACTAATCATATATCCATATTTTGCTCTAGTTGTAATAGCTTTGTCACTGTTATAATTATCTTCATAACTAAACTCTACTGTCTCAGTGCTATTAACTTGATTATTATCTATAAACTCAACTTCATAAGACGGCTTAGATTCTTGAACTATTGGAACATCTTCACTAGGAGGCATTACATCACCCATCTGCTCGACTTTATCAAGAGTTATGTCAACTAAATTATCTTCTTCCATAACGGGTTCTACATAGGAATCATCAAAAACAGATATGCTAGAATTATTATCTATATCTAGCGAAGTAGCCTCTGTAGGCAACGTTGCTACGAGACCAACACCTATTGCTAAAGTAGTTAGCCCAACCCCTATTTTCATTAAACAATTATTATATTTGTTTTTCCTCGTTGTTTTAGGTGGCGTCTTTTTCGCTCTACCACTTTTTAATTCTCTTATTTTTTTATCTGTTAGCTCTTTATCTACTTTTCGAAATAATGGTCGCAAGTGTTCTTCGTGACTATCTAATTTTTTTAAATCAATTAAATCTATAACATGATCACCTGTACTAACTCTAAGAGACTTTCTTGAAGATGATTCTCTAATCTCTATATCTTCAATAGTAGATGATGATATTTTTTGCAAATATTCTAATACTTGTTCTCCTTTTAAGGTGATCTCCGGCTTTTCGCTGTCGTGTCTATATTGTCTTAATGTAATTTTCCCGTTAGGGTCTTCATAAATTTCTATCTTTCTCATATTATCAATCCACTTCGTTAAACCTAGAAGCAATCATATTATCAATCATATTCCACTCATAATCATTTTCAATTGCTTGCAAGATATAATTGTCGTTTTCTAAAACATATCTCGATGAATATATTTCTAGATCTCCTGATTCATCCTTGGTTCCATCTGTATAGACAATATAACTAATATTATTGCTATCATCTTTAAAGGTAAAAATTACATCACATTCAATTTGTTTACCATTATTATCAATAACGTTAAATTTCATAAGACACCTACCTTAATGAAATTATAGCAACAATAAAATAAATTATCAATATTTTGGTGGTTCATAACATAAAAAGACAAAGATAATATGTCAAATTTATGCATTAATTATTCTTTGCCTTTTAAACTATTCTTTAATTCATATAAAATGTTTAATGCTTCCATAGGAGTTGTTTCAAGAGGATTAACTTCTTTTAATCTATCTTCTAAATAATTGCCCTTTTCTTCTTCTTTTTCATCTGTGTTTAGAAATAAAGAGGTTTGTACGAACGGTTGTTTTTTATTGTTTTTATTTTCATATACATCTAATATTTCGTTAGCTCGATCTATTAGAGACTTAGGTAACTTAGCGAGACTTGCTACATGTATACCATAACTTTTATCAACCGCACCTTGCTTAATCTTGTGTAAGAAAGTAATTTTACCATCTTCTTCGATCGCACTTACGTGGACATTTCTTAAATTGGTTAAATCGGCTGATAATGTTGTTAATTCATGATAATGAGTTGAGAATAGTGTTTTTGCTTTAATTTTGTCATGAATATATTCTAGTATTGCTTGTGCTAAGCTCATACCGTCATATGTTGCAGTACCTCTACCTAATTCATCAAAAAGAATTAAACTATTAGAAGTTGCTTCTTGGATCGCATAATTAGCTTCTTTCATTTCAACCATAAATGTAGACTCTCCACTTACTAAATCATCGCTAGCACCAATTCTAGTAAAGATTTTATCAAAAATTGGAATAACACAACTTTTTGCTGGTACAAAAGAACCAATTTGTGCCATAATAACAGTGATTGCTAATTGCCTCATATATGTTGATTTACCCGCCATATTTGGGCCTGTAATAAGAAGTATATCTATGCCTTTACCCATTAATATATCATTAGGGACATATTCTTTTTTACTGACTTTTTCTACTACCGGGTGTCGTCCTTCTTTGATATTAATTATTCTTTCTTCTGTTAGGGTTGGCCTAGTATAATTATTCTCTTCACTAACTGTGGCAAGAGAAGCCATCATATCAACTTCTGCAAGTACTTTAGATACTGTTTGGATTTCTCCTATAAACTCTCTAACATAATCTCTTATTTCCATAAATAGTTTATACTCTAAATTGACGATTTTTTCCTCGGCACCCAAAATAATATTTTCTTTTTCCTTAAGAAGTGGCGTTATAAACCTTTCACAATTAGCTAAAGTTTGCTTTCTATCATATCCATATTCCTCTTTAATTAGGGGAATATTACCTTTTGATACTTCAATATAGTATCCAAACACTTTGTTAAAGCCAACCTTTAAATTCTTAATTCCCGTTCTTTCGCGTTCATCTTGTTCAATCTGTAATATAAAGTCTTTAGAACCAGAACTTATTTCTTTTAATTCATCTAACTCTATAGAATATCCTGGCTTGATTAATTCTCCTTCTCTTATAGTAATGGGTGCATCCTCATTAATAGATTTTTCTAATAAATCATATATATATTCTAAGGTATCAATTGTTTTAGGATATTTCATTTCTTCTAAAATTCTTTTAATATCTGGTAGTACTTTTAATGAGTTTTTAAGTTGCAATAAATCCCTCGCATTTAAATTCCCATAACTAATTCGGCTAGCTAATCGTTCCAAGTCATATACTTCATTTAAATTACGAACCAATTCTTCTTTTAAAATGAATTCTGTTAAAAGTGTTTCTATAATATCATATCTTTTGTTTATTTCAAAAATATCTGTTAGAGGATTTTCTATATTGTTTTTTAAGCATCTACTTCCCATAGCAGTTTTTGTTTTGTCCAAAAGCCACAGAAGAGAAAAAGCCCTTTCCCTCAATCTAATAGTTTCAGTTAATTCTAAGTTCTTTTTTGTATGTATATCAAATGTTAAATATTTATCTACATTAACTACTTCGACTTCTTGCAAATGTGACAAATTACCTTTTTTAGTATCAATTATATAGTTTAACAAATGCTTAATTGTTGTTATTAACCTAATATCAGCAATATTTTTATACAAGTAATCATAATCGTTTTCTTCATAAACGTTATCTGTAATAGTTACTAATATATTATAACTATCTCTTAATATACTTATAATTTCTCTATCTATTTTATCGTTTACAATTACCTCTAATATGTTTCTATTGACTATTTCTTTAAATAACTTGTTTTGATCGTGTTCAACAATTAATGAATAAAAATGACCTGTAGTTATATCTGTATAACTAACACCATAACAATATTCAAAATCATATATATTACCAATATAACTATTATCTTTTTCGTTTAAGGTATTATCTAATCTAGTACCTTTAGTTATTACTTGTATTACATCACGTTCAACCATTCCTTTAGATTCTTTAGGATCAGTTAGTTGTTCACATATTGCCACTTTATAACCTTTATCAATTAGTTTATTTAAATATCCAACATATGCATGATACGGAACTCCACACATAGGAACTCTTTCTTCAAGGCCTGCATTTCTTCCTGTTAAAGTTAACTCTAATTCCCTACTACAAATAACTGCATCCTCAAAAAACATTTCGTAGAAATCTCCAAGCCGAAAAAAGATAATTGTATCATTATACTTATCTTTAATATCCAAGTATTGTTGCATCATTGGACTTAGTTTTGTTCTATCTACTTCACTTCTTTTCATGTACGTCACCTACATGTTTTATTATACCAAACAGAGGTATTAAATTCAAAGAAAAAAACTACTTAATTAATAGCAGTTTCAATATAATTATTTAATTTTAGATAGTTTATCTAAAGCATCATCAAAATTATCTACCCCAATTATTTTGATATCGTAATTCTTTTCTTTTTTTAATTTGATACACTCTTCGTAATTATTTCCGTTAGGCACGATAAATATATCTGCATCATCTTTAACTGCACCCATAAGCTTATATTTAACTCCACCTATTTCCCCAACATTACCATCCATGTCAATTGTACCAGTACCGACGATCTTTTTACCTTTAGTAATATCTTCTTCAGTTAATCTATTGTATATAGCTAGAGCAAGAGTAAATCCTCCTGATGGACCAGATTCTGAATCTTTAAATTTTAGTTTTATTTTAGGATCGGTTTCATAATCTATAATGTTAAAAAACGCAAGTCCCGCATACTTAATTCCTTCTTCTTCAAAAATAGTAGTTTTTACACTTATATCTTTATTATCGCGTCTTAATTTAATTGTTACTTCATCACCAGCATTTTTAGTATTAATGTATTCTTTAAAGGTTTCTAAACTAACATCGGTTAATTCGTCTACTCCAACGAGTTCATCACTAACTTGTATTTCGTCACTGGCGCGTTCATCAACAAAATACACCTGATATCTTTGATCAGTAACCTTAAAGGTTTTTCCTGCTTTTGTATACGCAACATAGATAGCAGATTGATTAGCATCATTTAAATACATTTTATCCCTAGCAGTTATTTCTTCCATAGTTTCATCTTCATTGTATTGATATGCTTCAATTTCAACTTTCTCCCAACTAGGAATTATATAACTTAATAAATATGTAGGGATGGTACCTCTAAGCTCAGATACATATGATAAATTAAACGATCCTTTTTCGGTATATGAATCTTCTATTTCTAATCTTTTTCCTAAATCTATTGTCCCACCAGATACACATATATAATAAGGCACTGGAAAAGTCATAAAAATATAAAATAAAACTAAAAAAATTATCTCTTTATAATTTTCTTTTATAAACTTCTTTATTCTCTCATATATTTTATTAATCAAGTAGACCACATCCTCATTTTAATTATAACAGAAAGATTGATAAATATGAAAGCAAAAATACAAAGTCTAATTATAATTTCTCTATTAATTAGCATACTAATTATTTTTCTTGTTATTCCTAGCAATATCATGGAATCTGTTTCTTTTTCTATTTCGATTTGGAAAGATTCACTTATTCCTTCTTTGTTCCCGTTTTTCTTAGTTACTGAACTGTTAATACAGTATGGTTTTGTAGAATTAATTGGGGAATTATCAAAAAATATTATGAATAGTCTTTTTCATCTTCCCGGAGAGGCTTCTTTTGTTCTGATAGGAAGTTTAATATCAGGTTTTCCTAGTAGTGGCAAATATATAAAGGAATTACTTAAAGACGATAAAATTGATAAAAAAGAAGCTAATTATTTATTAAAGTTCAATCATTTCTCAAATCCATTATTTGTTATAGGTACTATAGGAGTAATTTTTTTAAGTAACAAACAAATTGGAGTATTAATATTACTAGTACATATATTATCTAATCTTATTATT
Source organism: Bacilli bacterium (assembly GCA_017435255.1). Classification (GTDB taxonomy): domain Bacteria; phylum Bacillota_I; class Bacilli_A; order RF39; family UBA660; genus RGIG3091. Next base: position 61,076 of record JAFSFI010000007.1, on the reverse strand, counting down.
GCAACAATTTATAGGCCAAAATACAATAAGTATAAAAAAGAAAAAGTATCTATTACTATAGCAATAAATAAGATGCATAAAAAAAGGAATAGCGATAACTATTCTTTTAGTGAAATATTAACTAATAGTATTTTTAAAACAATTAATACATTATTATTACTTTTAGGAATCATAACTATTTTTATTATTCTAAGTGCTATATTAAAAGAATTTTTGGATCTAAACCCCATTACAGAATCCATTCTAAATGGAATACTAGAGATGACTGGCGGCATAAAATCCATTTCTAATATAGATATCCCAATTAATATAAAAGCAAGTATCATTACATTTTTTATATCATTTGGAGGGTTAAGTATACACATGCAAGTAATGAGTATATTATCTGATTTTAATATTAAATATAGTCCTTATTTCATATCAAGAGTGTTGCATGCTATAATATCATCTAGTATAGTTTATCTATTACTATCTTAAACCCGTAGTAACTACATCTACTACATACTCTTCTTTTATATCTTGGTTTTTAATACGTATTTTAATATGATATATTACCCCATACTCTAAATTATCATCAGGAATGCTTGATGTTAAAATATAGTCACTTACTATTTTAGTGAATTTAGGGTCTGGATTATTATATTTAACTCCTCCGTATAAAATAGTGAATGTAGTGTATTCAAACTTCGTTCCTTCCTCTGTTACTTCTATATCAGTCTGTTCAACTTTCAATTGTTTTTCTGTTCCATCTAAAAACTTGATATCTATACATTGTTTAACAATTTGTCCAGAAGCATCCGTACAATTCTTAATATTATCTACTTTTCTTTCAATGGTATCTTGGTAAATGTCTTGAACCAATGCATTTTCTAGCGCCAACAGTTCACGTTTAACAGATTCTTTTTGCTCCCTATTTTTGTAATTAGTAACAAGGGTAAACATTCCCATTGATAAAAACATAACCAAAACAAAACTTAAAATTAATTCTATAACAGTAAAACCCTTCTTATCCAATTTCATAATGCACCTCTATATTAGACATAGTTCCATCGTTATAAATCACGATTAGGCGATAGTAGTTGTTATATCTACTAGAATATTTGCTATAACTAGGTAGATAATCAATATATTCTTTTAATGCCCTTTGTCCATCTAACGATTTAACAGAATTTTTCATGTCAGTTAATTTAAATTTTGTAATATATATTTCTTTAACATCTAAATGGTCTTTTCCTAACAACTTATTACAATAATTACGAGAATCTAAGACATCACACAAACTATTTTTAATAATTATTCTATCAGAAAGTGTTGCTTCATAATTTGAATATTTATTATATACTGTAGTTCCAGAAATATCTGTAAATAAAACTTCTAAATCGTTATTGCTATTTAAATCTCTTAAAATCATTTTCCTTATTTCGTGGTTTTTATATTTAGATTCAAGCGTATCATATTGACTAACTCTTTCATAATCACCAATTAAAGGTAAGAAATTGGCAAATAAAAAAGTACAAATACCAATTACGAATACTGCAACTATAATAGTTTCTACCATTACAAATCCCCTACTGTTAATCTTTTTCATATTTTTCACTTACCTTTATTGATTATATTCTAAATGTATTATATAATAAATTAGAATAGAATGCTATATAGAAATTATAAAAAGGGGACAAAATGTATGGTAGAGTACGATTTACATCATATTCCAATTGTTGATATTGTAAACCAAATCATATTATATGCTGCACAACACAATGCCAGTGATATACATATGGACCCTAGGGAGGATTCTCTAACTATCCGTATGCGTATGGATGGAGAATTAAAGGATCACACCGTTATTCCAAAAGAATATGAGCGAAATTTAGTAACCAGGGTTAAGCTTATTTCAAATATGAACATAACTGAAACAAGACTTCCTCAAGATGGTGCTATTAAAGGACGTATCGAGGGTAAAGATTTAGATATGCGTGTATCTGTGTTACCTACCAACGAAGGTGAAAAAGTTGTTATCCGTATTTTAGACTTCACCAAAAGTTTAACAGGTATGGATAGTTTAGGATTTTCAAAAAAGAATTTAAAACTAGTAGAAAAGATGATGGCCGTTCCTAATGGTATTATTCTAGTTACCGGAGCTACTGGTAGTGGTAAATCAACTACTACCTACTCTATGTTACAAGCGTTAAATAAAGAAGAAACAAATATCATTACTGTTGAAGATCCAATAGAAATGAATGTTGAAGGAATAAATCAAGTGCAAGTAAATAGTGATATTGGCTTAACCTTTGCGGCAGTATTGAGATCTATCTTGCGTCAAGACCCAAATGTTATACTTATTGGGGAAATTCGTGACTCAGAAACTGCACAAATTGCTGTTCGTGCCTCTATAACAGGTCACTTAGTATTATCTACAATACATACAAATGACTCACTTAGCACAATAGAAAGACTTCTAGATATGGATGTAGAAAGATATTTATTATCGAGCGCATTAACGGGAATTATTTCTCAAAAACTGGTTAGAACTTTATGCCCAAAATGTAGAAAGAAAAGGCCTGTCACTCCATATGAAGAGCATTTCTTTAGAAAAATACTAAATAAATATGTAGGAGAAGTATATGAGCCAGTTGGATGCGAACATTGCAACCACGGTTTTAAAGGACGTATAGCAGTACACGAGGTATTATATATTACCGATCATTTAAGAGATGTTATAAGTGATCCAAATATAGATAAAGAAGAATTAAGAAAAATCGTGTACGGTGGTGGAGTTACTACTCTTTTACAAGACGCATTAGAAAAAGTAATCGAAGGTCATACAACATTTAATGAAGTAATAAGAATCGTTGAAGTAGATGCCGACTTAGAAAAAACAATTGTATCTGAAGTAGAAAATACTCAAACAAAAACAAAATATGTCAAAAAACAAGACACAACCGAAATTATTGATGCTTATGAACTTGAAATTATTGATGCATATACAACGGAAATTGAAATTGTTGATATGTATGATATATATGTATATGGAAATTAAAAAACTGATAGAAATTAATCTATCAGTTTTATTATTTTTTAAATATCAAAGGGTTATCGCTTATAATATAAATATTTTCTAAATTAGTTCCTACACTATTATTTAATGCTTCCATATCATCTTTAGAGTTTATAGTCCAAACCATAATGTTTTTATTTTGCAATAATTTAGATGATACCATTTCGTTGGTAATTATTTTTTTAGAAATAGAATAAAAATCTACATCCAAATCTAAATTATCAATATGATTTTTGTTTACTAATGCCCCTACTGGCCTATTAGTATTTTCTTTTAAATAAATAACAATATCTTTTGAAAAACTTTTAAACCAAATATTTAAATTAGGGTATCGAGAAGTTATTTCTAAAACTTTTTTAGCTAATATAATATTTCTTATAAGTTCATCTTTTAATTCAATTATTAATAATGTCTTAGTACTAAATTTATTTAATACTTCATCTAAAGTACTGATTGTTGTTCTTTTTAGAAAACTTCCATAATTAAATCGTTTTAGTCTATCAAGAGACATTTCAGAAACCTTGCCCTTGCCATTACTAACTCTATCTATTGACTCATCATGTATTACCACAACTTGATTATCTTTAGTTAATCTAACATCAATTTCCACTCCATCAATTCTACTATTGGAGTCTCCCAATTTAATAGCTCCCAACGTATTTTCTTTAGTATTTTTTGAATGGAGTCCTCTATGTGCGACCAAATACATAATTACCTCCTATATAACTATAGTATTATATTCATAATTTCACTATTAATGTCTTCTATAGAACGCAAATTATTGTCTTTTACACAATTGACATATTCCCAATTGTAAAGTTCTACTAACTCTAAATATGTTTGTTCAGCATTTTTTAAATGTTCTTCATCTTTTTCATGTTCATCAATAGCAACTCTGTTCTTTTTAAGTTCTTTAGCATACTCAAAAGGCACATGTAAGAAAATAGTGATATCAGGTTTAGGTAATCCTAATAACCAATAGTTAAGTTTATCAATCCATTGAAACATTTCAAATCGTTCATCTTTATTATTTATCTTACTGCCTTGATGACCTAAGCTACTAGTAACATAGCGATCTAATATTACATAATAACCTTTATCTAAGTAAGTGTTTATTTCATCTATATTATATTTAAAGTCAGCCGAATAATATAGACTAGCTATTTTGGGGTCAACTGCAACTGCACCCTCTTTGAAATAACATTCTGATATTTCTTGTTTTCCTAAATATGGACCACCTACTATTTTACCTGTTGGAGAATCATAATTCGGAAAGCCAAACATAATGCAGTCAATGTTTTGTTCCTTTAACTTTTTTATTAATAATTTACTCTGCGTCTCTTTTCCCGAACAATCAGTACCTTCAATAACAATCAATTTACCCTTTTCCATCTTTTAACCTCTATATCTTTCTTTTTAATGTCTTTCCTTCAGAAAACTTGCAGTCCCTAGGACAATCATAATCCGGGAATGTACATCTAGCCCCTTTAGAATATTTATCTAATGTATACATTTTTTCTTTATATTTCAAATAAGCTTCTATATTCTTTGTGTTTATATTGTTTGTTATTGTTAGTCTATACAAACCTTGTCTATATTCATTTCTAGTTTCTTCTGTTTGCATAGCCACTTCTAACTGTGCAGCACTACAAAGTCTTTCCTTCATCTTCATTACAAAGTTTTCAAAAGTACCTTTTTCACTTATTTTGATCATTTCACCTTGAGGAATATATCCCATTTTTGTTACTAGTTCCATATCTTTTTGCCATTCGCTTATTGCCCAAACATCATCACCTAATATAGGTGGAATATAATAATCTTTATCTACTGTTCTTTCCATTTGATAATAAATTGTGCGGTGTCTGTGAGCTTGTGCATATTCAGCAAAACTACCTTTATACGCAGTAGAATATACATCACCAAACTCTCTGCTATTAAGTTGAATGTTTTGACCAAAGATACTTAAACTTCTATGTTTACGATTTGACAGCAACCTTTCATCTATCAAACCAAGATTATCTAACTCGCATATAAATGTATTAATATCTAGTTCCATTTGATCATGTAAATCATCCTTAATACCATTAAAACCATTATCAGCATAATCCATCAAATAATTTACTACACGATGTAACTGTGCCAAAGGAATTGTGTGAACCATCTCTGTTGACATAGTTACAGGCATTAAGTATCTTGAATTTTCTTGAGCTAATTTCCTAATTGCCGCATCACTCTTACAATGACCATATTGATCTTTAATTTTCATAAAGAAAATAGAATTCCACTTGTTATATAAATCAATCATTTCTTTAGGCAATTCACCTTCCTTGATTGAAGTATATCTAAGTGATCTTTCGCTAGTTGAATACTGATGTTCATTATTCAAAATCATATTTAAGAATTTAGGACTATTTTGTAAATATAAACCGACATTTACATGCTCGAAAACGCTTTGATGTTCCCCACTTGTCATCATATTTACTCTACGTTCAGTTTTGTCGAAGTCTTCTTCAAAAGAAGCTCCGAGACCTTCTTCACTATAACAAATCCCTCCAAGTTGCCCTTGATAGTTCATCGCTTTTTGTATATTGAATTTACCATCCTCCATTAAAAATGGTGTATGCGGTAATAAACTTACCTTTAAATTGCTTACTTTCATAATTTTACCTCCCCACAAATATGTTTCAGCTTTATTTTATTATTCAATTATATTATTATTTGAATCAAATTCTACGTTTAAGAATTTTCTTGATGCTAAAAAGTCGCACATATGTACAAAATTTTGATATTTAGTTTTTGGTATAGGTAAGACTTCATTCCCATCAAAATCTTTATTCCATGGCCCCATATGAGATTCAATTACATCACAAATAAACTCTATATCTTCATCACTCATACTAAGGTTATCCATATTATCCTTTATATGCTCCGATACATATAAAGGATGTTCTACTTTAGTATATTGACTTTTCTCTTTACCAGATTTTAGTCCATCATGTAATATTAGAGCTATAATCATTAGGTCTTTTTCTCTATCTGTATATTTGCCACCAATCAAAGGGTTGTTCAATAATGCATCAGCTATTCTTACGGCAGCTTTTGTGTGTCTTACTAATCCTCCGTCTCCCAATGTATATTTAGGATGGTATTTGCCAGTCGATGACGCTGGAACCTCAAAAAAGTAATCAGGTAGACTATCTACTAAATATCTAGCATCAATACCATAACTTTCATTTTTTATAAATTTAAATTCGTTCTTAAATACTTCTACTTTATTCATCTTTCCTCCGTTATTATCACTATTAACATTATATCATTGCGAACAAATGTTTTCAATCGTTTTTGATAAAGTTTACTAATATGCTGTTTGATAAATATAACTTATCTTTTGGAATAAATAGATAGTTTTTATCTTCTTGCAATAAGTTTTTGTGTAATAATTTATTTATATCAAAAACATCTTCTACTCTGCATTTAAACTTATCTAAAAACCCAGTCTTACTAACCCCTTTTATTTTTCTAAGGCCTAGAATCATTTCATTTTCCATATCAAGCTCCTTAGTTATAATATCTGCTTCTAACCTATAACTACCATTTAAATATTTATTGATGCTTCTAGTGTCTGTATATCTAATATTATTTATATATCCTGACGCCCCCAGTCCAAATCCATAATAATGTTCATTGTTCCAATATGTTAGATTGTGCCTAGAATAAGTACCATTTTTTTCAAAATTACTAATCTCATAATGATTAAAACCTAACTTTTCTAAATAATCAATAATATGAAAATACATATTAGATTCCAGATTTTCATCAATTGGTTCTATATTATTTATATATAGTTTAGTATTTGGTTCCAATATTAAAGAATAAATGGATATATGATTAACATCTAATTCTTTAAAAAATTCTAAATCGTTGTTTAAGTCTTCCATAGTTTCTTCAGGAAACCCATACATAAAATCGACATTAATATTATCAAAATAATTTTTTGTAAGATTTATTTTTTCTAAAACCTCTTCTTTAGTATGGTATCTTTCTATTAATTTTAAAAACTTATCATTAATAGTTTCTATTCCTATACTAATTCTATTTACTTTATTATTTTTTAATTTCTTTAAAAGACTTTCATTAATATCATTAACATTAACTTCAAATGTAAATTCTAAATTGGATGAAGTTTTAATAACCTTAAGTATATCAAATAAAATATCTAATTGTTTGCAATTTAAAGATGATGGTGTTCCGCCACCTATATATATTGTTTCTATGATTTCGTTTTGATAATATTTACTTATTTCATTTCTTAAGGAATTTAAATAACTACTAACCAATTTTTCATTATAAAACATTTTACAAAAATCACAATATGAACATATAGAATGACAAAAAGGAATGTGAATATATAAAGATTTTGCTTCTCCTTTATCCATATTCACACCCCTTTTATTTTCCTTTTTTACGATACATTTCGTCTTCATTTACTTGCTTTGCAGCCATATCACTAGCTATATGAATATCACTACTTCTTTTTTCATATTCTTGCACAGATAACCCTCTTTTATTAGCTTGCGATAATGTATAAAGCAGCGAAGAAGATTCACTATCAATTTCATCGCTATGTGTCATTTCGTATAACGTTGATCTTGGAACACCTAGTTTTTCTTCTGCTTCACGATATGTCATCTGTCTATCCAGCATACTTTGGACAGCAACTACGGCATCATCACCACTCCACGTAGGCTTTCTTTTTCCTAAAGTACCGCCAACAACTCTTCCACGTTTTTCATTAGCTTTCTTTTTATCTTCTACCAATCTAAATGTATCTGGAGCAATACTTTCTAATTTTTTTAAATGTAACTGCAAAGTTCTTTTACTAATTCCTAAATCTTTACTAGCTTGTTCAACCGTAACATCATTATCTAAAAAATAACTAGCCTCTCTTATTATATCTTGATTACTTGCCATATTATTCACCATCCATACTTAATACACTCATAAAAGCTTCTTGAGGAAGTTCTACACTTCCTATCTGTTTCATTTTCTTTTTACCTTCTTTTTGTTTTTCTAGAAGTTTTCTTTTTCTAGTGATATCTCCACCATAACATTTTGCTAAAACATCTTTTCTTAATGCTTTAACTGTGCTTCTTGCTATAACATGATTACCAAGGGAAGCTTGAATTGGAACTTCAAACATTTGACGTGGAATAACTTCTTTTAGTTTTTCTACTACTGCACGTCCCCTTGGATATGCAAAATCTTTATGAACTATTACAGACAATGCATCAATTACTTCGCCATTTAATAGAATATCCATCTTTACTAAATTGCTTGGTTTATAACCAATTATTTCATAATCAAATGATGCATATCCTTTTGTATAAGATTTTAATTTATCAAAAAAGTCATACACAATTTCCGATAAAGGTAACTCATAATGAATGTTAACCCTTGTAGGATCAATATAATCCATACTTATATATATTCCTCTTTTTTCTTGGCACAATTCCATAATTGGTCCAATATAATCACTAGGTGTAAATATATTAGTTCTTATATATGGTTCTTTAATTTCTGATATTTTTACTTTATCAGGTAGTTTATTAGGTGCATCTACCATGATTATTTCTTTGTTTGTTAGTTCTACTTCATATACTACCGAAGGTGCAGTAGTAATTAGATCTATATTAAATTCACGGGTAACACGTTCTTTTATTATTTCCATATGTAAAAGCCCTAAGAAACCACATCTAAATCCAAACCCTAATGCACTTGATGTTTCTGGTTCAAAAATTAATGAAGCATCATTTAATTTAAGTTTATTTAACGCTTCTCTTAAATCTTCAAAACGAGAAGATTCAATTGGATAAATTCCACAAAAAACCATAGATTTCATTGGCTTATATCCTGGTAGTTTTTCTTTTGCAGTATTATTTGCAAGAGTAATGGTGTCTCCTACTTTTACATCTGTTATACTTTTAATGCTAGCGCAAACAAAACCAACTTCTCCAGCACTTAACTCTTTCTTTTTTACTTCTTTAGGAGTATTTATAGTTAGATCAACTACTTCATAAGTTGCATTAGTCTCCATCATTTTAATGGTATCCCCCACTTTAATTTTCCCGTTTACTATACGAGTAGAAACCACAATTCCTCTATATGGATCAAACACACTGTCAAAGATTAAGGCTTGTAAAGAAGATTTTTCATCACCTTTAGGAGCTGGAATTCTTTCTACTATTGCATCAACTAATTCTTTAATTCCTTCTCCGGTTTTAGCGCTTGTAAGTATTATCTCTTCTTCGTCAAACCCAATTAAATCCATAAGTTCTTTTTTCACTTTTGGTATATCTGCATTAGGTAAATCTATCTTATTAATTACTGGAATTATAACTAAATCATTTTCCATAGCAAGATATAGATTGGCTAGAGTTTGAGCTTCAATACCTTGGGCAGCGTCAACCACTAATATAGCACCTTCACACGCCGCAAGACTACGAGACACTTCATAAGTAAAGTCTACATGCCCCGGAGTATCTATCAAATTTAAGTAATAGTCTTTATCGTTATATTTATAATTTAGACTAGCAGTATTCAACTTAATTGTAATACCACGTTCTCTTTCTAAATCCATACTATCTAATAATTGTGCTTTAGCTTCCCTTTTAGATACCGCATTAGTAACTTCTAAAATACGATCAGCCAAAGTACTTTTACCATGATCAATATGTGCTATAATACTAAAGTTTCTAATATATTGTTGATCCATAATATCACCTTTTTTTATTATATCATATTGATAATTATAAATCTAACTCTAAATGCACATCAAATGTAAAAAAACACTTGCCTTAGGTGTTTTTTTACTTGTTATATATTAACTAGTTATTTTACTTATATTTTTTAAAAACTGTTTACTTTTTAGGTAAAGTCCTGTGTATTCATCATAATACTCATCTAGAAAAGTATCTATTTCTTTGATTGTATCATAATGCAGATCTAATTTAGTTATTTTACTTATGTCAACATAATAAAACATTCTCATTAATTTTATTGTTCTTTGGCTAAAAACTCTATCATCTTTTAGGCAATCCTTACACAAATAGCCACCATGCTTAGCACTAATGGTTACTATATCATCACTATTACCACAAATGCTACAACCATCCAGCATTAATCTAATACCTAAATAATCTAAATATTTTAATTCTAATATATTAGTAATTATTATTGGATCAAATCCCTCATTAATTTTTAATAAGGCACTTATAAATAATTCAAAAATATCATTATGATCGTTTTGTTTATATACTTGTTCTGTTAATTCCAACAAAAAACTAGCATAGCTAATTTTTGTAATATCTGTTTTTATATTATTAAAACTATTCTCTATATCTACACTTATTAAAGTAGATAATCCATCTTTTTTATAATAAATATTAAACATTCCATATGTAAGTTTAGTACTTACACTTCTAAGATTGCTTTTTAACTTCCTACAGCCTTTAGATATTACCCCAATAATACCTAAGTCTTTAGTCAAAACATTTAAAATTTTACTAGATTCACTATAATTGGTTTCACTAATTACTATTCCCTTTATCTTTTGAATCTCCATTTTTGTCCACCCCTAATTTTTGAAGTAACAAATAGTATTTTATGTCTCCAGTAGATTTAAATAAATCCCACAATATTTTATCCATTGATATCACCTATTATATAGTGATATCAATAAATAAGTTTTATACTTATTCTAATTCATTTAACCCAAATTCTGTTAAATACTTCTCTCTGTCCTTCCAATTTTCTATTGCTTTAACATATGTTTCTAAGAAAACCTTTTTACCTAATAATTCTTCCATATCTCTTCTCGCCTTAGTACCAATTTCCTTTAACATAGAACCATTTTTACCAATAATAATTTTCTTTAAATTATCCCTATCTACAATTATAGTAACCATTACATGAGCAGAAATCTCATCTTCCTCGAAGTGTTCCACTAAACAGGTTACAGAATGTGGTACTTCTTCTTTTGTTAAATGTAATACCTTTTCTCTAACAAGTTCACCTAACATAAAATTTCTACTAACATTAGTTACTTCATCACGAGAATAATATTCTGTATTATCATTTAAATACTTTTTGATAGTGTTTATTAAATCCTCAACATTAATTCCTTTTAATGCTGAGATAGGTACTATTTCAGCAAAATCATACAACTTACTATATTCACTTATTAACTCTAATAGTTTATCTTTTTTTACTTTGTCCACTTTATTCATTAATAGAATAATTGGTTTATTTAACTCTTTTAATCTTTCAAGTATAAAAGAATCTCCTTTTCCATATCCTTTTTCTACATCTATTAAAAATAATACTATATCTACATCATCTGCCATTGTATAGGCTTTTTTGTTCATAATTGTACCTAGTTTATTTTGAGGTTTATGAATACCAGGTGTATCTATAAAAACGATCTGAGAATCATCGTCGTTATATATTCCCTGAATTATATTTCTAGTCGTTCCTGAAACATTAGATGTTATTGCAATTTTTCTTTCTAATATACTATTTAATAAAGTACTCTTACCTACGTTAGGTCTTCCTACTAAACTTACAAATCCACTTTTCATTACATCCACCTTTTTCTAAAACAATTCAAAGAATTTAGGAACGAAAATAATTAATCCCACTACTGCTGATATTATAGACATTACAAGTACAGCTCCTGATGCCGTGTCCTTTGCTACTTTTGCATGAAAGTTATATTCGGTTGTAATCATGTTAACTACTGATTCTATAGCAGTATTAACTAACTCTAACGCAATTACTGCACCTATTAAACAAAAACAAATTAACCATTCTACATAACTAATTTGAAACAAAGCAGCACAGACTATAACTGCTACAGCGAAATAACAATGAATAACCATATGGTATTCTGTAGCATAAGCGCTTTTTATTCCATTTAATGCATTTTTAAAACTATCTAAAATAGTCTTGTTTTTATTTACTATAAACTTTTTACCTTTCGATTCCATATCTTGTTAATACCTCCTCTTGTTTACTAAACATTATTCTTTCATCATCCTCTTCCATGTGATCATACCCAAGTAGATGTAATAATCCATGAACAGCTAAAAACGATAATTCCCTCTTAAATGAGTGCCCATATTCTTCTTTTTGGCTATGCACTTTTTCTATACAAATATAAATATCACCTAACATGCGATAATCATCTAATTTGTATGTTTCATCGTCTTCTAAAGCAAAGCTTATAACATCTGTAACCTTATCAATATTTCTATATTCTTTATTTAATTCTTGTATTTTATTATTATCTACAATAATAATATTAAACTCACCTTCACCAAGGGATTCATCTTTACAAATGTTAGTTAATAGTTCTTTCAATTCATTTAATTCTTTTTCTAAATCTTCGTCTGTTTCGTTAAAAACTCCTATATTCATTACAACCTCCAAATAATATATAAAATCATGACAACAAATATAATAACCGATATAATATCTAAAAATATTTTACTTTTAAAGAGCCTCGGAAGAGTTGAGGCGAACTTGTCCATACTCCTATAGAAGTAAAATCCAATCATACCACCTAAAACATTTAACAAAATATCATCTACGTCGAATATTCTACCTATCATAAGTTGTGTACACTCTATAGATAATGAAGCTAAAAGGACTAATAAAAAGGCGCTTCTTCCTTTTTTTAAATCAGCATAAAGTGTAGCAAAAAATCCATATGGTACGAACATTATAACATTTCCTATAATATTTTTAACAAATAATCTACCACCAAAATCATATCTAAAAATTTCTCTAAAAGGTACATAATTATTTCCTGTTACAGTATTTATATCTTGTGATGTTACAACTTGGAATAAACATAATATATACAACACAAAAGTAAGAAGAATAATTTCTTTGTGTAATATTAATTCTTCTTTTTTATTATATAAATATGCAATCCTAACTGACGCTATTAAAACCATAGAAATAAAAAGCATCGGCCATGTCATTTGTAATACATCTCCCAAAGTGTTATCTAATGAAGTTAATATATCACAACAAAACATATAATCACCTCGCTATATTATTTTCTTCTACATCATCAATTATATCTTGATAAGAAGTAATATTTTCATATACTTTAAAAAATACTGTCACTAATATTGTACTATTATTTTCCTTAGTTTTCAATTTCTTTTCATATAATATTTTTTCACCATCGTCTAATTTAACCGAAAGTTTTTTTCTAGCTAGTTCTATAGCTTTTTCTATCGCCTCATCACGAGTATATACTTCATCTATTACCTTTAGTTCTTCTTCTTTATTATAAGATAGCTTAATAGGTAAGATATTATTTTTAAATATAATATTTTCTACTATTTTTTTGTTTTTATAAGGTTTTAAATCAAACAAAGAAAAACTCTTATTAAGGAAACTTAAAGTTAATGTGTTTTTGGTTTTTCCTGTTTTATATTCTTCTCTATATGCAAGAGGCATTTCTACATCTACTTCATACCATACTTCTGCATAAACATTTCCTTCTGCAGCAATAGAGTTTTTTATTTCTTCGCTTTTAGTGATGTTACCACTAATAATAATATCTCCTTTTTTAACATAGTCATTTATTCTTTTTACTATCTCTCCTTTTGAAGCATCAATATGCATAATAATTCCATCTTTACTAGCTACTACATGACGTTTTTGAGATTCTTCAGGTATATTATTAATTATTCTTTCTTCTACTCTTACTATGTATTTTACCCCCACTCGTTCTATTTCTAGCCACTCTATTTTATCTTTATTATTATCTAAAATATTTTTAACTATTTCTTCTTGTTTTGAAAAAGAAACTCTTAAATTATACTTTTCTATGTGATACCTTTCTAGTTCTTTGTAGATAAGCTTCCTTATTTCTCCTTTTCTATGTATCACTTCCACGCTAAAAATAATATTGCTTAATAAAAATAGCAATAAAAAACCAAAACAGACTGACAGTAGAAAAATTTTATATTTATCGAATAACCATTTACACTTAACAAAACCATATAGTTCTGTTAATTTTACCTCATATATAGTTTTTATTTCTAATAGTCTTTGATAATTATCCTTATCCAGTTTTAATAGAACGTTATCTTCACCATACAATATATTTATTATTTCTATTTTCCTTCTATACAAAGACTTAATAAACCTTTTAATATCTTTTCCTTCAATTTTAACTTCATAGATGCTGTTAAACACATGATCACTCCAATCCTATGTTTTAATCTATATAAGTTTATGAAAGCAATTGAAATAATATTTAAAATTTATCTTTTTAGTTTTTATTCAAATTCAACACTATCAATAATACCCGTTATTAATATTTCATTATCAAGCATTTTATTCACGGATAATTTTTTTCCTTTTATTACAATAATACCATTTTGATATTTAATTGAAATTCTATTATCTTCCAAAGTAATTATGTCTATATAATTAACAATATTGATTTTTTGATCATATATATGTATTCTCCACTCATCATCATTTAGATATTTTTTAATATTATCAAACATTTTATCACCTATAAAATAATATGAAAAAAACGATCATGTAATGATCGTCATATCTTATAAAGTACTTAGTCTTTCTTTTATTTTTTCACTAACTAACTTCATATCAGCTCTACCTTTTACTTTAGGAGTAACTTCTTTCATAACTAGACCCATATCTTTATTTGAAGTTGGACTAACAAAGGCAAACACTTCGTCTAAGACTTTATCTATTTCGTCACTAGACATTTGTTCTGGAAGATATTGCTTTAAAATTTCTATTTCTTCTTTGTTTTTATCTACCAAATCACCCCTATTAGCTTTTTCGAATTCATTAATTGAATCATTTCTTAGTTTAATTTGTTTTGATACACAATCGATTAATAATTCATCATTAACTTCTTTTTTATTGTTAATTGACTCTAATTGCATTGCACCTTTTACCATTCTTAAAACAGTAAGTTTTAGTTGTTCTTTTTCTTTCATTGCTGCAATAATATCCTTATTAAATTTTTCTAACATATTATTCACTCTCCTTAGTGTAATTTTCATATACTTTTATTAATTTATCATGCTCTTTTAATAAATTTTTATATTCCTTTGTATTATAAAAATTTGATACTTGTATTCTTATAGTTAATGGAAACATGGATTTTATACTTTTGCTGTAGTAACTGCCATCCTTTGGAATGGTGCTACCAGTTATTTCAAATTTACCATCTTTAGTATTAACTGTGACTACATGAGGTATACTATATCCAGAATATTCTTTAAAAGAACCATTACTAGTATCATATTCAGAAAACATTACCCATACATACACTTCTAATTTATCATTATTATATCTATTCCCAAAATAATGAGTAGACATAAATGTCATACTTTCAGCTAAACCACTACTATCAAGATTATTAAGATATTCTTCTATAACTGTTTTTTGCTCTTTTGTTAATTTTTTATCAAATTTGAAAAAATACAATCTCATTACAAAAGTTATCACTACTGCAATAGTAATTATCAAAAATCCTACAGCAACATTTTTTAATATTTTCATTTCTACTCCTATTATCAAAAAAGAGGACTAATCTCTATTAGTCCTGTTTCTTTTACGTGCATTTTTTATTCCTGCTTTTTTAGCTTCTCTTCTTCTTACTCCTGGTTTATCATAACATTCTCTTTTTTTACATTCAGAAGGGACTCCATTTCTAGCTAATTGTCTATTAAACTTTTTAATAGCTAAATCCAAATTTCCTTTAACAGCCACTTGTGTCATTTGTTCTCCCCTCCTTCCGTCGTTCACTACCAAAGATTATAGCATAACAAAATTCAATATTCAAGAAAATTATGTACAAAATATGCAAAAAAACGACATTTAAGTATATATTTCAACAAATTTATAAAAGCTAGTTAAAATTAACTAGCTTTTTTACTATTCATCAAGATTAATAAAATCCTCAATAGTCATTAATCTATCATCTATTTCTTTTAATGATACTTTCTTTTTTTCTTCTTTATTTTCTATTGTTGGCTCTAAATTTATATCTTCTTTCTTAGTTAGATCAGTAACTATAAACACTTCTTTAATTTTATCTTTTGTAATAACTGAACCGGTTGAATATCTATCCATAATAGCAACTTCTGTCAATTTAATTAGCTTAATTTCTTCTCCTTTAAGACCTATAAAGTCTTTAGATGGAATAGTTAATGCTTTAATGGTTCTGTAAGGATTAGTTTTAACTTCTCTTAGTAATAACAATCCTCTTTTTGCCCTACTAGTTTTTTCAAATTCTGATAATTTAACTCTTTTTGCAGTTGCCTTATCAGTAATAATTGTTATGTATTCACACTCTTTTAAATTAAAGTTAGATACCGATACTACTTTATCGTCTTTTAAATTAATTGATTTAACACCACTAGTTCTAATTCCTACCGCAGGAATATCATTAATATCAAACCATAATCCATATGATTTATTTGTAGCAATAAAAATTTCATTATTAATTGCTAAGAATGCATCTACTACTTTATCTTTATCTTTAAGTTTAATTGCAGTAAGGGGTTTTGAGAATCTTAGTGATTTAAATTCCTTAAGATTTGTTCGCTTGATCATACCGTTACGCGTTGCAATAACTATATCAACATCGTTCTCAAAATTAGTTACCGGTATTACAGATATAATTTTTTCGTCACTATCTAATTTAATAACATTACTAATATGCTTACCTGCATCTTTCCATACGCCTACCGGTAAATTATGGACAGGAACATATAGATAGTTACCTAAATTAGTAAACATTAATACAACATCTAGTGTATTAAGTTCGTAAAGTCCTAGAATATAGTCCCCTTCTTTTAGTGTTAAATCTTCTTTGTTAGAAGATTGATAACTTCTTAGTGATGTTCTTTTTACATATCCATCTTTGGTTACACAAACAATAACATCTTCACGAGGTATCATTTCTGTTGTATCTATTTTTATTTCTGATATTTCTGCTTCTATATCAGTTTTTCTAGGCGTAGCATATTCACGTTTTATCTTACGAAGTTCATCTTTCATAACTGATTTTAATACTTCTTCGTTATCTAATATCTTTTGTAAGCCTTCTACTAGAATGTTCAAATTTTTTAACTCTTCTTCAAGTTGAGTTACGTCTGTATTAGTTAATCTATATAATTGTAATGTAATAATTGCTTCCGCTTGCGCTACAGTGAAATCAAACTCTTTTACCAAATTATCTCTAGCATCGCTTTTATTTTGACTAGCTCTAATTACACGAATTACTTCATCAAGAATAGAAATGCATTTAATTAATCCTTCTACTATATGAAGTCTAGTTTTAGCATGTTCTAAATCGAACTTTGTTCTTCTTAATATAACTTCTTTTTGATGAACAATATAGGCATCTAATATTTCTAAAATACCTAGTTGTTTTGGTCTGCGATTAACAATTGCAATCATATTAAAATTATATGATACTTGTAAATCTGTATTTTTTAATAGATAGTTTAACACCATCTCTTTATTACAGTCTTTCTTTAAATCAATACAAATACGAAGTCCATCTTTATCGGACTCATCTCTAACTTCTACTATTCCATCAATCTTTTTATCAATTCTAATTTCATCTATTTTCTTTACTAGTTGTGCTTTATTAACCTCATATGGTATTTCAGTAATTACTAAAGCTAATTTCCCTTTACCTTCTTCAAAATTAGTACGAGATTTAATAATTACTCTACCACGACCATTAGTATAAGCACTTTTTATTCCGTCTAGCCCACAGACAATACCACCGGTAGGAAAATCAGGTCCTCCTACTATTTCCATAATCGTATCAAGTCTACAGTTAGGACTATCAATTCTCTTAATCGTTGCATCAATTACTTCACTTAAATTATGTGGTGGAATATTAGTAGCATATCCCGCAGAAATACCTGTAGTACCATTTACTAAAAGGTTGGGAAATTTAGCAGGAAGCACAGTTGGCTCTAATTCTGTATCATCAAAGTTCGGAGCCATTTCTACAGTGTTTCTATCTAAATCTTTTAACAATTCATTACTGATTTTAGCAAGTCGGGCTTCTGTATAACGCATTGCTGCCGGACTATCCCCGTCCATTGATCCGTTATTACCATGCATATCAATGTAAGGTGTATTTTGTTTCCACCACTGACTCATTCTAACCATCGCATCATAAATACTAGAATCACCATGTGGATGATAATTACCCATTACATTACCAACTGTTTTAGCACTTTTACGGTATGGTTTATCATAAGTATTTCTATCTTTGTACATACCGAAAAGGATTCTTCTTTGTACTGGTTTTAGTCCGTCTCTAACATCAGGGATTGCACGATCTTGAATAATATATTTAGAATACCTTCCAAAACGTTCTCCCATTATTTCTTCCAATGAATAATCGTATATTTTATTTAAAAGATCCTTCATTTTATATCACCTATTTTCCATAACTATAACTTGGTTTTTCAATTTTTTCATTGTGATCTAACAAGTAATTATAAGTATTTATATATGTTCTATCTACACTGCTGTCTTTTTTACCTGCTATCTCATTAATAATTTTCCCTGTAAAAAGCATATTTAATCTATTTGCATGATCAAGCTCAGAGTTATCTCCTCTAGGATAATCATCTTGATACCTTGAAAATGCAGCCTCTACATCCTCTGGCATAATACGTCTCATCATATTTATATATCTAAAAGTAGATTTTTCATCATCCTTAGAAAAGAATATATCTTCTATTTCATTAATAGCAACTTTACCTTCTTCTAATAAATAATAAAAGGTCATACCAAATTTACTAAATTCAGATAATCTATCACTTAATTTCATTGTTGTTTTTGGATCCGTTATTAACATTTTACTACCACACTGCTTTCTTAAATCTTATACTCGTCTTCTAAGGAGAATTCGACATTTTCTTCAATCCATTCTTTTCTTGGTTCTACATTATCCCCCATTAAAACACTGACACGCTTCTCAACCAATGAAGCATCTTCAATATTAACTCTAATTAAACTTCTTGTATCTGGATTCATAGTTGTTTCTGCTAATTGATCAGCATTCATTTCACCAAGACCTTTGTATCTTTGTATTTCGCATTTTCTGTTTCCCACTTTTTCTTTCATTTCTTCAATACTGTATGCATATTCTATTTCTTTACCAAAAGTAAGTTTGAATAGAGGTGGTAATGCTATATATAGTTTACCCGCTTCTATCAAAGGTCGCATATATCTATAAAAGAAAGTTAAAAGCAAACATTGAATATGTGCACCATCATCGTCAGCATCGGTCATTATGATTACCTTGTCATATTCACAATCATCAATTTCAAAATTAGGACCATATCCAGCCCCTACTGTATATATAATAGTATTTATTTCTTCGTTTTTAAAAATATCATCTAATTTAGCTTTTTCAGTATTAATAACTTTACCTCTTAAAGGAAGAATTGCTTGGAATTTTCTATCTCTTCCCTGCTTAGCAGAACCACCAGCAGAGTCCCCCTCCACCAAAAACAGTTCGTTTTTCATTTTATTTTTTGTTTGAGCAGGAGTAAGTTTTCCAGATAAAGAACGCTCTTTTTTGTTTGTGTTCTTTCCTTTTCTAGCTTCTTCACGAGCTTTTCTTGCCGCTTCTCTTGCTGTTTTACTTTTCAATGATTTTTCGATAATATCAGTTGCAACTTTTTTATTTTCTTCAAGAAAATATTGTAACTTCTCTGTAACGATCGCCTCAACTACAGTTCTAGCAGCTGGCGTACCAAGTTTCCCTTTGGTTTGACCTTCAAATTGTAATAATGCTTCCGGTATTTTAAGGCTGATAATAGCAGTTAACCCTTCTCTTACATCACTACCTTCGAAAGCTTTATCTTTACCTTTTATATAACCATTATTTTTAGCATATTCATTAAATGCTCTAGTTAAAGCCGTTTTAAAACCAACTTCATGGCTTCCACCATCAATTGTTTTTACATTATTAACAAAAGATACAATATTCTCACTATAAGTATCAGTATACTGCATAGCAATACCAACTTCTATTTTATCTTTTATGCCTTCAAAGTTAATTACTTTATGTAAAACTGTTTTATCTTCATTTAAATAATTAACAAATTCTTCTAAACCTTTTTCATAACAATATTTATTACTTCTTCCTGTTTCTTCATCTACTACTTCTATCGTTAATCCTTTAATTAAAAACGCAGACTCTTGCATTCTTTCACATATAGTTGTAAAAGAAAATGATGTTGTAGAGAATATTTTGTCATCCGGTAAAAATCTTACAGTAGTCCCGGTGCGGTTAGTAGTACCTATTTTCTTTAGGGGCGCTTTTGTTTTTCCGCCATCTTCGAACCTTATCAAATATTCATTTTTATCACGTTTAATCGTTACTTCCATCCATTTACTTAAAGCATTAACTACAGAAGCACCTACACCATGAAGCCCTCCAGATACTTTATATCCAGATTCTTCAAATTTACCCCCAGCATGTAGCACTGTATATATAACTTCTGGCGTAGACATTCCAGAAGCGTGCATTCCAGTAGGAACTCCACGACCGTGGTCTTCTACGCTAACACTACCATCTTTATGTAATGTGATTCTAATCAAATCGCCATAACCATTAATTATTTCATCGATTGAGTTATCGACGATTTCCCATACAAGATGATGTAATCCTTTTCTATCAGTTGATCCAATATACATTCCAGGGCGTTTTCTTACCGCTTCTAATCCCTCTAGTATCTTTATGGAATTCTCATCATATTTTAGTGCCATACTATCATCTCCTAAATCATTATAACAAATAAAATCTTTTAGCAAAAGCACAATTTACTTATTTTGACATAAATTTAAGCTTTAATACTGGACAATTTCAGGCAAATTTATTTTGTACAAAATAAAAAAGTAACCATTGGTTACTTTATCTTATTTTCGTTTTACTTTTGACATCTCATCGAAAAACGATAATT
Source organism: Bacilli bacterium (assembly GCA_017435255.1). Lineage (GTDB taxonomy): Bacteria > Bacillota_I > Bacilli_A > RF39 > UBA660 > RGIG3091. The sequence goes on along the minus strand of JAFSFI010000007.1, from coordinate 39,950 downwards.
GTTCCATATTGGGTTGTACAACTTCGTGTAATTGATGATGATTTTGAGAACTAGCATATGTACAAACTTCTGTTTTTAGAGTTTCTAATCTCTTTTTGTCTGCAGCTAATTTGTCTTGATAATGCCCGGTTAAAAGGAAAAGTTCTCTATATTCTTTATAATAAGTTAACTGCCCATGTAAAGATTCAACAATTTGAGACTGCTCATATTGATCTTCTTCTCGCCTAGCCACTTTTAACGCAGACAACATAGATATAACCGGGCTAGATAAATTGGTACTAGATTCATTTTTTTCTTTTAAAATAAATCTATAAAATTCATCGCTATCAACTGCCAAGTTTATCATTGAACTAATTCCAGCATGATCGTAAATTCTACTACCTTGAACTAAATTTAATTTTGCTACAAGTTCAGGATTATTAATAACATAATTTAAAGTTCTCATACGTCCATTGTGCATATATCCAATAAACATTTTATGTAAGTTGTTACCATAATAAGAAAATATAGTTTTAGGAACACATTCTTCAAATAACGTTTTTAAATCAGGTGTTGACGCTGTTATTCTATCTATATCACTTAAACAATTTTTCTTAACCTTGGCTTTGCTACCGCATGGCGTATCTGTATATTTGTTAGTCATAACAACACTTGCATTTCCCGCTACATCAAATGATATAGCACATTGATTATTAACATATTTTGGTTCAAACACTAAAATATATTTACCCACACTATTTTTCTTTTCCATACTCATCCCCCATTATTGCGCTAATTATAACACAAAAGTCCCGTTTTGTCAATTTATATCAAATTCTAGTTCTCAGGTAAAATATTTTTAAAATGCTTTATTATATTTTCTTCGTCATCTTCTATATCTGTTTCTTTTTTCAAGATTATACCTTCATATTTAAAATTATCACTATCAATGTCAACATACATAAAATAAGTTATATTTCCTCGGGAAGTTTCCAAAGATTTAATAATATAACATTTTCCATATCTTGAGTCATAAGAGTCTACGTGTTCGTACTCTAGATGATTATCATTACCCAACTCATCTGTTTCCTTGTCTGAATATAAAAATTCATAAATGCTTAGATCATCATCTGAAACAAGACGCGACTCCTTATCAAAGAAAGCAACTTCTCCCACGGGTTCTTTAAGCTTGTAGAACCCATTATGATAATCATAATAACTATAACCGTATTTACTAATACTATTATCGCTCGGAAGTTCCACATACTTTTCAGCTAATAATTTCCCCTGAGATTTAGAATAAATTTTAAACAGCAGCACGCCGCTTCCCCAACCTGTATAAGTCTCAATATCTGTTTCTTTAATTTTTACATATTTACCATTTACGTTATATACATTATATCCAAAAGCATCTCCTTTTATATATTTAAAAGAATAATGTCTTTCTTCTTCGATATAATAATCATCATTTTTTAAAGCCTCTTTTAATTCTTGTTCCTTTAATTGATATTTATAATCCGAATAATAACCAAATCCTAACCAAGATAATTGAAATATCACTAATAAACTAATTCCAAGTAATACAATTTCTGTTATAATTTTCTCAATATTAAATTCTTTTATGTTTGGATTAATATTTTTAATATATGTTATCAATTCTTTTAATTGATTTAAATCATTTTTGTAATACGAAAACGATATTGTCTCGTTATCTTGAAAACGAATAGCAAATTCTTTAATAGGCGTTCTATAAAGAATCATTATGAATACCACTATTACATGAAAACCTAACCCAAATATGAAAGGTGTTCCAATTAATTCCAATTTGTTTCTAGTAGTCAAATATTCTTGGGAAAAATAATCGACCATACAAAACAAAAACATAAAAATAACTATCCCTAAACTTATTTTTAGTATGGTCATATAGTTTTTGCTTTTTCTAAAAGAAAGGCTTTTTATATCAATAATATTACTATGTTTACTAGAACCATCTTGTTTATTAGTTTCTCCCAGCATTACACTTTTGGTGTGCCCTGTTTTTTTGGACTCAATATTAATAGTATCCCGTTCTACTACAATCGTTGTTAATTCTTGTTCTACTGTACTAACACGATTAAATCTCGTCCCACCCCTCATCCTTATCGATGTATAAGTTTCAAATTTATATTCTTTCACATTTAACAACTCCTTTTTATATTAAATACACACTTATTCAAAAGTTATATCAATTTTTACTTTTGAATTAGTTTTATAATAGTCTATTATTTGTTCTAATGCTTCATGTAATTTCTCTTCTTTTTTATACTTAATAATAATACTAAATCTATAAGTGTTATTCAATTTAAAAATATTACTAACACTTGGTCCTAATACAATACTAGAATTTAATTTTTCTTTTAAGATATTTGCTACTTTATTGCTGTGATCTCTGGCAAGTTCATAAACAGGACTAATTATTTTTATAGTTACTAAATAATAATAAGGTGGATAGCCTAGTTTTCTTCTTATATTCATTTCTTCTTTGAAAAATGATTTATAATCATGACTTTTTGCTAAATTAATTGCATAGTGTTCTTTATTAAAAGTTTGTATAATTACTTCACCAGGAATTTGTCCTCGTCCTGCTCTACCCGATACCTGACATAATAAATCAAAAGTATCTTCACTACTTTTATAATTAGGAATCATCAAGCTTGTATCAGCATTAATAACTCCTACTAAAGTTACATTTTCAAAATCAAGACCTTTTGCAATCATCTGAGTACCTAGTAAAATATCATATTCTTGCTCTTTAAATTCATTGATTATCTTTTCGTGAGCACCTTTTTTAGTTGTAGTATCAAAATCCATTCTGATAATTTTAGCATCAAATAATTTATGTAATTCTTCTTCTATTTTCTCTGTTCCTATACCTAGATTTTTAACACTTTCTTCACGACATTCTGGGCAAATTTCACTATGCTTAGTTGCATAACCACAATAATGGCATCTAAGCATATTAGAACTTTTGTGATAAGTTAATGTTATATCACATGAAGGACATTTTTCAACATAACCACAATTAGAACAAGTTATGAAAGAAGAATAACCTCTTCTATTCAACAACAAAATTATTTGTTCTTTTCTATCTAGACGTTCTTGTATCGCATCAATTAATTCTTTCGAAAAATGCTCGCCTTTTCGTTTGCCTTTATTCATATCGATTATTTTTACTTCAGGAAGAGGTCTATTATTTACTCTATTAGGAAGCTCAACTAATGAATATAGTCCTTTTAAAGATTTAGCATAACTTTCAAGAGTTGGCGTTGCACTACCTAAAACTACAATTCCTTTATGCGTTTTGCTTCTTTCTATCGCTATATCAATTGCATTATATTTAGGGTTATTATCCTGTTTATAGCTAGATGTGTGCTCTTCATCTATAACAAATAAACCAATATCTTTTAGTGGTGCAAAAACAGCACTTCTAGCACCAATAACTATTTTTACTTCTCCACGAGAGATCCTTCTATATTCATCATACTTTTCACCGTCTGATAGTCTACTGTGAAGAATAGCAATACTACTATCAAATCTACTTTTAAATCTATTTACCATTTGTGGAGTTAAAGATATTTCAGGAACTAAAACTATACTAGATCTATCATTTTTCAACATATATTCAATTAGCTCCATATATACTTCTGTTTTACCACTACCAGTTACTCCATGTAATAAATATGTTTTAGGTAATTCTTTGCTATTTAATATTATATCTACTACCTTTTGCTGATCACTAGTTAAATCGTATTTACTAATACTATATTGTTTATTATCTACTAATCGATATACTTCTTTATCTATTTCAACAAATATTCCTTTGTCGAGTAACTTTTTCAAAATACTAGCCGATATTTTTGATAATGTACTTTTTAATACTTCTTTTTTTTCTACAACATAATTAACCATTTCTAATTGTTTAGAAGTTAGTTTATAATCACTTATATTAAATATGTCCATCCCTAATTTTATATTTTTTTCATATTTGACATTAACGCTGGCTTTAGCTTTGGCTTTTAAAGCTTTTGGAAGCATAACTTGATAACAAGAAATTAATGTAGACAATGTTTTTTCTTGCATATATTTTCCTAAATTAAGTAATTCTTCGTTTAAAACTACATCACTATCCACTATATTAATAACCTCTTTTAAATTAGAATTTCTTTCTTCTCCTTCTTTTATTTCTAAAACAAATCCCTCTAAGACTTGATGATTAAAAGGAACCGTTACTCTTATACCTATTTTAATAGACTTTTCTAAATGTGAAGGTACAACGTAATCAAAAACACGGTCAATATTCTTATTAGATAATTCTACTAAAACACCAACTACCATAATGTACCTCCTATCCATTTAATTATACAATGAAAAAGAATATATTTCTATATTCCTCTTACTATTATTTAATATGAACTGATACAAACTGCTTATTTTACTTAGATATATCACTAATGCCACTTAAGTCTAGCCTGTTGCCAAGCGTTATACTAACAGATTCACCTAGGTATTTTGTTTTACTTATAATGCCCCCAACTATATTTAAAGCTTCATAAGCGTATTCATTGTCTTCATTTGTAATTATTACTCCAAACATATTTGTGTTATTGGCATTGGCGATAGCTAACAAAATATTTTCTCCATCTTTGGATACTTCTAACGTAACAAAAGAAGTTTTTCCTAGTATTTTGTTGCTGGTTTTAGATGTTTCATAACCATCTTTTTCGTATATTCCTTGTAATTCGTTTTTGTTCTTTAATAATTTATTATATTGCCCTTCTATTACTTCTATAGAAGAATTCCACATATTAACATTATCTTCTAATACAAGGGTGTTGTCTACAGTAGTTGCAACCAATTCAGTTGGTATTTCAAAACTAAATCCATTATATTTAATAGTGTAATTTGATAAAGCTCCATCATTAGTTTCAACGTTTTCTTTCGTTTCATTTTGTTTTTGATTATCTTTATTGTTAATTAATAGATATGCACCTATAAATACCACTACCGAAATAATAACTAATGTAACACCAATTACAAATAATGTTTTACCATTCTTATAATTACCTATCATATTATCAAAACCTTTTTTATTATTACTCTTCAATTCCTTCAAGCATTTTACCTAAATCTAGATTTACAGATGTATCAATACTATGAGATTCACCATTATATTCAGCAGAATCAAGAATTGGTGATATTTCTTCTAATACATCATAATTAAATTCATTATTAATATCATATATTTCAAATCCAAATATATACATAGAGTTAGCAGCAGTGTACCCAAGCAAAACATTTGTACCATCGACAGTTAATTCTATAAGTAAGCATTTTTTCCCTGCTATAGTTTCTTCTTCTACTGATTCTACTTCATATCCTTCTGCTACAAAGTTACTTTTTATATCATTTTTTGCTTTAGCAATTTGTGAATAACTTCCTTCTAAAGAAATTATATTAGCCAACCACGTTTCTTCTTCATTCATCAACGAAAGCGCATCTTCACTTTCTTGATAGATTAGATTATCAGGAACTTTAAATGTAAATCCATTTGACTTAACAGTGTAGTTTGATTTAGCAGGAGTTGGTTCCGTAGGAACATCTGGTTTTTCTGTGTTAACAGCTGGTGGAGTATCAGATTTTCCAGAATTATCTTTATTTAAAAGTAACATTCCTGTAAGAATAGCTGCAAATATTGCTACTGCAATTACTACCCCAACAATTATTATAGCAGTATTATTATTTTTCTTTGGTGTTGTTACAGGCTGATTATTATTTGCCCAATCATTATTAACTTGAGCAGAAGGCATTCCTATATTCATATTTTGTTGTCCAATGGCATCAGGTTGTACCATTGGTTGAGCAACTTCTTTTTCAACTGTTGCTCCACAGTTTTTACAGAATAGATCGTTCTCTAATATTGGAGAACCACATTTTTTACAATTCATTCTTTTTTACCTCTTTCCTTTAATTATTTTTTATTTCTATATCAAAATTAGTAAATTCTTCAAGTAAAGATTCACTAATTTCGCTATTATTACCATCTATTTGAATCATCAGATAGCCACCATTAGATAGTTCATAAAATAATAATTTTACATTAGTATAATATTTAACTCTATTTTTACTAGTAAACATAATTCCGGCTATATCAGTATATCCTCCTTCGTAAATATAGAATTTTTTATCATTTATTGTTCTTTCTCCTATATATGTTAAATCTTTATATTCTCCATAAGAACGCGAAAAAGTATTATTTACACTTTCTGCTTGATTGTCGATTTTAGCATAAGTTCCTGTTAATGTATATTTTACTTCATATTTATATGTTTCTAATGTATCAATATAATCTAATACATAATATCTTTGTTCATATACATTAGTAGTCAAAAGTGAACTCTTATCTATTTCCGTATATTTTTCAGGAACTTTTAACTTGATTTCATCTACGGTACCAGTAGTACTACTAGTCATTCTTTTTAAAGAACTAATTATGTATCCATTTTCTTTTGTAGAAGGAAGATAACTCGAATACTTTTCTGCAGTTTCAATCTTGATCATGTTTATTAGTTTTTCAGGTATTGCAACACCCTTAGAAGAAATTTCGAATAACATTAAATGATTTTTATCTAAAGCATACATCATAACTACATTTTCGTTTAATTGACTTGTATAACTTACATTAAAGTTTTCATCCCATGTCATTGCTTTATCATAATAATAGCTATTTTTATATATATAACTTTCGTAACCACTATTTAATTCTTCCAGTGATTCTTCAAATTTCGAATAATCTGGATCTGATTTATAGAAATTCCATTCACTATAAACATTCACTGCTTTTTCTTTATCTAAGTGTTCATAAATGTTTTTATTATAGATATATACACTTAAGAATATTTCTTTATCACTTGTTTCTTCTTCCCAACCTCTAAAGTGAAAGTATCCAGATGTTGAATCGATCTTTCCAGTTTTAAAATTATCTGGTATAGAATATTTTACATGATAAAAGTGAGACGCTATTTCTTGCTCTGTAGTTTTATTCAATAATTTCTCAACATCATTCGATTCTTGATAATCAATTTCTGATGTTTCTAGTTTTAAACTATACGACAAATCAGGCTTTTGTTCTACTATTTCAAAATTATATATAATATTTTGAACACTATCTAACAATATATCAAAATAAGTATGCTTAGCTTCATATGTAAACAATAGTAGTTTATCACCAAGTTTACTAACTATTATCATCGCTTGACTATCATCGTTTTCATATAATAATTTATAACCTGAGTATTTATTTTTAGTAATTTTGGTTGCTTTAACATTCAATAATTCAAATTTTTTATTTTGTTCAGAAATATCATAAGTTAATTCATCGATCAGTTCAGTTATTTGAGAATATTTATATTGATCTTCTAATTTGACTATTTCTATTTCTAACTTACTGTCGTTCTCATGACATAGAACAACCTTTTGTTCTTCTTCGCTCTTAATGCTCCAAGTAGAATCATATTCAAATTTGTAATTGTCATTTGTAAAATCTTTTAACCCTACCCCTTTTGTAGTTACAGCTAATATGATCATTAATACAATTAGTCCTAAAATAAGAATAATAGTAGCAATTAATATTGAAAGTTTATATTTTTTTAAAATTTCACCCAATCTTTTCATCATAATATCACCATAACTATAATCAAATAATCAAATTCACTCATAATGATTACTTGATATTTATTATTTTCATAAATACATTTTTCACTACTAACTAATTTTTCTTTAAAACCTTCATCTATTAATTGTTCTCTAAATGGAGTTGATAATTGCATACTACTTATATACTCAGAAATATCATTTTTGTATCTTAAACTAACTATTCCATCTTCATAACTGGCTTTAATTAATTCTAAATTAATAGTATCTTCAATATTTCCAATTTTTTTATATTTTTTCCATTTGCTTTTTGGAATATTATTATTGATTATTTCTTCATTGTAATCTACATAGTAGTATTTTTCTTTTAATTCTTCAAATGAAATCGTCTTAATACTATCAAAATCAATATTGCTGAATTTTTCTTGGATCTCTTTTAGTACATTAGATGTAACCGCTAAAGAGATGCTTGAATTTGTTTGTTGACTAGTATTCATTCCTACTACTAACCCTTGTTTATCAAATAATGGACTTCCTTCATCCGATTCAGTTAATGGTATAGCACTTTGTATATAGTTGTCATTAGATATAACTATTCCATTTTGTATTGTTAATCCAATTCCAGTTTTACTACTGATTGCAAACACTGGGTCTTCTACTTCAAGTTTTGTAGAATCACCTAATGATATTTTTTTATTTGTCTTGTTTTTTAATTTAATGACCGCTACATCAGATTCAGGATTAGCTGTAACTATTCCATCTAATTCAAGATAATTACCGTTATTATCTGTAATTACTATATATTGTGCACCAACAAGTGATTTTTCCAAAAAATTCCATGAAGTAACTATTAATCCGTCACTTATATAAAAACCATTCGCACTGGCAACTGAATAGTTATTATAATGAGAATTTAAAATAACTATATTATCTTTATTGCTATTATAAATACTATTAATTTCCTGTTCAGTTACTGCGTCCAACTTAGAATAATCATATAGTGTTTTTAAATTCGAATCATAAGATGAAGCTAATTGCATTGTCCCTTTATTTTCATAATTTTCTAATTCAGAAAAGTATTCAGCTAGCTCATCGCCGGTCTCACCAAACAAATAACATAAAGTATACTCACCATTTACTTCTAAGAAATAATAAGTAATTACTAGGTTAGTTTCTACAATATCAATTTTCATTGGATCATTTTTATTTTCTTCATACATTTTTATGCTTGGTAATGCTACTGTACTAATTATCAAATTATCACTAACAGTAATTCTAATATCGCCAAAATAGCTATATTGAATACCTAACTCATTAAACTGTAAGAACAAAGATGGAACAGCAAATTCTGAAATTGATGCATAAGAGTAATTCTTAATGCTTTCATCATATCCACTCTCACTATTTTCATCTCTTGGAAAACTTTTATATGTTCCCATCTCTAAATAATCTTGATGTCTTTTGTAGTATTCTTCACTACTTTCATCAGAATTATTAATATCACCTAACAATAAATATGTCATTTTTTTGGAAAGAGTTATCATTTCTTCTTCAAGCACTTTATCGTTTGTTGAAATAGATGCCGACAAAGCATAGTCTTTTTCAAAAGTATCTAAAACATTTTTATTTTTGTTACTTTCTGCAAAAGACAATTTAGTTGAATCTATTTTGAAATTATCAGTTAGAGCAAATACCGAAATAAATCCAACTATTAAGATTAAACAAATACTTAATAAAATCTTCTTCATTTTTTACACCTAACCTTCCAATTTACTCTTTAGAACTTCAACTATATATTTACTAGCCTCTGCTGCATCATCATCATTTAAATATACATCATGAAACGCCTCTGCAATAGTTTCGTCATATATATAATTACCTTCATTATCTTTGGCCAACGCGTAATCAGAAATAGTTCCTCTCCACTCATCAATCGATAATGTTGTACCTTTTTCTTTTTTGTAATTATTATATGCTTCTTCTATCATCTCTAACGAAAAAGAACCATCAACGCGATCGTAGAAAACACTATATATTCCCTCTTGAGTAGTATTGTCCATCAGTAAAAACGAATCTACATCATGAGCTTTCATAGTAGCAATAAACGATAAATAATGTCCTATTTCGTGTGCTACAGGCGAATATCTAGTAGCGTTTTTAGGAAAATGCCCAGAATTAGATGCACTAATTACAGACGACTCTAAACGTTCCGAATTTAAAAAATATTTAGTATTTAATAAAATTTGGGTTTTATAAACCCAAGGATATGTAGTACGGCTATCAGAAGTTGCAAACTTAAACCCGATCATGAAAACGGCGATATAACTTTCACTCATACTAGTATTGACTAAACTAAAATTTGTTAATTCTCCTTTTAAACTTGGATATTCTTCATATATTGTTTTAAATACATTGCTTATTTCCTTAGCAAACTCTAAATCCAGTTCGCACAAATTAACTGCAGTAACACCATATTTAGATATTATTTCATCTTCGATAGATTTAATTTCCTTAGGACACGCACTCTTTTGTGACACCGAGTCTTCTACAATTAATTTGTCAGCATCTTCCTTGCTTTCAATTTTTTGGCCTTCATAAAAATTATCAGTAACTATTACTGTACTATATTTGTTTTTAGGTTTGCTATCTCCTTTAGTTATTACATCTTCTTCACCACTAATATATGGTTGTTCTGAAAAATAGTATTCTTCATCAGAACTATTAACTATTAATACTACTGTAAAAATAATTAACAACAAAGAAAATCCCAAACCCAACCCAACAAAAACATTTCGTTTAGTATTAGTAGATTTTTTATTACTTGTATTTTGATTAATATTTGCTAAAGGAGTACCGCATTTATTACAAAAGTTTTCATTTGATTCAATAGGATCTCCACATCTAGGACAAAACATATTCCCCTCCTATTATTCTTCTATTCTTTTTATTTTACTATATTAATTATACATTTTATAAGATTTATTTTCAACAAAAAAAGGAAGTTTTTCTTCCTTTTACATTTACTAATTTTGTTTCATTTTACGATATACTACAAAAGATGCCCCAGCACATATTAACATCGCTCCAGCAATAACTACCATGCTAAGATCTCCAGTACCAGGATTTGGTTCTTTTTCTTCTTCAATGGCTTGATTAGTAAATCCTGTAAGCGGATACGCAATATTTATACTTAAACTTTCAAAATATTCTCCACTTAAACTAAAATCATATCCTTCTCCATTATTCTCATAGTTATATTCTTTTATACTATATGTGATACCATTTCCTACTAGAGTTAACTTACCTTCATTGTCTAATAACCATGTCATAAATGCTTCATTATTATAATCAAATAATTTACAGTATTCTTGCAATACACCGTCTATTATCGTTGAATTAATAAATTCGTATCCTTCAGGTGACGACGTATCAGTATCATAAGTCATAATACCATCTCTATAATTTAGTGTAAAAACATATGTTTTTCCATCTTGTTCTACTTCGATTATAAATTTAGAATTATCTGTATCATCAAAAGAAACACTTGATTCATCATTGTTGAATAATGCTATTGTTTCATTATTTTTAATTCCGTCTTTTAATTTTTGCCAATTAGTATCATCCACTTCTGGCATTGTTGTTTCAGCATCATCATCTTCACCATCTAATTCAAGAACTGCCACTTCATAATCAATAAGAGAATTAGTTTTATCATCTAATTTTACATATAAAACGAATGGTCTTGTTCCTGAAAACGATTCACTTGGCAGATACACTGTATCATCTGTGAGTTTTTCCCATTTTGTATCATCAAAATTAGGAATAGTTTCATAATATTCAGTATTGCAACTGTCGATTCGTTCATTGTATTCATGAATTTTTTTATCAAATGCTTCTACGGCTGCAGAATACTCTTCATCACTTTCGAAATTATCTCTATAAGGATAATTTTCACTTCTCCAAGCATTTCCTTCTTTAGATATTTCAGAACATCTGTCGTTGATATCCTTAATTGTATTATACTGTTCGATAGTAATTTCCAACCATTGACCATATAGATCATAGTTTTCTGTATCATAAACTGTAATCTTACTACCTGTATCATATATTATCCACGGAATGCTAATATTATCGTGTTCCTCGATTAAATTGACACTTATCGCGTCTACCTTAGGTATAAGCAATGCTATTGAAATTAAAATTAACATTAAAAACAAACCTTTAAATTTCTTCATATTTTTTCTCCTATCTTACTATCTTCATTATATATTTTGTATATCACCTTTTCAATAAAAAAAGCGAGTTTATCAACTCACTTTACACATCGTTTGTCGCTTTGTTGACGGTTAGTCTAATTTAGTTTTTTTATAGGATACTACGGCAACTCCAGCAAGAATTGTTGCTCCAGCAACTAATGCAATTATACTCATATCTCCTGTACTAGCATTTTCTTCTTTAAGTTCAGGATCTTCTGTTTTAGATTCGCTTGCAACTCCACCTACAACAGAGTTTTTTGATACATTGATTACAGGCTTAAGATAAGACTCTGATGTTGCTGCATATATTCCAGAATTTCCTGTACCGTCTAATGACGTTCCTAAAGTCCACACCCATAATTCTCCTTCTTTCTCAGTTTCTGTAGAAGTCCAATACGTGTATTTTGATAAAGCCCATGATGGTGCAGTAAAATCAAATGATTCAGTTAAATCAACATCTCCCCCAAAGACATCTTGCATACTTGGCAGAACAACTGACTCCACATTATTCCACTCATTCTTCAAAGTGTTTACATATTCTTTTGACGCCTCATATGTGTATTTGTTTTCAAATACATTCGCATAAATTGCACTAACCTGACCATTAGTTGCTACACTATCTTCTATAACATAAAAATCTAACTTTGTTGTATCATTTACATTAACAGTAATTTTATCTCCTTCTTTATAACTTGTATAAGTTTTAGCTTCTACATTTACTAGCCCTACTACTAACAGAAGTACTGCTAATAATAAATAATTAATTTTTTTCATATTCTTCACTCCCTCTATCTTATTTACTTAAAGTATAACTTTGATATAAAAAATTTACAACAAAAAAAGGAAGATCCTCTCTTCCTTTACACTAATTACCGTTAACTTGACTCATTACTTCAGCAGCAAAATCATCTTTTCTTTTTTCGATTCCTTCTCCTACTTCATAACGAACCATTGCTTTAATTTCTCCACCATTGTTTTTAACATAAGCTCCAACTGTTACATCCGGATCTTTAACAAATGCTTGCTCAACTAAACAAATTTCTTTAAAGAATTTATTAATTCTTCCGTTAACCATTTTTTCAGCTATATCAGCTGGTTTTCCTTCATTAATAGCTTGTTCTTTTATTATACCTTTTTCATGTTCAATAACATCTTCTGGTACATCAGCGCTTGTAATATAATTTGGTCTCATAGCAGCAGCATGCATACTAACATCTCTTGCCACTTCACTATTTGCACCTTCCAATACAGTAAGTACACAAATTTTTCCTCCCATATGAGAGTAACTTCCAAATTCTTCACTATCATTCTTTTCTACAAGTTCAAATCTTCTGAAGCTTATTTTTTCTCCTATTTTAGCGATTAAACTAACTAAGTATTCACTAATAGTTCCATTTGATGTAGGAACTTCTAAAGCTTCTTCCATAGTTTTAGCATTGTTATCGATAATAGCATTTCCTATTATTTCAACAAAGTTTTTGAATTCTTCGTTTTTAGCAACAAAGTCAGTTTCAGAATTAACTTCTAAGATAACTGCTTTATTATCTTTTATAATTATTTCACTAAGTCCTTCAGCAGCAATTCTTGCTTCTTTCTTAGCAGCTTTTGATATACCTTTTTCACGAAGCCAGTCAACAGCTTTATCCATATCTCCATTTGATTCTTCTAAAGCTTTTTTGCAATCAAGCATTCCAGCCCCAGTTCTTTCTCTTAAAGCTTTTATATCACTTGCACTAAACATATTTATTCCTCCAAAACAATTATTTTAAAACTTCGATAAGTTCGTCTTTTTTCATTTTTGAATAACCTTTGATACCTTTGATCTTAGCCATTTCTTTTAATTCTGTTAAATTCATAGCAGTTAAATCTTTAGAAACTTCTTCTACTACAACTTCTTCATTCTTTTCTTCTTCTACTACTTCTTCTTTAACTTCAACTTTTTCAACTTTATCTTCTTTTTTCTTATCTTTTTTGTCTTGTTTATTTTTGTCTTCTTCAGTAACATATTCAATTATTTCATTACCATTAACTTCTGCTATAGCATTAGTTAGGGCACCTAACATAACTTTTACACTTCTTACAGCGTCATCATTACCAGGAATAACATAATCAACCATATCTGGATCGCAGTTAGTATCAACTATACCAAATACTGGAATATTTAAAATACGAGCTTCTTTGATAGCATTTTCTTCTTTTCTTGGATCAACGATTACTAATGCTTGAGGAAGTTTACGCATTTCTCTAATTCCTCTTAAGTTTCTGTTTAATTTTTCATATTCTTTTTTAATTTTAATTACTTCTTTTTTAGGTAATAATTCAAATGTACCATCTTGTTCCATTTTTTCAATTTCTTCTAATCTTTTGATTCTTGATCTAATAGTTCTGAAGTTAGTTAAAGTTCCACCTAACCATCTTTCGTTTACGAAATACATATTAGTTCTTGTAGCACACTCTTCAGCAGCCTCTTGAGCTTGTTTTTTAGTACCAACGAATAATACTTTACCTTCGTTTTCTGCAATTTCTTTTAAAGCAACATATGCTTCTTCTATTTTCTTAACTGTTTTTTGTAAGTCGATAATATAAATATCATCTCTTGATGTGAAGATATATTCTCCCATTTTTGGGTTCCATCTTCTTTTTTGATGTCCAAAATGAACACCAGCTTCTAATAAATAATTCATTGAAATAACTGTCATAATTTTCTTTTTTCCTTTCGTTATACACTTATTAATTTCTAAAACTTACCACCCTAAGGCACTAGATAAGTCAATTCATTAATATGATTTTTTATTTTAAAGCTTCTAATAATTCAGCTTTTTTCATTGTGCTAGCGCCTTCAATATTTTTTTCACTAGCGATCTTTTTTAATTCAGCAACTGTTAATTTAGATAAATCAGTAGCTTCTTCTTTTACTTCTACCTTTTTAGTTTCTTTTTTTACTTCAGTTTTAGCAACTTTTCCAGCTTTTCCATCTTTAGCCATTTTTACTAATTCGCTGAATGCTTTAGGATCATTAATAGCAATTTCAGAAAGCATTTTTCTATTTACTTCTACTCCTGCTTTATTTAATCCTTCAATAAATCTAGAATAACTAATTTCGTTTTCACGACATGCTGCATTAATTCTTACGATCCATAATTTTCTGAAATCTCTTTTCTTTTGTCTTCTATCACGGAATGCATATTGTCCTGAATGCATTAATTGTTCTTTTGCCGTTTTATATAATCTATGTTTACTTCCAAAATACCCTTTAGCAGCTTTTAAAACTTTTTTATGACGAGCTTTTGTAGTAACTCCATTTTTTACTCTTGTCATTTTCTTTCCCTCCTATTTATTTTACTTAGATTATTTCTTTTAATCTGTTGTAATCTGCTTTTGCTAAGCTAGAACCTTTTCTATTTTTTCTATTAGCAGCACTATTTTTCTTACCAGTGTTGTGACGACTTCCTGGTCTACCAATTGAAATAGAACCACCTTTTCTTACTTTAAGTACCTTTTTTGTTCCTTTATGTGTTTTTAATTTTGGCATAATTTCATTCCTTTCTTTTACTTCTTTTGGATTAGTAGCATAGACATACTTCTTCCATCTAGTTTTGGTTGTTCACTAATTTCCGCTACATCGCTAAGACGTTCTGCAAATTTTAAAAGTACATCGCGTCCAATTTCGGTGTGAGCCATTTGACGTCCTTTAAAACGAATAACAACTCTAACTTTATCACCTTTTTCAATGTATTTTTTAACATTTCTTAACTTTGTTTCAAAGTCTCCTACATCAATAGTTGGTGATAGTCTAAATTCTTTTAATTCAGACATTGATTGTTTTTGTCTTTTTAACGCTTCTTTTTCTTTTTTTGCCTTTTCGTATTTGTACTTATTATAATCCATTACCTTACATACAGGTGGATTACCATTTGGATTAATAAGCACTAAATCTAATCCAGCATAACTAGCTAGTGTTAAAGCATCACCAATAGGCTTTACTCCAACTTGTTCTCCATTAGGTCCAATTACCAAAACTTGACTTACTTTAATCTGCTCATTTATAAGTAGATTATTCTTTGAGTTTGCTATATCAAACACCTCCATTAAATATAAAAAAGTAGGCACAATATACCTACTTTAACCTATTCAAAAAATGTTACTTTTTCTTCATTGGCCTTTTACCTATTGCTTTTCGCTAATCAGGTGGATGTAGGTACATCTCTTTCCTTTTTCAATTTACGTTATAGATTATATAATATTCCTATTAAATTGTCAATATTTATTTGTTGTTATTATTAAAAACTGTCTTTTTTAATACAAATGGAGTATTGTTATGAGCTCTAATTCTAGCTTTTTTATATTCTTCTGGATATACCTCCATTAACATTGGTATCATATTCTTTAACACATCATATAGTTCAGCTTTTGCTACTCCATCAAAGTTTTTATTTAATACGTTATAAAATAAATTTTCTACATCTTCTCTTATTTTACCATCAACAGTCATTCCTGTTCGTCTTTTAACAATTCTTCTTAAGACACTTTGATAAGGTTGCCATTTTTCAAGTTCCTTTAATCTATCAACATTGCTATGGCAAAGTCCATCACTAGAAGGCACTAAAGTTGAGCCTCCGCTAGGTCGCTCTTCCAAACTAAAGTGACAACCATTTTCTTCTAGTGAAGCACAAGTGGTTTTAAAAGATAATAAATCTATTTCTCCTCTATTTATATTTCTAGCTCTTAAAGATAAAAGTGGTACGCTAATTAATTTATTGTTAGGTAATCTATCAAATATAAAAGATGCGATTATTGATACTCTACCTGTATCTAAGATGCTTTCTAAATAATCTATTTTCATGCTTTCAAAATCACTTACAAAGTAATCACAACCACTCTTTTTACAGCAATATCCGCCACATTTAGCGCATATTGTTCTATCTTCAGTTTTGTCCATAACACTATCCCCCTACAAAAATAATAGTTATTATAACACAACATTACAAAGAAAACAAAAAAATATTAGTTTCCTAATATTTTATTCTCTATAATTTTTACTAACTAACTCACACGGTTCACTTAACTGCTTAATGCGTTCGATAATTCTTTTTGCCTTTACCCTATCGATGCTATTGGAAGTAACAGATAAATGACTTTCTAATTCTTCCATAGTAAAATTAGAAGTAAAGAAAGTTGCTAAATTCTCATCCATTCTATATTGCAGAATCGGCTCTAAAACTTCATCTCTTGCCCAATTTGTTAGATATTCTGCTCCTATATCATCAATTAATAGTACAGGAACCTTTTTTATTGCATCAAACTTTTCGCTATAGTCACTTGAGAAAGATTCTTTAAGTCCTCTTAAGAACTCTGGTAAATGGATAACAATTCCTTTAACGTCTTTTTTTGCCAGCTCATTTATAAGCGCTGCAATTAAATATGTTTTACCAGAACCAAAGCTACCATGTAAATAAATAGCTTTTTCTTTTGTCCCGAAGTAATTAGACAAATAACTTTTCATTTTCTTTATTAATTCAATTCTATTTTTATCTTTATATAAATCTTTAAGACTAGCATTTTTTATTGCATAGGGAACATCAAATAATTCTACATTTTCTTTATATGATTCCTTGTTTTTATAATTACATGATTTATAACTAAATGATACCCTATTATTATCTTTTGATGGTACTAGGGCAAAACCTTTTACTTTATTTTTACATTCTCCTAAACCCTTACAATTTAAGCAATGGTGAAATTCTAAAGAAGCTTCTTTTAATCTAGAAGTATACTTAATTAATAATTCATCATCTATTTTTATGCACTCAATAAACTCTTTAAACTTCTTATCCTCTAATGCTTTGATATACTCTTGTTTTAGTTTAATATCTAGATCTTTATTTGATTTTACTAGTTTATCTACTTTTAACATAATAATCACCACTAGTAAAAGTATAACAAAAAAAAAGAGTTATTACCACTCTTTATTAATTAAATAAACCTAAAATACTTATTGGGTCAACCTCAAACAATATTAAAGCAAATGTTGCTATTAAAATAAATGGTCCAAACGGAATAACATTATCTTTATTTTTGATAAGTACTATAAGAGATAATGGTAATGCTATTATAGAGGATAGAAATATTGAAAATGCGCCCAATAATGGCCCTATAGTAATTCCAACAAAGAACATAAGTTTAACATCCCCGCCACCGAGACTTTCTTTTTTTAATAAAAAGTTCCCTAAACGCATTATTAAATACATCAATAAAAATAAGAATGCTCCAGAAAATAACGCCAAAAAAGCAGGCCTTATTCCCTCTATAATTAATTTAACAACAAGTACTAATATAGAGAAAAACAATGTAACTTCGTCCGGTATTATTAAATAGTTAATATCGCTTACTATTACAATTACCATAAATGAAACAACGATAATTGAAATTAAAAATTCATAACTAAAACCAAAAATGAAATAGCTTACTGCAAATAGGACTCCTGTGGTCATTTCAACTACAGGATATATTATAGATATTTTTTGTTTACATTTACGGCATTTTCCCCCTTGTATCAAATAAGAGAAAATAGGTATTAATTCATACCACTTTAACTTGTGTTCACATTTAGGGCAAAAACTTCCAGGACTAATAATAGATAGTTCATTAGGAAGTCTATATCCTACTACATTAAAGAATGATCCAAATATGCATCCTATTATCCATACAAATATTATATATATATATATTCCATATTTTACTCCTATAATTGACCATATAAATCGAACATCGGTAATATAATTGACATAATGATGAATCCAACCGCAACAGCTAGAAAACAAATAATAATTGGTTCAATCAAACTTTTAATAGTAGTTACAGCATTTGAGTGAAGTGCTTGATAATGATCTGCTACTTTCTCCATCATCAGTGCAAGTTGTCCAGTTGATTCACCCGTTACTAGCATTTCATAAGCAACTACAGGAAAGGCCCATTCTCCTCTAAATGTTTCACTGATTTTGGCACCTTTACTAAGACCAATTAATGTTCTATTAATAATTTCTTTATACACTTCATTACTTGATATTTGACTTAAGATTTCCATACTATCGGTAATAAATACGCTATGGCTTAATAATGATGCAAAAGTTCTTGTTAAATTTGATACTTCATTATAAATAATTACATTACCTATTATAGGTAGTTTCATGTAAAATGTCTGCATTTGTTTTCTAAATGCTCTTACGTTCTTAAATGACCAATGATATACCATTAAAACTGTAAAAATACCTAGTGCTAATGCCCACCAGTAGCTAGCTAAAAAATCACTCATTTTGATTACAAATTCTGTGATCCAAGGTAGTTCAGCGTTATTGCTTGCGAACATATCAACAAATTGAGGAACAACAAACATTATGATAAAAACAACTGCTCCGATTGCCACTGTTAAAATTACTGCTGGATAAATTAATGCCGATAACATTTGTTTTCTAGATCTTTCTGTCTCTGTATAATAATCAGCCATTTCTTCTAAAGTACCAGCTAAGTCTCCAGTCATCTCTGATGTCTTAACCATGTTAATCAAAAGTCTTGGGAAGGCATCACCTTGTCGTTCTAAAGCAGTAGAAAAACTACAACCTACAACTAATTCATAAACAACTCTATCATATATTCTTTTCAAACTAGCTTTTGATGTTTGTCTTGCTAATATACGCATCGAATCAATTAACGGAATTCCCGCCTTAATATATGTAGCTAATTGAGTAAGCGAAAAAGATAAGTCTCCTTTTTTTACCTTTCCACCACCTATACTAATATCAGCATCCCACTTAGATCTAGCTTTAATACTTATAATTTCTAATCCTTCGTTTGTTAAAAATATTCTTACTGCTTCTTCGTTTTCAGCGTCAAAAATACCTTTAACTATATTTCCATTAGAGCCTCTTACAACATATCTAAATGACTGAAGTTTTGGCATCACAACTTCTTGTTGTGCTATTTCTTCTTCTCTATTAAACTCAGTGCTTTCTCTTTTTACTCTAGCTAATTCTTGATCAAGGGCCACTCCGTCTAATTTTTTTACTTTTGGGGCATTTGCTGTTTTTGCACCGCCACCAAAAAGATAGCCAACACCTTTTTTCGCATATTTTAAAATTGTAATCGGAAACATTAATACTTTCTTCATGAGCAATCCCCTCTTAGTCTATTCTAAAATGATTATAGCACACCTAAAGATAAATTTAAACATTTTTTATATTTGTTCATATAATAATGTAAAGGAGGTCTATTAATGTTTAATACCGGATATAATAATTTTTATCCTTATCAAGCCGCTGGTAAAGGTGGATTGTTTTCTTTATTTAAAGGAAAGGTTAATTGGTCTACATTTCTTTCTAATACTCAAAAAACACTAAATATTATTAATCAAGCAATACCTGTTTTTTATCAAATAAAACCGGCATGGAATAATACCAAAACTATTTTTAAAATTATGGGTGCAATAAAAGACGATGACAAGCCAAAAGTACAAGCTAATAATAAAGCACCAATCCAAAACAATATCAGAACCAATACTGTTCAAACTAATACAACTTACGATAATGTTCCTAACTTTTTCCTATAAAAAAGTATTGGATATTTTCCAATACTAAATAGTAATAATTATAATATATTAAAAACCTATGTGCTTTATTATACTTCTCTTTTTTTATGACCAAATATTGTTTTTAATAAGGATTTATTCTTTGAAACACAGGAAGTTTCATCACTTTGAGTTTTTATATCTACAGGAATAGATTTTATATATTTTACAACATCGTTATTCGGCTCTGTTTCTGCAATTGCCGATGGAATTCTAGACAAATCAATTTTACCATAGCTTTGTGTCCCCGTATTTTCTATTATTGGATTTAAAATTTTACTCAAATCAACTTGTGAATAAGCTCCGAATCTTCTAAATACTTCTTCAGCTTCTCTTTTAACTTCCTCTGTTAAATTTCCAAGAGTATTATTAAGTGCGTTATAGCGTTTTAATTGTCCGTTCGGAAGATTTTTAGGTCTTTTAAATTCATCGGTAATGTATTTTTTATCATCTTGATATTCATCCATAAGATATTCGTCTCTATACAACCAAACGCTAACATCTTTTATGTGAGTACCACAATCATCATATCTATATATTGGATCATCAAAAAGAATAATTCCTTTTGTTGCATATTTAAATGATAATATAGATAGCAATTTACCTATTTTGGTTCTCGTACAACTATATTTGCGATCCGTTTCATAAAACATTCTTATCATATAATATGCTAAGTCTCTAGCATTGACATTTTCTTCTCTATACATTTTAATCTCCTCTTTCAATCTCTTATAATATACTACACTTACTTTGTCAACACTAACCTTTTTTGTTGTTTTAAAACAAATTCATCAAGCGTTAAATTGTTTTCATATAAATATGTAGCAATACCACCAACGTATCTTAAATGCCATGGTTCATAATTAAACCCAGTGATATTCTCTTTTCCTCTAGGGTATCTAATTATAAAACCGTATTTATGTGCATTATTCTTTATCCATTGGTATTCTTGGTCATCTTCTAACATATCATAATGATTTTCTTCATCTCTAACAAAGAAATAGTCAAAAGC
This sequence comes from Bacilli bacterium, assembly GCA_017435255.1. Taxonomy (GTDB): domain Bacteria; phylum Bacillota_I; class Bacilli_A; order RF39; family UBA660; genus RGIG3091. The sequence goes on along the minus strand of JAFSFI010000007.1, from coordinate 18,394 downwards.
AAGACCCGTTTGATGCTCACTTGTCCCAGGAATAGCTACACGCCGAATAGCTGCATCAACGCCTTCTTTTTCTATATAGTGTTTAAGTACTTTTTCTTGATAAGTATAACTTCTATAACCACTACTTATATAAAATTCAAACCCTTGTTTTTTAGCATCTTCTACTAAAGCATTCCAATTTTCAAAGGTTTCTTGTTCTACCAAAATCTTTCTATTTGGATTAATACTCCCTTTTACCTTCGGTTCTATTTTAACTAAGTTTTTAGGTCTATAGGTCTTGCTTAATCTATTTTCCTTATTAACTATTTTTTGATAATTCATCTTTTATCTCCTTTATTTTTCCATCCACTATAGAATATAAGTATATTATAACTGGTTTATGTAGTTTATTATAAACATAAGTTTTATACCCATTTAGTTGTTCAAAATATTTATGTTCATCAATATTTTTTAATTTATAATCTACGATTATTACTCTATCTCTATATTCTAATAATAAATCAATAACACCATGGTGTTCTCCGCTTATAAATTCATATTCTTTATATATTTTACATGTTTTAAAATCTAGACCACATTTTAAAAACGATTCAATACTATTTCTATATTCAGGAGCAATTTTATCAAGGATTGGATTTTTAAAATCTATTACTTCTAATAAATAATGCATATATTTACCAAATTCTAGATTTTCTTTTGTTTTTGTATCAACTATTGTCGATATTGTTTTAGAATAATGTTTTTTTTCTACTTCTTTATTAGGAATATCTAAACAAGTAAAATTAATTGTTTCTTTAGTTTTATTAATATGTTCTTGATAATTTGATTTTTTTATTAAATTATATTCTTTGCTAAGTCCTAGTTCTTCTATATTTATTGTTTTAATATAATCTTTAATTACTGGATAAATACTTTTTAAGATATCTAAAAAAGATCTATATCCTTCACGAAGATTATTATCTACCGTGTTTTCTATATAGTTATTATTTTCTTCTAAACTAGCTATTAAAATCATCTTTTCTTTAGCTCTAGTTAACGCTACATAGAATAAGCGTATTTTTTCACTTATTTCTTCTTTGATATAATCGTTTTTTAATAAATGTTTGTAAATTGTATTGGAAATACCTTCCGAAAAGTATGGTGAAATTATTCCATATTTATTATCGAACAAAAACTTTTCTTTTAAATCTCCAATATTAAATTTAGCATAAAGTCCAGAGTAATAACAAATATGATATTCTAGACCCTTAGATTTATGTATAGTCATAATTTTAACACTATCACTGTTATTATCACTCATACTTACTTTAATATCATAATTATCTTCTATTAAAGTATTTAAGTAATTGTAAAATTCTTCTATAGTGTATCCTATATCAGATAAACCTGAACTCAAATTAATTAAATATTCATATCTAATCATTCTACTAGATATATCTCCTACTAAAGGTAATTTAGAATAGATTTCAAATTTATCTATAATTTTCTCTAGTAGTGTTCTAGGAGTTAAAATATCAAACTCTTCTACGATACCATTTACTATATCCATGATACTGCTTGAATCAAAATTATTGTTACTTAAATAATCAAATATTTCTTGATCTGTGTAAGAGAAAAGATAACTTCTGGCTATACTAGTAAAACTATATTTAAAATCAGTTTCATATTTTTTATAATATGTATTAATAATTAAAGAAACAATATTTTTAATTATTAAAGTATCCATTTCATTAGTAATAGATGTATCAGTATATTTAGTAAGTGGAATTTGTAAATATCCAAATATTTTTTTATATAAATCGAATTTACTAGTTCTATCCATTAATATGACAAAATCATTATACGTAATATCTCTAAGAACTCCCTCATCCTTATCAAAAACTTGATATTTATTATCAATTTTTTCTTTGATATCTTTAGCAATAGCAAATATTTCTATTTCTTCTTTAGTAAATTCCATATCTTTATCATAAGTATAATTTAATATTTCAAAATTATTATCTTGATTAGTACTTCCTTTTTCAATATAAGAAGTATTACCAAATACCATTTGATGTGTTTCTTTGTAGTTGGCACCACCAATATCATCATCCATAATTAAATTAAATACTAAATTAATGTTTGATAATACTTCTTCTCTTGATCTAAAGTTTTTAACTAAATCTATTTTGTACCCACCCTCTAGGGAAGAATACTTATCATACTTATTTTTAAAGATATATGGATTAGCATTTCTAAAACGATATATTGATTGTTTAATATCACCAACCATATATACATTGTTATTTTCTATCATCGAAATAAATTCTTCTTGTAAATCACTAGTATCTTGGTACTCATCTACCATTATTTCTTTAAAATAATATTTTAGCTCTTCCCTTACATCTTCATTTTCTTTTAATATTTGAATAGCCATTTTACTAATGTCAGTAAATTCAAATAAGTTATTTTGATATTTAAATGCATTTAATTCTTCGTCTAACTCTAGAATAATCTTAATTATTATTTCAATATAATCTTTAGTTAATAAAATAGAACTTCTAATTTCATCTTCATTTTCAAAAGTAATAAGTCCATTTATTTCTTTTAAAGCGTTGTTAATTTGCTCTTTTATTATTTTTGCATCTTCTTCAATACCTCTTGGCAGATTAGGAAGTTTTATAGGAAAACAAGATAAAATATCATTATAATTATTACTATTTAATAAATTGCTTAAAACACTATATAAACTATCTAGATAATCACTATCTACAAAAGATTCAATTTGTTTTAAATAATCATTTATATTTAATATTTTATTCTTAATTAACGTTGTAAAAAGAATAACATCTTTTTGTATTTTAACCTCATCAAAAAAACAATCTAAATAATTATCTAAATACTCTTTTTTATCATATTTTAAATCAAGTTTTGATGAAATTGAAATTATATATTTTTTTATTTCTTCATCGTCTTTAACGCAAAAGTCATTAATTAGTTTTAAAAATAAAGGTTCTTTAACTTGATATAATTTTTCAAATATTTTATCTATTATTTTTTTCTTTTCCAAATAGATAACACTATCATCTATAATTGATACTTCTTTTGATAAATTTAATAAGTAATGATATTTTTTTACTACTGACAATGCATAACTATCAAAAGTAGTAATATAACTGCTGTCAATATATTCTAACTGTTTAGAAAGCGCCTCTTCGCCAGCTATCTTTTTTCTAATACGTTCTTTCATTTCAAACGCAGCCGCTTTTGTAAATGTTAAAATTAATAACTCATTTACATTTACACCATCTTTTAACTTTCGAAGAACTCTTTCTGATAATACAGCAGTTTTACCACTACCAGCTCCAGCAGAGACAATAATATTAGTGCACTCTTTGTCGATCGCTTCTTGTTGTTCCTTTGTCCATCTAGGCATTATTATCACCCCCTAAAAAGCTAAAATCTTTATATTCCTTTAAATTAATTATATCTTCTTCCTTCATATAACATAAATCTTTAAATTTACAGAAAGCACACCCTATATTTTCTTGTCCTACTCTTTTAGGATTTATATCAAAGTTACAAGATAAGATCTCAGTAATTGCAGATTCTATTTTATCATTCACCAAATTAATTAATGCTTTTGTTTTTTCGTCCTCTATCACTTTAGCATAAGCATAGAAACCTTTACTAGAGGTTTTCATACTTTTAATAAATTCACTATTCTCATATGTAGGATCAAACCTTGATAAATGTTCTAAAGAGGTTGTACTATAACCAACTAATTTTAAATTATCATGTTTTTGTTCTAAATATGTTTTGTCTATTTTTTTGGTAATTTCCCCATGTAATATTTTTTGTAAGTAGAATCCAACAAAACTTGGATTATTAAATAAGGTACTATACTTAACTAAATATAAATATACTGGTAACTGCATATCTATTCCATATATTACATTAAACAAATTGGTATTAGGATTCCCTGTTTTATAATCGATTATAGATATTAAGTCTTCGCCACTAATGTTTTTATACATTATTTTATCTACAATTCCCATAAATGTAACTGGTATATCTCTAGATTTATCTATAAATATTTTTTGTTCTAACATACATGATGTCAAACCAGTGTTATCATGCAGCTTCTTAACTTCATCAATAATTAGCTTTAACTCTTCTTTTAGTTTAATTAAAAAGAATTGTTCAGAGACTTTTAAGTTTTTGTCCTTTATATAACGATTCCATTCTATATCAAAATTAAATTCATCATTTAATGCTTGTGATAAAACATAGTGAAACAAATTACCGACAAACGTTTTAAATGTTTCTTCATATTTATCCAGTTTCAATACTTTAGAAACATAATATCTAAACCCACATCTATAATAATTATCAATAGTTGAATAAGACAACAACAATTTATTGTCTATAATATTCAATAATGATTCTTTTGCTATTCCGGTAAATTTATTATCATACTCCATATAAGGAATAGATAAACTAGAATAATATTTATCTAGATTTTGATTTTTGATATCATACTTAATTAAATCATCTAACATAACACCTAAAACAATTTTGCTATAAATATTAGAGTAAACAGTATCCAGTTCCGGAATAATAACTTCTATATTTAATTCTTTAATTAAGTTAGATGGATAAAATTCTTCTTTTATACTTGTTAATTTGTATGATATTATTAAGTTTTTAATAGATTTAAGCTTGTTGATAAACGCTAATTTATTTAAAGTGTTTTTTTCATTCGTTAAATTAAGTTCTATTTCATTTTTCAAATTATCACTAATATAGTCTTCATCTTTATATATGGAAGGGGTAGCACCTTGATTAAAACCTAAAAAGAATACATATTCATCAGCATTAAATATATTGTTTTTAAACGGTACTACTTCAATCTGCTTATCTAGCTTTTTAGTACTAATATTAATATTCTTTAAATGATAAATAATCGCTTCTTTAATAGATGAGAATGAATAATCTAACCCAACATATTTATTACAAATAGAAATAATTTGATTATAAATATTTGATGTAGATTCGTCTATAGTCATCTTTTTGTTAAACAAAGTAATTACATCATCAATTGAATTGCTTTGTTCTAAAATACTCAATAATGTATTACCTATTGCTGTAGATAGTATTGGAGATGAGATATTAATAGAAATTGGGATATTATAAAATTTAGATAAAGCTAACAATGAGTGATTATAACTATCATCAATATTAGTTAATTTTATTTTATTAATATCAATACCTGAATCTATCAACTTTGAAATTTTACCAAACACAAAATTCACTTCATCAAAAATAGTATTTGTTTCATATAATGATAATTTATTATTACCAACATGATTTTCTATTACTTCTACATTATTAAATTTATTTAACATTTTTTCGTTAAATTTATCAATAAAATCATATCCATACACAATTATATTTTTAGTATTTAAATAATCAAAAAACAAATCATCTTTCCTTAATAAAGATAGGTTATCTAACTCTTCTTTCAATTTAACCAAATTATTTAATTTGATACTAGAATACATTTTATTTTCTACATAATACATATTATCAATTAATGTCTTACTAACTTCATATTTATAACCGTATTTATCCATCAAATAAAGAATAGCTTCTTCATCATAAGAAAAATATAAATGATTTCTAATATCCTCTAACGAATATATTTTAATATTAATAAGTTTATCTAGTGTATCTATAAATTCTAATACTTTATTCTTTAATACATTAGGCATTATTAATACTGTGTTTTCTTTTATATCTTTTAAAAACTCCATATTATCACTACTTTCAAATCTATTAATATTTTATCATAACTAGTATTTAGATAAAAGAAAAACATAAAAAAAGAAGACTAAGTCCTCTTGTATTTATTTAGTTAAATCGTAATTTAAATGTTCTAATTCATCTATTACAAACAAGCCATCTTTTCTAATTAAAACATCATCGAAATATAACTCTCCTCCACCATATTCTTTGCGTTGTATTAATACTAAGTCCCAGTGAATATTAGAGTCGTTTCCGTTATAACATTCTTTGTATGCTGCTCCTGGAGTGAAATGGATACTTCCAATTATTTTTTCATCAAACAGAATGTCTCCCATAGGATGAAGAACCTTAGGGTTTAGCCCCAAAGAAAACTCTCCGACATATCTACTCCCCTCATCAGTATCGAATATTTTATTTAATTTTTCATTTTTATCTTCTTCATTACATGTTGCATTTATAATCTTACCATCTTTAAATTCCAATCTAATGTTACTAAATACTTCTCCATTATATGTACTAGTAGTGTTATAGGTAATTACACCATTAACGCTATTTTTGATTGGACAAGAGAATATTTCTCCATCCGGTATATTCATTTCCCCAGTACAAGGTACACTTTTCATCCCTTTAATTGAAAAAGTAATATCTGTATCTTTACCTATTATTCTTACTTTATTAGTCTTATCCATTAACTTTTGTAATGGTTTAATATCTTCACTCATCTTACTATAGTCAATAGTCATAACATCAAAGCTATAATTTAAGAAATCTTCATATTTCATTTTAGATTTAAATCCATCAACATAGCTTGGATAGTTTAATAGTACCCATTTTCTTTCATTAACTATTTTATCGTGTATTTCATAAGTTTTTCTTTTGATCTCATCTCTTATACTATCTGGTATATTCTTTGTTTCATAATCATTTAAATTATATTTAATATTGATAAACGAATCAAAATGATCCAGTTCAAATTGTTGATATTCTTTTATTAATTCTATTCTTTTAGATGTAGTCTTTTCTTTTAAAAGATTACTAATAAAAGGATCTACATAATTAGTAAAAGGAATCCCTTTTCGTAGTACAATTTGGTTTATTAATTCCTTAACAAGCTCACGTGACTCAATACTTTGATATGTAATTAATACATGTTCATCTTCTTTAACATTTAATGAATAATTAACTATTGTCTCTGCTAATTTTTTTATTTTTTCATTCATATTATCACCCTTATTGAAAATATACATAAAATACTCTGAAGGAGGAAACTTATGTATTCAAATAATATTATACCCCATTATAATTGGAATATGCAACCAAACAAGTTTGGATTAAATAGAAGAGGCAACGATAGATTTATTGGTGGGGGATTTGCAGTACCATTCCTTTTAGGTGGTATTACTGGTGGGCTTTTAGCACGACCAAATAATTTTGGTGGAGGTTATTCTGTTCCTAGTCCATATCCAGTACCTATGCCATATTATGTAAATAATACTTATCCATACCCTACTAGTTATTCTGAGAATTATTATTATTACTAAAAGACTTTAAAGTCTTTTATTTTATTATAGAAAAAAGATTTTCTTTTTCTTTTAAAGTATTATTGTTTTGATAATTACTATTAAATATATAATCATATCTAAATAAAGAGAATCCACCATAATTACTCAAGTTTTTACTTAATAAAACTTGTTTCATAATTATATCGTTATCATTTATCCATTCTTCTTTTCCACCTTTGGCATAGTCGTCTATCTTTCCAGTTTTATAAAAAGCAAGTGCTGGTATTAATTTAATGTTAGGAACTTTAATAAGAGAATTCCACATATTAACAGTATCTATAAAAGGCATTACTTCGTTAAAAAAACCATAATATATTTGCGGCATTATATAATCCACATATCCCTCTTCTGAAAGTATTTTTTTAGTATCTATAAAATTACTTTCATAATTATTATTGATATTTCCCTCAGGAGATATTCCAAATAAAACATTTGGTTTTATTTTTTTTATACTATTATATACACCTTTTATAAGTAGAGATATATTATTAAGTCTATAATCACTCAAAGTAAGTGTTCCACCACTATCTACATATTCTTTATAATTATCTAAATCAATCGTATCATCAGGATAAAAATAATCATCAAAATGAATACCATCTATATCATAATTAGTTACAACCTCTTCTACTCCTTTAATTATTAATTCTCTTATTTCATCACTAGCTGGATTATAAAAAATACCTTTATTATCAATTACTTTTACATGATTAGTATTTAAATATCTATACGCAGGACTATTTTCTTTTATATCTTCTATATTAGTAGTATTTCTAATTCGATATGGATTTATCCATGCATGAACCTCAATATTTCTTGCGTGAGCTTCTTTTATAAAAAATTTTAATATATCGTATCCAGGATTCCCTCCTTCACTAGTTGATACATAACTGCTGTAAGGATAAATTTTAGATTCATATATGGCATCCGAAAAAGGCCTTACATGAAGTATAGCAATATTAAAGTTATTGTTTTTCATATTATCCAGAATTTCAATAATATTGTTTTTACTTACATCATTACTAACACCTTTAATATAAGTTTCTAGTTCTAAATATGAAATAAATATTGCACGATATTCATCAGTTGTATTATTTACTACCGGTTCATCTTTTAACTCTTGTTTTTTTCCAATAATAAAAAAAGTAATAACTACAAAAATCATTACTACAACAATTAATTTCTTCATTATATTCACCACTTAATTATATGAAGAAACTAAATAATTATTTCTATAATTTATTTATTATTACTTTCTAATATTTTGTCTCTTGCTTCTTTTACTATTTTACGCACGTTTCTAGGATTTTCAATACACTCAAATATAATTGAAGGCATATTTTCTGGATTTGGATTTCTCATAATGTCTTTTACGTATGCTAAGGTTTCCGCTGCATCATCGCTTTCTTTAATATCTATCTGCATATATAAATCCCCGTATCCACCTTTTTCATTTTCACATGTTATATGGACATAATTAACTAAATATCCATACACTAACTTATTCTTTTTAGATTCATACTTTAACGCTCTTTTATTAGTGATACAAAAATAATCATCTTTAACTGCAATCTTTTTAAAGAATTTTAAATAAACAATGTTGTAAATAGCTATTCCATCAAAAAATAGAGTTACTCCAAAAATAATTATAAAAGAAAGATCTACTCCATTAGCACCATCTCCAGCACCTGTAACTACGGACCAAATAAGTAAACCTTGTACTATGGCCATAAATACAATTATGAAAATTAACATACCTATGCTTTTATCACCTTTACCAGGAACAGGAGTCCCTTGATATAAAATTTTTTCATCTTTTTCTAAATATTTACTAAAATCAAACATATCTTCCCTATTCTCCTTCATTCATTTTTTCTACAACTTCTTCAAAACTTCCCACACCAGTAGAATAAGTTATTTGATCAGCAAATACAGACACTACATAATATCTCTCGTTTTTTTGTTTTCCATATAAATATATGATACCATCTTCATTGTTTACTGCGTTTGATTTAAAACCTAATTCTACAAGTTTAGCACCATACTTTGCTTTATCATCATTACTAATATTGCCATATATAAGTGTAATAAAATCCATAATTAAATCCATGTCATCATCATAATGATCTTTTTCTGCAATATTAAATAATATTTTTCTATCTCCAACGACAGAATATAATGTTGGGATTTTTTCATCACCGATCTCTATATATTCACTCTTAGAATAGTTCTTTAAAACAAAAGACAAATCTCCATCAACAGTTATTAAGTTAGAAAGCGCTGCAGGAGCAACTATTAGTATTAATGAAAGAATGAACAATATCTTTACAAGTATTCCTCTTTTTTTCACAAAGAATAATATTGCCCAAATTAACAACGATATAACTCCTGCTATAATAAATTTTTGTGCGTATAATTTTATAAATACTAAAATTTTTAAAAGGAGAAAAAAGTTAGTAAAAGATATAACTAACAACAATCCAATAACTGCAATAGCCGAAATAAGAATTATAATACCATTCAACTTATTTGCTTTTTCTCCTATATTATCTAAAGTATCCCCTATTTTTTGATAACTATCTTTTCTTTTTGTTGTAAAGGATAAATTCATATTACAATTACTACAAAAATTATCTGTTTCTAATATCTCTTTACCACATTTTGGACATTTCATAAAATCACCCTCTATCATCATAAGATTACCATAAAAAAAAAGATAATACTATTTCTTTTGTAATTATACTATCTTTCTTTACACTTCTATTTACTATTATTTGTTATAAACATACTATCTCCAAATGAGAAAAATCTGTATTTATTTTCAACTGCTTTACGATAAGCATTTAACACTTTTTCTCTTCCTGCTAAGGCACTAATAAGCATAATTAATGTGGATTTAGGAAGGTGGAAATTAGTAATTAAATTATCTACTATTTTAAACTTGTATCCAGGATAAATAAATATATCTGTCCAACCACTGCATTCTTTAAGTTCTCCAAATTTATTCATTACTGTTTCTAATACTCTAACAGATGTAGTTCCTACTACTACTATTTTTTTGTTATTCTTTTTAGTGTTATTTAATATTTCTACAGTCTCTTTACTTAGTGAATAATACTCACTATGCATTTTATGTTCTTCTATTTTATCTACGCTTACAGGTCTAAATGTTCCTAACCCTACATGGAGTGTAACGGGAGCAAAATTTACACCTTTTTCTTTTAATTTATTTAATAATTCTTCGGTGAAATGAAGACCTGCAGTAGGTGCTGCTGCACTACCTTGTTCTTTGGCATATACAGTTTGATATCTAGACTGATCCTCTAATTTCTCATGAATGTATGGCGGTAATGGCATAGTTCCTAACTTATCTAATATTTCATATAAAATACCATTATATATTAATTCTATATGTCTTATACCTTCTTCACCAATTCCAATGCATTTAGCTTTTAACAGACCATCTCCAAAACTTATAATTGTATCTAATTTTACTCTTTTAGCAGGTTTAGCTAAACATTCCCAAATATCATTCTCTATATTCTTTAATAATAGTATTTCAATTACTGCCTTAGTATCTTCTTTTTCACCTATTAATCTTGCAGGTATTACTTTGGTATCATTAACAACCAATGTATCACCTTCATCAAAATAATCTAGTATATCTGTAAAATGCTTATGTTCTACTTCTCCTGTTTCTTTATCTAATACTAAAAGCCTAGAAGAATCTCTTACTTTTAATGGGGTTTGTGCAATTAACTCTTCTGGTAATTCATAATCAAAATCTTCTAACTTCATGATTGTCTCCTTTAAATTCTAATACCTTTTTTAGATAGTTCTTCAAACAGATCTTCTGTTGTTGAAACTTTAGCTATAATTTCTTCTATTGGTGTATTTTTAATCATTATAATGCTTGCATTTTTAAAATTATTTAACGCTTCTTCGTCATTTTTGTCAATACCGGAATGTAGGTAATCTTCCATTACAGCTTCTAAAACATCCATTCTTTCATAAAAATCATCTGTTTTTTCTAGCGCTGTTTGTAATAATTCTTTATTTGCGACCACTCCCAAATGTTCCGCCATGTAACTTTCATCAACACAAGAAGAAAAATGTCCTAACAAAACTAATTGTTCAATATTTAAATCATCTACTCGTTCATAATGATTAGCAATAATATTCGCTAACGTCATTATAACAGGTAACTTTTTAAATTTTTTATTGTCGAGTGTATTATTTGTTAGTTTTTCTCTATCTAACATTAAGGATGCGTCAATAAGTTTTTGTCTTTTTTCTAGATCGTCTATCGTTAACATAGACTTCATTCCTGTTGTCATATTTATACCACAACTAACTACTTTTGTAGTAGTAAGCAATTCTTGTATATTTTTTAAATATTCATCAAACTCCATGTTTTGATTTGGGAATAATTTAACATCCTTCATATTATCCCTCCAAATCAAAAATCGTACCTTGTTTATTCAAATTTAAGTGTTCGTAACCTGAATCAGTTAACATTCTACCCCTAGGAGTTCTTTTTAATAGGCCTCTTTGTAATAAAAATGGTTCACACACGTCTTCCAATGTTGATACCTCTTCACCAATAATACTAGCAAGTGATTCTATACCAACAGGACCGCCATTAAATTTAAGCGCTATCGTTTTTAATAATTGATAGTCAGTTTCATCGAGCCCCATTTTATCTACTTTTAATTTCTCTAAGGCTAATTTTGTAATCTCTAAATCAATTACGCCATTTCCTTTTACTAAAGAGAAATCCCTTACTCTTTTTACTAGCCTATTAGCAATTCTTGGAGTTCCTCTACTACGACTAGCAAGTTCCATAGCTGCGTCATCTTCTATTTCAACTCCTAACACCTTTGCTGTTCTTTTTATTATAGAGAACAACTCTTCATCAGTATAATACTGTAATTTAGAAATAATTCCAAAACGATCACGTAAAGGACTAGTTAAATCTCCTGCTCTAGTAGTTGCACCAACCAAAGTAAATGGAGGTAAATTTATTTTTATATTTCGAGTGTTTCCTTCACTTCCAACGATAATATCTAAAGTAAAGTCTTCCATTGCAGGATACAATATTTCTTCAATATATGAAGGCATTCTATGAATCTCATCTATAAACAATACATCCCCAGGTTCTAATGAAGAAAGTATTGCAGCTAAATCCCCAGCTTTTTCTATAGATGGACCACTAGCTGTTTTAATATTACTACCAAGCTCATTAGCAATAATAATTGCAAGTGTTGTTTTTCCTAATCCAGGAGGTCCATACAAAAGAACATGATCAAGCGACTCATCCCTCATTTTGGCAGCTTCTACAAATACTTTAATGTTTTCTTTAACATCGCTTTGACCAATATAATCCTTAAATAAACTAGGTCTTATGTTTTCTTCATACTTATCATCAACTTGTACTTCTCCACTTAAAACTTTGTTTTCCATAAAAATCCCCCTTATTTAAGTAATAATTTTAAAGCTTCTTTTACTTGTTCCTCTATTGTTAAGTCACAAGATATTTTAGGTATAATTGCTTTAAATTCTTTTTCTTTATATCCAAGACCTTTTAATACTTCTACTAATTCTTCATAACTGCTATTATTTACTTCAACCGATGATATAACACCTAACTTACCTTTTAAGTCAAGTACAATCTGCTTTGCAAGTTTATCACCAATTTTAGGAAACTTTCTTAAATAAAGCAAGTTTTCTCTTTCAATGGCGTCAATTACACCTGAAACAGAACCGGTAGCTAAAATAGGAAGAGTCATTTTAGGCCCTAATCCTTTGACACTTATTAATTTTAAAAACAACTCTTTTTCTTCTATAGTCTTAAACCCATATAAAGACAATTCATCTTCTCTTACCAACTGATATAAGTAAACTTTATATTCACTATTCTCGCTAAACGAATAAGGGTTAGGAGTATATATAACATATCCTATTCCTCCACATTCTAAAACGATATAAGTACTATTAATGTTTGTTACTTTTCCTATTATATAATCGTACATCTTATTCACCTTCTAAATAATTATATCATGCTACAAACAAATGTACAACTAAAACTCCGGTATCAATAAAAAAGAACGACCAAATCGTTCTAACATTATTGTTTTACAGTGCCCGCTATTATATCTCTACTTAAGGTAGTATATTCCTTGCCGTTTTGATCTTTATATTTAATATATCCCCTAGCAATATACTTTTCATTTTCTTTTACATTGCTTTTTCTAATTGCAAATATATTACCTAATTCACAACTATTATTTGATTTGCCAACAATTATATTTTGTGTATTAAAATCAATATTAATTATTTCACCACTATTACTTTTTAATATCAAAGCACCACATTCAGTAATAGAATAGTTGTCATTATCTGGATATATTGCCATCAAATTAAACATTAAATATTTTTGTTCATTATCTGTTACTGTTTTAGCATTTCTATTAATAACAGTTGTTGGCATCGAGTCAAACACTATATCTGAAGTCTCATAATCATTACTTTCATTTATTATACCAGCAACATAACTTTTACTATAATTTACAAAACTATTATAGTATATTTTATCATCATTATTAGGAAATGATATATACCTAGAAAATCCATTTATATCTTTTGAGTAATTATCGTTAATAACTTTGTTATCATATTTTAACACCCCATTATTTATAGTGGCTTCCTTGTTATAAATATCTGTATCCATATTTTTAATTAAAGTAGTGTAAATTTTATGAACATTTTCTATAAAATCATAAGATACAGTCAACTCTCCGCTTACTGGGACCAGCAAAATGTTATTGTCATTTTTCTTACTGTTTTCACTTTGTTTAAATATAGTCCCATCAATATATAAATCATCTATGTAATTAGCTTGTTTAATGCTAGTTAACTTAGACTTGCCATATACAATAGAATCAGTGGTTAGTTCTTTCTCATTAACTACAGGAATACCATAATTTTTAGAATCAATTGCTGCAAAATAATAGTCATAATAATCCCCCATGTTAATTACAACCACATAACTATATTCATCATCAAACTTTCCATAAGGAGATTTTTTATTTAATTCTAAATCTTTTAGTTTAACTAATAAACCTTCATTACTAGATGGAAGTTGATGATACTTTAAAGAATTTACTGAATCTTTAACTTCAGCAATATACTCTTTAGCTATTTCTATATATTTTTCCTTCTTGTAATTACCATAATAATTATACAGATATGGAATTAAAGTAAAACATATAATTCCACATATAAATACAATAGTTAATACTTTTATTCTTACAAGTCCCTTGTTATTCATTTTATCACCTTTTATTCTTTTATTTCAAAATGATTACCCGAATCCAGATAAAGAATTCCTTTCTTTCCTTCTAAAGACGGATAAATTTCATTATATTTATTTATAACATTAAATCTACTTATAGTAAGATATACTTTATTTCCATCGTTCATATATAGTAAAAACCTTTGTTTATCATAATCATTAGGAGAATACTCTATCTCGGAAATTTTATTTAAGACATTGCTATCTACTTCTTTCATTTCTTCAATAAACGATTTATAAATAGTATCCGGAATATAATTGACTAAACTTGGAATTCCATTAATATTACCAGTTTCATCAAGTTCTAAATTGGTATCAATCACAACCCTATTGTTACTTTCATTAATAAATAAAATTTTATATTCTGTTATATATATTTTTATAGTAGAAATTAAACCTTTTTTAACTTTTACCTTTTCTACATAAGGATTTTCTTTAACTCGTTTTTCTATACTATAGTTTGTTGTTTTTAGGAAACTTGGGTAATCTTGCAACTTCGCAAGTTCTATTATTTCTTGATCACTTAATATTTTATTCCCATACACACATATATTTTTGATTTTTACTTTCATAAAAAAAGATACAAGAAAAAACACTATTAATAATAATAGTAAAAATATAAGTATTGGAATTATTTTTACTTTGGTTTTTTTCTTTATCTTTTTAGCCATAATTACTCCCAATTTACGAATTCTTGTTCTACTTTTAATTTTACATTATATTTATCTTCAACTGCATCTTTAGTAAACTCTATTAATTCTTTTATATCACTAGCGGTAGCTTTGTTTTTGTTAATAATAAAATTGGCATGTTTACTACTTATTTGTGCTCCACCCTTCATAAGTCCTTTGAAACCTAAATCTTCAATTAATTTACCTGCAAAAAGCCCTTCAGGATTTCTAAAAACTGATCCCGCAGAAGGATACTCTAAAGGCTGAGATTCCAATCTTCTTTGCTTTCTTTCGCGATTAACTTTTACTATTTCCTCTTTTTTGCCTTTTGCAAGTTTAAGAGTTACTTGTAAGCAAATATATCCAGAATGTTTTTGAAAGAAAGAACTACGATAATGAAAATTTAATTCCCTATTAGTCATATTAATAACTTTAAAATCTGGAGTTAACACTTTTACTTTTTTTACAATATACCCCATATCACTTTTGTACGCTCCAGCATTCATGTATACAGCACCACCTAAAGTACCAGGTATACCACTAGCAAACTCTAGTCCAGCTAAAGATTTTTTTGCTGCTAGGCTTGCAAGTTTTATAAGATTATATCCTGCTCCGACAGTAACAGTTGTTCCTTCTATTTCTATATCATCAAAACGATCTAATTTAATAATAATGCCGTCATACTCTTTATCACTAAATAAAGTATTAGAACCATTTCCTAATATCTTATATTTGATATTGTTTTTTTTGATATATTTTAAAAGTTTAATTAATTTTTTTGTATCCTGTGGGTAAACAAAACATTTAGCAACCCCACCTACTTTATATGTTGTATGAAGACTTAATGGAACATTTTCAACTATTTTACCTATATCCATTGCTTTAATTTCTTGTATGTGTTCTTTCATTTTAACCCTCATCTACTAGTTTCTTTATTATTTCATAAATCTTAGAGGAACTATCCTTTACTCCAAGACGTTCACTATTCTCCTTCATTATATCATACTTTTTAGAATCTTTTAATATCTCATCGATTGTTTTAATTAATATTTTACTATCTAGTTTTTCTTCTTCTATGATAATAGATGCTCCTGCATCTTCTAAAACCTTAGCATTTTTATATTGATGATTATGAGTTACATAAGGAGAAGGAATTAAAATACTAGGAATTCCAATAGCAGTTATTTCGGCAATTGTAGATGCTCCTGCTCTAGTTATTATTAAATCCGTCCTCTTCATAACAGATAACATATCATCTAAATAAGGAACTATCTTAACATTATCTGGAGTATTTTCAATTTTACTATAGTCTTCATAATAGTTTTTACCAGTTACAAATAAAACTTCATAGTCTTTGTTATCAAAATGAGGAATAATACTCTTTAAACTTTTATTTACAGTCATTGAACCAAGACTTCCCATTACAACTAAAACTAATTTTTTGTTTGCCTTTAGACCATATTTACTTTTAACTAAAGGCTTAGCATTTAATACTTCTTCACTTCTAGGATTCCCTGTAAAAATTGTTTTTCTTGAATCAAAATACTGCAAGCTATCTTCTAAAGAAACGCCTATCTTATCAACTTTACGACTCAATATTTTATTAGATAAACCGGGAATAGAGTTTTGCTCATGAATAAACGTTTTAATTCCTAACTTTGTAGCAACTTCTATTACCGGTAATGTAATATATCCACCAATTCCTAATACTATATCAGGTTTAAATTCTTTTAATACTTCTTTTATTTTTTTCTTGGCATTTAAATATATAGATAGAACCTTGAAATTCTTAAATATTTTTTTTCTATTTAATCCTTTCATTTCTACGCCAACGTACTTTATACCCTCTTTAGGAACTATAGTTGCTTCCATGCGATCAGTTGTACCAATATATAATATTTCACTATCTTTATCCATTTCTTTTATTTTATTAATAATTGCTAAAGCTGGATAAATATGTCCCCCAGTACCACCTGCACTAACGACTACTTTCATCTTATCACTTCCTACTATCCATTATATCATAAGTATATGTTTTATATAAAGAAAAAAGAAACCACATAAGTGATTTCTATTCAGATACTTGTGTCCATCCGAGTGATGAGTCTGTCTTACCTACGCACTTCTTAGCGCCACTGGAATATTTTTTTGCTTTGGCATCACAAATCGGAAGGTCTTCACCACCACCACCTGATGTTTTATTTCCACCAGCAGCATGAACTGGACACCATCTTTGATCACAAGATTTACCACAAACGTCACAAGTCACCTGATACATAGGTATATTTTCACTACCCGTATAATCTGATGGAATACATGTTTCTGATTTTAGACTGCTGCTACACCAATGATTATGATCATTAACAGGCCAATATGTTAATACGTTAGTTACTGTAGCGCCGTACTCGCTACTATAACTTCGTGTATTACAACTATGAACATGTGAGGTAGATGTATTTTGTGTCCATTGAGCATATAGCGTTACAGTAACGTCCTGAGTTTCTATCAATGAAGAATATCGAGTTAAAGCGTATTCTGTATCCTGATCAAAACTTGTACCAGTTCCGTCTGCTTTTGTATTCCACTCATATCCGTCTTTTCGTGAATATCCTGATCTAGTTAACACAAAGCTAGAAAAGTTAATAGGATCTTGAGCTCCGGAAGAATAATTTCTTGTATATTTTTCACCTATCACATACTTTGCATCTGATCCTTGTGTCCCTCCGTTCGCATTATATATTAATGTTAACACATTGCTTCTCCATTGTGCATATACGTCAACTGTCGCATTCCCAGTTTTTAAATCTTTTCCTAACGCTTCTGCCAAGGCCTGACCTGTTGCAAAAGATGTAGATTGATCCACCGTATATTTTCCATCTGATGTCTGCCATTTGTTTGTACCTGTATATCCTTTTTTGCTTATTTTAAATGTACCATAAGACCACAACCCCTCAGAATAAGAGTTATCATAATAATATATTACATCTTGTATTTTTGTGTTTCCATTATAATGACTAACT
>JAFSFI010000006.1 GCA_017435255.1 Bacilli bacterium | reverse complement strand
TCTGTTCTTTCTTATCCATCTTAATCATGGTTTACTTCTGATTGCTATGCAACTTGAAGGTCGAAATAACGAAGAAAACGCTGATCCTGTGGTATACTTTTCAATTATTATCGTGGTATACTTTTCGATTACTATCTACAAGATATTTCTGGTGGAATCTTACTCCACCGATTTCGCAGGTGACATTTGCTCAAATTCGCGGTGAAAAGTAGATAGGAATAAAACAAAAATCCCTGACAACCGTTTGATTATCAGGGATTCTCTTCATTTTGTATTGATTGTTCGTAATCCGCTTGGGATCCGAATATTCTTTTTTATCAGTTTAATAATCAATTTATTTAAAGAAATCTCCGATAATCCTCCACCGAATTCGCAGCGAGCTATTTGCTTCATTCTGCAGCAATCGTTTTAGCTTATCGTTTGCAAAGGTAAAAAGAATATTCGGATTTAATACAATAAAATGTCTTTTTTTTATTTCTATTTTTAAATAGTGTAAACATTAACCCCCACACCATACTTTTTATTTATTACAGACTCCATCTTTGACAACAAATCCATAGTACATTCTATTTCTTTAGATGAGTTTGTTGGCAATTCATCTCTACCATGTGACATTTGATGTAATATAACTTTCTGGTAAATTCGCATATCCCTTATTATGGGAATTAAATGTTTCAATTGATCCTTGTTTTTATACTTTTCAATTTTAGACTTCAGACAATCTCTCAGTCTTTCATTTGGAATAGATTCTCTATATACAGTATTTTCGATATCATTCAATAGGTCATAGGAGTTCAACTGTTTATCACCATCTCTTAGTAAATACATAGTTTTATTAGAGCTGTCCACAAGAGTTGATATTATTAATTTAGATTCCTCCCAATTACCTATTTGAGCTAATCTCGCTAATTCAAATAATAAGACTTCAAAACGTTGTCTTAATCTATTCCCTATAGATTCAAAACATGGAGTAGTTTTATTCTTTTCAATTAGATAATCATCCCTAATACGTTTTATGTCATCACTTCCTTCATACCTATATATCTTATGTTCATTTCTAAATTCATACAATGTTTGATATGACCATTTTGGCATAGTTGAGAATATATTTTCAACAATATATTTAGTCAAATTAAAATAACTTTGATTGTGAGTTAACATTATTATTTGAAAATCCGAACCAAATTTTCCTAAAATAAACTTTATAATAAGAGTTCTATTTGTCGCATCCAAACTAGTAATAAAATCATCTAACACTAAAATACGCTTTTTCTCATCTTCTTTATTACAAGCATCTGCTAGTGATAATATTAACAAGAGATTTATAATATGTAATTTTGCTTCATTAAAATATGTTTTAAGAGACTTGTTTTCTTTTAAATCTCTTTCTGTATCTATAATTCTACATACACAATCACTAGACTGTGTTAATTCAAGTTGTATCGATTCATAAAATACATTTTTTAGTGTCTCATTTACAGTATTTATTATTATTTGAAGCAGTTCTTTATCAGCAATTATTTCATCAACAGATGTATCCCCAAAATATAAATTTCGAAAAAAATTACCAAGCAATAATTCATCATTTCGTCTAATATCATCACCTGAAACCATATATATCAGATATTTAGACTTGTCAAAATAATCTATAGTTTGTCCGTTTATCTTAATAACAAAGTCCGTGGTTTTATATTTACGATGATTATATTTCTGTCTCCATTCCAATATGGCAGCATCTCTTTCATCACCAACACGTGTAACTGAGATATTTTCCATAAGGAGTCTATCATAAAAAAACACGTATTTTATTGCTTCAAAAAGAGATGATTTTCCAGAACCATTTTCACCACCTATTAACAAATTAGGGCTATCGTAAAAATCAAAAACGATTTCATTATGAAAAGCCTTAAAATTCTTTAGCGAAATATTTTTAATCATACTTTACACCTGTAAAAAAATCAGACAATATTCTCTTAATTTCGTATTCTCTATTAGCAAAAGATTGATATTTTATTGTTGAATCAAAACCCAATATAACTTTTGGCTCACTAAATTTACTGTCAATATAATATCCATACTTTTGATTCATAGATAAATTTTTATAAGGTAAATCTATAACGATAACATTTGCAAGTGAAAGTAATGCATTTTCAAATTTCTCTTTAGTCCATTCTTTGGAAAGACTACTATAATCTGACTTTTTAAATAAATTATCGAATTCGTAATTTAAGCTTAATTCATATGGATATCTTAATCTATGAGCTAATAGTGCAAGTCCTTTCTTTAGTCTTCCAGGATTTGACAATATATCAGGAGAAATTTCATCTTGATAATAGGAATCTATAACATCATTATTGCATATTTTACTAATAATGACATAAATCTTAAATTTTACGGATGTAGTAGATCCCATTGAGTAGCAATACCTAATTAATATTTTTATTAAGTTTAAAAACTCAGTTGAATTGTATGAATTAATTCCATGCTCAAATAAATATGCTACGACAGCATATTTAGGATATAAATTAGAATAACACTCTAAAATTTTAAGCCAAGCAGAAATAGGACTGTTTTCTCTTTTAATACCTTCAAGCAATTCTAATACAGAAAGTAAAGTTTGCAAATCGGATATTACATCTTCAAAATCTAATTTATTTATCGGAGAAAAATCTTCGTTAAGAAAAAACTCTCTTATTTTTTTTTCTTTAGTTATAATATTATTCTTTCCACGAATAATATGGAAATAATAACGAAACAAATCATCTAATGTAATGTTTAAAACACTACAACTTAACGTAATATCTGACCAATAATCAATAAAACATTGATTTTTGTTAGATAATAAAGCTTTTTCATACAGCCTTGCTTTAAAAATATCAGCATCTTCTAAATTTAGTCCTCTATTATTGAGTGTTTCAAAAATAGTCAAAGCTTTATTCATAGCTTCTTCAACATTCTTGCCTTTCAACTCTATTGGCAATAAAAAAACACGATTCATTAAAAAAGCTAAATATCTCTTTTGTTCTTCTATATCTATTTGTTTAAAGAATTCAGACAAATAGCTGTAAATACATATAAAATTTGCCTCTACATGAGTGTTGCAAATAGATTCATTTATTTTCCCAGTTCTATTAACAACAAATTTAACTTGACGTTCTGTTGTATCCCTATTCCACTGTAATACATTACAAAAGGCGTCTTGGTCTTTATAAGGAGGAACTAATGATTTAATTTTGGGAAATATCTCATCTCCTTCCCATGATTCCACTTTTATTGCTCTCTCCAATATTTTCATATCCGGAAGCAACAATGATAATGCTTTTATGAATAACCATATAGTTATGATCCGTTGTTGTCCATCTATAATATTGGGATTATTTTCATCGTTATCAGCACGAGCAAAAACTAAATTCCCAACAAAATAATCAGAATCATCAACATAAGCATCAGCTATATCATTATATAACTGAATACAATTCTCGTTCGTCCAAGCATACGGACGTTGATAAACGGGAATAACATAAATATCTTCATTAACAAATAAGTTTTTAACACTTTTTTGTTCTGCTGTTAATGATAAAGCCATACTAAATTATTTAAAATTTAAGTCATTCTATAAATAATAGGACAAATATAGCAATTTACCTTTATATAAAGGTGAAATTATCATGTTTTTATTCAGTTATACAAATGAGGTTGGCTTTACCCATTCCACCGCTCCGAATTTTCCTTTTCAGCTTCTTCGTTTCGTTGTCGGCATAAATGCTGACAACCAACCTCCGATGATAGCATAAGCGAAGGAAAAAGTCTTCCCGTTCCCGTCAAAAGCAGGCTTCCGACAAAGACGTGAAGACACATTCCTATTTTCGCTTATGAGCAAGCCCCTTTCTTCTTAACCGTTTTTAGCCGGATATTCTTTTCTAATTGAATCTGCCACAGTTTTCGTTTACCTCCATTCGTGTCTTCTCATATCCGCATCAGCAGGTCATTCCCGTTTCGGTGGCGAAGGTATTTACGGGATTTTAACCCGATAGCAAGGACAATCCTCCTGTTTTCTGCAAAAATC
>JAFSFI010000005.1 GCA_017435255.1 Bacilli bacterium | reverse complement strand
TTACCATATCTATGTCTTCTTCTTTTTGTTTTTTATCTTTATTAAGTGTTAAAAGCAATATTATTCCTACTACTAATAAAAGTGAAACTATAATTGCAATTATTAGAACTTTTTTATTTTTCTTCATTTTCACTACCACCTTTACTATCCTTTATAACAGAATATTCATATTCTCCGTCATACCACCAAACGCCTATTCTTATATCAATTAGCCTCCTAGACGAAAACCAACCACCTTCATCAAACCTTAAAACATAATAAGGTTCTCCAATTTTACCTTCTTCTCCAAAAGTCCAAACAAGTTGTTCTTCGTTTTGATAGAACTTTCCATCCTCTTTACCATATTTTTCAACGACATCATCATAAGAAAGCCCATATTTCAAAAAATCATCGATTAATAAATTATTATCTTCATAAAAATTTATTTTGACTAATGTAGCTTCATCATAACTACATTTATCTTCTTTAGGACAATATAATGCTCCTAAGAACTTGGCTTCTTCACCTTTATAAAAGGTCATCATAGCTATAGAGTCACCAATTATATAATCATCTTTAGTAATATGCTCCTTATCATAAGAATACCCTTTTGATATATAGCTAGACACTTCTTTACCTAAGTATAGTTCATCTTCCCCATATTTATATTTCACATAACTAACTTCTTTTATATTTGTTAATTCTTCTTTTCTTTTGTTTGTTTTATTAGCAAGAATTATAAAAACTGCTATAGCGATTATTATAATTAATATAACTCCTACAGCAATTAAAGCTTTTTTGTTTTTGAAAAAAGATTTTTTATTGTTACTATGGTTATTAACATTTGAATTATTATCTAGTAAATTACCGCAATTTTCACAAAACTTACTGTTAGTAGCCACTAAGAAACCACATTTATTACAATTCATTTTACCACCTAACTACACCCTTCCTATTGTAATCAATATAGCATAAAAAAAAGACTAATTCTAGTCTTTTTTAGATATAATTATCTGCTCTTACTTCCATGTAGCTTTGTGGATGTTTACATACTGGGCATAAATCTAAAGCATCTTTTCCCATATATACATGTCCACAATTTCTACAAATCCACATTTTTTCCCCATCTTTGTGGAATACTTTATCATCTTTAATATTTTTTAATAATGTTAGATATCTTTCTTCATGTTCTTTTTCAATTTTTGCAACTTCTTCAAATAAATATGCTAATTCATCAAAGCCTTCTTCTTTTGCTTCTATAGCAAATGTTTTGTACATGTCAGTCCATTCATAATTTTCACCGTTTGCAGCATCTTCTAAATTTTCTAATGTAGAAGGAACACTACCACCATGTAAATATTTAAACCAAAGTTTAGCATGTTCTTTTTCATTGTTAGCGGTCTCTTCAAATATTGCCGCTATTTGTTCATAACCATCTTTCTTTGCTTTTGATGCATAATAGCTATATTTGTTTCTAGCTTGACTTTCTCCTGCAAAAGCAGTCATTAAATTTTGTTCTGTTTTTGTTCCTTTTAAATCCATATTAATTTCCTTCCTTTCAAATATATATCAAGAGTATTCTCTTAATAACTTTTATTACATTCACTACATTTACCATATAAAACCATATCAAAATTGTCAATAGAAATATTATGACTTTTTTGTATATCTTTTATAGGAATATCTACATCGAAATTAAATATATCCACTATTTTATTACAAGAGGTACATATAAAATGATAATGATTACTAATATCTCCGTCATAATGATCAACTTCACTATTAGTACTTAATTTTTTTGCTTTTCCACTACTCACTAATTTATTAACATTTCTATAAACCGTAGCTTGGCCAATAGTAGAATCAATCATATGAACCTTATTATAAATTTCTTGTATCGTCGGATGAGACTTATCACTCATCAAAACCTTTAAGATTATTTCTTTTTGCTTTGTGTTTCTAATAATACCACCTCTTAATGATAATCATTATCAACTATTATTATACACATATTTTAAAAAAACTCAATAAAAAAAGAAATTATTTTTAATAATTTCTAACTTTTACTTTGATAAGATAATTTTATTACCTCATATAATTTATTATGATTATAAATCGATTCTTGATTTATACTATCCAATAATTTTTGATAAACAATCTCTATATCTTCTTGTTCTTTCCCAAAGCATTCAAAATATAAATATTTTAATTTATCAAAATTTCTTTTTTTATAACTATTTTTTATATCCGTAGTTAACACTTTCTTTATTTCGTTTTCTAGCCTAGTTGAAGAATAGTCAGTTTTTCTTTCTCTAGTTTTTGTAATTTGCAAATCATAATTAAACAATTTACTAGATAAGATAGTTATATCTTGTTCTTCGTCAATAAATAACCTGCTTCTATAGATAGATAATCCTTCACCATTAAATTCTATTGCTAGAGCCCTAATCCCGTCAGTAAATAAACACGCATATTCTATTTTATTCATCGTATATGTTTGCGTAAAATTATATATTTTATCCAGAAAATCTTTGTTAACTATAAAATCATATTTAAATATTTCATCAAATAAATCTGGTTCTATTTTAAAAAGTGGAATTTTTTTAATATGTTCAACTTCATCATTTAGTTCCCACTCAAAAAATTCATACACCTTATCATTATCAGTCCAATTAAGAATTATGTCGTAAACATATATCACCTTTATCTCCTCCTTTGAAAATTGCACCTGTAATTAATAGAAATCCTATAATTGCTAGAATACATTCTACCTTTTTAAAAATAAAAATTAAGTATTCAAAAAAACTATATCCCATTGTTAATAAGTTCAAATAACCAACTATATAAGTAGAACCAATAACAGCCAACCCAAACCCTAAAAGAAAGAAAAATATTCTAGCAATCATACAATCACCTAATTAATTGTATTTTAGTAACATCAATAATATTATGCAAAATATGTTTGCACTTTATTCAAGATATTAGTTCCAATGTAACAAACTACACTTCCCATAACCGAGATAAGTAAATCCATCATGGTATCAGTTGCTCCACTTATCGCCTCTTGATGATCGGTCCCAACAAACACATCCGAAAAGAATTCTAAACACTCCCATAGAAATCCAATAGTTAGTACAATCATAATTATTAAAAAGATACCCTTTATTCCTCCAACTTTTACTTTTGGTTTTATAATCATAGATAAAAGAAAGCCAAACATACCATGCACAATTAAATCAAAAAAAGAAGTACTATAATAAAGTTTAAATAATCCTCCAAGAATAAATGAAATTAATAAAAAGAAGTAATAAATTAACTTTATATACTTCTCTATTTTAAATTTACTAAATTTTTCTATTAATATTGGTAACATTAAAAGAATTATAGAAAAAGCGCTTAATAACACTTCACCTAATTCTAATGGTACCAAATGCAAATATAAGTAATAACCTGATAATAAAACACTTATTATAAAAATAATGTTAGTTATTAATTTCACCACTATCACCAATAGTTAGTTTGTCCATTTCAACTCCACTTATTACATCAAATTTCTTACTAATCTTATCGGTTGTAATTGATACTGATTCAACATCCTTATTTACTGTTTGAATACTTCTTGCTAATTTATCCCAACGTTCTTTATAGCGATTAAATTCAATGCCCAATTTATTAAGTTCATCATGAATAATTGATGCATATTTATCTCTTTCCATATTTTTAATAATCATTTGTATAACTGTTAAAGTAGAAATTAAAGTAGTTGGTGATGTAATCCAAACTCTTTTTCTATAAGCATAATCAATAATATCTGAATGATATGCATTTATCTCGGCAAAAATTGCTTCTGCTGGTAAAAACATAATTGCTTGATTACTAGTAACTCCAGGAATAATATATTTATCATGTATTGCATCAATATGTTTCTTAACATCGGCTTTAAATTGTTTTTCATAATTATTACGAACTTCTATAGGTAATTTTTTATCAACCATCATTCTATAATGCTCCAAAGGAAATTTAGAATCGATTGCGATTGTTCCCAAAGGTTCAGGTGCAAACAAAATAGAATCAGCAATAGTACCATTTGGTAATGAATATTGAAGTGAATAAATCTTTTTATTATTCTCACCAAATACATTAGATAAAATATGTTTTAAATTAACTTCTCCAAAAATACCCCTAGTTTTTTTATCGGTTAAAATACCTTGCAAAGACACTATGTCATTAGATAATCCATCTATTTTCTTTTGCGCCTCATCTATTTTACTTAAACGCTCTAATACATTAGCAAAAGTTTTATTTGTTTTATCAAAGTTTTGATCTAATCTTTCATTTACTCTATCATTAATATTATTAAGTCTTTCTTCTAATCTTAAATTTAATTTATCAAAATCTTCATTAATACTTTTATTTAAATTATTCTGAAACTCATTTATCTCTTTATTAATATTTACTTCAAATCTACCTAGTCTTTCAGTAATATTCCCTTCATTTACTCCTTTAAATAATGAAATAATAACCAATACAATTAAAATAACTAATAATACAATTATTGCAATTTCCATACTTCATACTCCTTACTCTATTTCTAATTTTTTACTTACTATCTTAGATATTAAATAACTAATAAATAATAACAAACACAATACAATAATGGTTCCTAAGTCAGAAATACTTTCTAACATACTTTTACCAACAAATCCCCAAAAGTAAACAATTGACAATTTTCCAATTAATATTGCCGTCATAAATTTTTTTAAATTAACTCTTACCAATCCACACGCTATATTAACCAAAAATGCCGGTGTAAAAGGTAAAGCAATAATTAAAACCAACTTACTAAAACCAATATTCTGCATTTTTTTTACAACTCTATCCAATTTTTCACGCTTTTTAGTGTTTTTTAATAACATTTTACTAAATAATTTACTGAAAAAGAAATAAGATAAATAACATCCGATACAAGTAGCAATCCAAGATAATATAAATCCTTTAACACTACCAAATGCCATCATATTAAACGCTATAAATACACCTAATGGTAACGCAGGAATAATTGATTCAGAAATTATCAAAAGAATTCCGAATGGAACACCAAACTGTTGTAAATAAGATGTAATTAATTGTACAAATGAATCAATCATATCAACCATAGTATCACCATTTAATATTATAGTACAATTTTAATATTTTTAAAAGTTACATCTTTTAATATAATGTAATACTATGTTTATTGACAGGATAAATATTATTATTTAAAATTAATTATATAAGTAAAATATTTGGAAATAATATAGGTGGTGGAACATATGCAAATACTTTTTTTATGTATCAAAATATTTTTAGTAAGAATCATCGATGTATCTTTAGGTACATTTAGAACCTTAATAACAGTAAAAGGCAAATCGTTATATGCTAGTATAATTGGTTTTATAGAAGTATTTATTTGGTTTATGATTGTAAGGGAAGCATTAAATACTGATGTTAATAATATTTGGGTTGCTATTTCATATTCACTTGGATTTGCTACAGGTACTTATTTAGGTAGCATTATATCCAACAAATTTATTAAAACTAATTTATCTTTTGAAATCATAACATCAAAAAAAGAAATGATAACAGAGTTAAGAAGCCAAGGCTATGGCGTTACTGTTTTAGATGTTAAAGGCCGCAATGAAAAAGAAAACAAATATATGCTCTTATTAGAAATTAAAAACTCATCATCTAACAGTTTAAAAAATACAATTAAGGAAATGGATGAAAATGCATTTATAATTGTAACAGAAACAAAATATGTGCAAAACGGTTATTTCAAGTAATTAAACACGCACAGCAAACAACGTTTGTTGTGTTTTTATTTGCTAAAATACAGTATTTATAGTACAATTGAAAAAGCTTAAGGAGGAGTTATGATACAAGTAAACAATGTTACATTAACGTTCGGAAAAAGAACTTTATTTGAAGATGTTAATATCAAATTCACTGCAGGTAATTGCTATGGTTTAATTGGCGCTAACGGCGCTGGAAAAAGTACTTTTCTAAAACTATTGTCAGGAGAAATAGAAACAACTCATGGAGATATACTCATTACTAAAGGCGAACGATTAGCAGTGTTAAAGCAAGATCATTATGCATACGATAACGAAAGAGTAATCGATACAGTTATTATGGGAAATACTAGGCTTTATCAAATTATGAAAGAAAAAGAAGAACTATATTCTCATACTGAATTTACTGATGCTGATGGTATTAGATTAGGAAACCTAGAAGCTGAATTTTTAGAACTTAATGGTTGGGAAGCAGAAAGTGAAGCTGCTGAACTATTAAATAATTTAGGAGTAGAAGAAAAGTTCCACTATGAATTAATGAAAGATGTACCTAACAATCAAAAAGTTAAAGTTCTATTAGCCCAAGCCTTATTTGGTAATCCAGATATATTACTATTAGACGAACCTACTAATAATTTAGACATTGATGCAATTAATTGGTTAGAAGAATTTTTAATTAATTTCAATAACACAGTTATTGTTGTATCCCATGACCGTCACTTTTTAAACAAAGTATGTACTCATATAGCAGATATAGATTATGGAAAGATAAAACTATACATGGGAAACTACGATTTCTGGTATGAATCTAGTCAACTAGCACTTCAACAAATGAAAGAGTCTAATAAAAAGAAAGAAGAAAAAATAAAAGAACTACAAGCATTTATAGCAAGGTTCTCTGCTAATGCATCTAAATCTCGTCAAGCGACTTCTAGGAAAAAGATTTTAGAGAAAATAGAACTTGATGAAATAAAGCCTTCTTCAAGGAAATATCCTTACATAGATTTTAAACCTGAACGCCCTAGTGGAAAAGAAATATTAATGGTAACAAAGTTAAATAAAACCATTGAAGGTAAACAAGTATTAAAAAATGTAAGTTTTACCGTTCAAAAGGGAGATAAAATTGCTTTTGTAGGCAGTAATGACATTGCTAAAACAACTTTGTTTAAGATATTAATGGGAGAACTAGAAGCTGACTCTGGTCATGTTACTTGGGGAAAAACTATTACCCCTTCTTATTATCCACAAGATAATTCTAAATATTTTACTAAAGACGAAAGCATTATGGAATGGATTGGAAGCTTTTATAATATAGATGACGAAACAGTATTACGTGGGTTCCTAGGAAGAATGTTATTTTCTGGTGATGATGTATTTAAAAAAGTACCAGTTTTATCAGGAGGAGAAAAAGCTAGATGTATGTTCTCTAAATGTATGCTACAAGCCGGAAACTTTTTAATACTTGACGAACCTACTAACCACTTAGACCTAGAAAGCATTACATCTTTAAATAACGGTCTTATTAGATATGATGGAGAATTAATTTTCTCATCACATGACCATCAATTTACAGAAACAATTGCTAACAGAATAATAGAAATAACAGAAGATGGATTTATCGACAGAAAAACAACATACGACGAATATTTAAAAGAAAGAAACAAAAAATAATTTGTTTCTTTTTTTAACATTTATCAACAGTTCGCATATAATACTATGGAGGTATAACAATATGTCTCACGATATAACTACTAGTGAATTAAAAAAATTAATTCCTGGAGCAAAAATAATAGATATCAGAGATAACTATCAATTTAATTTAGGAAGTATTCCTACTTCTATAAATATTCCGATGAACTTTTTATTAATGAATCCCGATTCCTATATCACCAAAAACAACACTTATTATATATATTGCGAATATGGTACTAGAAGCAAAAAATTATGCAGTGCATTATTGAGCAAAGGATACAATGTAATAAATGTTTTAGGGGGATTTAGAGAATACAAATTAAAATGACAAAGTAGATTTATTCTACCTTGTCATTTTCATTAGCAATGAGATTTTCTATATAGTGCTTTGTCTCATTTATTTCATTTAATTTTTCAATATCATCTGGACAATTTAATTTCATACTTTCTTCAATAACATTAAATACACCTAAAACTTCTTCTTTAATATCACTCATATTACTTTCTTCCTTTATTAATTTGTTCTTGCGCTTCTTGGTACCAAGGCACATTACTTTCTACCACTTCACTTTGACTTGGTACAAAAGAACGCGTCGTCATAGCTCGATATTTTTCTGGGTTAACTTGTATAATTCTAAATTCACCCAAATTATTCTCTCTATAATAATCACTAAATACTCTAGCAGTTTCTAATACCTCTTCCGTTATTTCACCAACAACGTATAACCCTATGGGCATTCTTCTTTTTTGAGACCCTTTAACAGTTCTAATATCTTCTTCTTTTCGATATATACTTACCTCATTATAAAATTTATCATGCTTAGTACGTTCCATTTCTCTGATATTTTCGACTGTGTCTTGCTTTATTTCATCCATTGTAGCAAATTTCATACCGTTATAACCTATGAACTGAAATCTGTGGTGAGTGTCTCTTTTCTCATGATCAGATGATATATCTGTTCCACCCATACCAATAATATCAACATCATCATCAAAAACAAATATTAATCTTTGATTAATTTCATCTATACCACTTGGATTAACAGAAACAGAAGAAGAACACAAAGCACAAGAAATAGAGAGCACGCCGTCTTCTAAATTTAACCAATTATTTAGTAAATCTTTGCCAGAATAACGTAAATCTTGCCTAAAACCAACAGATTCTCTTAAAGACATTCCTATTCCTGTAACTGAACACAACAAATTAAATGGTTCTCCTTCAAAACTAATAACCGGAATTCCATCTATCATAGTTCTAGGCATTTGATCAAGTTGTTCACTATCAGTTAGCCCATCCTTAAATCTTTCTGTATAATAATCTTGGATTTTATCAAATGTTGATCTAAATTTTGTTGGATCTAATCCTTGCGAATTAGATACTGCCAAAAACACATCATTTAACACTGGAAGTTCACTTTTTTCTACCATTTGATTAACTTGATTAAGAAGCAATAACAATGCAACTTCATCTGAATTTAACCCCATCTCTTCAATAAGCTCTGGATTTTTAATAATATTTCTTACATTGAAGACGTTAATTACATTTTGAAGTCCCATAGAATCTATAGTTTCTATTCCAGGATTTACTATTCTACCTGTCAAGTATGAAAAAATAACATTTTGTTTATCGCTTGAATACTCTGCTGCTTCCATTACAGCAGTAAAACGTTCTGTTCTAATAGTTAAATAGTTATCTAAATCATCTATGTTATGAACCAAAGGTCCTACTGTTTCACACTCTCTTAAATACAAATCTAACATTTGCATTTGGTGTTCAGACATATTAGATAAATCCAATTGTGATAGCAAATCTTTATGAGCAGAAAAATTTTTAAAAATACTATATAATGTACTAGAATCAAATTTTGCGTTTCTAGACATAGAGTATTCCCAAAAGTTTTTGAAATTATCCATTTCATCAACGTTTTCTGCAATATCATTAATTTGGTATCCAAAATACTCATAATTATATGAAACTGCGTAATGTACAAACTCAACGCCTAATCTATCTATAATATTCTTATCAAACACTCTAAAGGTTGGAATCTCATTTAGAGTTAACATCGGCCTTTCGTTAAATATATCTCTAACATGTTCTCCATATGCATTAGATAATATCTCGATCAAAACGCTTTGTTCCCCTGTTTTAACATATTTTAATAAAAGTTCTGGTTCTACAGTTTTTATAACCCTTTCATCAAATAACAAACTACAACATCTACGCGTTTCTTCAGTATAATAAGTTACAGAAGAACGTTCCTTCATACAAGAATTAAATATATCTAGAAATGCTTGACGTTTTTCAACGTCTTCTACAGAAGATAACTGCAAATCCACTAGCTTCCTTATTTGTAACACACGTTCATCTCTCGAGTCATAGTACCTACTCAAAAGCCTCTTTACATTATTACCCCCGCCATTAAATAATCTTAACATTTCTTCCGGCTCCAAGGTTTTATCAATACTATATGCCCATATGCAATAGCCCTGCGTATAAGAAATATCTATTAATTCTTCTGCAGTTAGTGGAAATTGCCCCGTCGCTAAAATTTGTTCTGTTATTTCATACGGAGCATATTTTAACCGCTCAGGATTAGATGTAAAATACTTAATTTGAAGTGCTTCCGGAAGCTCCAAAATCTTATCTATTTCATCATTACACCCTTTTATTTGAATATCCTCTTGTAATTCTACATTCAAGCAATCAAAAAGTTCGTTATTTTGCTCATATAACTCTAATTGCTCTTCTGTCGGTAATGATCTAATCAATTCCGTTACATACCTCTTTGAATCAAAACTTCCTTTATTAGCAATTATTCCTATTTTTTCTGGTCCAAGAGATAATACAATTTCTCTTAATAATTGTGGTTCTATCGCTTTACCAGTATATACTTCCACACCACGTTCTTTACGCAGAGTATGAGCTATAACTTCCGACAAGTCTGCAGAAAGTCTTTCTTCATCCACCAATTGAAAATATGTTTTAGGATCTTGCTCTAATACAATTTGAGAATTACGTCCATTAAGTTTTGAAAACAATTCCGTATCTATATCCATCTTTGAAATATCCAAATGTCTAAAAACTGCATTCAAATTTTCTTCATTTAAAAGACGACAAAGACTATAATCTTTTTTTACTTGTTCAGCTATTATATCACTATAAAGATGGTTAATATTATTAGGATCATCAGAAAGAAACTTTTCAACAATTCTAGCATCTCTTTTTATTGAATTTGGTAACTTTTCATACATTTCTTTAGTAATTGTTTTCTTCAACAAACGTTTTATTCTCATTTCTTCAAACATAGAAAAGCCCTCCTATACTATAATAAATATAACATATTCGAACTTTTACATACACTACTTTATCAAGATGTTTACAGAGTTTTACAGCATTATTTTAAACAATAAATTTAAAGCGGTACATATGATTATTCCACATAAAGTAGGAATCAAAATAGATATCAAAGTCCATTTATTAGATTTTGTTTCTTTTTTTATAGTAAGACAAGTTGTAGAACAAGGCCAATGCATTAAAGAAAAAATCATAATAGAAATAGCAGTAGTAATAGTCCACCCATTGTTTACTAACAATAACTTTAAATCCGCCAGATTAGTAAAATCAGTTAAATTACCAGTTGCCATATAACTCATAATAATAATTGGCATAACAATTTCATTGGCTGGAAATCCAAGAATAAACGCTAATAGAATTATCCCATCCATACCTAAAATAGATGCAAAAGGATTAAGAAAATTAGAAACATGAAGAAGTAAAGATAATCCATTATAACTGACATTAGCTAATACCCAAATAACAATTCCAGCAGGTATCGCAATCGTTACTGCTCTACCCAAAACAAATATAGTCCTATCCAACACCGATCTTATTATAACTTTACCTACTTGCGGTCTTCTATATGGGGGAAGTTCTAAAGTAAACGAAGAAGGAATTCCTTTTAGGATTGTCATAGATAATAGTTTAGATACTATAAAAGTCATAAGTATCCCTAATAAAATTACGCTCATTAATATGGCAACACTTAATATAGAGTTATTACTATTAACTCCTACAAAAAACATTGTAATAATAGCTATTAAGGTAGGAAATCTTCCATTACACGGCACAAAAGAATTAGTAATAATAGCTATTAATCTTTCTCGTGGTGAATCGATAATTCTAGCACCACAAACCCCTACTGCATTACAACCAAATCCCATGGCCATAGTAAGTGCCTGTTTACCACAAGAAGAACACTTTTTGAATACTTTATCAACATTAAAAGCTATCCTAGGCAAATATCCTAAATCCTCCAACAATGTAAACAGTGGAAAAAATATCATCATAGGTGGCAACATAACAGAAACTACCCATGCAAGAGTCCTATATACTCCGTATATCAAAAGATTACTAAACCAGTTTGGCAAAAAATAACTACAAAAATTAAACAAAAGCTCTTCAACACTAAAAAACATTTTATTTAATAAACTAGAAGGATAATTAGCACCTTCAATAGTAAGCCAAAATATAAATCCAAATAGTAGCATCATAATTGGAATACCTGTGATTTTATTGGTTAATATTTTGTCTAAAAGTCGATCCCTTTTATTATAATTCTTTTTACCATAACTAGTTACCTTATTACTAATTTCCTCAGCAATATTATTGATTCTTTCAACTACAATATCTTCTATTTCAGTAATTTCTATTTCTTTTTCCAACAAATATTCTCTAGCTAGAGAAATAGACTTTAAAATTTCTTTATCAAGAAAACCTTGCCCCAAATAATTATCAATAGATTCAAATAACTCATTATCTTCTTTTAATAAATTAAGAGCAACCCATCTACTATTTAAATTACTTTTTAATTTGTTTTTTAAACTCCCTTCTACTATAGAAATAGCCTTTTCTAAATGTCTAGAATATTGAACTTTATAAACATCTTTATTAGGTTCGAAACTATATTTATCAATAGCACTTGCTAAATGTTCTAATCCCTTTCCAGAACGAGCCGATGTAGCAATTACCTCTATTCCTAAAATTTCTTTCAACAGTTCAATATCAATATTTATTTTCTTCTTATTAGCTTCATCTATTAAATTAACACAAAGAATTATATTGCTAGTAATTTCAGTAATTTGTAATACAAGATTTAAATTTCTCATTAAAGAACATGCATCAACTACAATCACAGTCAAATCGCTTTCACCAAAGCAAATAAAATCCCTTGCCACAACTTCTTCTTCAGAATGTGCAAGAATTGAATATATACCTGGCAAATCATATATCTTATAAAAATGTTCTTGATACCTAAACAAACCACTAGCATTCTTAACAGTTTTACCCGGCCAGTTACCTGTATGTTGATGTAATCCAGTAAGAGCATTAAAAACTGTACTTTTACCAACATTAGGATTACCTGCTAAAGCAATAACTTTATCTATAGAATTGTTTTTTAGTATCTTCATGATTCAATCTCCCTAATCAAAATATTTTTTGAATCATTATCTCTAATTGCTATTAATGCTCCCCTTATCATATAAGCCGTCAAATTCCCTCCTGGGTTAGAAAAAACGCTTTCTACTACTGTTCCAGGAGTAAGACCTATATCTAACAATCTTCTCTTAATGCTACCAGAAGATATAACTTTCTCTACTATAGCCTTTTTGCCTAAAGGAACATCACACAAATTCATTTCATTCATATTTTTATATTCACCTCATATATTATGTTAGAAGTTTCCTTTATCTAACTCTAATATAATGTATGTGCTAAAAACAAAGGAGATTGGGCTTATGAAAGACGAACAATACTACACACTAACCGGATATAAAAGGAAGAATAAATATACAATTACAGAAACAATGGAAGATTATATAGAAATGATATATAGAAATACAAAAGAAAAAGAAGAAATAACAATAAAAGATTTATCTATTCTTCTAAATGTTCGTCCATCTTCAGTGTCAAAAATGATTAATAAATTAAACAAACTAAATATTGTTAATTTTAAAAAGTACGGACAAATATCTTTAACAGAAAAAGGAAAAAAACTAGGGTATTTTTATTTAGATAGACACAATACTTTAACAACATTTTTTAAAATGCTAAATAAAAACCAATTCAAATTAGAACAGGTAGAAAAAATAGAACATTTTGTGGATAAAATTACAATAAACAATATTAAAAAAAAGAAAAAGAACGATAATTAATTATTGTTCCCTTCAATTAATCCATAACCGCAAAAATCACATTCAACATACTCATCATGTTTAAGAAATACCATTGCAGAACATTTTGGACACTGTGCTTTTTTATAAAGGCTTATCTTTTTACTACCAGGATCCGTT
>JAFSFI010000004.1 GCA_017435255.1 Bacilli bacterium | reverse complement strand
AGGAGCAACAGGAGCAACAGGAGCAACAGGAGCAACAGGAGCAACAGGAGCAACAGGAGCAACAGGAGCAACAGGAGCAACAGGAGCAACAGGAGCAACAGGAGCAACAGGAGCAACACCTACTTTAACTATTGGTACAGTAACTACTGGTGCACCAGGAACTGATGCTAGTGCGACTATCACTGGAACTGCTCCAGACTTTGTTTTAAACTTAACAATTCCACAAGGTCCAACTGGTCCTGCCGCCTAGAATAAAAGAATAGTTTTTACTATTCTTTTTTATGGATGGAAATACACAAACTAAATTAGCTTGTGCATAAACTAAATAGAGGTGTTTTATGAATAAAAAGTATAAGATTTGTGTTTATGCTATATGTAAGAACGAGGAAAAATTCGTTGATAGATGGGTAGATTCTATGAGTGAAGCAGATTATATCTATGTGTTAGATACAGGTTCGACAGACAATACTGTTGATAAATTAAGAGAAAGAGGTGTTTGTGTTACAACGGATATTATTGATCCTTGGAGATTTGATGTAGCAAGAAATAAGTCTTTAGATTTGATTCCAAAAGATTGTGATATTTGTGTATGTACTGATTTAGATGAGGTGTTTAAATCAGGTTGGAGAGAAAAGTTAGAGGAAATTTGGCAAGCGGATACTAACAGGCTTTCTTACAACTACAACTGGAGTCTGGATGAAAATAATAATCCTATTGTCAATTTTTATATTGAGAAAATTCATAGTAGAAACGATTATAAATGGACTCATCCTGTACATGAAGTTTTAACATATATTGGTGATGATACAGAACATAAGATAGTTACTGATGAAATAACAGTTAATCATTATCCGGATAGGGAAAAATCAAGGAGTAGTTATTTGCCATTATTAGAACTTTCTGTTGAAGAGGATCCGAATGATGATAGAAATATGCATTATTTAGGTAGGGAATATATGTATTATGGAAAATGGAATGAGTCTATAGA
Organism: Bacilli bacterium; assembly: GCA_017435255.1. Classification (GTDB taxonomy): domain Bacteria; phylum Bacillota_I; class Bacilli_A; order RF39; family UBA660; genus RGIG3091. The sequence goes on along the minus strand of JAFSFI010000004.1, from coordinate 116,910 downwards.
CACATTAATTAGACATTTGAGTCTTCCAAGAGCTATATGGAAAGACGAAAGGTGCGCTTCAATGAGATTTATTGCTAGATGTTATGTGAATTTGAGGCGTTATGATGAGGCTAGAATGTGGTTAGATAAGGCGATAGAAGAGGCCCCTTATTTAAGGTGTCCGTATGTTGAAAGAGCGTTGTTAGAATATCAGTTATCTAATTGGCAGGCTGTAGAAATATATTGTAATAAAGCGCTTGAAATAAAAAATCATGCCAAAAGTTATATTAATGAACCATTTAGTTGGGATCATACTATATATGACTTGTTGTCTATTAGTTATTTTTATCAAGAAAGATATGAGGATGCGTTGAATAATGTAACTATTGCTTTACAAATGAAACCTGACGATTCAAGAATGCTAAAAAATAAGATGTTAATCGAAAATAAATTATCCTAATAATATTTCATATTAAGGTGTGGTTAAACATAAAATTAATTAGGTGATAAATATGTATAGTCCAATAAATTTACCGTATTCAATAAATTCGTTAGAGCCATATATTGATGGTGAAACTATGATGATTCATTATGGTAAACATTACATGAATTATTTAAATAAGCTTAATGATTTATTAAGTAAATATAATTTTAATTTTGACGTAGATAAAGAATTTATATTTTCTAATATTAATCAATTTAACGAAGAAGATAGGAACGATATTTTACATAATCTGGGTGGAGTAGTTAATCATGAATTATATTTTTTAAATATTGCTCCTAAAAATAGAAATGTTCCTATTGGCAGTGTAAATGGTGCGATAAATAACAAATATGGAGGTTTTGATAATTTTAAGGAAGAATTTATTAATAAGGCAAAAGACTTAAAAGGTAGTGGATATGTATTTTTAGTTTTAACGCCTATGGGGGAACTTGACATTATATCTTTGTATAATCAAGATAGTCCTTATAATTATGGCTTAACTCCTATTATGGCCATGGATGTTTGGGAACATGCGTATTATTTAAAACGCAAAAACGAAAAAGATAAATATTTTGAAGATTTTTTTAATGTAGTTAACTTTTCGTACGTAAATAATTTATATGAAGATAAAAAAATGTAAGAAATTAAAAAAAACTATGTTCATATTTCCTTTTTCCTGTTATAATTACAATAAGGTATCTTGTATGATATGTATAAAGGGTAAAAGGGGCGCTTATTATGAAGAATTTAATAGGTAATGATTGGAAAGATTCATCTAATCTAAATGTAATAGAGGTTTTTAATCCGGCTACAGAAGGGCTACTAGATACGATTCCTGATTCTACTGTAGATGATGTAGTTTTATCAGTTAATCTAGCTAAATCCGCACAAGCTCGATGGGAAAATACTTCTCTACATGAAAGAGGAGATATATTAATTAAGTTTGCTAATTTGGTTAAAGAGAATAAAGAAGATTTGGCTAGGATGTTGTCAGAAGAATCTGGTAAAGCCTTAAAGGAATCTTTAGAAGAAATTGATTCATTATATGAACTTAGTTTATCTTTTGTAGAAAGTGCAAGACACTTATATGGTGTTTCTATGAAAGGAGATATAGAAAGTAAGGATGATCAGTCTATTCAATTTACTACAAGGGAATCTTTAGGGATAGTTGGTGTTATCCTTCCATATAATTTCAAGTTTGATTTATTAGCAAAAAGAGTAGTGAGTGCTTTGATAATGGGTAATGCAGTTATTGTTAAGCCATCAAAAAGAACTCCTTTAGCTGTTACTAAGTTAGTTTATATGTTAAGACAAGCTGGTGTGTATGAATCTGTAGTTCAAGTTATTCATGGTGATGGCAAGACTGTAGGTCAAGCATTGGCAATGCATCCAGATGTTAATTTAGTAACTTTCAATGGTTCAACTGCTAACGGTATTAGAGTAATGGGTTATTCTTCTAAAAATTTGAGTAAATCATTGTTGAGTTTAGGTGGAAATAATGCATTTATTTTGTGCAAAGATGGAGATGTCGATTTAGCTGTTGAGGAAGCTGCTAGAGGTAGGTTTTATAACTGTGGGCAATTAAACACTTGTAATAAAAGATTTTTAATACATACATCTTTAAAAGAAGAGTTTATTAATAAATTAATTAGAAGAATCGGTTCTATAAAAATAGGTCTTCCAAACGATAAAGATACGGATTTAGGATGCTTAATAGACGAAAAAGCGGCTTTAAAGGTAGAAAAACAAGTAAATGATATGGTAGCAAAAGGTGCTAAGTTAGTTATAGGTGGAGGAAGAAGTGGTTCTTTTTATGAGCCAACTATAATTTCTGATGTCACTCGTGATATGCCTGTTGCATCTAATTTGGATATTTTAGGTCCGGTAGTTCCTATAATTGAATTTGAATCTTTGAATGATGCTATAGATATTGTAAATCAATCAGCTTATGGTAATGCTACTAGTATATTTACAAGAAACACAAAAATAGCTATGAAAGTTGCTTCTCTTATAAAGAATGGGAAAATAATAATTAATGGCTCTTCAGTAGATTGTTCTTATGAAATACCTAGTGAGGGATGGAAATATTCAGGAGTTGGAAGAGAAGGAATTATAGCAACATTAGAAGAGATGTCTAGAGTTAAAGTTATTGCATTAAATGATATTTTAGGATAGTGAATCCCCTAAATTAATAAATGTAAAAATAAGGTCAATAATAAATAAAAATACTAAAATATAAGTAATGAATTTTGGTATTTTTTTAATGACTTTATTTAGTATTGGTTTTAATATATATACTACCAAAATACTTGATATTCCCCAGATTAAGGACATTCGTAGGGATGTATATTTTCCAATATTAAACTGCTGATTAGAATAATTCCAAAATATACGACCAAATAGTTTTTCTATTAAAATTCCACCTATATATTCTAAAGTTGATAATAGTATGGCACTCACTACAAATAAAATGAAAGGGTATAAGCATTTGTTTATTTTTATTTTTTTAAGAGTATTATGAATTAAGATAATTAATATTACTCCGAGTCCATATATCGGTGTCCATAAACCAAAAAGTATTCCGCTATCAACATTTTTATATACAAAGTTTTCTATAATGTGTCCTAAGATGGAAAAAACAAAGAATGTATTTATATAATACATAATATTCACCTGTTATTAATATGTAAACTTTACTTAGTTTCATTCTTTATAAATTGAAAAAAAACTATATATGAATTATAATTTATGTTGGAATAGAGGTGTTTTTATGAGCAAGACTAATCTGGAAATTATGAATGCAGGAATAGATTATACAACGCATAAATATAATGAGGCATTTAAAGATAGTATGTCGCAGCCCAAGTTAGAATTAAATGCGGCTATTTATTCTGCTGAGGCAATGATTAGGGTGATTAATGCAACTGATGGGGTGTGCAATGATTATACTAGACAAAATAATTTGCGTTATGAGATGGCATCACTAGGGAAAGACGCAATAAAAAATGAACTATTAAAGAATATAGTAAATGTTGCTACTTATCAAGTTATCTATGACACTAGAGCTGGAAAGGAATTAGGCGTTAATGTTAGTCCCGATATGACACACGAACAAACCGCTGTTGTAGTATCTAATGCTATGAGTATGTATGGTGTTGAAAAAGGATATGAAATGTTAAGTGATCCTAAAATTTTACTTAGTGCCTGTGAAACATTTTCATTTTATCAAAGCAAACCTGAAAGAAAGGCGGCATTAGCAAATATTGCTCAAACAAATCCTGGGGCTATCACGCTTAACAATGAGTTGGATTTGTACTACGCTAGATATGGTGATCCAAAGGCACCGAATGGGGTAGATGTTTCTAATTTGGAAAGCTATGGATATGATGCTAATGGCGGATTCAGTGGCTTTAGTAGAAAATAGTTGAAAACAAAAAATAAATGTGTTATATTAAGTTGTATTAAAGCAAGTGCGAAAGACGTAGTTAGAATAATATCTATAAGAGAGTCCTTGGCTGGTGAAAAAAAGGATAAGTAAAATTTAACTAAGATCACTTTCTATGCGATTTATGGATAAGATAAATACGGTTACGCGTTATAGTTTATTAAGATAGATTATTCTATGAATTAAGGTGGTACCACGAGTAATATCGTCCTTATAGAATTTCTATCTTTTTTTAATTAATAAGGAGGATAATATGAAATTTAAAGAATTATCAAAAGAATCAGTACATAGTTTTGAAAGTAATGTGGCGTCATCTTGGAAAAAGATGAATGTACTTGATAAAAGTATTAACAAAGGAAAAGATTATTTTGTTTTCTACGATGGACCCGCTACTGCTAATGGTATGCCGGGAGTACATCATATTTTAGCAAAGTTATTGAAAGATACTTTCTGTAAATATAAAACTATGAAAGGTTATAAAGTATTACGTAAAGTAGGATGGGATACTCATGGTTTACCAGTAGAGGTACAAGTGGAAAAAGAATTAGGTTTCTCTGGTAAACTTGATATTGAAAAATATGGTATTAAAGAATTTAATGAAAAGTGTCGTGAGTCAGTATGGAAGAACGAGGAAGCTTTTAGACGTTTTACAGAAGAATTAGGACAATTTATTGATTTGGAACATCCATATGTCACATATGATAATGATTATATTGAAACAGAGTGGTGGATTTTAAAGAAATTCTTTGATGAAGGATTAATCTATGATGGATTAAAAATATTACCATATTGTCCAAGGTGTGGTACCGGTCTTGCTTCTCACGAAGTGGCTCAAGGTTATAAAGAGATAAGCGTAAATACAGTAACTGTTCCATTTAAGTTAAAAGATGAAGAAAATACTTATTTATTAGTATGGACAACAACTCCATGGACTTTAATGGCAAATGTTGCTACTTGTGTAAATCCAAATGAAAAATATGTAAAGTGTTTGTCAAAAGGATACAACTTTATTGTTGCTGAAAAACTAGCAAATAAGGTTTTGGGAGATGACTATGAAGTAGTAGAGGAATATTTAGGAAAAGATTTAGAATATAGAGAATATGAACAATTATTGCCTATATTAAAAACAAACAAAAAAGGGTTCTTTGTAACTTGTGCTGATTATGTAACTATGGAAGATGGTACAGGTATAGTACATATTGCTCCTGCATTTGGTCAAGATGACTATGAAGTTGGGTTAAAATATGATTTACCTATTTTAAATCCTGTTGATGAACAAGGATGTTATACAGAAGGGCCATGGCAAGGAAGACTTGTAGTTGATCCTGAATTAGAAGTAGAAATAATTAAATATTTGGCAAAAGAGGATAAATTATTTAAAAAACAAAAGATGGAGCATAATTATCCACATTGTTGGAGATGTAAAACTCCTTTAGTATATTACTCTAAACCAAGTCTTTATATTAAAGTTACCGCTTTCCAAGATAAGATTATTGAAGAAAATAAAAAAGTTAATTGGTATCCAGATTTTGTTGGGGAGAAAAGATTTGGTAACTGGTTAGAGAATATGAATGATTGGGCGATATCAAGAAATAGATATTGGGGAACTCCAATACCATTGTGGAGATGTTCTTGCGGTCATGATGAGATGGTAGGATCTCGCGCTGAATTAGTGGAAAAAGCAATAGAAGATATAGATGAATCTATAGAATTACATAGACCTTATGTGGATGATGTTCATATTAAGTGTCCAGTGTGTGGAAAAGAAATGACTCGAGTAAAAGATGTTATGGATTGCTGGTTTGATTCTGGTGCAATGCCTTTTGCACAATACCATTATCCGTTTGAAAATAAAGAATTATTTGATAAACAATTCCCGGCAGACTTTATATCTGAAGGAATTGACCAAACTAGAGGATGGTTTTATTCGTTATTAGTAATTTCAACATTTATAAAAGGATGTGCTCCTTATAAAAATGTATTAGTAAATGATTTAGTATTAGATAAATATGGTCATAAAATGCATAAGAGTAAAGGGAATGCAATCGATCCTTTTGGAACATTAGAAAAATATGGGGCAGATGCTACAAGATTTTATATGTTGCATGCATCACCAGTATGGACTCCATTAAAGTTTGATGAAGATGGAATTAAGGAAATTCAATCTAAATTCTTTAGTACATTAAAGAATACTTATACATTCTTCCAATTATATGCAAACACTGATAATTTAGATCCAAGAGAATTTAAAGTTGATTATGAAGACTTAGAGGAAATAGATAAATGGTTATTATCTAAATATAATAAATTAGTAAAATATGTTACTGATTCTATGGAAGAATATGATTTAAATAAAGTATGTAAAGCACTAAATAATTTCTTAAATGAAGACTTATCTAATTGGTATATAAGACGTAATAGAAGAAGATTCTGGGCAAGTGAACTTGATAATAGTAAGAAAGCTGTATATCAAACTACATATGAAGTTTTATGCGGGTTATGTAAAATGATTGCACCTATTGCGCCATTCGTAGTAGAGGAAATTTATACTAATTTGACAGGTGAAGAAAGTGTTCATCTATCATCTTATCCAGAATGTGATAAAACTAAGTTCAATGATGTAATTGAAGAGAGAATGGATAAAGTTAGAGATTTAATTTCTTTAGGAAGAAATTCTAGGGAAGAATCTAAAATTAAAGTTAGACAACCAATAAGTGAAGTAATTCTAGATGGTAAGAATGAGTCTATTATTAGTGATTTAGTAGATTTAATTAAAGAAGAATTAAATGTTAAAGAAGTAGTGTTTGAAATTGATTTAAGTAAATATATGAACTTCAACGTAAAACCTAACTTTAAAGAAGTTGGTAAAGTACTGGGTCCAAAAATCAAACTATTCCAAGAAGTATTAACTAATTTAACTACTGAAGATATTAATAAATTAAAAAATGATGAATCTATAACTGTTAAGTTAGATGAACAAGACTTTGTAGTAGAACCTAATATGGTAGATATTAGAGTTGAATCTAAAGAAGGTTTTGTATCTAGTTATGAAGGTAATAACTTTATTGTATTAAATACTACATTAACTAAGGAATTAATTGATGAAGGAATCGCTAGAGAATTAGTAAGTAAAGTTCAAAATTTAAGAAAGTCATATAATTTTGATATCTTAGATAGAATTGATATCTTATATGGTGAAAATAGTGAATTTGAAGAGTCTATCAAAGATTACATCGACTTTATTAAGAAAGAAACTTTATGTGATAACTTAGTAAAAGTAGATAATTTAACCGAAGTAACAAATTTAAATGGATTAGAAGTTAAATTTGATGTAGTAAAAAAATAATTATTCAAGATGAAAAATGTGATTTATATTGATCACATTTTTTTAATGGATTATAATAAATATAAGTTTGGTGGTGATATAATGGAGCACACAATTTTACCTGCAGATACATATGTTGTTATTAATAAGACGATTGTAGACGAAGTAGATCGTAAATTAGTAACGATGTTATATCAACCGATTATTGGACATACTGCTACAACTTTATATTTTACTTTGTTTGATGATTTGTTAAAAAGGGAAGTAATGAGTGATGAAATGACTCATCATCATTTGATGGCCATTATGCAATTAAAATTAGATGATATATTAATTGCTAGAGAAAAATTAGAAGCAGTAGGACTTTTAAAAACTTATTTTAAGAAAGGTAATGTTAATAATTTTGTATATGAATTATATGCGCCATTATCTGCTAGTGATTTTTTAAACCATCCTATTTTGAATGTTGTTCTTTATAATAATTTAGGTAAAAAAGAATATGAAAAAATAGTTAATTGTTTTAGAATACCTAAAATGAACTTAAAAGAATATGAGGATATTACTAAATCTTTTAACAATGTATTTACTAGCGCTAGTAGCAATTCTTTTGTTGGAAATGATAATATTGTCAAAAAGAACACGGGTAATATTGAAATAACTAGTGGTGTTGATTTTAACTTGCTTATTTCATCTATTCCTAAAAGTATGGTTAATGATAGATGTTTTTCTGACGAAGTAAAGTATTTAATTAATTCATTAGCGTTTGTTTATAATATAGATGACTTAAATATGCAAGGGTTAGTTCGCAATAGTTTGAATGAAAGAGGACTTATAGATAAAGTTGAACTTAGAAAAAGTGCTAGAAACTTTTATCAATTTGAACAAGGGGGGAAACTTCCTACTCTTATCTATAGTAAACAACCTGATTATTTAAAAACTCCTAGTGGAGATACTTCTAATTGGGCTAAACAAGTATATACATTTGAAAATATAACTCCTTATGACTATATAAGAAGTAAATATAAAAATGGTGAACCTACTTTAAGAGAATTGCAAATTATTGAAGATTTGATGGTTAAACAAAAAATGAAACCGGCAGTGGTTAATGTATTAATAGATTATGTCTTAAAGGTAAATAATCAAAAATTTACTAGAAGTTATGTTGAAACAGTCGCGGCACAATGGAGTAAATTAAATATAGAAACGGCTGAAGCTGCAATGAGAACTGCGGAAAAAGAACATAAGAAATTAAAGAAAAAGTTTGAAGAGAAGAAATCCGTAACTACTAAAAATTATAAACCAAAAGAAGAACAGTTGCCTTCTTGGTTTGATAAAAAAATAGAGAATAAAGAGCTATCAAAAGAAGAGGAAGAAGAATTGGATAATCTATTAAAAGAATTTTCTTGAGTTTACATTTGTGTAAACTTTTTTGTTGCAAAAAATAATAATTATAATTTAAAACAAAAGCAAAGAATAAGGAGGAAGAAAAAGAAAACAAAGACGAAAATAAAGATGAAGATAAAGAATCTGTTCCAGAAGAAATTGATTTAATAGAATATAAAAATATATATAGTTTTGTTCAAGGCAAAACTTTACTTTTTGGAGAATCTGGATTAAGAATGGAAGAGGTCTTTGTTAGTCAGGATTGGACAAATAAAAGTTTAACCGACGATGTTAAATTAGCTATGTATGTTGTAATAAATGGTACTTCTCAATTTCAATATGATCGTGCAGAAGGATACATATCTGTTTATAAATTAAGTCAAAACGAGGTATTGAATGGTATTAACGAAATTTTTGGCATTGATAATGGGTATAATCATACTTCTGTTGGACCAGTTGCTGGTTGTATGGATTTAAAATATAACTCTAATAATGCTGTTTATGAATTATATGATCAACGCGGATGTGGTGATATGTCGGTATATTTATTGAAAGATAAAATATTTAAGACTGTTAAAAAAGGTGATTCGATAGAGGTTACTGAAAAGTTTTATTTTGTGTTGGGTAATGAAGGAGTATATAAAGACTTTAAATTTACTCAAAAAATAGCTGATTTATATGATCAAAATAATTCTGATTATTATTTTGAAAATGGTTCAACAGTAACATACACATTTAAATTAGCAGAAGATGGAAGTTATTATTTTGATAATAGTAAAATAACATATTAATGTTATTGTAAAGAGTTGCAAAACTCTTTTTTCTTTGTTATAATATGTTCCTTGTACAAAGGAGGACATGTAATGGTAATAACATCTGCAGTTACACCTATTAGTTATAGTGATATAGAAGAACTACAATTTACAGAGTATGCTTTACTGTATTTTGATGATAATGGAAAATTGAAAAGAGCTATACCTGATTTGTCAGAAGTTTTTATGAGTCATAAGGAAAGTTTAATCAATGAAGTGTTTATGGCTGATAGAATAGCACCTTTTAGATATGTAAACACATCTAAAACAGAAAATGAAACTTCACCTGTGTTTTTTATTTCAGTTAATGAATATGGCGAAGTTATTAGGGTTGAAAATCATCAGGATAATATAACTAACATTGAAAGTTTTTTACTTAACTATAAGAGAAGAGAAAGTGTATCTAAATTATTGAAAAAAATGAGATAATGTGTTAGAATCAGTTTATAAATCGATGAATGAGATTAGTAAGTATTGGATTATTTTATAGAGACTTAGTGGGTGGTGGAAACTAAGAATTAAGGTACTGAATCAACTCATGAGTGAAATAGGGAAATTAAGTATCTATTTCCGGAATACACCGTTATGTAAATTAAGGCTAAAGTAGGATGGCACCGCGATATGTTCGCTCCTATTGTTAGTCTTTTTTTGTTTTAGGAGGAAATATGTTAAAAAATTATTTTGATGAAGAAAAATATCAAAGCATTAAAAATTCTGATAATTTAATTTATAAGGCTTTAGAAATAGTGACAACTTTGTTTGAACATGATGTTGATAAAGGTGGTATGCCTTATATGTTGCATATTATTTATGTTTATAAGCATGTTAATACTATAGAAGAAAAAGTAGTTGCACTATTACATGATATAATAGAGGATAAAAAAGTCTCGGAAAAAGATTTGATTGAGATTGGTTTTCCGGAAAAAATAGTTAATGATGTAAAAGTATTAACTAGAATTAAACCAATCGATTATAAAGATTATATAAATTATATTGTTGAAAACGGATCTCGTGAGGCATTAAATGTTAAACTTGCAGATTTGGAAAACAATATGGATATATTAAGAATTAATAATCCTACATTAGAAGATATTGATAGGGTTAAAAGAAGATATGTTCCTGCTTATGAAAAAATAACAAATAGATTAAAGGAGATGGATTAAATGATAGATATTAAGTTAATAAGAGAAAATAGAGAATTAGTCAAAGAAAATATTAAGAAAAAGTTTCAAGATGAAAAACTTTCTTTAGTAGATGAAGTTTATGAAATGGATATAAAAGTAAGAGAGGCTCAAACTAAAGCTGACGGATTAAAGTCAGATAAAAACAAAATGAGTAGTGAAATTGGTCTTCTAATGAAAGATAAGAAAATTGATGAAGCTAATGCCATAAAAGAAAAGATTGCGGTAATGAGCAAAGAAATTACTGATTTAGAAGCTGTTCAAGCAGAATTAACTAAAGAGATTAAAAGTCGTATGATGGTTATTCCAAATATCATTGATGGAAGTGTTCCTGTTGGTAAAGATGATAGTGAGAATGTTGAGGTTGAAAAGTTTGGTGAACCAAAAGTACCTAGCTATGAAATACCATATCACGCAGATATTATTAATAATTTAAAAGGAATGGATAAAGATGCAAGTGGTAGAACAAGTGGAAATGGGTTCTACTATTTAATGGGGGATATTGCAAGACTTTCTACAGCAATGCTCAGTTATGCTAGAGATTATATGATAGATAAAGGATTTATATACTGCATTCCACCATTCATGATTAGAAGCGATGTAGTAACTGGAGTTATGTCTTTTGCAGAAATGGATGCTATGATGTATAAAATAGAAGGAGAAGACTTATATTTAATTGGTACTAGTGAACATTCTATGATTGGTAAATTTAAAGATCAAATTATTAAGAAAGAAGAGTTGCCAATTACTATGACTTCATATTCTCCATGTTTTAGAAAAGAAGTCGGGGCTCATGGTATTGAAGAACGAGGAATTTATAGAGTTCATCAATTTGAAAAACAAGAAATGATAGTATTATGTGAACCTGAACAATCTATGGAATGGTATGAAAAGATGTGGAGATATACAGTAGAAATATTTAGAAACATGGATATTCCGGTAAGACAACTTGAATGTTGCAGTGGTGATTTAGCTGATTTAAAAGTTAAATCTTGTGATATTGAAGCATGGAGTCCACGTCAACAAAAATATTTTGAAGTAGGAAGTTGTTCTACTTTGGGTGATGCACAAGCAAGAAGATTAGGAATTAGGACTAAAGGTGAAAAAGGAACATATTATTTACATACATTAAATAATACTGTTCTTGCTAATACAAGAGCTTTAATCGCACTTTTAGAAAACAATTATAACGAAGACGGAAGCATTAATATTCCAAAAGTATTACAACCATATATGGGTGGTAAAGAAGTTATTGTTCCAATAACAAATAAAAGATAAATTATGTGTATAAATTAAATTTATTGATTATTTAAGTTAAAAAGTTATGATTCTATTGAACCGAATAATAAGTAATTAAAGGAGTAAAAAATGAGTAAAAAAGAGTATTTAACAGAAGAAAATTATCAAAAAACAAAAGGTAAAATATCAAAGATTGCTTTGATTGTATTAGTAATAGGTCTTTTGATTGGTGGAAGTATAATTACAACAGGAATTCTTAAACAATCTAAAATTAATCATAAATATTCAGAAGAAAATAAGGAAAAACTATCTAAAGAATTAGAAGCAGAAAAACAAAATCTTTTTGGTAAAAAAGCTGAACTTGAAGCAAAAGGAATAAAATATAACACTTTTGCATCATATACAGATGGTGAAGAATATGATTTATATATTATTACTAATGTGTTAGATCCAAGTTTTGATCGTTGTTATAGTGATGAATATAAAGATAATAGTATAACATCTAATTATTGTTCGTTAAAAAACGAATTAAAGGAAATAAGTGACGAATTTAACAAGAATTTTGATTCCCACGATAGTGTTCCATTTTATATCTTTGGTGCATTTGTTATAATTGCATCTTGTATGATTTCAGGAGCAATATATATGATGACAAAACAAAGAGAAATGCTTGCGTTCTCTGCTCAACAAGTTATGCCAGTTGCACAAGAAGGAATTGAAAAAATGGCACCTTCTGTTGGAAAAGCGGGAGCAACTATTGCTAAAGAAATGGCACCGGTGTATGGAGAAATTGCAAAAGAGATTTCAAAAGGAATAAAAGAAGGAATGAAAAAAAGTGGTGAGACAGAAGAATAGAAAATATTCTTCTGCTTTTTTTATGATTGTTTGTCAAACTATTGTTTTTGTGGTATCATAAAATTAATAGGATGGTATAAATAGAGGTGTTAGTATGAGTGATTTAACAGAAAAAGAAATAGCTGAACAATTAGAAAAGATGAGAATAGATGCAATATTAGATTTGCATGAGTGGGATTCAACAAAAGGGAAAGGATTAATAATTAATCCCGATGGTACTATTTATGATTATAGTTGGTTTTTAGGTTTTAATAACACCACTAATACTTTTGGAATGTGCACTAAGTTAGATAAGCGAGATAATCTTATAGATTGCGATAAAATAAAAAATTATTTACAAAATGATTTATTAATCTTTGATATGGAATATGATACTAACTTTAGAAGTGATGGTGGTTGCGATGTCATTGTAAAATTTGATAATAAAAATAAATATTCTAATAATTTAAAATTGTACAATAAAATAAATAAAAAAATAGAAGAGATGTTTAAATAGGAGGAATTATGAAAATATTAGTAACAGGTGGAACAGGGTATATTGGTAGTCATACTTGTGTAGAATTATTAAATAATGGTTATGAAGTAGTAATAGTTGATAACTTTTCTAACTCTAAACCGGATGTTTTAGATAAAATAAAAGAAATAACTTCTAAGGATGTAATTTTCTATGAAGGTGATGTTTGTGACAAAGAGTTAATGAATAAGATTTTTGATGAACAAAAAATTGATGCAGTTATTCATTTTGCGGGATATAAAGCAGTAGGGGAATCTGTAAAATTACCGCTTATGTATTACAGAAATAACCTTGATTCAACAATTACTTTATGTGAAGTAATGAGTAGTCACAATGTTAAAAAGTTAGTGTTCTCATCAAGCGCAACTGTTTATGGAAGTCCAAAGAATCTTCCTATAAAAGAAGACTTTCCACTTTCTACAACTAATCCTTATGGCACTACTAAATTAATGATAGAAGGTATTTTAAAAGATTTATATATATCAGATAATGAATGGAGCATAGCTGTACTTAGATATTTTAATCCAATAGGTGCTCATGAATCTGGATTAATAGGTGAAAATCCTAACGATATTCCAAATAATTTAATGCCTTATATTGTAAAGGTTGCAACTGGGGAACTAGAATGTTTAAGTGTTTTTGGCAATGATTATGACACAAAAGATGGTACTGGTGTAAGAGATTATATTCATGTGGTAGATTTAAGTAAAGGACATTTAAAAGCAATTGAAAAAGTTAACTCTAGTAATGGTATTGATTACTATAATTTAGGAACAGGAAATGGTTATAGTGTATTAGAGATTGTTGAAAATTTTTCTAAAGTTAATGGAGTTAAAGTGAATTACAAAATAACTGATAGACGTCCTGGTGATATAGCAGAATGTTATGCAGATCCAAGTTATGCTAAAGAGAAATTAGACTGGGCTGCAGAAAAAGGAATAGAAGAAATGTGCAGAGATGCATATCGATTTGTTATGAGAAATAAATAATATGGATAATTATAATAAGTTAGAGATTGACAGAATAGATGGCTGGTTAGATTTAGATAGTTATTTTATAAAAAGGTTGGGCAGGCCATTTCGTGATGAAGAAGATTTGTTTGCTAATGGTTTAATTGATGTTGAAAATGCTGGAAGAAGTGATAAATTTTGGGTTCTTGATGAAGAGGGTAATAGAATTGCATTATTTAAGGAGCCAATTAATCGTGATAGTGATGAAGTTTACGCAGAATTAATACAAGAAGAAATTTGTAATATTTTAGATATATCAACGGCACACTATGATTTAGCCAAGTTTAAAGGCGCTAAAGGTGTTATAAGTTATAGCTTTTTAACTGATTATGATACATATTATTCTGGATTTGATTTAATTGCCAACTTTTATGAAAGTAGATTAGAACATGACCCAGAATTATGCGAACTTTATGGTATTGATTATGAATCCGATACGATTGATGACGTTACTAGAAAATTAAATAATTTGGAAGATATTTGGTGTATTTTAGAGGAAGTATATAAAGGTCATCCTAACAAACAGGAAATAGTTTCTTCAGTAATGGATGGATTAATTGGTAAATTAATTAAGGACGTTGTAGCAGTAGATATAGATGGTCACGCAGATAACTGGGGTATGATGAATGCGGGATTTGCACCGCTTTTTGATGGCTCTAGAATCCTTAACCTACATAAAAATGTTTTGATTGAGCCTTTCATAACTACAGAGACAATAGAAGACAAAGAATTGTTATTTACAGTTGATAATAGTGATGTTAAAAAACCACTAGAGGTTTTAGAACGTTTCTTAAACATTTCTAGTAGTGAATATAGGGATTTAGTAAGAGAGAAAGTAGATACACTGAAGGCACATTTAGAGGATATCTCTGTTTCTATTGAGATTCGTACTGAACATCAGATGCCGGATTATTTAAAAAGATATTTTGTGACAACTATGTCAGAACATTTGGATAACATTAGTGCGATAGTTGATGGCAAAAATAAGAAGAACAAGTAAACACTTATTTTAGTTAAGTGTTTTTTTCTTTTGGTTATCGTGATATAATATTCTTATAAAGTAGGAGGATAGTATGTATTCAAAAGAAGTAGAAAATATGTGCACTATAAATAAAGGTGCAAAACATGGGCCAGCTCCTATCCCAGAAGAAGGAAAATGGGTAGAGGCTAAAGAGATAAAAGATATATCAGGTCTTACTCATGGAGTGGGATGGTGTGCTCCACAACAAGGTGCTTGTAAATTAACGCTTAATATTAAAAATGGGATTATTGAAGAAGCATTAGTAGAAACGCTTGGTTGTTCAGGTATGACACATTCTGCTGCTATGGCAAGTGAAATCCTAGTTGGTAAGACTTTATTAGAAGCTTTAAATACGGATTTAGTATGTGATGCAATTAACACAGCAATGAGAGAGTTGTTTTTACAAATTGTTTATGGAAGAAGTCAGTCTGCTTTTTCTGAAGGTGGATTACTAGTAGGAGCTGGACTTGAGGATTTAGGTAAAGGGCACAGAAGTCAAGTTGGTACTTGTTATAGTACAAAGGTAAAAGGTCCAAGATATTTGGAATTGTCTGAAGGGTATATAACAGAAATAGGACTAGATGAAAATGATGAAATAATCGGTTATAAATATGTTAATTTAGGTAAAATGATGGAAAACATTAAAAAGAAAATGGATCCTATTGAAGCGATAGAAAAAGCTAGTGGAAAATATGGAAGATTCGATGAAGCTAAAAAAGTAATCGATCCTAGAGAGGAGTAGACTATGGCATTATTTGAAAACTATGATAGAAGAATTAAGCAAATTGAGGATACTCTAAATAAATATGGCATTAATGATTTAGAAGAAGCAAAGAAAATTTGTGATGATAAAGGTATAGATGTATTTGGTATTGTAAAGGGTATTCAACCAATTTGTTTTGAAAACGCTTGTTGGGCATATACTGTAGGTGTTGCAATAGCTATTAAAGCGGGTGTTACGACTGCTGCAGATGCTAGTATAAAAATAGGCGAAGGATTACAATCTTTCTGTATTCCTGGTAGTGTTGCCGATGATAGAAAAGTAGGTCTTGGACATGGTAATTTGGGGGCTATGCTTTTATCGGAAGAAACAGAATGTTTTGCATTTCTAGCAGGGCATGAATCATTTGCTGCTGCAGAAGGTGCTATTGGTATTGCTAATTCTGCAAATAAAGTAAGAAAAAAACCATTAAGAGTTATTTTGAATGGATTAGGTAAAGATGCTGCACAAATTATTTCTCGTATTAATGGATTTACTTTCGTAGAAACAGAATTTGATTTTTATACTAGCAACTTAAAAATAGTAAATGAAATTTCTTATTCTAACGGTGAAAGAAGTAAGGTAAAATGCTATGGCGCTAATGATGTTAGAGAAGGTGTTGCAATTATGCATCATGAAAATGTAGATGTATCTATTACTGGAAATTCTACTAATCCAACAAGATTTCAACATCCAGTAGCAGGAACTTATAAAAAAGAAAGAACGCTTCAGGGGAAAAAGTATTTCTCTGTAGCCTCAGGCGGTGGAACAGGAAGAACATTGCACCCAGATAATATGGCAGCAGGGCCATCTAGTTATGGTATGACTGATACTATGGGAAGAATGCATAGTGATGCACAGTTCGCTGGTAGTTCTTCAGTGCCAGCTCATGTAGAAATGATGGGATTAATTGGAATGGGTAATAACCCTATGGTAGGTGCAACAGTAGCTTGCTCGGTTGCAATAATGGAAGCATTAAACAAATAATTTATAAAAACAAAAAGAGGCTATTTAGTCTCTCTTTTTAATTCTTCGTTAAATTTCATTGTCAATTTTTTGATAAACTCGTTACCTGTGGAAGTTAATTGTTCGCTATTTATATAAAGGTTAAATCCTTGGTTTAAACTTCCTACACAATTTACTGCTAATTTTAACCTTCCTTGGTTTTCAAAATGGTGATAGCAAATGGAATGCAAGAGAAGACCACAGGCTGATATTTTAGGGGTGTTTTGATCAAAATGTCTAGTTTTTGAATTTAATACTTTTTTCATGGCAATTAGACATTCTTTTTCACTTTTAAAATAAGCGGTTTGACTTTCAATAATAGAATCATCCAAAGGTTTTATAACATATTTTGCGGCTGGGATTCCAATTAAACGCATTTTTGTATTTGATGCAACCAATTGATTATAAGTTTTTAGTATATAGTTTTTAATTGCTCTAGAAGTTTTTGGAATCATATGTTCAGTTACACTAAACGAATAAAAACTTTTCCAAGAATCATCTTCTCCAACTCTTTCTAAATATTCAATTGCTTCAGTTAATATTTCATCCATTGTACCCCTCCTTGTTGATGAAGTATTATAAATGGTTTTTACTTTTTTTCAATGATATGCATAAAAAAACAAAATTTTTTTCATTATAAGCTAGGAGGGATGAAAATTATTATGGCACGTCACAAAGTGGAAATCAGTGGCGTGAATACAGCAAATATAAAAGTATTAACTAGTGAAGAGATGGAAGAACTATTCAAAAAAATGCGGGAAGGCGATCCTTTTGCTAGAGAAGAGTTGGTAAATGGTAACTTGAAATTAGTTTTATCTATATTAAAAAAGTTTTCAAAGAAAATAGATAATTTAGATGACTTGTTTCAAATAGGGTGTATAGGGTTATTAAAAGCAATAGATAATTTTGACTTGTCTTATGGGGTTAAGTTTTCTACCTATTGCGTTCCTATGATACAAGGAGAAGTAAGAAGATATTTAAGAGATAATAATAGTATTAGAGTTAGCCGTTCAGTAAAAGATTTGGCGTATAAAATAATGAAATTAAAGGATGAATTATTGATCGAAAGAGGAATAGAACCTTCTATAGAAGAACTTTCAAAAATACTAGAAGTTTCTGAATTTGATATTATCAATGCATTAGATTCTATGAGAGATCCTATGAGCATCTTTGAGCCTATTTATTCTGATGGTGGAGATACTATTTATTTATATGACCAATTAGAAGATAAGGGAAATAAGAATAATGATTTGGATATTAAATTGTCAGTAAATGATGCGATTAATAATTTAGGTGAAAGAGAAAGATACATTTTAGATCAAAGATTTGTTATAGGTAAAACTCAGATGGAAATTGCTAGTGAGTTAGGAATAAGTCAAGCTCAGATTTCAAGAATAGAAAAAAACGCAATAGATAATTTAAAGTCTAATTTGAAATAACTTAACTACTAAAAAAGAAGCTTGATAAGTTTAAGTAAATTTAGTATTATGAAATTAAATATAATAGTAAATAGAGGTATGATTGTGAAAAAAGAAGTTGAAACATGTGAACTATTTAAATGTGAAAATTCACATATTAAAGAATTATTTGAACAAAATTATTATCCGTGGGAAATTCTACCTAAAATTAATAGTCACATAATAAAATATATTGAAACTGGTATAGATGGATATTCTAAATTAGGTGATGATATATTAATTGGTGAAGATGTAAAAATATATCCAACTGCCACCATAGAAGGACCTGCTATTATAGGTAGTGGTACAGAAATAAGGCCAGGAGCTTTCATAAGAGCTAATGTTATAATTGGTGAGAATTGTGTAATTGGTAATTCTACCGAGATTAAAAACTCTATTTTATTGGATTTTGTCAAGGCACCACATTATAATTATGTTGGTGATTCTATACTTGGTAACCATGTACATATGGGTGCAGGTGCTATTTGTTCAAATTTAAAAATAGATGGAAAGAATGTTGTTATTCATGGGGACATTGATTACGAGACTAATTTAAACAAGTTAGGTAGCGTGTTAGCTGATGGAGTAGAAATTGGGAGTAATTGTGTTTTAAATCCTGGTACAATTGTAGGTAAAAATGCATTTATATATCCATTAACGCCTTTAAGAGGTGTTATACCAAGAGATGTTATAGTTAAGTCTAGTAATGATATAGTTGAAAGAAAATAAAGTCCATATGGACTTTTTAATTTGTTTATGTATATAATTAATATATAAATAAGAGGTGAATCATGAAGGTTTTGTTATACACTGAAGGAATAGAACAAATTGGTAAGAGTGGTTTAGGAAAAGCAATAAAACATCAAATGAAGGCATTAAAATACGCTGGTGTAGAATATACATTAGATCCAGATGATGATTATGATATAGTTCATATTAATACATATGGACCTAAATCTTTTGCGCTTGCTCAAGCAGCATCAAAAAATGGAAAAAGGATAGTGTATCATGCGCATTCCACAGAAGAAGATTTTAGAAATAGTTTTATTTTATCAAATCAAATTGCACCAATTTTTAAGAAATGGATAATAACTTGTTATAAGTTGGGTGATTATATAATTACTCCAACACCATACTCTAAAAAGTTATTAGAAGGATATGGTATGGATAGGGAAATATCTGCTATATCTAATGGTATTGAAATAGAAAAATTTACTATTTCAAAAACTAAAGCTAGTGAATTTAGAAATAAGTATGGTTATAAGAAAAAAGATAAAGTAATAATAGGAATAGGTTTATATTTAGAGAGAAAAGGAATCTTAGATTTTGTAGAACTTGCTAAAAGGCTTCCTCAATATAAGTTTATTTGGTTTGGATATACACCATTATATACGGTTCCAGATAAGATAAGAAAAGCTGTTAAGACGGAACTGCCTAACTTGACTTTTGCAGGATACGTAGAACAAGATATGATTATAAGTGCTATGAATGGTGCTGATCTTTATATTTTCCCAACTTTAGAGGAAACAGAAGGAATTCCCATATTAGAAGCATGCGCTTGCAGACAACAAGCTCTTATTAGAGATATTCCCGTATTTGATGGTTGGTTGGAAGATGGAGTAAATGTATATAAAGCTAAAGATGTCGATGATTTTGAGAAAAAAATAAAGAAGATATTAGAAGGACAATTACCAGATTTAACCGAAGAAGGATATAAAGTGGCTTGTTCTAGAGATTTAAAAATTATTGGTGAACAATTAAAAGCTGTATATGAAAAAGTTTTAAACAGTCCTCCGGTAAATAAAAAAGCCAAGAAAAATAGAAAATTAGTTTCTTCGAATAAGTAAGAGTGCTAAATCTATAGAATTAAAAGTTTGTATCGATAATTATAAAGCAATTTCTTTATATAAAAAGAGTGGATTTAATGATACAAAAACAATAATGGAAATAAAATTGGATAATTAATATCCAATTTTTTTGTTTTTGTTATTATTTATATTTAGAATTATACCAATTAAAATCATATAAGCAATTAAACTGCTTCCACCATAACTAATAAAAGGCAGTGTTATACCTGTAATTGGTAATATACCTATGGTCATTCCTATATTTTGTATTTGTTGGTATATAAATATTCCTAATATGCCTACTGTTATATATTTATCGATTCTATTTATTGTATATTTACCAATATTTATAATTCTAAGATCAAATAACAAAACAATTAATACTAGTAGTAATGAACCTATTAAACCAAAATTTGATGCAAAAACAGAGAATATAAAATCAGTACCTGATTCTGGAAAATAGATAGGGGTGTTATTAAAACCATGACCCATTAAATAACTAGAACCAATCGCAGCAAGAGAATTTTCTAATTGCATTCCACTTCCCATCTTCCAATTTATGATTCTATCAATTCTGTAAAAAAAACTACTTCCAAAAACCTTTATAAACAAATCTTGTTGAAAAAAATAAACAAATAGAAAGCCACTTAAAAATGCAATTATTATTATTCCTAACAGCATATACCAAAATGGTCTAATTCCACTTATAAATAGCATTAAGAGTGTAATTATAAAATATATAATAACAGCCCCAGTATCTGGCTCTAGAAAGGTTAATATGCTGGGTATTCCTAGAATAATAGAAGTTTGAATAAGTAGGAACAATTCATCTTTTAATTTTGGCTTTTTGTGTTTTTTATGAAAAGAATCAATAGTTTTTGCTAACATTAAAATTAAACTTATTTTCATAAATTCACTAGGTTGAATGCTACCTATACCTTTAATGATATACCAACACTTACTACCATTTATATCAGGAGCTACAAATAAAAGACCTAATAAAAGCACGCAATTAGCTAAATATATATACCAGGCATATTTATAAAAAAAGTTATTATTTATTTTTATTATTATGAAGATAATAACAAAACCTATAAAATACCAAAAAGCTTGCTTTAGAGCTAAATTACCTAGTGTAGGTGATAAATACATTTGAGCAGAGTAAATAGATGTAATGCTAACAATAAAAAACATAATAATTGAAAAGATAATAAATTTATCAAATTTATATTTTTTTAGCATAATATCACCATTATTATTATGGCAATTTATAGTAATTTTTATTTATATATATCATAAGATATTTATAGGAAGAGTGATAATATGAATAAAGATTTACCGTCTATTTTTAAAAATCCTTGTGATAGAAAAATAGAGAATAATAAAAAAGTATTTTATTCTAAATATGAGAGCGTAGGTAATATAGAGGAAAGAGTAAAAGAAGATAGTTCTAAATTTAACGTTATCGATTTAGATGATGCTATTACATATAATGAAGCTTTAAATAATTTGTTTAAAAATAATCAATTTGTATTTAATGTTCCGGTTGAGATTATTACTAAAGAGGTTACATATAATACTAAGATAGTTAGTAAAGTAAATGATCATTTATTAACTAATAGCGGGAAAATTATAAGATTAGATGATATTTTATCTATAAATATTAAAGGATAGAACAATCGAAAGGTTGTTTTTATTTTTTTTAAAAAGAAAAAGATTCGTAAGAATCTTTTTATATTCCACTTACAAATGTGTCTTCCAAACATTTAAGAATTCCAACGCAATCTAAATTTATTGTAAAGAAATCAGTAGTTGCTACATATGGGAATAAAGTTTCTGTAGTATCTGGATTAGGTGCTAAAACTCTAAATGTTGCACAGTTATCATCTAGGTTTTCAATTCGAAATACGTTACTTTCTCCTGTTACTCCGTTGAAAGTATATGGTAATGTCCACAATGTATTGTTGCAACATGTATATAGATTAATTGGTCTTGTATTTAAACAAATTCCAGAAGTCGTAGGGCCTAAAAATGGTTTTGTACATCCGTTTTGAACTTCACAATCTTCTCCTTGTTGTTGAAGCATTAATATAAGTTCTAAAGTTTTAATAAAGTTGCAAGAGCAATTGTTATTTTTTCCACACATAAAAATTCCTCCTTTCTTATAAATCTACAATAGTATCAGGTAAACATTTTAATACACATACACAACTTAAATTTATAGTAGCGGTATTATTAGTTGTGATATATGGTCTTAATGTGTCGGCTGTATCAGGGTTAGGTATCAAAACTGATACCGTTAAGCATCCGTCATCTACTTTTTCTACCCTAAAAATACTGCTTTCTCCGGTTAAGGTTTCTCCGTTTACAACGGTTGTATAGTTAACAGTTATTAAGTTGTTGTTGCAACCATAAAATGTTATAGGTCTAGTATTAAAACAAAGACTAGGTATATTTACTCCTAAAAATGGTCTTGAGCAAGTATTATCAAAACATTCATCTTGTTCACTACTTCTTTGAAGGACATCTATTAATTTTAATGTTTTAGTAAAGCAGCAATTGTTTTCACACATTTTAATCAACTCCTTTTTATTCTTTTTCTATTATAAGATATTCGACTAAATATATATGGTGTCGTGTTAATACCTATAATTTATAATATTCTTTTAACTGGTTATTAATGAGATAGTTCATTAAAATAATTTACATTTACTTCTTTTTTTGATATTATTTATATAGATTAAAATAAAATGGGGTATGTATATGAAGAGAGTATTATTTTATTTGTTATTGACTTTAATTATGGTTGTTCCTTTTAATGTGAATGCAATATCTAAAATTGCTATTTCGTGTGACAAAACGGAAATAAGTCCAAGTGAAGAGTTAAAATGTACATTATTATCAGAAGTTGATGATAATATTAATTTTAATAAGGTTGATTTAAATATTGATATAGCTGGTGCACAATTAATTAGCTTTGTTGCGTCTAGTGGCTTTGAAGGAAATATTACTGATAATAAACTAGTGGTTAATAGTGGTTCTCTAATGGGGAATGCTACTATTGGTTCTTTAAATATAAAGTTTAATAATGACAATAATTCTACAAGAACTATTAAGCTAAATGATATTAAATTTTATAATGGAGAAGATGAGGTAGCGACTTCAGAAAACGCGGAAGCTGTTATTAACATAAAAAAAGAAAATATACCTGCTTCTTTAGAATCTTTATCTGTTAATGAATGCGGTGGGTGTAAATTAAGTCCATCGTTTAAAACAAATATTAAGTATTATACAGTAACTACTAAAAGTGAAAAAATAAATATTAATGCAAAAGGAAGTAATGGTGCTACAGTAAGTGGTGCTGGAGTTAAAAGTTTAACTAAAGAAAATGAAACTTTTGAGCTTAAGGTTACTTCTACTTCTGGTGATGAGGTAGTGTATAAGGTAAAGGTAACAAAACAATCAACTGCTGATGCCACATTAAAATCTTTATCAATTGATAAAGGATCACTAACTCCTAATTTTACCGCTTCTAATACTAGTTATACAGCTATAGTAGATAGTGACAAGATAGTAATTAGTGCCACTGCTAATGATTCTAAATCGACTATAGAGGGGATAGGAGAAAAAACTTTAGAATATGGGAATAATGATTTTACTATAAAAGTAACAGCTTATGATGGTACTACTAAAAATTATTTAATTACCATTAATAGAACAGATAATAGAAATGAGAATGCTAATCTAAAAGACTTGAAAATTAATGGTGAAGAAATTGATTTTGATAAAGATATTGTTTACTATACTTATAATTTAGAAGAAGATATTAGTAAATTAGAAATAGATGCAATTCCAGAACAAGAAAGTGCGAAAGTAGAAATAACTGGTAATGAAGGATTAAAATCTGGTAAAAATGTTATATCAATTAAAGTAACAGCCGAAGATGGAAGCGAAAAAACTTATAAAGTGATGGTCATCAAAGATGAGGTTGATTCAAAAAAAGGTAAAGGACTTAAAGAATTAACTATTAAAGGATACGATATAGATTTTTCTAGTGATAAATATGAATATATTATTACAATTAAAGATGAAAAAAAGTTAAATATAACGACATTAGTAGAAGAAGGTTGTGATGTAGAAGTAGTTGGTAATGAAAGCCTTCAAGACGGAAGTATAATTAAAATAATAGTAACTGATGAAGAAGAAAATAGTGTTATATATAAAATAAAAATAAAAGTTGATAATTCAAAAGAAGAAGTAAAAACAGATAATAGTATTAATTATATTCCTATTATTATGATTTCTTTATTAGTAATATTATTCATTGCAAATGTCATAGTAATTATAAAAAGAATTAAAAATAAAGATAAATAATTTTGTGTTTTATATTATTTATAGTATAATAGTGATGGTGATTAATGATGGAATGGGAATATGTAGTTATATTGTTAATAATATTAATAATACTTTGGGCTATTTTAAAAGCTGGTAAGAAAGATGCTCATTTACAACTTAACAAATTAGTTGATTACTTGGGGGGCAAGGATAACATTGTTTCGACAGAAATTAATTTGTCTAGATTTAAAGTAACTTTAAAAGATGTAAGTATTGTTGATAAAGAAGCAATTCAAAAACTGGGTGCAAAAGGAATTGTGGAGATTGATAACCAATTAAAAATTATTTTGGGTCCAAATTCAAAACAATTAAAAAAATATATTGAAGATTTAAAATAAAAAGCGATTAAATTCGACATCATTCGACAAATTTCGACAAATTTATCTCATATAATGTTAATAGAAAGAAGGCATTATATGAGATTTTTTGATGGTTTTTTATTAAATACAATATTGTTGTTATTTCCTCTTTTTATTTATCTTGTTTATGTATCATATCAAAAAAATATTAATAAGGATTATATGAATTATTGTTTTGATATTGCTCTTGTGTTATCACTTTTCTTAATTAGTAAGTTTTCATATTTTAAAGATGACATATACATTTCTATTTTGATTAATATCCCTCTTTTATTTGCTTATTTAAAGGGAAGAAAGTTTATATCATTACTAATATCTTTTATTTTAATTGTTTATTCTGTTTTAATATTCGAGTATAATCCCTATTTGATAGTATCTGAGTATTGTACTTATTTTATTTTATATATAGTAACAAAAAGGAAAAATATTACTTCTTTATATATAATCAATAGTTTTACAATTATTAAGGCTTTTATATTATCATTTTTCTCTTTTGGATTTATTTATCCGGAGGCATCAATATGGTTAAATTTATTTAGAGTTATTATATCAATTTCAACTTTTTATATAGCGTCTATTTTTTATTATAAATTGGTTCAAAAAATAGAGGATATGATGATGCTAAGTAATACAATTAAGGAACTGGAAAAAGAAAAAATGATTAGAAATTCTTTGTTTAAAATTACTCATGAGATAAAAAATCCTATTGCTGTATGTAAAGGTTATTTAGATATGGTGGATTTATCAAACAATAAAAAAATTGATAAATATATTCCTATTATTAAAAGTGAAATTAATAGGACATTATCTTTGCTAGATGATTATTTGGATTTTTCTAAAGTTAAAATAGAAAAAGATATAATTGATATTATTATGTTAGTAGAAGATACTACTAGATCTATGGGAGTATTACTAAAAGATAAAAATGTTTTAACAGAGTTTGATATATCAGATGAAGAAGTTTATATGATGGCTGATTATAATAGATTAAAACAGGTTTTAGTAAATATAATTAAAAACAGTATGGAATCAAAATTAGAATACAGGCAACTGATTATTAAGCTTAAAACAGAGATATCAAAAAATAATATAAAGATAATTATTAATGACAATGGAATAGGCATGAGTAAAGAAGAATTAGAAAGATTAGGAGAAGCGTTTTATACAACAAAACCTAATGGAACAGGAATAGGAGTTAATTTATCTAAAGAAATTATTGAAAGACATAATGGAACATTAACCTATTCTTCAGAAAAATATGAAGGTACTACTGTTACTATTTCTTTTCCCTTAGATTATGAACTTAACATGGAGTAATTTTTGTAAATAAAGACATGCTTTGTGCATATTCTTTAATGGATGTGACAGTATGAAAGATGCAAATAATTTTAAAATATATTTTACCGAGATATTAAAAAATAAATATTCTATGAATAAGGAAAGTATAGAAGGATACTGGAGTAATAAAGAGAAAGAAGAGAAATTTGACAATAAAAAGTTAATTGGAACTATTGTGGGAGTAGGAGAGTTAGTTGGTGCTGCTACATTATCTGGTGTAATTCATCTAACTGATGTTAATTTATCTGCGCTAGTTATTTTGTTTGGAGGAGCGGGGGTTCTTACCACCAAAATATATGCTTCAATAAACAATCCGTATCGTTTGAAAGAGTATAGAGCAATTGATCAAGATTATAACAATGAAAAAACAAAATACAAAAAAATTAATCGTAGGTATCGATAATTTGACATAATTTACATCTTATGTTATAATAGCGAATATCTTTAGGGGGGAAATAAGATATGGCAAAAACAATAAATTTTAAAGCAAACTTTTCAAAGTTATTAGGAGACAAATATAAAATGTCAGAAGAAGGTATCAGAGGATACTGGGATAATAAAAAAGCAGAAGAAAACTATGATAGAAAAAGAATGATTGCTGCTAGCGTTGGTGTTGGTGAAATAGTTGGAACAATAGGTTTTTCAATTTGGGATTCATTTAACGGTGCTGATTGTGGACCTATAGTTTTACTTCCTTTAACAGTAGGAATTTTAACTACAGCTATTGCGCTACAAAAAGTTAATCCTTATACAAGAAAAGAGTATGCAGAAGCAGATGAAGAGTATAACGATTTAAAGAAAAGAGCAAAAAAGAAAAGTAAAGAATTAAAAAGAAAATAGTTCATGTGAACTATTTTTTTATTGTTTTAATTTAATTGCAGGATTATAATATAGGTAAGATGATAGGAGATATGTTATGAAAAGAAAAACTAAGTTTATTATATTGCTTATCGTGTTACTTTTAATATTATTTATTGGTGTTATTTTATTAAAATTGTTTGTTTTTCCTAGTGTGGAATTTAAGTTAAAAGGAAAGAAAAGTTATACTTTAAATTATGGTGAAGAGTATGAAGAACTAGGAGTAATTGCTAAGATAAATAATAAGGACTATTCTAAACATGTTAAAGTTAATACAAAGTCTTTGGATTTAACAAAGATTGGGAAGTATGAAATTATGTATGAATTAGAACTACCTTTAGGAAAAAAACAAAAACTAACTAGAACTGTTAATGTTGTAGATACTGTTGCTCCTGTTATTGAACTAATAAATGGTAATTTATTAAGATTAGATTATGGAATGCCGTATACGGAACATGGATATAATATCTCTGATAATTATGATAGTAACGAAAATTTAAAGGTTAATGTTACTTATGATAAAGAGATAGATTCATATGTTAGTGGAACATATATTATTAATTATGAGGTGGTTGATACTAGTGGAAATTCTAGTAAAGTAACTAGAGAGGTTATAGTTAATCCTTATGAAAAAATTAAAGTAATTAATGGAATAACATATGTTGATGGAGTGTTAATTGCTAATAAGCAATACGGTTTACCTAGTACATATAATCCCGGTATTAATGCGGAGGCATATAATCAACTGGTAATTATGCAAAATGATGCACGTAATTTGGGACATAATTTACCTTTGGTTTCTGGGTTTAGGTCGTATTATAGTCAACAAATAATTTATAATAATTATGTTTCTATTCATGGAGTAGAGCAAACGGATACTTTTTCAGCTAGGCCCGGACATTCTGAGCATCAAACAGGGCTTGCTTTTGATGTTGGTGCTATAGACAATAGTATGGGAGAGTGGCCTGTCGGAATATGGTTAGCTGAGAATGCACATAAATATGGCTTTATTATAAGATATCCTCAAGGAAAACAACATATAACAGGATATCAATATGAACCGTGGCATATAAGATATTTAGGTGTTGATTTAGCTAATAAAGTATATAATAGTGGATTAACTTTAGAAGAATATTTGGGTATATAAAAATACTATAGAAATAAACCTATAGTATTTTTTTATCCTATTATTCCTCTTAATAATCCAAATGATAAGAACATCATAATTATACCTGCTCCTAATACTCCGAGCGCTATTGTAAAGAAAGATTTTTTTCTATTCATTCCAAGTACTGCTGCAATTAGTGCGCCAGTCCATGCACCAGTCCCTGGAAGTGGTATTGCAACAAATAGAAATAATCCCCAGTAACCAAACTTTTCTATTTGTCCTTTTTTCTTATCAACTTTTTCTTCCATTTTATCGACTAATTTACCAAGATGTTTAGTCTTTTTAAATTGTTTAAATATCCAGTTTATAAACAGTAGTATAAATGGAATGGGTAATAAATTAAAAATATAGCTTATTACAAAACTTAATAACCAATCTAAATTAAGAAGAGCAGCAGCAATTAATCCTCCACGTAATTCAATTATTGGTAGCATTGATAATATTGCTACTATAACTATTTTTCCTGTTTCAGAACTTTTAGTTCCGCCAAATAACTTTATAAAGAAGTTTACTAATTTTTCTGTCATAATTCGTCCTTTCTACTATAGTTAATTATATGATATTATTAGTGCTTGGTCAAATAAATTTCTTTTTATATCATATATTTTAATAGGTGATATTATGGATACATATGTTTTAGGATTAATCAGTGACTTCGGCTATTTGGGTATGTTTTTAGGAATGGTTTTAGAAGCAGTTATAATAATTATTCCTAGTGAATTAATACTAGCTACTGGGGGAATTTTAGCAGGACAAGGTATTTTTAGTTTTACGGGGGCCTTTTTAACAGGATTATTTGGCAGCGTTTTTTGTGCTGTTATTATTTATTTTATGGGCTATTTTGGTGGTAAGGGATTTACTAAGAAATATGGTAAATATTTTTTTATGAAGGATGATGAGGTGGAAAAAAGTAATTCTTGGTTTGATAAATATGGTTTAATTGCTGCTTGTATAGGGAGGAATGTGCCTATAGTTAGAACTTTAGTTTCACTCCCTATAGGTGTTGCTAGACTTCCTTTTAAAAAGTTTTTGCTATATACAACCCTAGGAAGTATTCCTTGGACCTTTGTATTTACTTATTTTGGATATGCCTTAGGTAATAATTGGGTAATTTTAAAGCAGATAACCTCTAGATTAAAATTACCCATTAGAATATTAATATTTGTGTTGCTAACTTCTTGGATTTACAAAATGTTTAGAAAATCGGTTTTTATAAAGAAAAAGAAAAGTACCGTTTAATTATCGGTACTTTTTATACTTATATCAAACACGCTCGGCCCTTTAATAGATTTACCGTCTATATTAAATCTAGAACCATGACAAGGACAGTCCCAGGTTTTATCTACAGGGTTAAATACTAATCTACATTTCATGTGTGGACATATATTAGATACTACATGTTCATATCCATTTTCATCAATATAAATACCGCATCTTTTTCCATTGCGCATTTCCACCTTAACATTTTTAGGGTAAAAAGAGTAGGATGTTTTAATTTTTGACAATATGTATGTAAAACCACTTTTTATATTAGAATTAGTTAAATTAATAAATTTCATTATATTGAGACTTCTAGTAGGAGAAAACAATTTAGTATATTTATTTTCTTTTTCTAATATTAAGTCACTTAATATTTTACCAGCTAGAGTGCCGTTGGTCATTCCCCATGTATTATAACCAGTTCCTATTAATAGATTTTTGTTATTTTTTTCATAATAACCAATTATAGGTAATGAGTCCTCAGTCATTACGTCATAATTAAACCAGTAGTATTTAATGTCTTTTGTTAAATTTGATTTCATATGCCAAATTAAATCTTTGTAATTTTTTTCGTTATCCATATTTTGTCCTAGTGTTTTTGAAAGACCGGCGTAAATTATATAATCTTTAGAGTCGCTATAATATCTTATGGAGTGAACATCTTTCATGCTTATAGCGTTAAACATTTTGTTTTTATCTGTAACTCCAGCAGACACATAGCTTTTTTCTAAATGCGTTTTAAGTGGAAATAGTTTTGGAATTATAAAGAAAGGATAGTGACAAGCAAGAATTACTTTTCTTGCTTTGATTTTATTTGACACTGTCTTTACAATATACCCATCTTCGGCTTTATCTATATCTATTGCTTTGGTTCTTTCATATATATTAATTCCTCTTTTTAAGCATATGTCTTTTAGCGTTAAAACGTATTTTACCGGATGAAAAACAGCCGTGTCATTTACCTTTACATTGAGTTTACAAGGATACTTTATTGGTAAACTAAATGATTTTTTATGATTAGTATTTGCTTTTTTTAGTATAGTATCTAAATCTTTAATTACTTTTTTATCTTTATTTTGATTTGTAAATACATATGAATTATTACTTTCAAAATTACATTTTATATTATGTTCTATAACATTTGTTTTTATCAATTCGATCGCATATTTTTGACTTTCTATATATTTTCTAGTTACTTCCGTTCCGTACACGCTTTTAATCTTTGTTAATGTATCTTGTAAATATGTTAATTTACCAGTAGTTTTACTTGTTGCGCCAAAACCAATTTTATCACTATCTATTAATGTTACATTTAAATTAGAATCTTTCAAATAGAAAGCGGTAGAGATACCTGTAATTCCCCCACCTATAATTAAAATGTCTGTTTCAATATCTTTTTTTAAAGATGGTAGAGCACTTGTTTTTATTCCTTTTAACCACAACGAATTATTAATCATATTATCACCATTATATAATGATGATTTTATAAAAATATTATTCATTGTAAATTGTAAAAGATTGTGATAGATTTACGATAGGTGGTAGTATGAAATGTTTTAATTGTAAAAATACAATATCTGATGTGGATAGGTATTGTCCTAGATGTGGGGTTGTATTTAAAGACGAAGAGATAGAAAGAATCGGTAATACGATTGAAAATCAACTATTACATATATATTTAAGTAAGAAGAGATTTAATGATAATTATTCTTTGGGGTATTTAATATTTAATTTTTGGTATGCATTATATAAAAAAATGTATTTAGAGGCAGCATTTGGTGCGTTGGCTGATGGATTGTTGATTATGATGATTATGAATTGGAAGTATTATCTTTTTGATAGTATGGGGTTTAATGCGTTACTAATCATATTTTTAATTATTCTTGGGGTTGCTGTTAATATTTATTATATTTTAAAATTTGATGAGCTTTATATTGATAGGACAAAAGGCTATATTAATAAGTTAATTAAAGATTATGGACCTGATGATATGGAATTTTTAGTAAATAAGTGTGAAAGAGATAGTAAGGGTAATTTGTTTGTTCCTTGTTTAGTTATTGTTTTAGTACTTATGTTTTTCTTAGCCTTGATCTTGAAAAATGTTGCATTTCTATCATTTTGTGGTATAATTTAAAAAGTTTTTAAAAAGGGAAGTGTAATTATGAAAAAAAGAAATATAGCAATTATTGCTCACGTTGACCACGGAAAAACTACTTTAGTTGACGAAATTTTAAAATCAAGTGGTACTTTTAGGGATAATGAAGACTTAAGTAATGCTTCAATGGATTCTAATCAAATTGAAAGAGAACGTGGTATTACTATTTTATCTAAAACTACAGCTATTAATTACAACGGATATCGCATTAATATTTTAGATACTCCTGGACATGCTGATTTCGGTGGAGAAGTTGAACGTATTATGAATATGGTTGATGGGGTGCTTTTAGTAGTAGATGCTTATGAAGGGACTATGCCACAAACTAGATTTGTATTAAAAAAGGCGTTAGAGGCTCATGTCAAACCGATAGTGGTTATTAATAAGGTTGATAAAGAATCAGCAAGATGTAAGGAAGTTGTGGATGAAGTTTTAGATTTATTTATTGATTTAGGGGCTGACGAAGATTGGTTGGACTTTAAAGTTGTTTATGCGTCTGCTATTAATGGTACTTCTAGTTTGAGTGATGATTTATCTACTCAAACACCTGGATTTACTGAGCTTTTAGATTTAATTATTAGTGAAATTCCTGCGCCTTTAGGAGATGTTAATAATGAATTGCAATTTCAACCAGCGTTACTTGATTATAATGACTATGTAGGAAGAATTGGTATAGGTAGAGTTCATAACGGTAAAATTAAAGTGGGTCAGATGGTTGATTGTATTAGATTAGATGGAACAGTTAAATCATTTAGAGTACAAAAACTATTTGGATATTTAGGGTTAAAAAGAATAGAAATAGAAGAGGCTGAAGCAGGAGACATATGTGCTGTAGCAGGACTTATGGATATTTCAGTAGGTGAAACTTTATGTGAAGCTGGGAAAAGAAGTGCTTTACCAATTTTACACATTGATGAACCGACTCTTCAAATGACTTTCGGAGTTAATACATCTCCTTTTGTAGGACGTGAAGGTAAGATATTAACCGCTAGAAAGATTGAAGAAAGATTATTAAAAGAGACACAAAGAGATGTAAGTTTAAAAATAGAACAAAATGATAGCGAATCATGGATTGTATCAGGTCGCGGTGAATTACACCTAGGTATTTTAATTGAAAATATGCGTCGTGAAGGATTTGAGTTACAAGTTTCTAAACCTGCAGTAATTATTAAAGAAGTTGACGGTGTTAAAATGGAACCATATGAAGACTTGATGATTGATGCACCTGAAGATACAATTGGATCTGTGATTGAACAACTAGGAACTCGTGGTGCTATTATGGAAAGTATGAATAATGTTAATGGACAAGTTAAATTAATTTATACGATTCCATCACGCGGTTTAATAGGATTTACCACTAACTTCTTGACTTTAACTAAAGGGTACGGAATTATAAATCATACATTTAAAGAATATCGTCCTGTAGCAGGTATTGATGTAGGTGAAAGAAGTATTGGTGTACTTGTTTCAATGGAAAACGGAAAAGCGACAGCCTACTCTTTAGGTGGATTAGAAGATCGTGGTGTTATGTTTGTTGAACCTGGTACAGAAGTATACGAGGGTATGATAGTAGGGGAACATAATAGAGATAATGACTTAGCAGTAAATGTTGTAAAAGGAAAACAATTAACTAATACACGTGCTGCTGGAAGCGATAAAACAGTAGTGTTAAAAAGACCTAGACCTATTCCTTTAGAATATGCCTTAGATTATATAAATGCAGATGAATTAGTAGAGGTTACACCACTTAATATTCGTCTTAGAAAAAGAATACTAAATACTGAACAAAGAAAGAAAATGGATGCAAAAAACTAATTGGTTTTTTCATCTTTTTTTGTTATAATGAATTTAGTATTAGAAAGGATATGATTGTATGGCTAATAAAAAAAGTAATAAAAAAGAAGAGATAAAAAAAATCCCACTAAAAAATTATATAATAGTTGTTATTATTTTTATTGCTTCAATATCTTTAGCAGTCTTTTTGAGAGGTTGGTATATGTCATATCAAAATTATGAAAAAACTATTCCTGTTTTAGATGGAGTAATTAGTGAGGTTCGATATAATGAAATTCATAATTATATAGGTGACAATCAATCTGGCATTATTTATATTGGTGTAGCTGATGATGAGAATTGTAGAGAGTTAGAGGAAGATTTAATAAAAGTAATTGAAAAAAGGCACTTAAAGGATAAATTAGTATATTTTAATATTACTGATGTTGAGGATAAAGAACTACTATTGAAAGAATTTAATGATAAGTATGTTACTGGGGATAAAATTTATGCTTATCCAGCCATAATTTTGATTGAAGATGGGAAAGTAGTAGATTTTATAAGTAAAAATGCTTCACAAAATTTACTTATAAGTGATGTTGAACAATTATTTGATGAATATGAAATACAGGGTGATTAATCGTGATACATATAGTTTTATACGAACCTGAGATTCCGGGTAACACCGGTAATATAATGCGAACTTGCGTAGCAACAGGTACAAAATTACATTTAATTGAGCCATTAGGTTTTTCTTTAGATGAAGCTCATTTAAGAAGAAGTGGTGTCAATTACATAGATAAATTAGAATATGTTGTTTATAGAAATTTTGATGAATTTAAAAGCAAAAATAAGGGCACGTATTATTATTTTACTAGATATGGTCATAAACCTCATACTAGTTTTGATTATTCTAATAAAGATGAAGAAATATATTTGATTTTTGGAAAGGAGTCAACAGGTATTCCTAAAGAAATATTAAGAGAAGATTTAGAACATTGTATGAGGATTCCTATGAGTAAGAATGTGAGGTCTTTAAATCTATCTAATTGTGCGGCGATTGTCGTTTATGAGGTGTTAAGACAGCAAGAGTATAGGGATTTATTATTTGATGAACCGCATAAAGATAAAGATTTTATTATTTTAGATTAAAAAAATGTTGACATTTTGTATAGATAGATGTTAATATTATATCACTGAGTTGAAATTCAACTCAAAATGGGGCATTAGCTCAGCTGGGAGAGCGCCACGTTTGCACCGTGGAGGTCAGCGGTTCGATCCCGCTATGCTCCACCATTTTTGTTTATAAGCGTACTTTATATAGTACGCTTTTTTGTTTATTATTGTTATAATTGGTGATATAATTGTTTTAATAGTAACGAAGTAAGAAGTGGTTGTATGAATTTTTTTGAAAAAGTAATATATTTTTTACAAGCAGAAATGAATCGTCCTAATCCGTATGGGTGGTTTCATTTTTTATGGATTGGATTAATTGCTATATCTTTGATAGTTCTTTATAAGTTAAGAAAAACATATAGTGAGAAACAACTAAAAATCGTGTTAGCAATCTATGGAATTGTTGCCTTTATTCTAGAACTTGCTAAACAAATAATATGGTCATATAATTATGATATTGTAACTGGAATAGGTACATGGGATTATCAGTGGTATGCTTCACCATTTCAATTGTGTAGTACTCCTATATATGTTTCTGTTTTGTGTTTGTTTATGAAGAAGACAAAAATAAGAGACAGTTTATTATCATATATGGCATTTATTACTATTCTCGGTGGACTTATGACTGTTATTATTCCTGATAGTTGTTTTGTAGAAACTACTCTTGTTAATGTTCATACTATGTGGTTGCATTGTGGTAGCTTGGTTGTATCTTTATATTTACTATTTACTGGTGAAGTAAAAATAAAATTCTGCAATTTAAGAAATGCAGTTATAGTATTTTTAATATTCTTATCAATTGCTGAAATTTTAAATATATCTATATATAATTTAGGTGTTTTAAATGTTGAAGAATTTAATATGTTTTATATCAGCCCATATTTTATAAGCAGTTTACCTGTATTTAATACAATACAACAGACAGTTCCATTTATTATATTTTTGTTGTTATATATTTTTGCTATAATTGCTGGTGGGGGTATTATTTATGTAATATCATTATTGTTGTCGCATATAAAGAGGAGTGAATAAACATTGTAGTAATACAATGTTTATTCTTAAAAATTAAGGGGTGAATAATTATGAAAATTGGTTTAGTGCTTGAAGGTGGAGCGATGAGAGGAATGTATACCGCTGGAGTTCTTGATGTGTTTTTAGATGAAAAAATACAAGTAGATGGAATAATAGGTGTATCAGCAGGAGTATTATTTGGTGTTAATTATTTGTCTAAACAAAGAGGTAGAGTAATTAGATATAATAAGAAATATGCTAACGATAAGAGATATATGGGGATTCATTCTTTAATTAAGACCGGAAATATTATTAATAAGGATTTTGCGTATTATGAGGTTCCAACCAAGTTAGATATTTTTGATCAAAAGACATATTCAAAATCTAAGATTCCTTTTTATGCAACTGTGACTAATGTTGAAACTGGAGAGGCAGAATATATAAAAATTAAAGATGTATTTAAACAAATGGAAGTATTGCGTGCTACATCGGCAATGCCGTTTGTATCTAAGATTGTTGAAATAGATAATAAAAAGTATTTAGATGGTGCCATTGCTGATAGTATTCCAATTGATAAAATGAAAAGCTTAGGATATGACAAAATAATAGTTGTACTTACTAAGCCTCTTAATTACAGAAAAAAAAGAAAAGGACATAATTTAATTAAAATTGGTTATAGAAAATATCCTAATTTTGTAAAAGTTATGCAAAATAGATATAAAAATTATAATGATACTATTGAAAAAATAACTGATATGGAGAATAATAAAGAAATTTTTGTTATAAGACCATCTAAACAAATAAAAATGGGTAGGATAGAAAAAGATTCTAATAAATTAGAAGAAATGTATAATTTGGGAATTGCTGATTGTCAAAAATTAATTGGAGAATTGAAAAAATATATCAAAAAGTAAAGGGTTTATATGGTTGATTTATTCTTTTAAAGTTAATATAATTAAATTGTCGTAAAAGGAGAGATGTATAATGAAAAAATGTGTAATTATATATAATCCGAATAGTGGAAAGAAAGTTAAAAAAGATTTTTTAGCTGCATACTTAGATATACTTATGGATAACGGATATGATCCGGAGGTCATTATCTCAAGGTATAAAGGACATATTACTAAAATAGTTTCAGAGTTAAGAGAAGTTGATTTGGTTATATCTCTGGGTGGAGATGGAACGTTTAATGAAGCTATGAACGGTAACTTTAAAAGGAAAAACAAGTTACTTCTTGCTCATATTCCTTTGGGAACTACTAACGATGTTGGTGCTATGTTTGGTTATGGAAAAGATCCTATTAGCAACCTAAACCTATTGCTAGAAGGAGAAGTAAAAGAGATTGATGTTTGCTGTATAAATGGAAAACCATTTGTTTATGTAGCTGGGTTTGGTAAGTTTATGAATGTACCGTACGAGACTAGTAGAGAATTAAAAAAGAAAATAGGGTATTTCGCCTATGTTTATGAAGCAATTAAAGAATTTAAGAATATAACTAGGCTATATGAATTATCTTATGAAGTTGATAATGAAGTTTATAATGGATTGTATTCTTTTATGATTATTTCTAACGCTAATAGAATAGCAGGTATTAATAATTTTTATAATGATGTTAAATTAGATGATGGAAAATTTGAAGTTTTGTTTTGCAATTTGAGTAGGAAAAAAGATATTTTAAAAACGCTTTATTATTTAAGAAAAAATGATATAACTAAAGTTCCTGGATTTTATTTTCATAAAACAGATAATTTGAAAATAACATTCAAAAAGAAACCTTCCTCTTGGTGTGTTGATGGAGAAGAATTAAAAGAAAACACAAAAGAGTATAGCATTACTGTTCAGCCTAAAATAAGGATAATGATGCCTAAAAAAAATATAAATAATTTATTCCGAAAAAAAATCTGACTTATTTGTCAGATTTTTTATTCTTTAATGTAATCATTTTGAGTTAGTTTTCTTATAACTTCTTTTTCACTAGCTGAACCGATGATTCTATTCATTGCTGTTTTTTCGTGACCATTTACAAAGAACATTACAGTAGGAGTTCCTAAAGATTCGTTATTGTTGAAATCTTCTATAAACTTAAAGTATTCTTCTTCGCTCATATTAGAAATATTTAAATTATAGGCAGTAATTTTATAATCTTTTAAAACTTTCTTAAACGTTGGTGCAAATGCTGCACAATGACTACAACCATCCTGAGTTAGTTCTAAAATAAATGTTTCTTTATTTTCTGTTTTTGTATATAGCTCATCTAAAGATATTTCTTTTAAATATTTGTTATCATTACACCCTGTTAACAATAAAATTATAAATATTAATCCTATTAAAGTTATTACTTTCTTCATAAAAACACCTCGAATATTATAGTAACATAAATGGAAATTTAACTCAACAAAATGATTGTTTTTTCGTGTTTAATATAGTATACTATAGATAGTATATTATCATAGTAAAGGGGTTCTTTGTATGAGAAAATATAGTTTGTTGAAGTTGATGGCAATTTTGTTTTGTTTTTTTGTGGTTACAGGCGCTAATGATGTACATGCTAGTAGTTGTACTAACAAAGAATTGAATACTTTGAAACAACTTGCTAATAATATTAAATTTAGTTATGAATTATATGACGATACTTACAATGAGCAACATACTTATTATTTTAATATATTAGTGACTAACTTTAGTAAAGAGTTTTATTTTGTAGATATGGATGGAAGAGACTTTAGATATATGAGTAATCTAGAAGTGGGTGGCTCAAGAAATCTTAGAATGGTTGAGGAAGGAAAGATGTATACGTTGGAGGTTTATACTTCAAATGAGACAAGTTGTCCTAACACTAAGATAGTAACAAAGAAGATAGAACTTCCTTATTATAATGACTATTCGCAAAGAGAAGAATGTGAGGGTATAGAAGAGTTTTCGCTTTGTCAAAAATATTACGGTGGATATATAGAATCTGAAGAGTATTTTTTGGAACAAATTGAAAAGTATAAAAATGGTGATATAGAAGAAATTGTAGAAAAACAAAATATTATAGATTTAATTCTTCAATTTCTATTAAATAATTTAATTATTATAATTCCTTCAATAGCTGTTTTAGTATTTGCAATAGTATTTATAGTGATAAAAGTAAGAAAAAACAAAAAGAAAGTAAAAATAAAAATATAGATGAGAAGAGTAGAAAGGAGAACAATCATGAAAAAAACAATAAGAATATTTATAATAATTTTGTTGATAGCGGTATTTTGTTTTCCTAGTGCTATAATTGCAAATAATAAGAAGAATAAAAAAGAGGAAGAGACTGGTGGAGCTGCTATTGGTGGACAACCTGGTAAGCCTGGAAAAGCATGTAAAAATTGTTCGTGGACTTATAATATTATAGGGGTTAGGCTTTCGTTATATAAATATGACGGTAAAAAGATGCCGTCTTATTATGGCTCTGTCGATTATTGTGTTAAAGAGTGTAACATTGTTAACTCTTATCAAGCTTCTTCTCCAGCAGGGAAAATAGCACATCAGCAATTGAGCGGTTATGCTATGGGAAGTGATTGGGAGAGTAAGTCGGTTGTAATTAATAAAACAGGGCTTGAAAATTCTAATTTTTTTAACGGGTATGTTAATAGCGGGCTGCATGGCCAAGTTAAGGAATTTTTTGCTCTAAATTCTAAAAAAAATTCTGAAATATTAGGAAAAATAACAACAGTTTTTGGAGCAAATGCAAATGGTTTAACAAGTTCAGATTTAAATCAAATTTATATTACTGTAGAACCTACAATGGGAATTAAAAACAAAGACGAAAATATCAGATACTACGGTACTATATACGAATTGAATAGTTTCTTTAGTGATGGTACCAATATGAGTAAGGTGATAGGCAAAGACCCTGTGACCAACAAGAATAAATATGATGGACTTAATGGATATGTCTACAAAAGTATAGCTGAGGTTATGATGACTTCTTCTATTGAAGGAACTGCTGATGGCTATGGTTTTGTTGGGACGGGAGGGGCTAATTTAGTTAAGTTGGTTCCAAGTTCAACATTGATTGATAATGTTTGGACAAGTGAAGATAATCGAGAAAAAAACGCAGAAAAAATAACATCGACAGATGGATATGGTATTGCGGTTTATTGGTTAGGGAATTATGCTCCGCAAACGCCTTCTTGTACAATATCTGAATCGAGTAATGGTACTACGTATACTTTAAATGTTTCTAATCCTGGTGGAGATACTATTTATTATGATATAAGCAATAAAACTAGTAACTTACGACACAATGTTCGAAACACAAGCTATTCTGCTGGTTTTAAAGACACTACGATTGTTGGGAAAATATATAATTCTAATGGTACTGAAGTAGCTAGTTGTAGTGCTTCTAGAAGCATTCCAACATGCGAACAAACATGCGGTGGTAAAACAGGAGATAATTTGTTAGGGTGTGCTGAAGATTATTGCCAAGTTATGACTGATAATTCCAATGATAAAAAAGAATGTATTACAACTTGTGGATATACACCACCTGGCGGGGATTCGAAAAAATTTACTAATTGTGGTACATACACCGATGTAGACGGAAGTAACACAGAGTGTGATAGTAGTACTAAAGCTAACAAAACTACATGCGATCCAGCGACGATCAATAATTATTTTAAAACTGTATGTACTGATGAAAGTACTATTAGTTACGGGAATAGTTTGCCGGTAATGCTTAATCCGGGTTTAGGATTTACTTATACTCCTAAAGTTAGTGGTAGTAAGGTTTGTCGAATGACTTTTGAGGCTGAAAAATGGAAGTTTGATTATGCTGGGTCATATACTAAAGACGAAAGAGATAAATTGATTGTTATTTTGAATAGATATAATAATGTTAGTGATAATTCTATTTGGGTTAAGGATGATAATAATGTATATAAATATAAATCTAATGATGCGAATATAGAAATACAAATTACTAAAGATAATAATCCTTCTGCGGTAAATAGATATGAGACGAAACGTTTAATTGCCGATAGAACTACTAATTTGTTATCTAAAGAGATTGTAGTTAGTTCTGGTGGAAGTGTTACAATTCCTCTGTTTGCTAATGGTAATAAAACAAATCAAACTATTTTTGAAGTTGTTCAAACATCTTCATCAAATGAAACTACATATAAGTTGCCTGGAACATGTATTAAAAGTGGTGATGGAACTTTATATGATTTAGGACCAAGTGGAAATTGTGAAACTAATAACGAAGGTCCATACTATGAGCATTTTACAAATTTACAAATAAAAGATGGTAGATATGAAACCAAAACTGATGTTATTAAAACAAATAGTAATTTAGATGTAGAAAATACCTGTGAGTATACTGTTGACTCATCTAATAAACCCGTATCTTGTTCAATAGTTGTTACTGATTGTCATAGTAATAAGCCTGACAAGGCTGAACTAAGAATTGAAAATAATAGTAATTTAAATGTATCGTATGGGTTATCTAATAGTGGTTATACATTAAATGGAACTAACCAGCTATCAGTAAATAGTAGCACTAAAAAGTTATATGGTGCTGTTGGATTAAATGGAAGAATAGTTGCTACTTGTAGTAAGGATTTGACGGTAGATGTTTGTAATCCTGGTGATTGTAAAGCGACCTATAAACCCTCTGAGTATGCTAAGATAAGAGATTATTGTGAGAGCAATTGGAGGAATGATACGGATAGTTATTCAAGTGAAAAGGACTGCTATAATTCTTGTTCAAGCGGTTCTAATACATGCAAGAACAATCCTGAAGTTGATAGGACTGATAGAGCATCGGTTGAAGCATTTTGCTCAATAAAGAAAAACCGCGATGATAATGGATATAATAAAACTAATGATGTAGAACATAATATCGCGATGTGTTTAAACGATTGCTATATTCCGGATCCTCCGGGTGAAGATGATGAACATTGTTTAGGCATGGTATGTAATTATTTGTATAGACCAATTTCATTAAAGGATCCATTTCCAAATAATAGAGATGCTGGAGCAAACTGGTACGGTAAGGAAATCTTTATTACAGATGATTTATTAAATCCACTTTTAAATAGTGGTAGTGAACCTGAATATGTTATTGAGTTAACTCCTGAAGTGATAGATTTGATAAATAAAGATACTGATTCATATAATAGTGGAAAAAACAAAAATGCGTACATTGACTACATATATAATGATAACGAAAATAAAGAGGGTAAATATATAAGTAAATTTATTCATTCAAATGATGAGAATGATGGAGGATTTAATAGATATTTTACTAAAGTATTAAGATAAGAAAGGATGTTTGATAATAATGCAATCATCGGTATGGGGATATTTATTTCTAATACTTGGTTTATTGGGAATAGTACTTATAAATTTATTTGGTAATATAACGGTTAGTAATGAAGATATGTATTATATCTTAAAAGAGGTTACTGAAGCATCGATGATTGATGCGGTTGATTATCAAGCATATCGTGTTGGGGTAGGTTATGATGGAGTAACCGAAGTAACTGATTCAGACTCTATGCATTGTATAGCAGGAATTCCTGGTACGGTTAGAATTGTTAAAGAGAAATTTGTTGAAAGTTTTGTAAGGAGATTTTCTAAATCTGTAACAAACAACAGAGATTATAAAATAGAGTTTGAAGATATTGATGAATGTCCACCAAAGGTAAGTATTACCGTGACAGCTAGAGAACCATACACTTGGTTATCTAAATTGTTTGGAAATAGACAGGAAGTCAATTATGAGACTGATTCAGCACAAGTTGTTAATACGTTAAGTGCAATATTAGAAGAAAAATATGAAGAATAAGGAGATGGGGAAATATGAATAATTTTACATTAAAATTAAAAATGTTCTTAAAAAATAAGAACACTGTTACTATTTTATGTGCACTTCTTGCTATTGGAGTTTTGATAGTAGGATATAACTGGCGTGTAAAGGAAGCGATTAAACCAGTTAAGGTTCCATATGCTATTAAGACTATTCAACCAAGAACAGAAATAACTAAAGATTCTTTTGGTTATAAAGAAATTGCTAGAGCATCATTAAGTGAAGATGTAATAACTGATGTTAATAAGCTTATTGGGTATTACTCTAGTGCTAGCACAATAATTCCAAAAGGAAGTATGTTTTATAAAGAAACTGTTGTAAAAAAGGAAGAATTACCTGATGCTGCACTTTATGATATGCCATTAGATGAAACATTATATTATTTACCTGTAAATATTACTACATCATATAGTAATTCAATTCTTCCTGGAAACTATATAGATATTTATATGCAAACTATTACTACTGATGTAGATGGTAATACTAAAGTAATGGTGGGAAAATTAGTGTCCAATGTATTAGTTCGTGCGGTAAAAACATCAAATGGATTAAACGTATTTGAAAGTAGTGAAGAAGCAAGAATACCTGCTACAATAATCTTCTCAGTAAAAGAAGATATTCACTTGTTATTAAGAAAAGCTGCATCTATAGGTAACCTAAGTAGCGAATATAAAATAGATATTATTCCTGTTCCTAATACAACTGGATTTAGTGGAGATGTTGAAGAAGGTGTTGTTACTAAGGTTAGTAATGAATATTTAAAAGACTTTATTGAAGAAAAAAGTATTTATATACCGGAGGATGAGATTGTAGAAAGTACTGATCCGATGGAGGATGAAGAAGATGATGATGAAGATTCTGAAACTAATATAAAAGATAAAATATTTGGAGATAAAACATCAGAAGAAGAAGGAGAATAATAGTATGAATGAAGGTATGAATTTACAAGGGATTTCTTATAATAATTCTTCTGTTAATAATGAACAAATTATTGACGCTTTGCCACTTGAAAATTCAATACAAGAGGAGCCTGTTTCTTCTGATGCAACAGAAGTGGAAAATAATGAAACTGAAGTTATTAAAGACGAAGAAAATGCAAATGATAACTATTTAAAGGGTGATAATTTATTTTCAAATATTGATTTTGGCCCTTTAAGTAAATATTTGACGGATGATAATATCACAGATATTTCTTATAGTAATGGAGGTCAAGTATGGTTAAAGACATTGGACAAAGGTGTTTTTAGAACGGAAGAGAAAGACATTGATGATGCATTGATAGAAAAAATTGCTTTTCAGTGTTCAAATATTATGGGAAAAACATTTAATATGGCTCATCCTTTCTTGGA
This sequence comes from Bacilli bacterium, assembly GCA_017435255.1. Classification (GTDB taxonomy): domain Bacteria; phylum Bacillota_I; class Bacilli_A; order RF39; family UBA660; genus RGIG3091. The sequence goes on along the minus strand of JAFSFI010000004.1, from coordinate 72,910 downwards.
TAGTGAATCTGCGGAACTTCGTATGAACTTTGTTCATGATTCTATAGCAAAAAATGGTATAGCAGCGGTATTTCGTAAAACACCTGCTAAGATTAGATTAGAAAAAGATAAAATAATTGCGGATAAATATATAAGTGTAAATATTCATGAGTTCTTATTAAGAGCAGTACAGGGTCATTGTAATATAATTGTATCTGGTGAAACTGGTAGTGGTAAAACTGAATTGGTTAAATATTTAGCATCTCATACTTTAGAAAATGAAAAAATTATTACAATTGAAGATACATTAGAGCTTCACTTAGATAGAATTTTTCCACATCGAGATATAGTTGCAATGAAAACAAATAATATTGCGTCATATTCTGATGTACTAGTTACTTGTATGAGACAAAACCCTAAATGGATATTATTATCAGAGGTTCGTAGTGCGGAGGCAGTAACAGCAGTACGTAACTCCATATCTTCTGGTCATAATATTTTATCCACAATACATGCGGATAAAGCAGAAAGCATTCCACATCGTATGTATAGTTTGTTGGAATCGAATATAGATGTAGATCAATTTTTAAAAACAATACATCGATATGTTCAATTAGGGGTTAATGTAAGAGGAAGATTTGATCCTGTGGAAAAAAGATTCAGAAGAGAAATTGCAGAAGTTACAGAATTTTTTGTCGACGATAATAATGTAGCATCGCATAATACAATATATAGAAAGACAGTTAATGGTACTGAGACTTATAATTCTCCATCTAAATATTTAAAAGAATATTTGGAAGGACAAGGTGTAACTATAGACGATTTGTTTCAAAGTGGTGTTAAAGCCGATTATCAAGAAATAGAAGAGTTAATTTAAAAAAGAGAGTAGGTGATTATATGATAGAGATTTTTATAATTTTGTTCTTATTTGCTTTTGTAGCTTTTTACAGAGTTAAAAAAGGTGAATCTCTATATAAATTTGTTGTTAATCAAACTAGTAATATTTACAATAAATATGCACCATATTCTTTTAAAGTAGTAAGGGAAAAAGTAAAAGAGTTAGGTCAAGAATATACTCCTAAACAATATTTAATGCAATTGATTACGTTTGGTGGTGGAGGATTCTTAATATCCTATTTATATTTCTATAATCCTATTATATCTATAATATATACTTTAGTTGTTATTGCTATGTTACCATATTTAGCGTACTTAAGATGTAAAAGAATATATAGTGAATTTATATTCGAACAAATTCAAGTATATGTGACAAATACAATTATGGAATTTCAAACAACACAAAGTTTTGTAAAAGCTTTGGAAGGAGTTTATTCTTCAGGCGTTTTACAAGACCCAGTATTATCAGATGTTAAGGTTATGATAGATTTAGCATATCAATATGGTGAAGTTGATAAATCTATTGAATATATGAATGATAAATATAGTTTTTATATGACTAAAAACATGCATCAATTATTTTTACAAATAACAAAAGAAGGTTCAAATGATACTGGTGAAGTATTAGAGAATATGTTACAGGATATAGATATGCTTGTTGAAGGTGTATATAGGGATAGAATGGATAGGCAAAATTTCCATAAACAGTTTGTTCAATATGGGTTAATGCTATATCTACTTGTTATGCTTATCCAATATTTGTTGGGAGTTGATGTGTATTTACAATTATTAACTAACCCAATAGTTTCAGTGGCATTACATATTATTGTATTGTTTAATAGTTATTTTCTTCTTTCAGGAGAAAAATATTATAACGAGAATGTAGGTGCTGAATAATGGAAATATTAATAGTTTCGATTTTGATATTATTTGTGCTTGTTTATACTAATAAAGTTGATACAAGAACATTTATTCAAGAGAATGATGTCTATTTAAAAGGTTTAAAAGAAAAAGATTATGATTTTTATGTAAGTGCTAAATATGGAGATAAAGTTGATCCTAATCAATTATTTACCCAAAGACTTAAAACATCTTTTTTAGGAATAATAGCTATTACAATTGTATTTATTTCAAATTTAAATTTTATAAATTTTATAGCAATTATATTAGTCGCGTTTTTAATATTTAAATCGCAGTATATGTCTTTGAAAAAACATTATAGAAGATATATGCATGAAATAGATCAAATGCTTCCGTACTATTTAAAAAGTTTGGAAATACTTTGTCAAAATTATACGGTTCCTGTAGCAATATCTAAATCAATTGATGATGCTCCTGAAATATTTAAACCAGGACTTAAAGAAATGATTGCTAGAATTGACGCGGGAGATTCAACAATTGAACCTTATATGGATTTTGCAATTAAATATCCAGTAAGAGATTCTATGAGAATGATGAGGCTTTTATATAGATTAAGTTTAGGCGCTCAAGAAAATAAATATCAACAATTACTTATGTTTTCAAAATCAGTATCAAGCTTACAAAATAAAGCAAGAGAAGTTAAATATAAAAACAGATTATCTAATATGGAAAAAAGAACTATGCTTATGTTAATAGTTACAGGTGGCGGAACAATGTTGATACTACTATTGTCAACTATGATGCTTTTTGGTGTATAACTATTGATATAAATTTTATAATTGGTTATAATTATTAATATAGTAGAAGGGAGATGTTATTGTAAATGAAAGAAGCGACTGGAGAATTAAATATGACATTAGTTACAATCTTAGCAGTAGCAGCAATATTAGCGTTTGTAACATTATTTGTGCCAAACATATTGGACAGTATTAAAAACACTTGGAACAATGAGAATACCACTATTAATGTTCCTAATCCAAGTTAATATTAATAAATAATAAGAGGTGATTAATAGTGAGAGAATCCGTTGGTGGAACATTACTATTACAAATAGTATTGGTGTTTTTGACTGTCTACATAGGATTTATGGCTATTGTCATCAACTATGGTAGAGTATTTAGATATAAAAATGCAATTATAAATAAGATTGAACAAAATGAAGGATATGCTAATTGTGAATCGATTGAATCAATGGTAAGAGGTTTAGGCTATTTAGGTGATTATAAAGTATCATATACGACAACTTCTAAAGGTGCTATTTATGAAGTTGAAATATATATAACATTTAATTTGCCTTTAATAAATAACCCAGTTAGAATCCCTGTAAGAGGTGAGACTAGGTTAATTAATACTGCTTATAATGATTTAGAGGTCGATGGTATGGTTTGTCCTTTATAGAAAATAATTAGAAGGTGATTAAATGAACGTTTTAATAACAAATCAACAAGAATCTGTTTTAGCTAATTTAGAAACGGAGATTATTAAAACTCTACGTGGTGAATATGGCGTAGACGAAATAATTAGTCAATTTTCTAATTTTTTCTTTGGCAAAATGGTGTTAGATGTTACATCAATAAAAGACTATAAGGATATAGTTAATTATCAAAAATTATCAATAGGTTTACCTGTTGATAAAATAATTTTGTTTTTACCTAATGATCCAATGGTTACTGATCCTAGTTTTATATCTAAATTAATTTCAATGGGTTTTTATAACTTTGGGAAAACATTAGAAGAAGTAGCATACTTAGTAGAACATTCTAATACGTATAAGGATGTAGCACATCTACATCAATTAGAACCTGTTGTTGCTGCGGCACCTGTAGTAGTGGGTTCTGTTCCAGTGCCAACCCAAGCGGTAGCAAGTGCTCCTGCACAAGTTGTTCCTGCTAGTAGGGTAATTGGGTTTAAAAATGTAACAGAGAATGCTGGTGCTACAACATTAGTTTATTTGATGAAAAGAGAATTAGAAACTATTCATGGTAAAAGTGTACTAGCTATAGAGGTTAATAAGCGAGAATTTATGTATTTTAATGATTCAACATTAGTATCTGTTACTAAACAAGATTTAATGAGCCAACTTTTAAAAGCAAGAAACTATAATATAGTTTTAGTTGATTTAAATGATTGTGATCCTAATGTATGTGATGAAGTTATATATCTTGTAGAACCATCTATTTTAAAACTTAATAAATTAATGAAATTAAATAGTAAAACATTTGACAAATTAAAAGGTCAAAGAGTTGTTTTAAATAAAACGTTAGTAGCTGGTGGTAATATTCAAACCTTTGAATATGAAACGGGGGTAAAAATATTTGATGTTATAAGACCACTTGACGATAGATCTAGTAAACCTATGCTTACTGATTTTATGAATAAATTAGGTTTAATTAGATAAGTGTAAATAAATGTTAAGTATTATAAATATTGTTGACAATATTTTATGAATAAAGTATGATTTAATTATAGAAAGAAGGAGGAAAGAAATATGTTGTTTTTAGATGCATGTACTGATTTAAAACCAGTGATAACATTTTTAAAGTCTATTTTATCAATTATTCAATGGGGAATTCCAATTTTATTAATTGTTATGGGTTCTATTGACTTAGGTAAAGCTGTTATGGCAAGTGATGACAAGGAAATCAAAGGAGCTACTAGTAAATTAATTAAAAGAGCTATTGCTGCTGTTGCTGTATTCTTTATACCTATGCTTGTTAATATATTAATTGGTATGGTTGGAGATTCCGGAGCTAAAGAAGGCGATTTTGTTAAATGTTGGTCTGATAGCGGTAAAAAAACTGGAGCTTAATAAGAAAAGAGTAATAATAGAGATGAAAAAATCATCTCTTTTTTGTTTTTGTATTTGTTTTTTATCTAAATGTTTGATATAATTTGCTTATAGGATTGGTGATAGGAATGAAGTTAAATAAAAAGATGATAATTATGTTGGCGTCTGTTGTAGGCGTTCTTGTTGTTTTGGTTATTATATTAATGTTGTTTGTTGGTGGAGGAAGCAAAAAACTTTCGTTTGAGAAAATAGAAGAAAAATTATTATCTGCTGGTGAAAGTTATTACGAAGATAATAAAGATAAGTTACCAGATAGTGGTAGTAGCTTTGTTACTTCTGATGAATTAGTAGAAGAAGACTATATAAAAGAATTGTCTTCTTATACAGAGGAAGATGTTACTTGTGATGGTAAGGTATATGCGACAAAGAATCCTAGTGGATATTCTTATCATGCTGTATTAGATTGTGGTAAAGATTATAGCACTAAATCTTTGAAAGATAAGCTTATTAAAAATGTTGTAACTAGTGGAAGCGGATTATATAAGGAGGAACAAGTTAATCCGAATAATAATACAGAAATGCATACTGTTTATGTATTTAAGGGTGATAATGTTAAAAATTACATAAAGGTTGGAGATTATTATTGGGAAATTGTTAAAGTTTATGAAAATGGAGAAATTGCAGTTTTAGGTGATCCTGAGTTATTAAGAGATGTTTGGGACGATAGATATAATTTAGAAATTGAAAAATATGATGGTATTAATGATTATAATGTTAGTCGTATGCATGACACTATAATTAAAGATGTTGTAAACGATAAAGAGGGATATTTAAAAATCAAAAGTTTGATAACTACCCATACTGCGTGTGTAGGAAAGAGAAATACCGATGATGTCACTAAAGATGGTAGCACTGAATGTTCTGAAACGTTAGAAAATCAATATTTCAGTTTGTTGCCTGCTTATGATTATATAAATGCTAGCTTAGATTCAAATTGTAATACAGCATTAGATTATTCTTGTTACAATTATAATTATTTGAGTGGTGCTCCAGATGAGTGGTGGACTGTTACAGGTGTTGGAGAAAATAATTATGATGTTTATTTTATAGATGTTACTATGGAATATGAGGCTGCAAAGAGTACAATGGCAGTAAGACTATATGCTCATTTAAATTCTAACACTACATATGTGTCTGGTAGTGGAACATATGAAGATCCATATATTGTAAAATAAAATATATAAAATAATAACAAAATGTTTTGTTATTATTTTTTTTGTGCTATAATATGATTGATTAATTGTCTCGAGGTGAAGAGTATGAATAAAAAAGTGATGAGAAAATTAATGTTTTTTAGTTTATTAATAGGTTCTTTTGTTTTGTTAATTGAACCTGTTTTTGCTGCTAATTGTAATGGTCTATTAACTGCTGAAGCGGCTGATTTTATTGGGAAAATTGTAGGTTGGCTTAGAATTTTGGTTCCTATTTTATTGATTGTTTTGGGAGCTGTTGATTTTGGCTCTGCAGTTGTTGGTGAAGATAAAGATGCATTAAAGAAAGCGGGGGTAAAATTTACTAAGAGGTGCATTTGTGGTGTTGCAATTTTCTTTGTGCCATTAATTGTTGAAGTTTTAATTGATATAACAGGAATTAAGGGTACGATTGTAGATGATCCTATGTGCGTCGTAGACGAGGCAGGTGTATAGTATGGGTATTACTTCGTGGATTGTAACTCAAATTAGAGGCTTGTTTGCAAGTATTACATACTGTGTTTATGCGTTAATTGAAACTATTATGCAGGGGATTTTTGATATAGCTAATCTAAGGTTGACTGAAGGTTTGATTGGTGATATTCATAAACGTATTTATGTGTTTTTAGGTATATTTATGGTGTTTAAATTAACTGTATCATTGTTACAGTACATGGTAAACCCTGAGGCATTGACAGATAAATCTACAGGAATTAATAAATTGATAGTAAGAACATTTGTAATGTTGGCTTTATTAATTTGGCTTCCTATGCAAAATATTGGGTTGTTTCCTTTGTTACATGAGGCCCAAGATGTGTTTATTCCAGTTTTGCCTAAAATTATTTTAGGACAACCTAGTGACAATTCAAGTACGGTTAGTAGTAATGCAGAGTTATTGGCTTCTGCTGCTTTGGGTGCTTTTTATTCGCCTTGTACTGAATGTGATGAATCAGATAGACCGGATCCTATTGATAATATAGATGATATGATGGAAACATATGGCGATAAAGCAGATGGTGTTTATGCTTATGAATTCAACTTTATATTTGCTATTGCTGTAGGAGTAATAGTAGTTATTATATTGTTATCTGTTACTATTAAGATAGGGATTAGGTTGTTTAAGATGTTTTTACTTGAAATGTTAGCGCCTATCCCGGTAATGAGTTATATTGATCCTAAGTCAGCAAAAGATGGTGCTTTTGCTTCTTGGGTTAAACAATTAACAACGACATTCTTAGACTTATTTATTAGACTCGGTGTTATATATATAGTGTTGTATCTATTATCTGCTCTTGCTAATGATAACTTGTTAGATCCAAGTACATTACCAACAAATTTTGCTAGAAAGGCTTACTTAATGGTTTTCTTGATTATTGCGTTGTTGATGTTTGCAAAAGATGCTCCTCACTTTATTCAGGATGCATTAGGTATTAAGCATGATAAGGATACAAGCGGATTCTTAGCTGGCGCTACTGGATTTATTACAGGTGGGGCAACAGGTGCTATATCCGGAGCTATATCTGGTAGAGGATTGCGTGGAGCTGTAACTGGCGCTGCTGCAGGAGCTTCTGCAGGATTCCAAGGTGGAATGACTGGTAAAAAAGCAAGTGCTTGGAGCGCTGGAGGAGATGCTGCTATTCAAGGTAGAACTGGTGATCCTAAAGCTAAGAGTGGAATATTAGCTGCATTACAATCTTCTGCTTCTAAGGCGCAATTAGCTAGAGAAGGGCGCAAGTTGAACTTAACTGATGCAACTCTTGCAGATGCAAAACAAAATATGATAGACATGCAAGCTCTTGCTGCTGAAGCACAACGAAATTGGGAAGTTGGTCTTCATACGGGAAACTTTGTGGATTTAAATGGCGTTCCTATGACGGGGCCTGACGCAATGGAAAGGGCAGCACAAATTGTTGCTGAAACTTCTACTGCATCGACTATTGCAACTAAGAACTACGAAAAAGCTAATAAGGCTGGAGATGCATATGGAATTAATAGAAGCTTTGCTGAAGATTATAAGAAAGATAAGAAAGATGCTAGAGTTTCATATAAGCGTGGTGGAATGACCAAACAGCAATATAAAGCAAAAGGACAATTTAATCCTGAAAAAGGAAAGATTGATAGATAATATGAGAATAAAAAGGAGAGTGATATATAGTGGAGAATAATAATAATTACTTGATTCCAGCTAATGCTAATCGAGGGAAGCTTATATTAGGTTTCTTTAGGGGGATCGATTTAGCAATTTTTGGAACAGGAGCAGGAATTACTTTGTTATTAATATTAATATTTCAAGGTATGCTTACTAGTTGGGTAGTTGCTATAGGTGTTCTAGCACCTGCTGCAATTACAGGGTTTTTAGTAATACCTGTTCCACATCAACATAATATGTTGGTATTCTTAACAAATATTTATGAGTATTTCTTTGTTAATAGACAAAGATATTATTGGAAAGGTTGGTGCAATAAGTATGTCGAAGAAGAAACAAGTAGCAAATAGTAAGTATACTGAAGATTGGGTACCAGTGCAATCAATTGCGAATGGTATGATAATCCTTGATAATCAAATGAAAGTAACAGGAGTTAAAATTGCTCCAAGAAATATTTTCATTCTGGATGAAAATGAACAAGCTAATGTATTGATGAATTTAAAAAATTTCTATAACCAAATCGATTTTGAATTCTGGTTAATAGTAGCTGATAGACCGGTAGATATATCAGTTTATATGTCACAATTACAACTTTTGTATAATCAAACTAGTTCTCCAGCAATTAGAAAATTGATTACTGAAGATATACAAAAAGGTAATGGATTTATGAATAACAATGTTGTTGATACAGAGTATTATATTTTGTTTAAAGAAAATAATCTTGATTTAATACAAAAGAGAATTAGACAATTAATTAACTCTTTATCTGCATGTGGATTATTATCTAGTCAAACTAGTAATGAAGATTTAAGAATTATTTTAGATAATTTCTTGAATGGTGGTACAACAACAGAATTTGGAACGGTGGTGGCACTATGAGTACAATGAATTTTAAATCTCAAATAGCACCAAAGGGTCTTAGCTTTGGTTATAGTGATTTCTTTATAAGTGATAAATATGCAACTATTTTAAGTGTTGTATCTTATCCTAAGTTTATTGCACCAGGATATTTATCTACTTTAACTACTATGCCAGGAATTAAAGTAGTTATTAAACATATTCCAGTACCATTTTCGACTGTGTCTAAAATGTTAAATAAGCAAATAGCCGAATTAAAAACTAGATATCAAGAAGAAAAGGACCGTACAATTCAAGAAAGAATTAGGTTAGACTATGAATCATTAGAATATTTCGTAACTATGTTAGCAGGAAGCCAAGCTAGAATCTTTGATTTCCAAATGCATATCATGATTACTGCTGATACTAAAGAGGATTTAGAGTTAAAGAAAGTTAATGTTAAAAACTATCTTGATGCGATGGAATTAAGAGCGGTATCTCTTCGTTTTGAGCAAGAAAAGGTATTAAAATCAGTTTTACCAATATTCCCTAAACAAGATATTGAGGATAGAATTGGTACACCAATTCCATCTGTTACAATTGCTGCTATGTATCCATTTATATTTGATAGTGTTAAAGACCCAGGTTTATCAACATTATTAGGTGTAGACTTCTCTGGTGGTGTAATTTTATTTAACCAATTCTTATATAAAATTAAAAAAGAAAATAATAGAAATAATGCAAACCTTATATTATTAGGTACATCTGGTTCAGGTAAATCAACAGCTGCTAAGTTATTGCTTCGTGGACATATTCGTAATGGTTGCCAAATTGTTGCAATTGACCCTGAAAACGAGCTTGAAGATATGACTAAAGCATTTGGTGGAGATACTATTGACTTAGGTAAAGGTGGAGAATATGGAATGATAAATCCACTTCAAATAGTAATTGATGCTGATGAAGATGAAATTAAACAAGGTTTAGGATATACAGTACTTACACGTACTTTACAATTCTTAAAGGCGTTTATGAAGTATTATGATCCTTCAATGGAAGAAGATGTACTTACTTTATTTAGTGAAGTAGTTCAAGATACATATCGTCGTTTTGGAATTGACTTTGATAAAGATTTCTATAACTTTACTGCTAAAGATTATCCAACATTTAGCGATGTTTATGCAACTATTAAAGGTAGACTTATGGCAATGGCTGACCATACTCATGAAAAAGATATTATGGAACGCCTAGAATTAAAAATTAGACCATTAACAAATGATTTAAAATATTATTTTGATGGTCATACAACAATTACTCATGATAGTGACTTTATTACATTTAATATAAAAGAATTAATGAATGCAGAAGCAAATATTAGAAATGCATTATTCTTCAATATATTAAAATATGCATGGGGACTTTGCTTGAATCGTGAGATAGATACTATTCTTATGGTTGATGAAGCACACGTATTATTAGGTGATAATAACTCATTAGGTGCTGATTTCTTGGCACAAGTTCAACGTCGTGCTCGTAAGTATAACACAGGTTCAATTATAATTACTCAACAACCAAGTGACTTTGCAACTCCTAGTGTTATTACTCAAGGTAAAGCAATATTTGACAATGCTTCTTATTACTTAATCATGGGATTAAAGAAACAAGCTGCTGAAGATTTAGCAAAACTTGTTGACCTTAATGATAATGAAAAAGAAAGTATTAAACATTATAGTCAAGGTGAGGCATTATTTGTATGTGGACACCGTCGTATGAGAATAAATGTAATTGTAACTCCAGAAGAGTTAGCATCATTTGGTTCAGGTGGAGGATTATAATAATTAGTTAATTAAGTAGGTGGTGATAAAATGGCTGAAATTTCAAATGAACCTAAAAATTCAAAGAAAAATAGACAAGGTGAATTGAAAAATCATGCTAAGATGTCATCACCTTCTTTTGATCAAGGAAATAATAAAGCAAATTCAATGAGAGAATTTGCAGGTAATCCTAAAGCTGCAATAAAAAAGAAACTTCTTAAGGAAGGAATTAAAAAGGGAGCACAAGCTTATGGTGTTCCTGAGGTTGCTACTGAGAAAGTTCTTGATAGTAGTGTAGGTAGAGAAGCGCTTGATGCTGCTGCTAATGCACCAAGTGTTGCTACAGGCGCTACTGAAGCAACTAAAGTTATTGTTAAAAGAACTGTTTTACCAATATTGTTAATTAGCACATTAGCACCATTTCTAATATTAATATTATTTTGCTTAATAATATTTGGTAAAGATTCATTTGGTGGAATGGGTGACGGTACTGATATTTATGAAGATTTAAGAAAAGAGATAGGAAGTACTATTTCGGATTATCAGGGTAGAGCAGATATAGATGGTGTTTTAATATTAGCTACTTTAATAGGATACAACGATAATGAAGGAATTGAAGATTCTGGTACAGCAGTAAAAAATATAGCTAATATGAAAAGGCAGGTTGATAAATTAGCGAGTTATCAAATTATGGTAACTAAAGATTGTTCTGATGATTCTTCTACCATTAGAAAAATAGCTAGTAATGATAGCCTTTTTAATGAAGAAAATAGAAATTGTGTTGCCGGTGTTGATGAAGAAAGTTATTCTCTTTCTATAGAAGAAGGGGAATTTGATAATGATAATAGCGGTAGTGTTTATTATTGGAATTTAATAGATGAGGAATTTATATTCGACTATTATAATGAATATATGGTAAATAGAATTCACAATACTAGTGAAAATCATGAAAAAATAGAGGAAATAATTTCAGAAATTTATTCTTACTATCAAAGTTTATTATTAGAAGGCGCCGGGGCGGATTATTTTGCTGCTTATATAACTAATACTGGTTATTGGTGGCCAATAGGTAGTAGAGAAACAACATTGGAAAATGGCAAGATATTTGCTAGAGGAATTCCTGGTAGTACTAATATTACTGCGTGGTTTGGCGGAAATGATGCAGTACATAAGGGAAGCCATGGTGCAATAGATATAGGCGGAGTTAGAAATGTAGATAATGTAATAGCTACTAAAAGTGGTACTGTTATATATCCTTACAACAAGTCACAAACAAGATATGGAGAAGGTTATTTGGGATGTACAGATGGTGGTGGATATGGTAATTACGTAATGATTGATCATGGAGATGGTACTTATAGTTTGTATGCTCATATGCATAAAGATACAATAACTGTTTTTGCAGGTGATGTAGTAGAACAGGGGCAAGTTATTGGAAAACTTGGACATAGTGGAAACTCAACAGGTCCTCATTTACATTTTGAAATACGTAGTGGTGGAAGTACAAGAGATTATAAAGTAGACCCGTTGTTATATGTAGATCCTAATAATCCTAGGCCAAGTGGTGGAAATGATTTCTTTACTTGGATAATGAATATAGAGTGCTCTGATTGTGATTTTAATCCAAATAGATCAGATGGTGATGATTATATAGTTTATAAAACGAATACTGGTTCCTTGGATGTAGCTTATGGTATTCAATTAGTAAATCCAGATGGAACTAGAAATATTGATTATCCAGAGATATATAACGGTCCTGTGGAAGAAGGGATTAGAATACCTAAGGATACTGTTAAAAAATTATTTAACAGAATATACGCTGCTGATACAGAAATTTTAGTAAGAGCTAAGGCTACACACAATGTTGTTTTAACTAAAAATCAAGAAGTAGCAATATTAAGTTTAGCATATAATACCGGTGGCGACGAAATATCCCCAGCAATAAAAGCTTATGCAGAAGGTGGTTCTGAAGGATACTGGAATTATATTAAAACATTCTATTCTTCTGCAAATGCGGATAATGAATGTGGCTTAAAGATAAGACGTGCTGAAGAGTATGAGTTATTTACTACAGGAGATTATAAGTATGATCCGATTAGTTGGACTTGTAGTAAGATAAAATATTATGATACAAATAGTTGGTAAGAGTAAAAAGGTGATATTATGGAAAACACATCCTTTAAAATATTTATATTGAGCTTGTTTGTTTCATTATTAATAGTTGCTGGAGTATTTATTTACTCTATGAATGTTAAAGATGAAAAAACTACTGTTAAATATGTTGATAATCCCATTATGTTTTTTACTGTTGAAAACTGTGTTAATAAATACATTGGATTAATTGTAGCGCAAGATGAAGAAGCGTTGTATAATGTTATAGATGATAAATATAAAAAAGAAAACGATATAACAATAGATAACGTTTTAGATGTTAATATATATTTAAATGGACATTATTCTTTTGTATCGGGTGCGATGTTAGAGGACAAAGAAGAAAAAAATAAATATTATGTTAGAGGGCGCTTGGTTCAAGAGTTATTTACAGAAGAATTATATGATGATTCGATTATGGAATTAGAATATGGTTTAATTGTTAAATTAGATGTGGAAAACAATACATATTCGGTTATCTTAAGTGAGGTAGGTGAATATTTTGATGCAGTCTAAAACTATTAAACAAATTATAATTTGTTTTGTAATTTTTGTGGGTGTTGGTGTTTTGGCTCTTTTTGCAAAAAGTTATTTCTTTGAAGAAGAAAAAAATTTTTCCAGCGATGTAGTAATAAAAGAAAAGTATGAATATAATGAATTTCAATTGGCTAATGTAACAAATGAGATAATTATTCGCAGATATTTTGTTGATTTTAAAGATAAGCTATTAAATCATACTGAAGAGGCTTATTCTTTATTGGATAATGAAACTAAGAAGGAATATCCTACATATAATGATTTTAAAAATTATATTTCAAATAATATTAATGATTTAAGGTTTGCTGATATAATGAAATATGATGTACAAAAGAAAGGTAGTACTACACATTATGTTGTAATTGATCAATTTGATAATAAATATACATTTATGTCAAAGGCTGTACTTTTATATACAGTTAATATAGGTTTATATAATGAAAACTCTAGTATTTTTGAATAAATTATTGTAAAATATTTTTAGAAATTGTTGAAAGAAGGAATAGAATGAAACTTAGATTTAGAGCTGAGCCTCAAGATGTATTAATATTTATATTATTTGCAATTTTTCTTTTATATGTTGTAGCGCTAGGGGTAGTTAATTTACCTATGTTAGCAAGTGAAGGAAGATTAGCTGGATTTAATCCTTTTCCTGCTTTTTCTTCAGAATATATTTTTACTACACTTGTATTTTATTTAGTAGCGTTAGGTGCATTATTCTTGAGTGTATCATCATACTTCTTTGAAAGAGAAGAAGGTGTTGGTTTCACTATGAATAAGAAAGACAAAGGTTATAGTAGATGGGCTAAAGAAAAAGAAATGAAAAAAGTTCTTCATTGTGTGCATCCGTCTGATGAAAATGCAGAGCATGCTGGTATTCCTTTAATCAGTAAAAATGGAGAGTTATGGGTAGACGATGGTGAGTACCATAACTTAGTAATTGGTGCTACTGGTTCAGGTAAAACTGTTAGTACTATTTTACCTACTATTAAAGTTTTAGCTAAAAAAGGTGAATCAATTATATGTACAGACCCTAAGGGTGAGTTGTATGAAAAAACAGGAGCTATGTTAAAGGATAAAGGATATAATATTATTTTACTTAATTTCCGTAATCCTCAAAAAGGAAATGCATGGAATCCTTTAACATTACCTTATCGTTTATATAAAAATGGTAACCAAGATAAATCAATTGAGTTGCTTGACGACTTAGCTTTAAATATTCTATATGAAGAAAATAGTGGTAATGCTGATCCGTTCTGGGAAAAAACCTCAGCAGACTACTTCTCAGGTCTTGCATTAGGTATGTTTGAAGATACTACCGAGGATAAGATTAATATTAATAGTATTAGTTTAACAACTACTGTAGGTGAAGATAAATGTGGTGCTTCCACTTATGTAAAAGAATATTTCAATATGAAAGATCCTAATAGTGCAGCATATATTAATGCTTCAGGTACTATTATGGCTCCTAGTGAGACAAAGGGAAGTATCATCGCGGTATTTAAACAAAAGATTAAGTTATTCTCATCACGTGAAAATTTATCTGAGATGTTATCTTATAGTGATTTTGAATTAGAATCAATTGGTAAGGAAAAAACAGCAGTATTTATAATTATTCAAGATGAAAAGAAAACTTATCACTCACTTGCTACAATATTTGTTAAGCAATGTTATGAAACATTAATTGATGTTGCTCAATCTCATGGTGGTAAATTACCATGTAGGACAAACTTCTTATTGGACGAGTTTGCTAACATGCCGCCTTTAAAAGATGTAACTACAATGATTACTGCAGCTCGTTCAAGACAAGTTCGTTTTACAATGATTATTCAAAACTTTGCACAATTAAAGCAAGTTTATGGTGCGGAAAATGCTGAAACAATTAAAGGTAACTGTGGTAACTTAATTTACTTGATTTCAACAGAGCTTGCCGCTTTGGAAGAAATTAGTAAATTATGTGGGGAAGTAAAATCTAAAAAAGATGATAAAACAGCATCAACACCACTAGTTACGGTAAGTGACTTGCAAAGAATGAAACAGTTTGATCAAATAGTATTAAGAATGCGTATGCAACCATTTAAAACATCTTTTACTCCTGATTTTAAGATTGATTGGGGTAAAAAATATGGTACGATTGATTATCCTGAAAGAGAAAAAAGACCGGTTGCTGTATTTGATGTAAGAGAATTTGTTAAAGAAAAAAGACAAGAGAAAATTAAAGAGATGATGGCAAATGGTGGGGGACCAAATAATGGTGGTGGAATGATGAATGGAATGCCTCCAATGGGAAATTTTGGTGGTATGCCTAATAATCCAAATAACTTTGGTGGTATGTCTGGTCCTTCAAATAATTTTGGCAGTTTTGGACCTAACCCTAATATGCCACCTAAACAAAATGCTACACCAGATATCAATATGGATGACTTAATTAAGAAGATAGATGCTAAAATAGCAGAGATTGAAGCAGAAGAGAAAAGAGCTCAAGCGGCGGAAATTAATAAGCCAGCTGAAGTTAATAAACCGGTTGAAGTTAATAAGCCTGTGGAATCAAAACCTACAATTGAACCAATCAAAGAGCAATCACCGGCTGTTTATGGTGCTGGTCCTGTTGTAAATAATATAGTCCCAGAACCTAAGCCTACACTTGAAAATTTACAAAGTGTTCCTGCAGTTGAAGATCCTGTTGTAGTAGAAGAGGCAAATCCAGTAGTTGCTGAGAATTCGCAACCTGTTATTAACCAAACAGCAGAGCTTCCTACTATTAGCTTAGATGACGAAGTTGATGACAATAAATTCTTTGATGACTTCTTTGATGATTAATAAATAATCCTCAGTTTTAAAAACTGAGGTTTTTTAGTTTGTTTAACAAAAATAATAGTATGAACTGATTAAGTGTGTTATAATGATGCTAACGAGGAGGTTTTTTTGTGGAAAAGAAAGAGTTAAAAAATAGTAAAAAGAAAGTAAAAGTAACAGAAGTAAAGGAAACAACTAAAAAACATAATAATATTAATATTGATAAATTAAAAAATGTTGTGATTATTGTTTTATCTTTAATAATTGTATTTGGTTTGGCTTTTGTTGTTCCTGAACTTAAAAATTGTGGAACTTGTAGTAATAATAAAAAAGCAGAACTTACGAATATTACAATTAAAGAATATAGAGAAGTTTTAGCTAGTGAAGATGTAGCTCTTATTTATATTGCTAGCCCTAGCTGTGGTTATTGTGCACAACAAGAACCAATAATGAAGGAGCTTGTAAGTAAGTACAGTTTTGAAGTTAATTACTTAAATACAAATAATGTTACTAGTACTGAGATGGATGAAGTATATAAATTATATGGTTCTGTTCAAGAATCTCTATATGGTGTTGATGGCGTAAGAACTCCAACAATACTTATAGTACAAAATGGAAAACTTCTAGATATGCAACTTGGCAATATTGATTTACAATCATTAGTTGAAATGTTACAAAAATACACTACAGTAAAGGAGTAGTTTTATGAGTGAAGTTTATAAAAAAGTAAAAGAATTTAAAAGTAAGTATCCCATGACCGTTGCTTGGAGGTTAAAAGCTAACTCTAAAGTAGTTGAAAGGCATCTTAATCCTGATGAACATGTGATTTATGCTTTTACAGCGCAAAAAAGTGTTAGTTCTCTTGATGTGTTTTCTACAGCAGTAATCGCGTTAACAAATAAACGTATTTTAATTGGAAGAAAAAGACTTGTGTTTGGTTATTTCTTGAACTCAGTTACACCAGAAATGTTTAACGATTTAAAAGTAATGGCTAGTATGTTTTGGGGAAAAATCTATATTGACACAGTAAAAGAATTTATTACATTGTCTAATATTGATAAAGGTGCATTAGATGAAATCGAAACTGAGATAACATCTTATATGATGGAAGCAAAAAAGTTGTATCCAGATCATGAAAATGTTAAAAAAAGAAAGTAGTTGTTAAAACAACTGCTTTTTTGATATACTAATAATGGTGATAATATGAAGAAGATATTTAATTTCATTTTAGTATTAGCTATTTTGTTTTTTACTTTTCAAATAGGTATAACTTTATTGAAGAAAAGTCATAACATAGATTATTCATTAAAAATTTCTGATAAAAAAGTATTAATCCATGAAGAATATTATAAAGATAAGCAATCAGATTACTATTATTTTGAAGTAACAATAAATAAAATTAAATTTGTATTCGATAAAGATAATACATTTAATAAACAAAAAAAAGTAATTGATAATATAAGATTATATGAAGAAGAAGACTTAACATGCATATCTCCTGTTTACATAAAAAATAATAATGATCCTGAAATAATTTGTAATGTAGGTAAAAAACAATATTCATATACAGAAGTAAAAGATAAATATAATTTAAAAGATTTTGTGGAATCAATTGATAAATTTGATGAAGATAAATATAATCTTAGTGAAAAGACAATAACTGGTAGTAGAAATACTATTTATAATGATCATATATATGATAACGAAAATATCTTAGTATATGAATATTCATCTTTAATAAAAGTAACTAGTGAAGATTATTATAAAATTAATTTTGCGGATTATGATATTTATGAAAATGAATTGGGGGTTTTAATTGATAAATATTATGTAATACCGAAATATGATAAAAAACCAGAGTATTCTAGATTATTAATAATAGATATAGAAGAAGAAACAACTAAAGAATTAGAAATAGAAGAAAAACTATCTACTAATATATATATTAATGGGGTAGTTAAAGATAAATTATATATATTCGATAAAAGTAATTTGATTCAATATGAAATAAATCCCAAAGAAGTAAGTTATAAAATTATTGGTAATAAAAACATTAATGCACAATATTATGATGGCGAATGGCATAAGAGAAATATATATGATTTTTCAAATCAAACGTTAAAATTTAAGAATAACTATCCGATCAAGGAAAATTATGTTGAAGCTTTTGAAACAGATAAATTCTATTATTACTATAATAGTAATAATGAATTTTATAAGGTATATAAGAAAAACCTAAATAAACCCATTTTTTTGTTTGCGTATAATGATTTTAAAGAAGTTGTTGTTGTTAATGATTGTATATATTTCATTGATGATGATACATTATATAGATATGATGATAATGGGTTAAAGAAAATTTTAGTTAACAAAGAATTTCAATATAATTATAATAATATTTATAGTGTCTATTTTAAATAGGCACTTTTCTTTTTCTTTTTCATATAATTTGATAGGAGGGCATTATGAATTATATTGTAAAAGAAAATGATACATTAGATAGTATTGCTAGACGTTTTAATGTTTCAACAATAGATATTATAAAAGCGAACAATTTAAATACTTATTTTTTGGTTCCAGGAACAAATTTAATTATTCCTTCAGTAGATGATAGCCTTTTTATTGATTATGTAGTAAATAAAGGTGATAGTCTATTTAGTATTTCTCAAAGATATAATATAAATCCGGTAATATTGGCTGAAATAAATGGACTTAAACTATACGATTATATTTATCCTAATCAAATTATAATAGTACCTAAAGAAAATACAAAATTATATATAACCCAGGATGGGGACACTTTAAATAGCATAATTAATAGAATGAATACAAACTTGAGTGATTTAGAAAAATATAATAAAAATATTTATTTAGCACCAGGGCAATTAATTGTAGGAAAGAATAATAATATTTAGAAGAATATTAATATAAATATTCTTTTTTTTAATTCAAAAATAATGTATACTAAATAATAGGAGGATAAGGATATGATATTAAGGAAGCCATATGCATTTTTGATTAAATATTTTAAATTAATTCATTTAATATTAACTGTGCTTTTAGTTTTTATTATGTATAAGACTAATAATTTGTTAAATTTCTTTAATGAGTATCTATCTTCTGGTAGTTACAGTGTATTAGATGGTTTATTCAATGACTATATAGGGATTTTATTATATTTAAGTATATTTTTTGTAATAGCAATAAGCGCTATTATATTTTGGTTAATGTATAAAAAGGATAAGCCAGTTAAATATTATTTGATTAATATTATATATTATATAGTTTTAATTGTTGGTTTAGTCTTTGTTAATATGCAGTTTGAAAACATATCTTTTAATAAAACCGATGTTTTAATGCTAAATATTACTAGAGACATATTGTTAGTTTTATTTTTAGTACAAATACCTCTTCTTTTAGTATCATTGGTAAGAACGGTTGGATTTAATATTAAAAAATTTAATTTTCAAAGAGATTTAATGGAATTACAAATAGATGATAAAGATAATGAAGAGTTTGAATTAGGTGTAGATATTGATTCGGATGATGTTAAAGCAAGATTTAGAAGAAGAAAAAGATTCATTAAATATATTTTAAAAGAAAACAAGATATTAGTAATGGTTTTAACTGGAATAATTCTTATAATTGGTGGAGTAGTAATTCATAATACCATATATACTAAAAATATCATTTATAAAGAAAATAAAGTATTTAAATCAAATGGACTAGAAATGAATGTTATAGATAGTTATCAATATGATACAGATTTTTTTGGCAATGACATTACTAAGAATAAATATAGTTATACAATTGCTAGAGTTAAAATTAAAAATGCTTCAGGTGATGATAGATCAATAAGTTTGAAAACATTCACTTTAAAAATAGGCGATGAAATATATAGCGCTACTGTAAAAGAAAAAGATTACTTTATTCCTTTGGGAATGACTAGCAACGTAATGAGTATAGCTAATAACGAAGAAAAGACATTTATTATTATATTTAAAATAAATAAAGCAGATAAAGATAAGAAAAAGGTCATGGAATATGCTGGCAGTTATAAGATGAATGGTAATGAAAGAGTTTATAATGTAGACAGAATAAGACTAGACCCCAAGACGTTTGAAAAAACCAAAAATATGAAGACAGTAAAAATTGGAGAAGAACTAACATTTAACGAAAGCATTTTAAAAAATACAAGTATTGTAATAGAATCTTTTGATGTTAATAATAGATATACTTATTCTTATAAGCAATGTATAGAAGAGTGTTATACTTTTAATGACTATATTGTTCCGTCTATTAATACAAAATATGATGTAACAATAATGAAATTAAAATTGAATATAAATGTTGATAGTTCTATAAACAATTCTAATTTACAAAATAAATTAATATCTAGTGCTGCACATCTTAGATATATAATAGGTGAAAAAGAGTACAATCAAAAATTTAATATTCAAGATATTACACCATCTATTGTTAAGGATTATAAATATTATGAAGTTAAGAGTAACGTGAAAAATGCGGATGCAGTATACTTAGACTTTATTATATTAGATAAGGTTTATACGTATGTATTAAAAGGAGCTTAATTTTAGCTCCTTTTTGTTAATTTTTTATAAAAAAAGAATATAATTTTATTGATAAAGTAAATTTAATTTGTTATAATCAATATTGTCTTATGGGTCTATAGCCAAGTGGTAAGGCGTGGGACTGCAACTCCCTGATCGTTGGTTCAAATCCGACTAGGCCCTCCATATGAAATAAAACGCACTTATTAAAAAGGTGCGTTTTTATTTTATTATTTCTTATATTCTATAAAGTTGTTTAAAAAGTAGGCGACACCATTTTCGTCATTAGATAACGTTATATAGTCTGCTTTTTCTTTTAATTTTGGATTAGCATTTGCCATTGCGACTTTAAATCCAACTTCGTTAAACAAATCATAATCATTTATGTGATCTCCAAAACCGATCGCGTTTTCTTTGTCTATATTTAAAAAGTTTAGTAATTCTTTAATAGCTGTACCTTTATTGATATTGTTGTTTATTGTGTCAAAAAAGAAGTGGTGATTAGAACAGTCCTTGTTTAAATAACTATGTGAAATATTAATTATATGTAATTTTTGATTATTAATTAATTTTTCTAGTTTATTCATCTTATCATAGTCATATCCGTATGTTACAATTTGAAAAACAGGATCATTTAATGTTGATATGTCATTTGTGATTTTCTTATCTTTTTCTTCTATAGCGTTATTACTATTTGAGTATCTTATATTTCCACAGTTTAAGATACAACCCAAATTGTTATCTAAACAAAAATTCCAGATTGTATTAATTTTGTTAATATCTATATTACTATGATTGATATATTTATTATTTTTGTAATCAAATACTTCTGCACCATTACATGAAATTATATAATTAGATGCGTTGCACTTTTTGCTAAAATCAGATACATATGTGTTGCTTCTTCCAGAACAAAGCACAACTAAAATACCATTATCTGTAGCGGTTTTAATTGCTGAAGCGGTTTCTTTTGTTATTTCACGATTACTATTGGATAAAGTTCCATCAATATCAGTAAATATTATTTTAACATTCTTTAATTTTTCCATTTTACTCACCTATAATAAAATTATATATATTAACTTTAAAAAAAACAAATCTTTTTAAATTTCTTTGACATATATACTGATTGACTTATTTATATAATTGGTTTATAATTTAAGCATCGATGTTGATGAAGAGAAGTAGCAATATTTATAAGTAATAAGCGAGTTAGAGATGGTGAAAGCTAACACTACCATGATATTGTGAATAACACTTCGGAGTTGCTTATATGAAATAATAGTAGTGTAAGCCGGGAGTCTTCCGTTAGAATGACTAGTCTTAATAAGAGATCATTTATGATAATTAGGGTGGTACCGCGGATATTACAGTAATTCGTCCCTTGGGGATGGAGTACTGTTTTTTTATTTGAAAGGAGAATAATATGAGTAAATTTACTAAAGAAATGGTTGATAATTATGCAGATAAATTATTAATTGGATTAACCGAAGAAGAAAATAAACAAGTATTGGATGAATTTGAAGATATTGATAGAAATATTGATTTAATTAATAAAATAGCAAATATTAATGATGTTGAGCCAATGACACACGCATTAGATGATTTTGTATATGAATTAAGAGACGATGAAGTAGAAGAGTCTGTTCCTGTTGAAGATTTATTACGAAATTCTGATGTAGTAAGAGGTCGTGAAATAGAAGTTCCAAAGGTGGTGGGATAATGGGATACATGAATAAAAGCATTAAAGAGATACATGAAGACTTAATAAACGGAAAAGTTACTAGTGATGAATTAGTAAAAGAGGCATTGGAAAAATCACATGAGCTACAAGAAAAGTGTAACGCCTTCGTTACTATTTTAGATGATGCTGAAGGTGTAGAAGTTACTGATAATCTATTATCCGGAATTCCTTATGGTGTAAAGGATAATTATTCAACTAAAGGAATTTTAACAACAGGTTCATCAAACACTTTAAAAGATTATGTTCCTTTCTTTTCTGCCACTGCTATTGAAAAGTTAGATAAAGTAGGTGCAGTTAAGGTTAATAAGACAGCCATGGATGAATTTGGAATGGGGGGGACTGGTACTACAGCTCATACTGGTATTCAAAAAAACCCTTGGGATACGACAAGAATATGTGCAGGTTCTAGTTCAGGTAGTGCTGCAGCAGTTGCAGCAGGAGTTTATCCTTATGCGCTAGGAACTGATACAGGTGATTCTATAAGAAAACCAGCCGCGTATTGTGGAATAGTAGGATATAAACCAACATATGGAATGATATCTCGTTATGGAGTTTTTCCATTTGCATCAAGCCTAGACCATTTAGGTGTTTTAACTCGTAGTGTTGAAGATGCTGCTATAGTAGTTGATAACATGAAGGGAATAGATCCTAAAGACATGACTAGTTGGGATTCTAAAGGTATTAATTTATATGAAAGTTTAGAAAATAATCCTAAAGGTAAGAAAGTCTGCTATGTAAAAGAACTTTGTGATATATCTAATTATCCAAATGCAGACGAAGAATTAAAACTACATTTAGAAAACTTTCATAAAAGTGTTGATTTGTGTAGAAGTTTAGGAATGGAAGTTGAAGAAGTAAGCGTAGATAGAGACCTACTTAATGCTTCATACAGTGTATACGTTGTTATACATTCAGCAGAAGCATCTAGTAATATGAGTAACTTAACAGGAATTATCTTTGGCCCAAGAGGAGAAGGAGATAATTATATTAAAATGATGAAAGATCATCGTACTAAAGGCTTTTCTCCACTTATTAAAAGAAGATTTATAATTGGTTCTTATGTGCTACAAAAAGAAAATAAAGAAAGGTACTTTAATAACGCTCAAAGAGCAAGAAGATTACTTGTTGATACATGGAAAGAATTATTTAAAAAGTATGATGCAGTTATATCTCCGGTTGGAATTGGTCCAGCAAAGAAAATTGATGAATTAAATAAAAAATATGATACTAATACTGTTGCGCTTGATGAACAATTACAAATTGGTAACTTTGGTGGATTCCCATCAATTACAATTCCTAATGGTTTTGTAAATAACTTACCAGTAGGAATAAATATTACCGGTAATTGTTACGATGATATAAATGTTTTAAATATTGCGTATTCTTTAGAAATCAATATGAATTATAAAGGGCAAATTGCAGGAGGTGATAACAATGGATAAATATAAAGCTTTAATTGGGTTAGAGATGCACTGTGAAATTAGTGAAACAAACACAAAGGTTTTTTCCGCATCTGCTAATTCATATACAGATTTAGCTAATTCAAATATTAGTCCATTAGATATGGCTTTTCCAGGAACTCTTCCTGTTGTCAACAAAGAAGCCGTTAAAAAATCATTGATGGCAAGTATGATATTAGGATGTGGTCAACCAGAATACATGTATTTTGAAAGAAAAAACTATTACTATCCAGATTTGCCAAAAGGATTTCAAATTACTCAAGAGACTAAACCTGCACCAGTTGGTATTTATGGTAAATTAGAATATGAATGTAATGGAGAAACTAAAGTAGCACTAATTAATAATCTACATTTAGAGGAAGATTCTGCTGCTACTACTCATTATGATAATTATTCAACGATCAATTATAATAGATCAGGCGTTCCGCTTTTGGAACTGGTAACTGAACCTTGTTTTCATTCATCCGATGAAGCAGTATCATTTTTAGAGACTATGAGAAGCATTTATCAATATGCGGGGATCAGTGAAGCTGATAGTAAAAAAGGTCAAGTTAGATGTGATGTTAATGTTTCTTTAATGGATGTTGATAAAGATGATAGTGATCCAAATAATTGGGGAACAAAAATAGAAATTAAAAATGTTAATTCATTTAGCGCTGTAAGGGATGCTATTAATTATGAGATAAATCGTCAAATGGAAGCAAAAGAAAATGGTACATATGATGAAATGGAACAACAAACAAGACGTTGGGATGAAGAAAGTGGTACCACAATTTATATGAGAAGTAAAGCAGATGCTATTGATTATAAGTATTTTGTTGAACCAAATATTCCAAAATTTAAATTATCCAGTGAATGGTTAGAAGAAATTAGAGCAAGCATTCCAGAACTTGCACATCAAAGAAAAGATAAATATATGAATCAGTTAGGATTATCAGAATTTGATTCTAAAATTTTAGTAAAAGAAAAGAGTGTATCAGATTATTTTGAATGTATACTTGATAATGGAATAGATGCAAAAACAGCTGCTAACTGGGTAACTAGTATTTTACTAGGAAATTTGAACAAACTAGAAAAGGACATTAAAGATATTTCTTTAACACCCAAAATGTTATCTGATTTAATTCATAAAGTTACAAAAGGGGAAATATCAATTAAACAAGGAAAAGAAGTATTATTAAAAAGCTTAGAAGAGAATTTAGATCCTAATAAAGTTATTGAAGAATTAGGAATAAAACAAATTGGTAGTGCTGAAGAAATACAAGCAATAGTATTAGAAGTGTTAAGTGAAAATCCTGACGCTAAAGAAAAATACAATAGTGGTAGAACTAATATTATAGATTTCTTAGTTGGGCAAGTAATGAAAAAGACAAGAGGAAAAGCTAATCCATCAATAACTTATGACACGCTTAAGAAAGAGTTGGAGGGATAACAAATGTTATTAGATTTAAAAGAATTATATATAAAAGAAGATGAATTAATTGGCAGTGAAGTCAAATTACAAGGATGGGTAAAAAACCATCGTAAACAAAAAGAATTTGGTTTTATAGATTTTAATGATGGGACTACATTTAAAAACTTACAAGTAGTTTATGATAATTCGTTAGAAAATTTTTCTGATATTCAAAAAATAAAACTAGGTAGTAGTGTTACTATCGTTGGTACTGTTATAGAATCACCTAAAGAAGGACAAAAGATTGAACTAACTCTCAAAAGTTTAGTGTTGGAAGGAGATTGTCCAGATGATTATCCTTTGCAATCTAAGGGAAGACCTACAAGAGAATTTTTGAGAGAAATAGCACATCTGCGTCCTAGAACAAATTTGTTTAGTGCTGTATTCCGCGTTAGGAGTGTTGCCGCATATGCTATTCACAAGTATTTTCAAGAACATGGGTATGTATATGTTAATACACCTTTAATTACAACTGCTGATTGCGAAGGTTCAGATCAAATGTTTAAAATTACAACATTAGATTTTAACAACTTACCAAAAGATAAAGATGGTAAAGTTGATATGTCTAAAGATTTATTTGGAAAACAATCTTATGTAACTGGTACAGGTCAATTACATGGAGAAGCATTTGCGATGAGTCATAAAAAGATTTATACTTTTGGTCCAACGTTTAGAACTGAAAAGTCTAATACTAAAACACACGCTAATGAGTTTTGGATGATTGAACCTGAGATTGCTTTTTGTGATATAAATGGATTAATGGATATCGAAGAAGAAATGTTAAAGTTTATTGTTAAATATGTTTTAGATACTTGTCCAAATGAAATAGAATTTTTCGATAAATTTGTTGAAAAGGGATTACTTGATAAATTAAACCATTTACTTGAATCTGAATTTGTAAGAATTACTCATCGTGAAGTAATAGATATTTTGAAAAAAGCTGATGTAAAATGGGAATTTGAACCAAGTTATGAAGATGATATAGCTAAGGAACACGAAAAATACATTACAGAATATTTTAATTCACCGGTATTTATTATAGATTGGCCAAAAGATATTAAAGCATGGTATATGAAAGTTAATAAAGATGGTAAGACTGTAGCAGGAGTAGACTTAGAAGTTCCTGGTGCAGGTGAATTAATTGGTGGCTCTCAAAGGGAAGAAAATTACGATGTATTAATGAATAGAATAGAAGAAATGGGTGTTGATAAAACAACTGTTGATTGGTTCTGTAATTTGAGAAAATTTGGTGGATGCTATCACTCTGGATTTGGTATGGGATTTGAAAGATTACTTATTTATTTAACTGGCGTTGAGAATATTCGTGATGTTATTCCTTTCCCTAGAACTCCAGGAAATTGTGATTTTTAAGATTTAAAAACAAAAAAAAGTATAAAATAATAAAAAAAGTATTGCAAAGTGTAAAAAAAGCATATATAATAAAGAAGTCTCAAATGAACGAGGCTTCGAATTGTGCTCGATTAGCTCAGTTGGTAGAGCATCCGGCTGTTAACCGGCAGGTCGTAGGTCCGAGTCCTACATCGAGCGCCATTTTTTTGGCCAGTTGGTGAAGTGGCTTAACACACCGCCCTTTCACGGCGGCATTCACGGGTCCGAATCCCGTACTGGTCACCAGAAGTAAATCACTACCGAATAGGTAGTTTTTTTGTGTAAAAATATCATAATTATGATAAAATTAATATAGAGGTGCGTAGCATGATAAAGCAAATAGGAAAAGTATTAGAAGTATTTATTCCTGAACCAGATATTATGAACTCTAATAAGATAGGTTTTAGAGTAAAGTTAGATGATGGTGAAATAACAATTATAGAAGAGCAAGATGAATATAATTCAAAAATTTTAAAAGATAGTATCGTTGAGATTTGTGAAAACAATATCATGGGTCAAGAATTTACTTCTATAGAATTATGTGATGGTGATTTATATGAGTGATTTACATACAATTAAACTTGGATTATATGAGCATAATGCTTTGGCTTATAAAAAAGTAAAAGAAGCTTTTGATAATGGGGAAGATGTTGTTGGTATTGTTCATGCTACTGGAACAGGTAAAACTTATATTGCCGAAGCTTTAACTTGTGATAATCCGGATAAAAGGATAATGTGGTTAGTACCTTCTAATTCAATTGCTGAACATGTAATAGGAACAATAGATGATAACCCCGAATTGGATTTTCTAAGAGATTTTCCAAACTTAGAATTTAGAACGTATCAAAGTCTTGTTGATATGAGCGAGCAAGAAATAATAGATTTAAATGTAGAATTACTAATAGTCGATGAGTTCCATCACATTGGAGCACCTATTTGGGGACAAAGAGTAAATGAAATAATAGAAACTCATGAGAATCTAAAAGTATTCGGAATGACTGCTTATACCGTAAGAGATAGGGGAACTTCTTTTGAAAGAGATATGGCTAATCCAGATACTAATGAATTGTTTTCTAACAAAATAGTTAGTAGATATGATTTAGCTGATGCGCTTTTAGATGGTGTATTACCTCTTGGTTTTTCGTACCGTACTGCATACGCAATGTCGGCTGATAATGAAGATATTGAAAGGTTAGAAGATAGATTAAGTAGACTGAAGGATAGTGATGAAAAAGATAAGTATAAGTCTTTGCTTGATGATTATAAGAAGCGAATAACTGATGCTAAAGGGATAAAAGATGTAATTGTAAATAACATTAAAAAAGACGCTAAAATAATTTATTTTTGTCCACCAGGATCAGTTGATGGAATAAACGATATAGAAACAATAATGGAAGAGGCAAGAACCTGGTTTAAAGGTTATATTGATGATGATGATATAGTGTTTTATTCTACAACTAGTGAAATGGGGACTGTTGGTAAAAGAAATAGAGATGCATTTTATTATGATAGAACGCTGGATGGAGAAAGTGCAGAAGGTAAATTAAGAATTATGTTTGCCATTAATCAGTATAACGAGGGGGTTCATGCCCCTAATGTTAGTGGTGTTATAATGGGAAGAGGTACTTCTTCTGATATAGTTTATTTTGAGCAATTAGGAAGGGCGCTTTCAGTAAGTGGTGAAGCTAATCCAGTAATAATCGATTTGACAAATAACTTTGAGTTTATGAAACAATTGGAAAATGAACTAAGGGGAAAGGTTAAAGAAAGGAAAAAATATGGATGTGGTTTGCCTTTAAACGTTGAATTATTGGATCAAGTATTTGATATAAGAATAGAAAATGAAGAATTGTACGAAATGTTAAGATATTTAAAAGACAAATTAGCTCCAGCATCTTGGGATGAAATGTATAATTTAGCTAGAAATTATTATGAACAAAATCATAATCTAGAGATTCCTGCTACGTTTAAAACAAAAGATGGAATAACCTTTGATGAATGTGGAAGAAACCTAGGTACATGGGTAAAAACTCAAAGGGATTTTGAATTGCAAGGAATGTTATCAGAAGATAGAAAAGAATTATTATCTCAAATTGGTATGCGTTTTGGTAACGATAAGTATGATCAAATTTGGAAAAGATATTATCTTCTTGCAAAAGCTTATTTAGAATATCATCATGATTTAGAGGTTCCAAGTAGATTTAAAACTAATAATGGTTATGAACCGGAATCGCGAGGGATGGCACTAGGTAATTGGGTTACTGCCCAGAGAAAAGCATATATGGATGGCACACTAACCAACGAAAGAAGAGAATTGTTAGAACAACTTGGCATGAGATTGGGTGTTAGCAAAGCGGATATACAATGGAGAGAAATGTATGATTTAGCATGTGCATATTATGAAGCGCATAACGATTTGGAAGTGCCAACAAGATTTAAAACTAAAGATGGTTCTGCTCCAGATCCTGAAGGTAGGGGATTAGGTAATTGGATTAAAGCTCAAAGAGAACTGGAAAAAGACGATAAGTTAGATGTCGAACGAAAAAAACTACTAGAAAAAATTGGTATGAGATTTGAGATTAAAGATAATGATGAAGAATGGAAAAAGATGTATCAATTAGCTAAAAGATATTATGATAAACATAAAAATCTAGAAGTATCACAGGAGTTTAAGACAAGTAATGGAACAGATTTTGATCCTCAAGGTAAATGCCTTGGTACATGGGTTGTTACTCAAAGACGATATTATCAGGATGGAAGACTGTTGGAAGAAAGAAAAAAATTATTAGCTGCTGTAGGAATGAGATTTGAATCTAAAGATTTAAAGAAACAATGGATGGAAATGTATAATTTTGCTAAAGCATATTATGAACAAAATGGCAATTTAGAAATTCCAGCTAGATTTGTTGCTGATAATGGTAAAAAACTTGGTAAATGGGTTGTGAATCAAAGAACAGATCATCAAAATGGAATACTGCTAGATGAACGAAAAGAATTGTTAGAAGGAATTGGAATGAGATTTGAATTAAAAAGAAACAGAACTAAAGTAAAAAAATAGAAGGTGTATTTACTTATACATCTTTTTGCGTGGATAAAAATAATATATATTCATATAATTTATTAGGTGAATTATTATGCGTTTATCAGATTTACAAAGTAAAGATATTGTAAATGTAATTGATGGTAAAAATATAGGTAATATTATTGATGTTAGGATAAATGAAATAAGTGGAAGTATAGAGGCCTTAGTCATAGAGCCAAATAAAAACTTTTTTTCATTTATGAATAGAGGCGCAGACACAGAAATAAATTGGAAAAATATTACTAAGATCGGTGAAGATGTTATTTTAGTAAATATTACTTTATAATTATCTTTTTTTTTGATAAAATACTACTGATGGTGAAATTATGAAAAAGAAAATTTATTTAATTACAGGTCTTGGGATTTTGGTTGATCAAATAACTAAGTTATTGGCACATCTTTATGTACAAAACATTAAAATAATTCCTAATTTCTTTAATTTAACATATGTAGAAAATACAGGTGGTGCTTGGGGAATTTTAGATAACAATAAAGTTGTTCTAATTGGTGTTAGTGTGATTACAATTTTGATAATAAATAAATATATAAATAGTGAAGTTGTAATTAGTAAATTATTAGCAGTTAGTTATGGTTTTTTATTAGGCGGGATATTCGGTAATTTATTTGATCGCATATTTAGAGGTTATGTAATTGATTTTTTAAATTTCACAATATTTGGTTACGATTTTCCAGTGTTTAATGTAGCTGACTCTTTAATCATAATAGGAATAATATTAATGTTTATAGAAGTAATTGGGGGACAAGATGGAAGTAAAAGTAGAAAAAAATAATATAAGAATAGATAAATTTTTAAATGAGGAACTAGATATATCAAGAAGTAAAATTCAAAAACTAATTAAGGATGATAGGATATCTGTAAATGGTAAAAATATTAGTGCTAGTTATATGGTTCGTGAAAATGATTTAATTGATATAGATGATGATTTATCTTTTGAAATCCATATAGAACCAGAAGATATTCCTATAGATGTTGTTTATGAAGATGATTATTTATTGGTGGTTAATAAAAAAAGCGGAATGGTTGTTCATCCGGCACCAGGAAACTATTCTAAAACTTTAGTTAATGCTTTAATGGGAAGATTTAGTCTAAGTACCAAAGATAATATAAGACCAGGGATTGTTCATAGAATTGATAAAGATACTAGTGGTTTATTAGTAGTTGCTAAAACAGATGAAGTTCATGATAAATTATCTTCAATGATTAAGAATAAAGAGGTAGAAAGATTATATCTAGCATTAGTAGATGGGGTTATAAAGCATGAAACTGGAACAATTGATGCACCAATTGGACGAGATATTAATAATAGACAAAAAATGATGGTAACAGATATAAATAGCAAAGATGCTATTACACATTTTAGAGTATTGAAAAGATATAATGATAAAACTTTAATTGAATGTAAACTAGAAACAGGTAGAACTCATCAAATAAGGGTTCATATGAATTATATAAATCACCCAATTGTAAACGATCCTGTTTATGGAAAAAGTAAAAAAACAACTGATTTTGGGCAATTACTTCATTCTAAAAGTATAAGATTTATTCATCCTGTAACTAAAAAAGAAATACATGTCGAAAGTGAAGTTCCAGAAGAGTTTAATCAATATTTAAATGATTTAGAAAGTAAATAAACAACTTGTTTTAAGTTGTTTTTAATTTTAGATAAGTTTTTCTTCCTTTTTTGTTTTTAATATTTCAAAAAACTTTAACATATGATATATTTGAAGTAATAGAAATAAGGAAGGTGATTCAAATTGAGTATTGAGTTTTTGAACAATGATTACCTTTTAGCGTGGAATTTATTATTTAAACCATCTTTTTGTGAAGAGGTTCAATCTTTAAAAGAAAAATTGTGGCAAAATTACCCTAAACAATATATGAAAATGGAAAAAGAAAATGTAGAGATTTTAAAGTATAGTGATGATTTCATTCCAGATGATGATACTATATATACTTATATATTTGATACTGATATATTTAAAAAGTTAAAGAAGGAAACTGATAAGCATCGTAGATTTTTAATGAAATATTGGGATGAACATCAAAAACAAATTAATAAAGAATTAAAAAATATAATAAGATTTAATATAAAAGATACTTATCATATTTTAGTAGTGCATCCATCTTTGGATACAGTTGAATTTATGGGAAGTAATCCCAAGAGAAATATAGCGTGGGGAAAAACAAACGATAGCGATGATGGATTAAAAGCATTAATGAGAATTATATATACATTAGTGAAATATGAAATTGGTACTCATCAAAAAGAAAATAAAGAAATAGTGGCATCTATAATTGATTTAGCTATTACTAATGAATTACATACTAAGTTAGTTAATGTTAGTCAATATAATGAAGGGTTTAAAAATCTTAGACTATTAAAAAGACAATTATATCCTTATTGGCTTATGTATTTAGGAGCAGATAGGGAAGAGCTTGTTAGTTATATGATGAGAGATCAAATACCATTTGATTTTGAAAAATATCCGATAGAAAAGGAATTAAGAAAAGTTGATTTATATGGATTTATTGATTTTTGTTGTAAAAATCAAAAATATATTATTAGACTTGATAAAATAGATTTAATATAAAATGGGTTATGCCCTTTTTTAATGGGGGAAGTAGTAATGGATGATAAACTAAAGTTAATACTTGAAAAAATTGGTTTGGAAGAAAAATATTATAGTGAATTCAAAAATGCTGCACTAGAAAAAGTGGTTTTTTATAAAAAGGTAGATGAAGTAAAGATAATATTAAAAAATTACTCTAGTTTTAGTGTGGAATTATATGAGAACTTAATAGGTTGTTTTAAAAATTATTTTGACAAAAAGACAACCCTAGAACTTATAGTAGAGGATATAAACTATAACTATATTTATGATTTTTATAAAATGATTATAGGTGAAATCTCTTTAGAGAAGGTAACTGCTTCGTTATTTTCTGAAAGATTAATTTTTAAAGACGGAAAATATGTAATTGAGTTAAATAATAGTGCGGAACTTAATCAGTTTTCGTCTATTAAAGACTTAGTTATAAAGAAAATGAAAGTGTGTGGTTTTGATATACCAATAGAAACTTATATAGACGAAGAAGAAAGTAAAAAAACTAAGGAAGAAATAAATAAGGCATTACAAATAGATGTTAAAGCATTAAAAAATAATCATTCTGTAGTAGAAAAGAAAGAAGCCAAGCCTACAACTAATTTTAAAACTAAGTATGAAAGAAAAGAAGTTAATGAAGATACTATCAAAGGAAGGGTTATTAAAGATTTACCTGTTTCCATTAAAAGTATAGTAGGTGAAGAGGATAGTATTACTATTGATGCAGAAGTGTTTGGTGTAGATGAGTTTGAGCCGGCTAGCAAAGAATTTAAGATTTTAACCTTAAAATTAACTGATTATACTGACAGTATATACGCTAAGATTTTTTCAAGAGATCCCGAAGAATTTAATAACTTAAAAAAGAATACTAAAGTGGGTAGTTGGATTCGTGTAAGAGGTGCTACTAAATTAGATAAGTATTCTGGTAACGAATTGGTATTAAACGTAAGGGATATTAATGCCATCGAAGTAAAAAAAGAAAAAAGAGAAGACACAGCTATTAAGAAACGTGTTGAGTTACACGCTCATACAAAAATGAGTCAAATGGATGGAGTAATGGACGAAGTAGCTTATATTAAACAAGCTATTTCGTTTGGACATAAGGCTGCGGCTGTAACCGATCATAATGGTTGTCAGTCTTTCCCTCATGTATTTAATACGATAACTGGGTACAATAAAGGAAAAGAAGAACAAGATAAGTTCAAAGGCCTTTATGGCACTGAGGTAATGTTAATTGATGATAGTGTTGATATTGTAATTCGTGGTAGTGATGATAACATATTGGATTCCACTTATGTTGTTTTCGACTTCGAAACAACTGGTTTTAATGCTGGTGGTGGCGACTCTATTATCGAAATCGGAGCAGTAAAAATGCAAGGTGGGGAAATCTTAGAAACATATGACGAACTTATTAATCCGGGTCATGAAATAAGTGATACTATTACTCAAGTTACTAATATCACAAACGATATGTTAGTTGGTAAAGATAACGAAGAAAATGCAATTAAGAGATTTATAAAGTGGTTTGGAGATTTACCAATGGTAGCGCATAATGCTAAGTTTGATATTTCCTTCTTAGAAATGGCATACAAAAAATATAATTTGGGTAAATTTACAAATCCAGTAATAGATACCTTAGAATTATCTAGAACACTGGATAATGCTTATGCTAGACATAATTTAACTGCAATTACTAAAAGATACGATATTCCTTGGGATGAAGATTCTCATCACAGAGCCGATTATGATGCAAAAGGTACAGCATTAGTACTATATAAGATGTTAAAGAAACTAGATAATAATTTTGTAGTTATAAAAGATTTAAATAATTTAGTATCTAAAGATGAAATCCACAAATATGGTAAGAGTTATCATGTAAATATGATCGCCAAGAACAAAACAGGGCTTAAAAACATGTTTAAAATAATATCTCTTGCTAATACTAAATACTTATATAAAACACCTAGAATATTAAGAAGTGAAATAGAAAAGCATAGAGAAGGACTGTTAATTGGTTCAGGTTGTTATGAAAGTGAAGTTTTTAATCAAGCAAGAAGTAAAAGTGATGAAGAATTGTCTAATATCATTTCTTTCTATGATTATGTAGAAGTACAGCCACCGGCAGTATATAATCATTTATTACAGAGTGAAGACTTTAAGAGTGAACAAGAATTATTAGATAATATTAAAAAAGTAATAGATTGTACTATTTCTAGTGGTAAATTGATTGTTGCTACAGGGGATGTCCATCAATTAAATAATGAAGATAAAATATATCGTGAGATAATTGTAAATCAAAAAGTTCCAGGTGGAGGAAGACATCCGCTTGCTAAAAAGAGCATAACTAGTATCCCTAGTCAGTATTTTAGAACTACTGATGAAATGTTAGAAGCATTTAACTTTTTGGATGAAAAAACAAGAGAGTTAATTGTAGTAGATAATCCTAATAAAATAGCTGATATGGTTGAACATATAGAAGTAATAATTGATACAGGTGGTGTTCCTTTTTCACCAATAATTCCTGATTCACAGAAGACAACTACTGAGCTAGTATATGACAAGGCTAAAAAGTGGTATGGAGATCCATTGCCAAAGAATATTGAAGAAAGAATAGCTAAAGAATTATATGGAGATATAGTCTATAATAGTGTTAAAGAAAAATTAGAAAAAAACGGAACTGTTACCGATGATGAAATTTTTAGTGAAGTTCATCAAACTATTATTAATGGATTTGATAGTGTTAAAGATTTAGTTAGAGAAAATATTGAGAATAAAGAAGAGTTAACCCCAGATGAACTTGAGAAAAAAGTCAAGAAATCTTTGGGGGGAATTATAGGTGGAGGATTCGATGTTATTTATTTAATTTCTCAAAAATTGGTAAAACACTCGAATGACGATGGATACCTAGTTGGTTCCCGTGGTTCAGTTGGGTCTAGTTTTGTTGCTACAATGATGGGAATTACTGAAGTAAATCCATTACCTGCACATTATCGTTGCCTAAAATGCCAACATAGTATTTTTGATTACGAAGATGGTAGACCGCTTGGAGCGGATTATTCTAGTGGGTTTGATTTACCGGATAAAGCTTGCCCGAAATGTGGTGAGATGTTATATAAAGATGGTCAAGATATGCCATTTGCAACATTCTTAGGCTTTAATGCTGATAAAGTTCCTGATATAGACTTAAACTTCTCGGATTTGAACCAAGCTTCAGCTCATGCTTATACTAAAGTGCTATTTGGTGAAGACAATGTATATCGTGCTGGTACAATTGGTACTGTAGCTGAAAAAACAGCATTTGGTTATACAAAAGGATATTTTGAAGACAAAGGAATTGATGGTGTTCGAACTGCTGAAATTGAACGACTTGCAGCAGGATGTACCGGAGTAAAAAGAACTACTGGTCAACATCCGGGAGGAATTGTTGTAGTTCCCGGATACATGGATGTATTTGATTTTACTCCTTTCCAATATCCTGCAGATGATCCTAATAGCGAATGGAGAACAACTCACTTTGATTATCATGCGATTGACCAAGATCTTTTAAAACTAGATATTTTAGGGCATTCTGATCCTACACAGCTTCGTATGATTCAAGATTTAACAGGTACCGATATTTTAAAAGTGCCACTAGATGACAAAGATACGATGAGTATTTTTACATCGACTAAAGCATTAGGTGTTACTAATGAACAGATTATGTGCGAAACAGGAACACTTGGTATCCCTGAATTTGGAACGCCATTTACTGTAAGCATGGTAGCAGAAACAAAGCCTACCACATTTGCTGAACTTATAAAAATATCAGGTTTATCACATGGTACTGACGTTTGGTTAGGGAATGCTCAAGAATTAATCAAAAATAACATTGTTCCATTTAAAGAGGTTATTGGTTGTCGTGATGATATTATGGTTTACTTGATGTATAAAGGTGTGGAACCAATTAAAGCATTTAAAATAATGGAGTTTGTTCGTAAAGGAAGAGCGAGTAAAGATCCTGAGACTTGGGCTGGGCATAGAGAAACCATGGAAAAAGCTGGGATAGAAGAATGGTTTATTGATTCCTGCCAAAAAATTAAGTACATGTTCCCTAAAGCTCATGCCGCTGCATATGTTATAAGTGCTTTTAGGATAGCATGGTACAAGGTTCATATGCCTGTATACTTCTATGCATCATGGCTTACATCCAAAGCGACTGATGTTGATGTTGAGACCATGATAAAAGGGTATGATGCCATCAAAGAAAAAATAATTCAAATAAAAGAAAAAGGGTATGATGCAACAAATAAAGAGTTAGGACAACTTGAAAGTCTTAAGGTTTGTCTAGAAGCTACAGCAAGAGGCATAAAGTTTGTCCCAATTGAACTTGATAAAAGCGGTTCTACAGTATGGGGCGTGAAAGATGAGACTTCTATTTATCCACCATTCGCATCTATAGAAGGTTTAGGGGATACTGTTGCTAATAATATTGTAGAAGAACGAGAAAAAGGTGAGTTCTTAAGTATTGAGGATTTACAAAAAAGATGTAAAGTTTCTCAAACCTTAATTGATAGAATGCGTAGTATGGGTATTTTAAAAGGGATGCCTGAATCAAGTCAATTAAGCTTAGATTTATTTTAAAAAGTAAACGATAAAAGTGGATGAATCCACTTTTTTATATGCTAACTTTTAAAAATTCCAATATAATTTTATTTATATAATAAGGATATTGTAAATATGGAAAATGTCCGGCATTAGGGATAATAATTAACCCAGAATCTTTTATTTTAATATTCATTACCTTTCCGTCTTCAACAGGAGTATCTATA
Source organism: Bacilli bacterium (assembly GCA_017435255.1). Classification (GTDB taxonomy): domain Bacteria; phylum Bacillota_I; class Bacilli_A; order RF39; family UBA660; genus RGIG3091. The sequence goes on along the minus strand of JAFSFI010000004.1, from coordinate 35,668 downwards.
TCATCTTCCCCCCAAATAAGAAGAGTAGATGTGTTAATTTCGGATAAGTACTTCGACAAGTCTTCATTAATTACTTTTATAAATGTTTTTCTAATATTTTGATCTAAGTTTTTAAAATCATTTGAACCAAAAACATTAATTAATTTATTTAAATAAATTTGTCTAATTTTTTTTGGTAGTATTCTAGCAAGTTTCTTAAGAGATTTATAGACTAACTGCTTTACTTTTAATTTCATTTTCTTTTTTCTTTTTATACCTGCTGCATCTATTAAAATCATTTTTTTAATATCTAATTTATATAGCCCCGCTAGAATTATTCCTAATCTTCCGCCAAACGAATGACCAATTATTATAGGGTTATCTATACTTTTTATTTTTATAAAATCTTTTATTAAATTGGCATAATCATAAATATCTAAATCTCTATTAGGAAAACCACTTTTTCCGAATCCAGGATAATCAACAATATATATTGTATAAAAACATTTTAATACTTCTATTATTTGATAAAAAGTGCTTCTAGTATCTCCCCATCCTGGAAGAATAATTATACTATCATTACCGGTACCATATTGTTCATAATATATATTAAAGTCATTAACTATAAAATTCATTTAATCACCTAGTATAATTTATGCCTTAGCTTTTTTGTTGTTAATTGATTGCTATTGTGTTATAATTTTTTCGGTGATTTTATGGAGTATCAAGAGATTGAAAGATCAATTATTAAAAAGTTTAGAAAAAAGTTATGGTGTCGTTTTGCAAGGAGTATAGATGAGTATCAATTAGTTCAAGATGGAGATAAAATAGCGGTATGTATTTCTGGTGGAAAAGATTCTTTTATTTTAGCTAAATTATTTCAAGAACTGAAGCGACATGGAAGAATAGACTTCGAATTAGAGTTTATTGTGATGAATCCTGGGTATAATAAAGAAAACTTAGAACAAATCCGTAAAAATTTAGAGTTATTAAATATACCTGCTGTTATATTTGAAAGTAATATTTTTGATGTTGTGGATGATTATGGAGGTAATTCCCCTTGTTATTTATGTGCCAGAATGAGAAGAGGTGCATTATATAGTAAGGCCCAGGAATTAGGATGTAACAAGATAGCTTTAGGTCATCATTTTAATGACGTAATAGAGACAATTATGTTAAACATTTTATATGCTGGTGAGTATAAAGCTATGATGCCTAAACTTAAAAGTGAAAACTTTCCTGGGATGGAATTAATTAGGCCTATGTATTATGTTAAAGAAGAAGACATTATTGCGTGGGCAAAATACAATAATTTAAAATTTATTAATTGTGCGTGTAAATTAACTAGTAGAACTGATATTGAAGGAAAAAGAAAAGAAATAAAAAAATTAATAGAAGAATTAAAAAAGATAAATGAAAATGTTGATATTAATATTTTAAGAAGTAGCCAGAACATTAATTTAGATTCTATAATCGGATATAAAATTAATAAGGAAAAAATTAATTTCTTAGACAAATACTAATTAAAGTATTATAATGGTATTAGAATAGAAAAGAGGTTGTTATGAAAAAGACGAAGATTATATGTTCAATTGGTCCTGCTAGTTGTGATTATGATGTGATGAGAGAAATGGTTTTAGCTGGAATGAATGTAGCTAGAATTAACTTTTCACATGCTACACTTGATGAACGTAGACAAGTTGAAGAAGTTGTTCAAAGAGTAAACCAAGATTTAGGTACACATGTAGCTATTTTATACGATACAAAAGGACCTGACTTTAGAACTGGTGTTATGGCTGAAGGTGGAATTGATCTAGTAGAAGGTAAAACAATTAAGATAGTAAAAAAAGATGTTTTAGGCACGGAAGAGTCTTTTACTGTTAACTTTAAAAATGTATTAAAAGAAATAAATGTTGGAGATACAATCTTAATAGAAGATGGTCTTATGAAATTAGAAGTCGTTGATAGAGAAAATGAAGATCTTGTATGTAAGATCGTAGCTGGTGGACTTTTGAAAAGTAAAAAAGGAATAAATGTTCCGGGGGTGGATTTACATATAGAATTTCTAAGCCCTGAGGACGTAAGTGATATTGTCTATGCGTGCAAGCGAGATGGGGACTTTCTGGCGTTATCGTTTGTTAATAGTAAAGAAAATATTTTAGCAGTAAGAAAGATACTAAAAGAAAATAATTCTAATATGAAAATTATTTCTAAAATTGAAAGCGGTATAGCATTACAAAATATTGATGAAATTATTGAATACAGTGATGGAATCATGGTTGCACGAGGGGACTTGGGTGTAGAAATTCCTTGTGAAGAAATACCTATTGCCCAAAAAGAAATAATTAAAAAATGTCGTGAGCAAGGAAAAGCCTGTATAGTTGCAACTGAAATGCTTGCAAGCATGTATACTTCAAGAAGACCAACAAGAGCAGAGGTTACAGACATTGCTAATGCTGTATTAGATGGATGCGATGCTGTTATGTTAAGTGGAGAAACGACTGTAGGTAAGTATCCAGTTGATTCTGTTAAATATATGGCTAGTATTTGTGAACATACGGAAAAACATATGGATTATGATTTGGATAGAAGAGAAGCACATTGTGATGTTACTGGTGCTATTGCGCATTCTGCCGTAGAAGTTTCTAACAGCTTAAAAGCAAAACTTATAGTAACAGCTACAATGAGTGGTTATACAGCTAGAAAAATAAGTAATTTAAAGCCAAGATGTCCAGTATTAGCAACAGTTCCAACTGAAAAAGTAGCAAGAAGCTTGGCTCTTAATTGGGGAGTATATACAAAGCTTACTGAAATATACGATTCAACAGATGCGATAGTAAGTGATGCTAAGGCAAAGGCAAAGGAATTTATTCCACTTGAAAGTAAAGACATAATAATAATTACTAGTGGACTTCCTAGTGATGTGTTTGCTAATTCTACTAATCTTATGAATATTGAAGAAATATAAAAATTTAAAGACGTAAAAACGTCTTTTTTTGTATAAATTTATTTGTTTTACATATATTTCATTAGAAAGGGATGATTTTATGAAACAAGTAATACCTTTTAAAAAGGAAATTGTATTTAAAACAATGATTAGTAAAATTACAAGTATATCTTTAGAGCATACTTTAGAATTAAAAGAATTTAATATTGTGAGCGGTGATTTTATTATATCTGGTTCTTATAAAATGACTGAAGCTAGTCAAATAGATGAAGATTTTAGTTATAAAATACCTATTGAAATAACTGTTGACGGAAAATATGACACAAGTAATATATCGTTAGAGATAGATGATTTTACTTATGAAGTAGTAGATGAAGAAAAATTATCATTAAGTATCGATTTATGTATTGATAACTTGGAATTAAAGCCTGCTCTAGAAAAAACTGAGACTCTATTTACCTCTGATGAGTATGAAGATTTTGATAAATCTTTAAATGAAATAGAAAAAGAATTAGAACAAGAATCTTTAGTTCGAGAAGAGGATTTATTTATGGAAACTAGTACTAAAAAAGACTTAGAAATACCCGTAAATATTAATAGTTTCGATGATGTATCATCTGTTAAGAAAAAAGATTTAAATACTAATGAAAATATGGATAATGCTTCGGACAACTGTGCAACTTCAATTTTTACTGCGTTTAAAGATACTGATGAAACTTTTTCGACATATTCTATCTATATAATTAGAGAAGGAGATAATTTAGATACTATACTTAATAAATATAATACAACCAAAGATATTTTAATGGAATATAATGATTTGTCTGATATTAGAATAGGTACAAAGATTATAGTGCCTAGTTGCAATGAATAGTTTAAAAAAAATAAAAGACAATTTTTCTTTTAAGATTAACGAATGCTCTTTTAATAATAATGTAAGATTTATTAATACCGATAAAGGGCGTTTTGTTGTAAAAAAAAATAAACATAATAATGCCAATTTGTTCAGATATTTACGAACTAAGAATTTTCACAATTTCTTAGAGTTGTATGATTATTCTGATGAGTATGAAGTATACCAATATGTTAATAATGTTCCGGTAACAATAGAGGAGAAGGCTTTAGATATAGTTAATTTAATAACGATGTTACATAATAAGACAACGTTTTATAAAAGTTCTGATATTGATAAATTTCAAGAAATTTATGAAGATATTAATAATAAACTTGCATATTTAAATAATTATTATCAAAATATTAGGATGATTATAGAAGAAGAAAAATATACATCACCAAGTGGATATTTATTTCTTAGAAATTTATCTGTTATACATAGAAGTATTGATGAGTCTAAATATTTTATTGATAAGTGGTATGAGCTAGTAAAGACAAAAGAAAACTTTAGAGTGGCTACTATACATAATTATTTGGAACTAGATCATTTAATAAAAGGAGATGTTACTTATTTAATTAGTTGGGATAAATCGTGTAAGGCTTCTCCTATTTATGACATTATGTCTTTATATAAAGAAACATATGATAAGGTAGACTTTTATTCATTATTTGAACTTTATAATTCTAAATATCCGTTATATGAAGAAGAATTATATTTGTTGTTTTCATTATTACTTGTTCCTTCAAAGTTAGAGTTTATTAAAAGAGAAATTGTTAATACTAAAGATGTATACGAACTTAATAACTATTTAATATCTACCATTAATTTTATATCAAAATATCAATCTGATAATACCAATGCTAAGACAAACTAATTCTAAAAATAATATAATTGCATTAATTTTACTAGTTACAAAAATCAATAATAATGATTGATAAAAGATGACAATAACAAAACCTATTAAGCAAGAAGAATAAAGAAGACTAGATCTTCTTTTTGATTTGCAAACATCACACATACAGAAAAAACTATGACCTTTTCCTTTAAACATATATTCACCTAATATAGTTTATTCTATTTGACAAAAAAAGATAATCTCTTTTATTGCACTGGTTATATTAAAATGGTATAATTACTAATGTAAAATAGGGGTGATGAGATGTGAGAAATAATAAGGGATATTCTCTAATCGAATTATTAGGTGCATTAGTTATTATTGGTTTAATATTGTTGATAGTTATTCCTGCTGTAAGTAGATTATTAACTAGCAATGATAGTAAAGAGTATAACAATTATTTGAAGATAATTGAAACTGGCGCTAAAAGATATGCTGAAGAGCAAGAGGATGATTTAGGTTCGGGAAAAGATATCGGGTGTATAGAAGTTAGCATTGATGATTTAATAAGTGAAGGATTTATAAAGAAGTTTGAAGATAAGGATATTACGTGTACTGGGAAAGTGCGTCTTAATAATAGTAAAGGTAAATTGAAGGTTTCCATTAATTTAACTTGTTCCGATAATAAAGGAAAAGAAACTTTTAAAAAAGCGGCAATTGAAGATTCAAATTGTATTGCTTTTATTCCTAGAGATGAAGGAGCATTAAATACTGTTTTAGTTCAAAATGGTGTTGGTAGTGGAGGAAGTATCGAAGAAAATGATAATAAGTGGTATGTTAAAGGTTCTAATCCTAATAACTATGTTTGGTATTCGGGAAAACTTTGGAGAGTAGTTTGGTATGATAACAATGCCGTAAAACTAATTGCTGATGAGATTGTAACAGTTATGCCTAGAAATAGTTTTGGTATGCCTGATGGAATTAAGTATGAAAACAGCTTAGTTGATATTTGGTTAAATAACACTTTCCTACCAACATTAAAGGATTACGATGATTATTTAATTGATACTGAATGGGATGTGTCTCCTACTAGTGGTGTTAATTTTCTTCCGGATAAATTAGAAGTGGTTAATAGAAAAGTAGGATTGTTGAATAGTTATGAGACGGCTAAAATGGGGTCGTTTATAAGTAGCGGATATAGGTGGTTATTGTCTAATTATTATGGCAGAGATGTAAGATATGCAAATGGTTCTGGAGCAGGTAAAATTAGTTCTGTAACTTATTATGGCCCTGAGCATCATGCAATAAGACCAGCCATTACTATGAAAGCAGATGTGTTCGTATTAAGTGGTGATGGTAGCGAAAATGATCCTTATATATTAGAAGGGAATAGTACTTATATTTCTAAGGGTACTTTGTTAAATACAAGATACAGTGGAGAATATTTGAAAATTAATAATGAATTATATAGAATTGTAAAAACTAATGGTCAGTTAACTAAAGTTATAATGGTTAACAGCTTGCCAGAACGAGTTTTTGATACAGAATATCATAATTTTTCTTATTCATCATTATTAAGCTATTTAAGGGATGATTGGTATGTTAATAGTTTAGGTAGCGATAAACAATTGGTTTTCGAAAACGGTTCTTGGTGTTTTAAAACAGTAAGCGATCTTGGTGGTTATCTTGATAAATGTGCTGGTGATTCTTTTGTCTCACCAATTGGTCTTCCTTCTTTAGGGGACTTATATACTGCAAATAACTTTGGTAATAGTGATACATTTTGGACTATTGATGTTTATTTAAAAGAAGCAAATGTGATGCATGTAATTAGCAATGATAAGCAGATGACCCGCTTGTCTTCAGCGACAGCAAAGGTTAAACCAGTTATGTATTTGAAAGAAAATGTTGTGATAAATTCTGGCGATGGAACAATGAATAATCCATATGTTTTAGGTTTAAAATAAATATTTACAAAATATTAATTTTAGACTATAATCATATACATAAATGCGTTGATACCGAGGAGTATGTAAGAATTTATTTAAAGAGAAATAGTGGTTGGTGCAAACTATAATAATTATTACAGAAGGTAGCGGTGGAGCATGATTTCTGAACATTTTAGTAAGTTATCACGTAAATATGCGTTAAATATTCAAGAGTATATCATTATTTGATATAAAATAGGGTGGTACCGCGAAATTTCGTCCTTATACGTATGTATAAGGACTTTTTTATTGGAGGAATGATTATGGATTTTAATAAAATTCACGAAGTGTTTGAGAGATATGTTAATACTTTTGATATGAATAATAAAAATATATCTTTAAAATATTATCATACTTTAGAGGTTGCTGATATAAGTTATAAAATTGCTAGTGATATGGGCCTTTCCAAAGAAGATGTTGATTTAGCTAAATTAATTGGATATCTTCACGATATAGGAAGATTCGAACAAGTAGAAAAAACAAATTCTTTCAAAGATAAGCTTATGGATCATGCGGATAATGGCGTCAAACTGTTATTTGAAGAAGGAATGATTAGAGAATTTATTGAAGATGATAAGTATGACGAAATCATTAAAAAAGCGGTACGTAATCACAACAAATATGAGATAATGGATGAAGTAAATGAGCGTGAAGAGTTATTCGCTAATATAATTAGAGATAGCGATAAAATAGATATTTTTCGAGTGAGAGAAAAGTATAATGATGATGAAGTTATACTTCCTCCTAGTGAAAATGTATTAGATTGTTTTTATAAAAATAAATCAGTTAAATTAGAATATATTAAAAATAAATCTGATGCTATACTTTGTGTTTTGGCTTTTATATTTGACTTTAATTATGATGCTAGTATAAAAGTTTTAAAAGAAACTGGTTATTATGAAAATTTGATTAACAGCATTAAAGTTAGTGATGAAAATAAAGAGCTGTTTGAAAACATTAAAGAAATAGTATTCAGTAAATTAAACGTGTAGGAAAGAAGAGGTAATTTATATGTTAGATAAAAAGTATAATGTTGAAGAAAAAGAAACGAAGTGGATGAATTATTGGCAAGAGAATAAAATATATGAATTTATTCCAGATCATAGAGAGGTATATTCTATAGATACACCACCTCCAACAGTAAATGGTAAAATTCATATAGGACACATTTTTTCTTATTCACAAGCAGAAATGATTGCAAGATATAAAAGAGTAAGAGGATATAATGTCTTTTATCCGTTCGGATTTGATGATAATGGTCTTCCAAGTGAACGATTAGTTGAAAAAGAACAAGGAAAAAAAGCTCATGAGATAGGAAGAGAAGAATTTTCTAAATTATGTTATGAGACAACAACTAAGTATGAAGAAGAATTTAAAAAATTATTTAAAAGAGCTGGGTTTAGTGCTGATGTCAATAATGCATATAAAACAGTAAGTGCTGATAGTAGTAAAATTAGTCAATTATCATTTTTAGAACTTGTTGAAAAAGGTGCTTGTTATCATAAAGAAAGTCCTGCGTTATGGTGTAATGAGTGTTTAACTTCAATTGCACAAGCAGAACTTGAAACAAAGACAATTAAAACAACGTTTAATTATATTAATTATGAAACAACTGATGGTGAGACATTTACTATTGCAACAACAAGACCAGAATTAATCCCGGCAATTGTATGTGTGTTTGTAAATCCTAATGATGAAAAACATAAACATTTAATTGGTAAGACTGCACATATTCCAGTGATTGATGAAGAAGTTCCAATACTTGCAGATGATAAAGTTGCGATTGATAAAGGTACAGGTGTAGTTATGTGCTGTACTTTTGGAGATCAAACAGATATTGAATGGTGGAAGAAATATAATTTACCACTTAAAAATATTTTTACTAAGGATGGTAAGATTGTTGATTCTATAAATAAATATGGTGGTCTATCAATAAAAGATGCAAGAAAAGCAATTATTGAGGATTTTGATGCGGCAGGATATTTAGTAAAAGTAGAAGAATTAGAACATGAAGTGCAAGTTCACGAAAGATGTGGAAAAGAAGTTGAATATACAGTAATGAAACAATGGTTTATAGATATTATGAATCATAAAGATGACTTCTTAAAAATAGGTGATGAAATTAAATGGTATCCTGCTTATATGAAAAATAGATATAATGAATGGGTAGAAAATGTTATGTGGGACTGGTGTATTTCTCGTCAAAGATATTTTGGTGTTCCTTTCCCAGTTTGGTATTGTAAAGATTGTGAAAAACCTATTTTTGCAGATAAAGAAGATTTACCAGTTAATCCATTAATTGATAAACCTAAAAAATCTTGTTCTTGTGGTTGTAATGAATTTGTTCCTGAAAAAGATATTATGGATACATGGCAAACTTCATCTATCACACCACTTATTAATATGAGATATGGTCAAGAGAACAATTATGAAGATTTATTAAAACCAATGAGCCTAAGATGTAATGCTCACGATATTATTCGTACTTGGGATTTCTATAGTATTGTTAAAGGATTCTATAATTTTGGAATGAAACCATGGAATAATGTAATGGTATCTGGGTTTGTTATGGCTAACAAAGGTGAGAAAATTTCTAAGAGCAAGAGTAATTCTAAAATGGAACCGTTTGATTTGTTAAATACATATGGAGCTGATGTTGTAAGATATTGGGCAGCAAGTGGTAAACTTGGAACTGATATAGTATTTAATGAAGAAGCATTCTTAAGAGGAAAGAAATTAATTAATAAGATTTGGAACGTTTCTAAATTTATCGAAATGCATTTAGCCGATTATGAAGATAAAGAGTTTGATAATTATGAATATATAGATAAATGGATACTAGGTAAATTTAAGGAAATGGAAAAAGGATTTATCAAATATTTAGATGACTATGAAATAGGTTTAGCATTAAATCATTTAGAAAAATTCTTCTGGAATTTCTGTGATAATTATATAGAAATCGTTAAACATAGATTGTATAGACCTGAGGAGTTTGGTGATGAACCAAGATATTCTGGTCAAAAAACAGTTTATACTATTCTTTATAAACTATTACAAGACTTTAGTATTTTCTTCCCATTTATTACAGAAGAAATATTCCAAGAGTTATATCATAATGAAAAATCTATTCATTTAACAGTTATTAAAGAATTGGAAAATGATTATGAAAATGAAATAAAAAACGGTGATTTAATAATTGATATTATTAGTAGAGCAAGAGGAGAAAAAACTAATAATAATGTATCTTTAAAAACTCCAATCAAAAATTTAGATTTAAGCTTAAATAAAGAGTTAGAGGATGCAATTAATTCATCTATTAAAGATTTTAAAGCAACTTTATTTATTGAAAATTTAAATATTAAATCAATTGATAAAGATTATGAAATTGATAATATTGAATTAAATTTAGAGGAAGTAGAAACTAAATAGTTAAAGCAATAAAGCAGCGAAAGTTGCTTTTTGTTTTTAATAAAAACTGCATTAAAAAGTATTGATTTTAATAAAATGTGGTGTATAATAAAAACAAATTAATGATTAACATGTTGTTTGTATTTTATGATGGTATAAAATCTATGTACATAGGTTTTATATATAGAGAAAGGTGGATATTATGAAAGAAAAGAAAGTAGTAAAACCAACAATTACAGTTGTAAAAGTTAACGACAAAAAACAATGCATGGCGGTTTCTTCTTGTCATTGCTCAGCATAGTTACCACTTGGAGAAGCACAAAAATTGTGCTTCTCATTTTGTTATGGAGGTTTTTATGAGATTATCAAACGATTTAGTAATGATAAATAATCAGTATGAAGGTGTATTATTTATATATGATAGATTAAATCATATTAAATATGAAATAAATGATGAAATGTTTTTTCTGATTTCAGATATTCATCGTAATGAATTAGATTATGATAGTATAATTAAAAAATATGATAAGGGAATAATAGAACAACTTATTGAACTTAATGTCTTGGTGAGTGCTGTTGATAAACCCATATTTAATATAAAAGAAGTAACTGAAATGAATTGTGCAAGGATATTTGTAGAAATAACTGATAAATGCAATTTGAATTGTAAGCATTGTTATGGGGGCTTTGCGTGTAATAACAATACATATTTATCGTTAGATACTATTGACGAACTTTTGCGTCAAGCAATTGAACTAGGTGTATATGAATTTGATATAACTGGTGGAGAACCTCTTTTGTATAAAGACTTAGAACAAGTTTTAAGTAAATTGTATGATGCAGGTATGTTAGTTTCTATTTTTACCAATTTAACATTAATGACAGAAGAACATTTGGAAATGTTCAAAAAATATGGTGTAAAGAAAATAATTACCAGTATTGATTCTTGCTATGATCATATTCATGATGAATTTAGGGGGAAAAAAGGTAGCTTTGATAAAACTTTAAAAAATTTATATTTAATCAAAGAAAGTGGAATAGAAATAGCTGTTAATACTATGATTGGAAATCATAATATTAAGTATATTGATAAAATGGTTTCTTTTTTAAAGTCGTTGGAAGTTCCGTTTGTATTAGATGTTATTACCAACGAGGGGAGAGCTGTCGGTTTGAACGAAGATATGAATTTGTCAGCCAGTATCATTAAGGAGATTTTTAATAAATTTCATAATGACATAGATGATGGGGCAAATTTTAAACATTGTGGTATTGGAAAGAGATTTATTTATGTTAAATCTGATATGAATGTATATATATGCCCTAGTTTGATTGATGAAAAATACTGTGTTGGTAGTCTAAAAGGAAAATTCCAACTCAAAAAAATATGGAAAACGATGCAAGATACATTTGGAAATTTAAGTTGTAGTAGTAAATGTGAAAAATGTAAAAAGTGTAAAGGCGGTTGTAGAGCTAGAGCTTTGAAGTTGCATAATAATATTAATGCAATAGATGATGTTTATTGTACTCTAATGAAAGGAGATTTGTTATGTATAAAATAAAGAGCAATTATATTTATTTTGTATCAAAGTTTTTGGACAAAATGTATTTATTAAATTGTGAAACAAAAGAAATGCTTGAATTGGATTGCGTTGGTACAGATTTAGTTAAAGAACTTTTATCAATAAAAGATGAGAAAAGAGCAATAGAAATTATTGAATTGTTTGAAGGGTGTGATTTGTTTGAAAGAAGAAGTGCTTAAAAAATATAAAAAATATATAGAACTTTGCTCTAATAACGAAAGTGATTATATGCCAGATTCATTTATAAAATATATTCATAATGATTATTTGGACAACGGCATGATAAGATTAGAAAACCCATTATATGCCACTTGGGATATTACTAATTATTGTAATTTGAATTGTATTTTTTGTAGTGCTTCTGCAAAATGTTATAAAGGTATTGTTGATGATAAAAATGTTGAAAAAATTGCACAAAAAATAATTGATTTTGGTGTTAAGTACGTTTCTATTAGGGGCGGTGAGCCTATGATAGTTAAACAGTTACCAAATGCTATTAATATGTTTGTGAAAGCTGGCGTTTTTGTAGAGATTGTATCTAATGGGACAGGGTTTAATAAGTGTTTTTTTGATAAAATTAAGCAATGTAATAAAAATTTAATAAGAATAAAGATAAGTTTGGATAGTACTATAGCGGAAAAAAACGATAAAATTCGTGGAAAAGGTAGTTATGAAAATGCAATAAACTCTATGGAAAACTGTGCAAAATATGGATGGTCATATAGAATTCAAATGGTTGTTGTTAATTCAAATAAAGACGAAATAGTTGATATGTATAATTTGGCAGTCAAAAAAGGTGCAACTTCGTTCGGAATTTATTTAGTATTACCTTTCGGTAGAGGTAGTCGCATTGATACAGTAGAAATAGATGAAGATTTGCTAGATCAAGTTTTATACATTCAGGAGCATCAAACCACCACAAAATTTGAAAAATTTGCTCTAGGATTAGATGATTTTAGATTTTTTCCATATTTATACAATAAAATCGATGTGGATGATGAATTTGCTGAAAAGATTTTTGTATTAAAATGTAATGGGGGAAAAACAAGAATTAATATTGATCAAAATGGTGATTGTTATCCGTGTGATTTGATGAAATATAATGAATTTAAAATGGGTAATATTTTATGTGATGATTTTGATGAAATCTGGGATTCTGATGCGGTTGCTAGGTTTAATTCCATCCGAAGAGGAAACAAGAATAAATGTAAATATTGTAAATATAAGAACTGTAATACTGGTTGTCTTGCTATGAATTACTCTTCTGATGTATCACTTGAAAATCAAGTGCCAAATTGTGAAATAATCAAATAGGTGAGTACTATGAAATATTTAAATATGGAAAACGCTCAAATAGAAATACGTGTTAATTCAATATCTAATTTAAAAAAAATCTTGAAATTATATATTAGCGATTTTGAACAATTAAATATTAAAAGATTAATAATATCTACTTCATATAAGGATCTTAATAAATTTATAAAAGTTATTAATGATAATGTCAATTTTAATAACATTTCTTTTCTAATAATGATAAAGACAAATTTAATTTATGTTCCATCTGTATCCTTTGAAAATATTATTTTGATTAATGTATCAAATAAAATTCATAACAATAAAAATATATATAATCAGATTGTATTAAAACGGGAAAAAATTGATAGTATTACAAAAGCTTTACACAATGATATAAATATAATTGTGGAGCCCAAAATAGATGTAAATAATATAAAAGAATTTAATGACTTACTACTGGAATTATATGATAAAAATCTGGATATGGAAATTTCTTTGGATGGTTTTTTAATTCCGATATCCTTAATTAAAGAACATCCGTGTAATGCATATTTGTGCGATGGATGGAAGTGTGGATTAAAAATAAGTCAGTTGCCAAGAGTTTTGTATATAGATGAAAACTATATGATTTATCCTCACAAATTATTAACACCTAATTTGTGTGTTGGCAAATTGGATGGTAATTTAAGTATAATATTAAAAGAATATTTGAACAGTGAACAATATATGTATTTGAGAGAACTTGAAAAAAGGGTTTTTATAAAATATGTTTTAAATTATCCATATGATTTGTTCCCTTTGGATAGGTATTTAGAATTGGAGTTTCTTTATGATAAACAGAGTTAATTTAATAATTACGCATAAATGTAATCTGAATTGTAAGCATTGTTATATGGATTTATTGAATCAAAAACAATTGAATGATGATGCTATTTATGAAAAAACAATTAGTGTAGTTGATCTTCTGAAGAAGGAAGGAATTACAGAAATTATGTTCACCGGCGGTGAAATATTTACTTTCTCTAATATTAAAAATATATTAATGTATTCAAAAGAAAAGGGATTTAAAAATATAATTTTTACAAATGCTTTAAATTTTGATTATGATTGTTTAGATTATATAGATCAAGTTAATATTAGTTTGGATGGAGACGAAAAGACACATAATTATATAAGAGGGAACCAAAAGTCTTATAAAAAAGTAATAGAGACTTTGGACATACTTAAGAAGAAAGATGTTCGAACTAATTTACAAATTAGTGTTAATAAACATAATATTAATAGTTTGGATTTTTTACCAGGATTATTATTAGAACATTTAAATATAAGAAATGTTAATTTGATTTCGATAATAGATAAAGGAAATGCTGCTAATAACAATATATTTGCGGATAGTTCATTCGATTATGAGGTTATTAAATTATTGCCTAAATTGTATGAAGAAACAAAGTATCATATACAATTTAGAACCAGTTTAATTAGTAAATATGATTTTCAAAATTGTTATATTAATGAAATGCCTATTTTCCCGCTTTGGATTGATATTGTTGATGATGATTATTACGTAATTAAAAATACAGAATATAGTGGTAAACTGTGTGAGTTTAATATAACAAATATAAAAAGTATGTGTTATAATATACAACAAAAATTAATTAACAAAAAAGTTCAAGAAAAAGAATTTATTAATGTTGAATATGAGATGGAACATATAGATAGTTAGGGGGACAATATGAGTAAAGATATAATGACTTTAGGTGTGTTTGCTCACGCAAATGCTGGAAAGACTACTATTAGTGAGCAATTGTTGGTTCATACTGATGTTAAGAAAAATACAGGTCGAGTTGATTATGGTAATACTACTACGGACAATTTAAAGGTTGAAAAAGAAAGAGGAATTTCGGTTAGAGCATCTTTAGTTACAATTCCATTAAAAGACAGAACTATTCAATTAATTGATACTCCAGGGCATGTAGATTTTTCTGCCGAAGTGGAGAGGGCAATTAGTGTTTTAGATGGTGCTATTTTGGTTGTTTCGGGAGTTGAAGGGATTGAACCACAAACGCAGGTTATATGGAATATTTTAAAAGAGCGTAATGTTCCTACATTAATTTTTATTAATAAAATGGATAGATTAGGCGCCGACTATGATAGAACTTTAAAAGAGTTGCAAGAAAAATTGGATCCAAGAATATTGCCACGTGTACGTGTTATAAAAGGGGAAGATGGATTATTATATGAAGATGTTCATCCTGTTAAAATTATTGAAGAAATAGCTGATATAGATGAAGGTGTGTTAGATAAATATGTTAATAATGAGCAAATTAGCGTGGACTGGTTAGAAAGTCGAATAAAAAGATTATCTCAAGGCGCAAACGCATTTTATGTGTATGGTGGTAGTGCATTATTAGATGAAGGCATAAAAAGGTTGATAAACGGTATTGAGGAATATTTACCAGTATCTAGAGGTAACAAGAATGACGAGTTTTCAGGTTATGTTTATACAGTGAAAAGGGATGCTGGTGTTAGAGAATTGTATGTTAAAGTTTTGGCGGGGTCATTGAGTAATAGAGAAGAGATTTTAAATGGCAATGGTAGTTTAGAAAAAATTAGAACTATGAGTAAGATTGATGGTTTTAGCAAGGTGAAAGTAGATGAGATATCAACAGGTGATATAGGAATTATTACTGGTATAGATGCCAAATGTGGTGATATTATTGGAAACACTTCTATAGACTTCAATCCAATAATGTTCGTTAATCCGTTGTTTCAAACGACAGTAAGAAGCGAAAGACCAGAAGATGTTATCAAATTGGTAGAGGTTTTGAGTGTTTTAAGTGATGAAGATCCACAATTGCAACCAATGTTTAACAAACAGACAGGAGAAATAACAATAAAATTAATGGGATTATTGCAAGGAGAAATAGTTAAAAATCAAATAGAAGAACGCTTTGGGTTACGTGTTGTGCTCTCTGACCCAATTATCGTTCACAAAGAAACTCCTATTAGAGTAGGGATTGGAACGGCTAATTATACTAGAGTTTCAGGTGTATCATTCGAAACCAAACCATTACCAAGAGGTAGTGGCCTTGTTTATCATTCTAAATTTTCTACAGATTATTTATTTCCTAAATATCAAAAACAGGTAGAACGATTGGTTTATCAATATGCTAAACAAGGTTTGTTTGGCTGGGAAGTTACCGATGCTGAAATTTCGTTAGTTGATGGAAAGTGTGATAATGTTGGATCTGACCCTTCACATTTTAATGTAGCTGTTCCAGTTGCGTTGATGAGATCTTTTAAAGATGCAAATATGCAATTGTTAGAACCTGTAATGTCTTATGAAATAACCTCCCCTAAAGAATACTTTAAGCCATTGTTTTCTTTAGCTTCAAATCACGGAGTTTCGTATGACAATATTGAAAAAAGTGAGTCAAAAGTTAAAATAAGAGGTATTGCACCATTAAGAGAATTAATGGATTTACCAGCGACCGTCACTAGACTTTCTAGTGGAACGGGTACTATAATTCAAAAACCAAACGGATATGTTGAATATAAAGGCGACAAAATTCTTGAAAAAAGATATATTGGTCCTGATCCACGCAATGAAAGCACATTTTTAATGGAAATTGGAGCAAGTGGCGATAATTTAGATGCAAAAAGGAGGAAGTAAAGAATATGTTGGATCCTAGATTAAAAAAATTGGGAGATAGTTTAATACATTATTCTTGTGATGTACAAGCTGGTGATAAGGTTTTGATTCAAGCAACAAAAAATTGTGGGGACTTGGTTAAATATTTAGTTAAAGAGTGTTATGAGGTTGGAGCAACTCCTTTTGTTATTTTAAGTGAGAGTGATATTAGAAGAGAGATTATTCTTTGTGGAAATAAAGAACAATATGAATTGATGGCCAAATCTCAAAATGTTATCATGGACATGATGGATGTACGTATAGAAATTACGGAATATGATAATTTTTATGAGATGAACGATATACCTATTTCAAAAAGACAATTATTTCAACAACATTTTTTTCAGAATTTATATTCTAATAATAGGATAAAAAGGTGGGTTACTGTTGGCTATCCCACTAAAGCTATGGCGCAAAGATTCGGTATGAGCACTGAAGCGTTTGAAGAATTTTATTTTTCTGTTGTAAATGCCGATTATCAAGAATTAAGTGAAAACATGTTACCACTAAAAGAATATTTAGATAAGGGAAAGCATGTTCAAATTAGAACTGATACTACAAATTTATCTTTTGATATTCAAGAATGTAAGGCTTTTGTATGTGACGGTAAAATAAATTTGCCTGATGGAGAGGTTTTTATCGCGCCAGATAAATATAGTGCTAATGGTAATATAGTTTTTAATGCGGATGCATTATATCAAGGATATGATTTTTCCAACATATCATTAAGTTTTGAAGATGGTAGAGTAGTGAATGCAACTTCTGATCAAAACCAAGAAATACTTAATCAAATACTAAATACTGATGAAGGAAGCTCATATATAGGAGAATTTGCTATAGGTACAAATCCTAATATTGATAGAATCATTAAAAACATTTTATATGATGAGAAAATACTTGGTTCTTTTCACATAGCATTAGGACGGGCTCATTTTCAAAGTGATAATGGTAACAAGAGTGCGATACATTGGGATTTAGTGAGCCGTTTAGATAGAAATTTAGGTGGTGGCGAAATATTAATTGATGATCAATTAATTCTAAAGGATGGAATATTTGTTCCAAAAAATTTAAAACCATTAAACAAAAGTTTAGTGTTAAAAAAACAAAATTAAAAGAGTAACTTGATACTCTTTTATTATTTAATAATATATATTTTAATCAATTGTTCCGTAAAGATTAACATAATCATTTTTTGTTAATCTAAATTCTATATCATCGTTGTTTTCTGATGATATTATTTTAAACCCAAAATTAGAAAAAAGTCTATGAGAGCTAAGACTGTCTTTATTAATATAATCACAGACTTCACTATATCCGTTTTTAAATGCTGTTTTAACCAAAATATTTAATCCTTCTTTTCCATAACCTTTACCTCTGTGTTTATGTTCAATAATAATATTCAGTATAGCAATATTTAAATTTGGATCTTTTCTATATGCTATTTCTCCAACAAATTTTTGGCAATCTTCATCAAATAAGTATGCATAAAAATAGTCTTTGTTATCAGATTCGATCCATTTAGAATACCAAGAGTCCCATTTTTCTTTTGGAAAAGGAACGATTCCATTATTGAATTTCATTGTGTCTTTATCTTCTATAATTGATTTTCTATACCAAAGATCATCTTTATTGGGTATTACGTACTTTAATTTCACAAAATCATCTCCTAAGATTATTATATAACTATTTCTAAAAAATACAAACATGAAAATAATATTAAACGAAGTATTAGTTGGTTTAAAGTTTACTGATGATAAAGATAGATCGTGTTTATTATTGTTTGTATATTTGTGAAATAATTTTTTTTAATGGAAAATATGAAATATTAAGTGTTACAGAAACATACAGGTGTTAACATTTTTTACTTGACAACACATATAATGATAATATATAATGTATTTGAATGCGGAAACGGAGGTATTATTTATGGCAGTTAAAATGAGACTAACTAGAATGGGTTCTAAAAAGAAACCAGTATATCGTATTGTTGCAACTGATTCTAGACGTCCAAGAGATGGACAATATATTGAATTAGTAGGTACTTATAATCCATTAACAAATCCTGCAGAAGTTAAAATTAACAAAGAAGTAGCGATTAAATGGTTAAAAAACGGTGCTGAACCAACAGATACAGTTAGAAGTTTATTAAGTAGAGAAGGTATTTTAAAAGAATTTGCTGACTCTAAAAAAGGTAACTAATTATGGATTTAGTATTATTAACAGAAGAACTTGTTAAAGCATTAGCTATTAATAAAGAAGCGGTTAGTGTTAAAGAGTTTGAGTCAGATGATGATGATACTATTGTTATTCAAGTAATGATTGATAATGATGATATGGGGCGTGTCATTGGAAAAGCAGGTAAAGTTGCTAATTCAATTCGTACTATTGTCCAAGCTAGTAGTTATTTGAAAGATAATAAACGTGTAAAAATTAATATTGACAGTTTTTAAGAACCAAAAGGTTCTTTTTTGTTGTTACTTTTTATTAAGTGTATTATAATTATAATGTAAGGTGGATGATTATGAATAAGAACAATATAGAAATTCCTAACCATGTGGCTATAATAATGGATGGTAATGGAAGATGGGCAACTAAAAGGGGACTTAAAAGAAGTGAGGGTCATCTTGCCGGAAGTAAAACATTAGAAAAAACAGGAGTACATATTCTTAAAAAAGGTGTTAAGGTGTTAAGTGTATTTGCTTTTTCTACTGAAAACTTTAAAAGAAGCAGTGAAGAAGTAGATTATTTAATGAATTTATTTATAGATATGTTTACTAAAAAAGTAAAAGAGTTCAAAAAAAATAAAATAAAAATAGTTTTTTCTGGCAGAAAATTTCCATTAAGAGATGATGTTTTAAGTGCAATGTATAAAATAGAACAAGAAACTAAAGATAATACTAATGGTATTTTAAATATTTGTCTTAACTATGGAGGACAGGAAGAACTTATTGATGCTAGTTGTAAAATAGCTGAGGATTATAAAAAAGGGAAACTTGATTTAAGTACTTTAACCAAGGAAAGCTTTGCACAGTACTTATATAATGATTTACCCCCTATAGATTTATTAATTAGGACTAGTGGGGAGTGTAGAGTAAGTAATTTTATGTTATACCAAATGGCATATAGTGAAATGGTTTTTACTAATACATATTTTCCTGATTTTGATGAAAAGGAATTTGATACAGTATTAGATGAATATCAAAATAGAAATAGAAGGTTTGGAGGAAATTAGTATGAAAATAAGAGTTATTAGTGCGGTTATTTTGTTAGCGATCTTTATTCCGTTATTATTGACTGGTGGTCTTCCATATTCAGTTTTAATGTTAGCGATTGCTTTGTTAGGACTTCATGAGTTATTGAAAATTAGAAAGACAAAAAAAGATTTTCCTTTTCTTGTTGAATTGTGTGCGTACGTTTTAGTATCATTTTTAACATTTAATAATTATAAATCACAGAATTTGTCTGTTTTAATGGACTACAGATTAATGTCTGTTATGATGTTTGTGTTTTTATCACCAATGGTATTTATTAACAATAGTAAAAAATATAATTTAAATGATGCATTATTTTTAACTAGTGCGACGTTATTTGTTGGATTGAGTTTTAATTTATTAATTTTACTTCGTAATTTTAGTTTAACTTATGTAATATATTTATTTATTATATCTTGTATTTCAGATACTTTTGCATATATTACTGGTAGATATATAGGAAGAAATAAATTGGCACCGCTAATTTCACCAAAGAAAACAATTGAAGGACTGATCGGTGGAACAGTTATGGGAGTGATTGCTGGAGTAATTTACTATACTACTGTTATTAATCCTGGTATAGAAATAGGTATAATTATTTTCGTAACTCTAGCTCTATCTTTAATTGGTCAATTAGGGGATTTGATATTTTCTTCTATTAAAAGATATTATGATGTTAAAGATTTTTCAAATTTAATTCCAGGACACGGTGGAATACTTGATAGATTAGATAGTATTATATTTATTGTTTTAGGATTTATTTTGTTTTTAGCAGTATTATAGGGAGGATATATGACATTAATTTATTTCATTTTAATTTTAGGAATTATAGTTTTAGTTCATGAGTTTGGGCATTTTATATTTGCAAAAATGTTTGGGGTTCATGTCTATGAATTTTCAATAGGTATGGGTCCAAAAATTTGGGGAAAGAAAAGAAAAAATAAGAAGGATGAAACTGAATATTGTATAAGGGCTATTCCTATAGGTGGATTTGTTTCTCTTGCTGGAGAAGAAATCGATGATGACAAAAAAGTACCTAAGGATAAAAAAATGTATAATAAGCCTATTTGGCAAAGATTTTTAATTATGTTCTTTGGCGCTGGAAATAACTTTATTCTAGCATTTCTAATATTGTTTCTTTGTGGAATATTCTTCGGTTCACCTAATATGGATCCAGTTGTAGGTAAACTTACAGAAGGATATCCAATGGTTGAATCTGGTATTGAAGAAGGGGATAAATTCTTAAAAGTAAACGGTAATAAAATTTCTACCATTGATGATGTTAGAATATATTTATCTGTAGTAAAACCAGGTGATACAATTACATTTGAAATGAAAAAGGAATCTGGTAAAGTGGTTACTTATGAAGTTGCTCCTGTAAAAGAAGTGGTTGATGAAGTAACAACGTATAGGTATGGTATAGAGTTTATCAATGAAACTGAAAAAGGTTTCTTTGCACCAATTAAATATGCTTTTGAGAAGACCGGAGCTTTATTTAAGCAAATGTTTATTACGCTTAAATTATTGTTTACTGGTCAAGTAGGTATGGATAACTTATCTGGACCTGTTGGTATTTACTCAATTGTTGGTCAAACAAGGAGTGCTGGAATTGAAAGCGTTCTACAGTTAGTTGCTCTTTTAAGTATAAATGTTGGATTCATTAATTTGCTTCCATTTCCTGCGTTTGATGGAGGAAGAATTCTATTCTTAATAATAGAAAAAATAAAAGGTTCTCCAGTAAATCCAAAAGTAGAAAATATTTTTCATAGTATTGGATTTGTATTGTTGTTGCTGTTATTGTTATATATTACTTTTAACGATATAGTGAGAATGTTTTTCTAAAAATATATTATTACAAATACTAAAAATTACCATAAATTAAATGGTAATTTTTAGTTTGTAAAATAATGTCATATTTGTTGATTTTTTTGTAACAAGTGGTTATAATAAAAACCAGTTTTGAGGAGGGATTTTATGGTTAAGACAAATTTGCCTGTATTGTTAATCCGTAATATGGTATTATTCCCTCATAGTGAGATGCGTCTTGAGTTTGATAGTGAAAATGATAAGAAATTATTGTCATTAGCAGAATCGTATTATAATAGTAGTATTTTAGTTGTTAATCCAAAAGATAATTTAGAAATAGATCCTGATATTAGTGAACTTCCAAAGATTGGAATAATTGCTAATATTAAGATGAAAATAGAAATGCCTAATGGAAAAACAAGAATAATTTTGTCAGGTGTTAATCGTGTTAAAGTTCATACTTATAACAAAGAAGATAATATTTATGAAGCAATGATCAGCGAGTTACCTTTAGAAGAGTTAGAGTTAAAAGAAGAACTTGCATATGCAAGAAGTTTAATGAAGCACGTTGAGGTTTACGTAAGAGAAGTACCTTATATGTCAAATACTGTTTTAGCGCAAACTGCTGGAATTACAGACATTGATAAGTTAACAGATGTTGTAGCTATATATTTACCAACAACATTTGAAAGAAAGATAGAATATATTGAAGAAGTATCTAGTACATCTAGGGTTAAAATGATTTTAGATGATATTAATCGTGACATGGAAATTATTAAACTTGAGAAACAAATAGAAGAAGAAGTTACAAAACAACTTGATGAAAGTCAAAGAGAATTTGTCTTAAGAGAAAAAATAAAAGTCATAAAAGAGGAACTTGGAGATATTAATGACAAGGATAGTGAAATTGACAATTTAAGAAGTGAAATTGAGTCTTTGGGGTGCCCTAAAAAAGTTAAGAAAAGACTTTTAAATGAATTAGGAAGATATCAGTCACTTAATCCTAATTCACCAGAGTTGGGTATAATTCGTACTTATATCGATTGGTTGTTAAAATTACCTTGGAGTAAAACTACTAAAGATAACAATAACTTAAATAAAGTTAAAAATATTTTAGATAGCAGTCATTATGCATTAGATTCTGTAAAAGAACGTATTTTAGAGTATTTAGCTGTTAAGCAAAATACCAATAATTTAAGAAGTCCAATTATTTGTTTGGTTGGACCACCCGGAGTAGGAAAAACAACTCTAGCTAAAAGTATTGCAGAAAGTTTAAATAGAAAATATACTAAAATATCAGTTGGTGGGGTTAATGACGAGGCTGAAATTGTTGGACATAGAAGGACATATATTGGAGCAGCTCCTGGACTTATTATTCAAGGGATGAAAAAAGCTGGTACAACTAACCCTGTATTCATAATTGATGAAATAGATAAAATGACTAAAGATATAAAAGGTGATCCAGCTTCAAGTTTATTAGAAGTTCTTGATAAAGAGCAAAACAAAAATTTTGTTGATCATTATATTGAAGAAGAATTTGATTTAAGTAGTGTTATGTTTATAGCAACAGCTAATTATTTAGATCAAATTCCTAATGAATTACGAGATAGATTAGAAATTATTGAATTATCTTCATATACGGAATATGAAAAATTTGATATTGCGAAAAAGCATCTGATTAAGAGGCTTTTAGAAGAACACGGTTTAAATAATAAAGAAGTAGTCTTTGAAGATGAAGCAATATTTACTATTATTAGAAATTATACTAAAGAAGCAGGTGTTCGTGATTTAGAAAGAGAGCTTTCTACTATACTTAGAAAAATAGTTAAAGAAATGGTTTTAGGCCACAGTAAGAAACACTATAAAATAACTTCTTCTAATGTTGTAAAGTATTTAGGTAATAAAAAATATTTTTATAATAACATTGAAGAGGAATCTAGACTTGGAGTGGTAAATGGCCTTGCTTATACAACTTTTGGCGGAGATATATTACCAATAGAAGTAACCTCTTTCCCTGGTAAAGGTGAAATGATTTTAACTGGTTCATTAGGGGAAGTTATGAGAGAGTCTGCCCGTATTGCTTTAAGTTATATAAAATCAAATAGTGAAATGTATAAAATAGATTGTAATTATTTAGAAAATATTGATATTCATATTCATGTTCCAGAAGGTGCTGTGCCTAAGGAAGGACCTAGTGCAGGTGTCGCTATTACTACAGCGCTACTTAGCTTGTTTACTAACACATTTATTCCTTCAAGCATAAGTATGACTGGAGAAATGACATTAAGTGGTAGGGTTTTACCTATAGGTGGAGTTAAAGAAAAATTAATTGGTGCTGTAAGAGCTAATATAAAAACAGTGTTTTTACCAATTCAGAATGAAAAAGACTTGGAAGAAGTTCCAGCTGATGTAAAAAAAGATTTGAAAATTGTTTATGTAGATAATTATACAGATATATTTAATTATGTTAAGGAGGGAAAATAATGATAACGGTAGAGAAATTTAATAGAGAAATTCAAGGAGAAAAATTGCTTTTTGAAAAGAAAAAGAAATATTCTTTGGATGAAAGTAAATTAATAGTAGAGACGGTTGCTAATAGAATTTGTCATAATCTTTATTATATGTCTTTGATTTCTGCGTATATTCCAACACTAACTTCGAAGGTTTTACCAAGCATCTCTGGAGAAGAGCTTTTGGAAGAAAGACAATTTATAAATAGGGAAGTTGAAAGAAGAAGAAACTTGCCAGGCCAATACGCAAGAGAAGAGTATGATTATGGGGAATTTTTTACAAAAAAAGCTGCAGGAATTAGATGTGCTGATAATTATTTTGATGTTATTAAAAGTATGCCATTAGATGCAAATCAATTAGCAAGAACATTGGATGATGGAATGGCTTCGTTTTTAGGGAAACCTGATGAACAATTTTTAATCACTGCAAACCTTATGTTTACTAGATATCCTGAATTTTATACGGATGAACGTATATATAACTTAGCGGAAACTTTATATACTTTTGATAAAAAACAGATTACAGATAAAGATACTTTAGAAAGAATGCAAGTAGCGAGAAAGACTACATTAGGTTATATAAAAGAATATAGCAAAAGAAGAAAAAAAGAAAAAAGAGAAGCAAGGAAACTTGTTAAAAAGAATAAAAAAAATTAAAAAATAACATTTTGTATGATATACTGAATAAGTATAAATAGGGAGGCTAAGATATGTGGTCAGTAATTATTTTGGGTTTTATTCAGGGGATAGCGGAATTTTTACCAATTTCATCATCTGCTCATTTGATAATATTTAGAGATCTATTTGGAATCGGTGCTAATATTGGTAATGATATTTCTATGAGTTTTGATATAGCGCTTCATTTTGGTACATTGCTTGCAATAGGAATTTATTTCTTTAAAGACTTTATAAATATGATTCAAAAAGGATTTACCAAAGGAATAAAAGATAAAGAAGGTAAAATGCTTTGGTATATTGTAATTGCAACAATACCAGCTGCTGTTTTTGGAATATTATTTGAAGATATAATAGAAAATGCGATTAGAACTAATTTTATTGTAATAGCTATTGCGTTAATAATAATGGGAATAATTATTTTCTTGGTTGATAAATATTTTAAGGCGAAAAAAAGTATTGGTGAAATGACGCTAAAAGATGCTTTTATAATTGGTTGCAGTCAAGTTTTTGCATTAATTCCAGGGTTTTCTAGAAGTGGTACAACTATTGCTGCGGGAAGGTGCTTAAACTTAAAAAGAGAAGATGCAGCTAAGTTTTCATTTTTCTTATCTGCTCCTGTAGTTCTTGGGGCAGTTATACTTGATTTGAAAGATAGTTTCGGTGCAATAGTTAATAACTTTGCAATTTTTGGAGTTGGTATTTTAGTTTCTTTTATAGTAGGAATTTTGTGTATAAAATTCTTAATGAAATATCTAAGGAAAAATGATTTTAAAGTATTTATGTGGTATAGATTAGCGCTAGGCGTTTTAGTTATTCTTTGGACTTTAATATAGAATAGGAGTTATTATGGGACTGTTAATTACACTAATATTGGGACTATTTATAATAATAGGTGCTATTATAACATTTGTTAGTAAAAATAATAATAAATTTGTTAATTTTTCGATTAGTTTAGCATTTTCAGTAATGATAATGTTAATGATTGTTGATCTAATTCCTGAAGTGAAAGAAATTTTTTTAGAAGAGTTTGGAAACTTTAAAGGAATCCTTTTTGCTTTAATTGGTGTTATTTTAGGAATTGTTTTACTAAAGATATTGGATAGGTTTATACCTGAACACGATGGACATGAAAAAGAGGAATTAAACCATATAGGATTAATATCTAGTATTGCTTTAGTATTACATAATATTATTGAGGGAATGGCTGTTTATGCTGCTGTTAACAATTCATTAGAATCAGGATTGTTAATGTGTTTAGGTATAGGACTTCACAATATTCCGTTAGGAATGGTTATTACTTCAACATTCTATAAGGCGAACAATAATAAATTAAATACTTGGTTAATAATATCTTCAGTATCACTATCTACTTTTATGGGTGGCTTAGTAATGTTTTTATTAAGTGGAGTATTAGTTAATGAACTGATTTTAGGAATATTATTAAGTATAACTTTAGGAATGCTTATTTATATAAGTTTTTTTGAACTTTTACCTAAGATAAAAGAGATGAAAGATAAAAAGATAGCGTGTTTAGGATTATTAACAGGAATAGCATTGATATTAATAACAATATTTATATAGGTTTTAGAGGTGGAATATGGTTGAGTTACAAGAGAGACTATATAGAACGGTCTTGAAGGAAAAAGAGCTAACTACAAAAGTATTGAGAGATAATGGAATAAGCGCAAAAGACATTAATATATTAATTGAAGCAAATGAATTAGTAAGAACTAAAAGGGGCTGTTATGCGCTTCCTAGTGCAGAAAGATTATATTATTATGGGATAGGGCTAACTCGTGAAAGAAAGTATGAAGAAGCACATGAGTACTTTTTAAAATGTCATGAATTAAGTCCTAATCATAGTGGTGCTTGTTTTAAGCTTTTTTTCTGGGAGATAGATCATAGAAATTATGATGGTGCTATAAAATATATTAATGGGTTATTATCTGTTGAAAATAAATATTATTTGAATGATGCTAAATACTATTTATATTTATTAAGCTTTATAACTGAACTTCCTAGATATTTACAGGCGAAGGTAAAGAGCTTTTCTGATATTGATTTTATGGTGTATTATGATGACAAAAGATATACTAATGTTAAAGAACATACTAGAGTAAGAAGACTGGCATATTATCAAAAATTTTCTAATGCTTTGAAAGAACTTAATGACATAATTGATACAAATCACCATGCAAATCAAATGGAAGTATTAGAAAAAACTTTATTGTCTCAATCAATAAGAAATAAAAAAATACTAACTGTTCAAAGAATAGAATGGTTGAAAAATAAAGAATATGAACGATTGTTTAGGGATTTGAATCTAGAGAGTTATAATCATGAATTATCAAGGTCTAATAAGTATTTGTTCTCTTTATTAAATGATTATATAGAGATAAATAATACAAGGAAAGTTCCTTCGTTTAAAAGGCTTTCTTCAGAAGAGTTACTAAGTGACGATGCTTTTTTCTGTGCATTAGATTATAAAGACTATAGGATGGCATTGAAATTATCAGAACAACATAATTCTGATCCTGAACGACGAGACACAAGTCTTATTTATATTATGTTAAGAGACATTGTGGGATTGATTAATGAAATAGAAAATAAAAAGAAGGAAGTTAAACCTGTATCGCCAATTACAACTTTCTCTGAAATTATAGAACTTTTATCCAACAAGGATATGGATAATGCTGTTACAAAAGTACATCAATATTTAACTTCTATTGGTAAAGAAAAGTATGAATTTTTAGTTGCAGGTTTAATAAAAATTAGTATATTAGAACAAGACGATTCGTTTTCAAAACCAATGCTTCTTTTAAATGAACTTAGCAAAGGTGATATAGCTTTTGATGTATCAGATTATATTTCGTCTTTTTACGATAGTGTTCAAAACAAAAAATTTAAAGAGGCCAGAATATATTTAGACATAATAAGTAAATCTAAAGAATTGGGGACTTCAGAGAACTTGGTTGAAAGTCTTAATAAGATGTTAGAAATTCTCGGTCAAAGTACTGAAAACGAAAATAATAATCCAGCAGAAGTTATTGATTACACTAATGATGAAGATTATATATTCTTGACTCAAAAGTCTGAATATTTAAATGAAAAAAGAGGTATTGTTGTTCTAGAACCTATGGATAGAATTCACAGAAAGAAAATTCACCATTTAGTGGAAAAGTTTTCTAGTATGGATTCGTTTAGTATTGGGGAAGGAGAAAAACGAAGAATTGTATTAAGATATGTTCATCCTGAATGGATTGATGTTGATGCGTTAAAACTACAATACCAAAAAGATTTAGCTGCTAGAAAATATAAAAAATGTGTTGATTATTATAAAACTATTATTAGTCTACCTAAGCCACACATTTCAACATATTATAAGCTTGGTGTTTATTTGGGTAAAATTGGTTCATATAGTGAAAGTTTAGAACTTTTAACTGTTGCATATCATTTGTTTGAATCAAATCCACATTTAAGGAATGAAGCCAACCAAGTTGTTTTATTAGATTTGATTAATAAAACTAAAAAGAAAATGGAAGAGGTAAAAATACAACCAGAATTACAAGACCAAAAAACACAACAACCAAAAAAAGAAAAAAAGGTATCATCTTCAAAAACGACTTCATCTAATCAAGGGAAAGACAAGCCAAAATCACGAGGAAGAGTTATCAATAATTTCCTTGCTAATATAACTCCAACCCAGGAATATTTCGGAATCACCAAAATTGATGAGATTTCTATAATGATAAATGATATGGAGATGTCTATTACAGAAGCGTGTGGTAAATGTGGACTTACTGAAGAAGAGACTTCTCTTGTTAGATTAATTTATGCTAGAGATTGTTATAGCCAAGGAAATTATGAAGTTGGAGATAAATTGTTTAAAGTTGTAGAAAGAAGTAAAGATAAAACTCCAAGATTAAAGTCTGCGCTTGACGAGATAAGAAGTAGTAAACCTTTCTATGTACATAGAAAAGAATCAGGAAAACAATTATTAAAAAGCTTTAAAGTAAAAAATTAGAGATTTAATTTAGTCTCTAATTTTTATTTTATCATTTGTTTTTAATTTATTTATACTTCCTTTTGGAAGTTCATAGGTATTATACACGTTTTTCTTTGGTAGAATAACTTTATTTTTCCCTAGATTAGGGTATAAATATAAAACGTTATTTTCTTTATCCGTTAATATTACATCTATTTCTTCCTTCATAAAAAAAGTGTGTATACCATTGCAATTCTTAAAAAGAAGAGCGTGATTTATATTTTTTTTAAACATAAAACCTTTAAATTTTAGCCAAAAACTATTAGCAACTTTTAGTGGAATAGATTTATTGCTTATAATTATCTTCATTTGATTCACCAAAATAAATATAACATAATTTTTTTTGGTTGCAAAGATAATAAAAGCGTTATGCACTAGATATTATGCTAGTTAAATTATAATTGACAAACCTAATAAAACAAGATAAAATTAAGGTATATTAAAGGGTATGGTGATATTATGTTTAAGATGAATAAAAAAGGTCAAGCATTAGTTGAATATGTATTAATTATTGCATTAGTAGCTGTTATGATTATCGGTGTAATTAGTACATTCGGTGGTGTTTTAAAAGATAAAATTACAGAAGTTTCTTGCTCTATTGCTGGTCAAGTATATGATGAAGGTGATGAAGGTAAATCAGGAGACGGTTTCTGTAAAGACGCTCAAGAATAGTTAATAAGACAAAAGTAATCAAAAGGTTACTTTTTTATTGTTTAATCTCATTTTTTTCTTGGTTTTTCAAGGAAATTGTGTTATAATCTAAGTACATCAAGTGGGAATACTCCCACTTTTTATATTGAGGAGTGATAAAAATGGAAGAAAAAATTAAAGAATTGGTAGGGGATAAGTTAGATAAACTTAAAGTTTGGATTGATAGTGTTACTTTAGAAAAAGAAGATAGTGAAACATTCTTAAGAATAGCGCTAGATGCAGAATTTATTATTCCTCTATCTACAGTAGTTATGGCTACTAGAATAATTAATCCAATATTAGATAAAATGGATATTGAACTTGATAATTATATTTTAGATGTATATGCAAAAGAAAAAGGAGATGTTACAAATGAATAGTAAAGAATTTATAAAAGCAGTTGATTTGATTGTTAAAGAAAAAGGAATTGATCGTGAATTAGTATTTGAAGCTATGGAATTAGCACTTGCTACTGCGTATAAGAAAAACTTTGATTCTTTAACAAATTCTAAAATATTTATTGATAGAAATACAGGAGATATTAAAGTATATTCTTATATAACTGTAGTACCTGATGAAAAAGAGGATGATGAAGAATCTGATGGAATTGATTTAGATTATGAAATTAGTTTAACTGAAGCAAGGAAAATTAATAAGAGTTTAAATGTTGGAGATACTATTGATACAGAAGTTACTCCAAAAGATTTTGGTAGAGTTGCAGCATCAACAGCTAAACAAGTTTTAGTGCAAAAAATGAGAGAGGCTGAACGTAATTCTATTATGGATGAATATGGAGATAAGCAAGATGAATTATTAATTGGTACAGTTGATTTAGAAGATGTTGATAACTATTTCATTAATCTTGGAAGAAGTAATGGTATTTTACCAAAAAAAGAATGTATTCCTGGTGAAAAAATTGAAATGGGAAAACAAATTAAAGTTTATTGTAGTAAAGTTGATGGAAGCGGTAAAGGAATGTTTATTCTTCTATCTAGAAATCATTATGGATTCTTAAAAAGATTATTTGAACTAGAAATTCCAGAAATTAATGATGGATCTGTACTTTTATATAGTGTTGCGAGAGACGCAGGTTCAAGAAGTAAGGTTGCTGTATATTCAGAAAGAAGTAATATTGATCCAATAGGAGCGTGTATTGGAGAAAAAGGAACTAGAATTGCAAGAATTATAGAAGAAGTTAATGGAGAAAAAATAGACATTGTAAAATATGATAAAGATCCAGCAATATTTATTGCCAATGCATTACAACCAGCTAAAAATTTACATGTAATTATTACTGATCCTAAGAAACAAGAATGCATTGTTGTAGCAGATGATGAAAACTTCTCTTTAGCAATTGGTAAAAAAGGACAAAATGCTAAATTGGCAAGTAAATTGACTCATTATAAAATCGATATTAAAAATTTACAACAAGCTAGTGAAATGGGAATTAATTTTAAGGAGTAATACCTTATGAAAACGAAAAAGATACCAATGAGAACTTGTGTAGTAACAAGAGAAAAACAAGAAAAGAAAAATTTACTTCGTGTAGTTAGAACTCCAGAAGGAGAAGTAATAGTAGATTTGACCGGTAAAAGTAATGGAAGGGGAGCATATATAACTAAGGATTTAAGTGTTGTAGAAAAAGCAAAGAAAACAAAAGTTTTGGAAAAACATTTAGAGATTATGATTCCTGATAGTATATATGCTGAATTAGAAAATATAATTAATAATGATTAAGAAAGTAGGTGGCTATAATGATGAGTATTTTAGAATATGCATTAGATGTAGATAAAAGTAGTGAACAAATAATGAAATTGTGTGACAAACTAGATATAAAATATGATGATGAAGAGACACTACTTACTGAAGACGATATTATTCTTCTTGATAATGAATTACAAGATGCTGAAGACTATGTTGTAGAGGATGCTGAAGAAGATTACGAAGAAGAATTAGACGAAAGAGTAGAACAAATAGTAAATGAATCAAATTTAAAATTTGATGGTAATAGAATTGAAAAATTAAAATCAAAATCAGAACGTATGGAAAGTAGTAAAACATCTTTCCAAAAAGAAAAGAAAAAGTTATATAAACATCGTGAAAAATTAAAGAGTAACGAAGAAAAAATAGATGAGGATGTAATTCTTTATAAAGACGGAATGACTGTTAGTGATTTAGCTAAAGAATTAGAGGTAGCACCAACAGAAATTATTAAGAAGTTGATGGGACTACAAATTATGGCTAATTTAAATTATTCTCTTAGTTATGATGTTGTAGAATTAATTGTAGTTGATTATAATAAAACATTAAAAAATGAAGAAGCAACAGACATCAGTAATTTTGAATCATATGAAATAGTAGATAATCCTGATGATTTAGAAACTCGTCCACCGGTAGTTACTATTATGGGTCACGTTGACCATGGTAAAACTTCACTTCTTGATGCAATTCGTGATGCTGATGTAGTAAGTGGAGAAGCTGGTGGAATTACACAAGCAATAGGTGCTTATCAAGTAGAACTTGATGGTAGAAAGATAACATTTATCGATACTCCAGGACATGAAGCATTTACTGAAATGAGAGCACGTGGTGCTAGTATTACTGATATAGTTATTATTATAGTTGCTGCAGATGATGGTGTTATGCCTCAAACTAAAGAAGCAATAGACCACGCAAAAGCTGCAGGTGTTCCAATAATTGTTGCTATTAATAAAATTGATAAACCAGCTGCTAATGTTGATAAAGTATTAACAGAACTTGCTGAATACGGTCTTGCTCCAGAAGAATGGGGTGGAGATACTATAGTTAATAGAATTTCTGCAAAAACAAAAGTAGGAATTCCTGAACTATTAGAAAGCATCCTTTTAGTAAGTGACATGGCTGAATTAAAAGCTAATCCAAAAAGATATGCGATTGGTACAGTTGTTGAATCTCGTCTTGATAAACAAATTGGTAATGTTGCAACAGTATTAGTGCAAAATGGTACACTACGTTTAGGAGATCCTATTGCGGTTGGTACTACTTGTGGTAAGATTAGAACCCTAAAAAATGATAGAGGTATGGATATTACTGAAGCTCTTCCTTCAACTCCAGTTGAAATAACTGGTCTTAATGAACTTCCTTCTGCTAGTGATAAATTTATGGCGTTTGAAACAGAAAAACAAGCTAGAAGTGTTATGGAACAAAGAAAGAATAGAGCTAAAGAACAGGCTACTAATAGAAGTGGTATGAGTTTAGAAGATTTATTTGGTGCTATTAAGGAAGGGATTAAAGAAATTAATGTTATTGTTAAAACCGATGTTAATGGAAGCCTAGAAGCGGTTAAACAAAGTCTTGCTAAGATAGATGTTGAGGGAGTAAACGTTAAAGTTATTCGTGGTGGTGTTGGAACAGTTACTGAAAGTGATATCGTTTTAGCTAGTGCATCACATGCAATTATCATTGGATTTAACGTAAGACCAAATGGTAAAACAATGGACTTTGCAAAAGATAGAAATGTAGAAATCAAATTATATGATATCATTTATAAAATGGTAGAGGACATAGAAAACTCTATGAAAGGTATGCTTGATCCTACATTTGAAGAAAAAGTATTAGGTAGTGCTGAAGTTAGACAACTATTTAAATTCTCTAAAGTTGGTACTATTGCAGGAAGCCATGTTATTAGTGGTGTTATTAAGAGTAATGCTGATGCTAGAATAATTCGTGATGGGGTAGTAATTTATACAGGTAAAATTAAATCTCTTCAGCACGAAAAAGACCAAGTAAAAGAAGTTAAAAAAGATATGGACTGTGGTATTACAGTTGAAAACTTCCAAGATATTAAGGAACTTGATATAATTGAAGCATTTGAACTAGTTGAAATAAAAAGATAGCTAGTTCTTTTTTTTACAAAATTTTACAATCGGATTAATTAAAAAAAATTAATCTGTTCAGTTTGTTGTGAATAATTGATATAATGTATACATGATTGTAGGAGATTATATGAATATAGAAGAATTAGAAAAATCAAGAGAAAAAGTGGTAAAAAAGAAAAAAATAGGATATGGAATTGCTGCGATTGTATCTCTGGGGTTTGTTTTTATTAATTATATGTTTAATGGAGTTTTAGAGTTTGATACTGTTTTTATTACCGGTTTTTTGGGTGTATTATTAACGAGTGTATTAACTATGAAAGACTACCGAGAGTTTGTTAAAGGTTATAAAAAAGTAGTTGTATTAGAAATTTTTAAAACAATTTTTAAAAATATTCATTTTGATTTAGATAGAGGAATACCTGAAGAAATTATATCAAATACAGGTATGATGGATACGGGGGATATTTATCACTCGAACGATTATATATGTGCAAAATATAAAAATGTTTCATTTGAGTTTTCTGATGTGGAAATAGAAGAAGAGCACACAGATAGTGATGGGGATCGTCACAGGGTTACGGTTTTTAAGGGACAATGGTATATTTTTGATTTTAATAAACAGTTTAAGGCAGATTTACAAGTTTGCGAAAAAGGTTTTAGGAATGCTAAACTTGGTGGCTTGTTTAGTTTTAAAAAATTTAATAAAGTTCAACTGGAAGATATTGAGTTTAATAAAGAATTTAATGTTTTTGCTCAAAATAATTTAGATGCTTTTTATGTTTTAACTCCAAATACTATGGAGAAAATAAAAAAATTAAATAATAGTGTTCACGGTAAATTGTTATTTTGCTTTATTGATAATAAACTACATGTAGGATTACATAGTGGTAAAGATTTGTTTGAACCAAATCTTTATAAGAAAATAAATATTGAACAAAATCATAAACAGGCAATAGAAGAAATACAAATGATTACAAATTTTGTTGATATTTTAGGATTAGATAATGATTTATTTAGAAAGGGGGTGTAATAAATGGAAATGTTATTATTAGTTGTAGTTGTTATAATTGCTCTTATAGTTATTTGGTATATATGTACACTCAATAAACTTAATAGAACATTAGTTAAAATAGAAGAAGCTGATTCTGGTATTGATGTTGCTTTGACTAAGAGATATGATGTTTTAGTTAAAATGATGGATACAGTAAAAGCATATGCAAAACATGAAAAAGAAACTTTGTTTGAAGTTATTAATCTAAGAAAAGGTATGACCTTAGATGAAAAAAATGCTGCTAATGCTAAAATGAGTGCTAATTTAGAAAAAATTAATTTAGTTGTTGAAAACTATCCTGAATTAAAATCGAGTGATAATTATAAAATGTTACAACAGTCTGTTATTGAGGTAGAAGAGCATTTACAAGCTGCTAGAAGAATGTATAATTCTAATGTATCTATTTTTAATCAAATGATTGTTAGTTTTCCAACTAGTATAATTGCTAACTCTAAGAAGATGGTTAAGAAAACATTCTTTGAAGCGGAAGAAACTAAGAAAAAAGATGTAAAGATACAATTATAAAATTACTGAATTTCAGTAATTTTTTTTGTATTTGTTGAATATTTCCTAGAAAACAGGTATTATATATGTATGAGGTGAAAATAACATGAATGTTAAGATAGAAAGATTAAATAGTGCTTTTGTAAGAGAAATTAGCTATATATTAATGACTGAGATTAAGGATGAAGATATAAAGTTTGTAACTATTACTGATTGTGATATAACAAGTGATTTGAGTTATGCTAAAGTATATTTCACGGTTTTAGATGAATCTAAAAAGATAGATACCATAAAAGCACTAGATAGGGCTAAATCATTTATTAGAGGAAAACTTAGCGATAGGGTTGATATCAGGCATACTCCTGAATTAAAATTTATATTTGATGAATCTATTGAATATGGTAATAGGATAGAACAAAAAATAGAAGAAATTCACAACAAATCAAGAGAGTAAAATATTACTCTTTTTTAATTGTTAAAATATTTAGTTAAGTTTTGTTCGATTTATGTCAAGGATAAAAACACTCGTGTAAACTATACAAGTTAACTTGAAGTTTAAAAAAATAAGAAGTAATTTATCGATTCCTTGATATATATGGGTTAAATGTTTTTTTTGTAAAAAAATATTTTTTGTCTTATAAAAATATTTTTATTTTT